>NZ_JAHXZI010000019.1:0-216294 GCF_019429605.1 Actinoplanes hulinensis | reverse complement strand
GGCGCGGTGCCGGGCATCGGGACGGCGGCCGCGGCGACCCGGGCGGCTCCCGTGGCGGGCGGCGGCGGGACCGCGGCGCTCGCCCGGCCGGCGGGGGCGCTGCTGCGGGCGGGTGAGACCGGATGGACGATGCCGGGCACCGAGGCGCGGCCGTTGGTCGGTTGCGGCGCGAAGTCCGGCTGGTAGTCCTCGTACCCGGTCTGGTCGTAACCGGTCTGGTCGTAGCCGGCCTGGTCGTCATAACCGGGCTGGTCGTAACCGCCCTGGTCATAGCCGTCGTAGGCGCCGGGCGAGACCGGCTGCGGGACGAGATCCGCGTGCGCGAACTCCGGTTGGGGCTCGTAGCCGGGCTGGTGCACGAACTGCGGCCGGTGCCCGTAGTCGGGCTCCGGCGGCGCGGCGACCTGCGCCCGCCCTCCGGAATTGCGCATGGGCAGCGGCGGTCGCGGCTCGGCCGGCGCCGGAGCGGCCTGGGCGAACTCGGCGCGCAACTCCCGCCGCAGGGCCTCGACCTCCTGGGCGACCCGATCCTCGATGTCCATCCGGAGGAGCACCGGATCGCTGCGGACCAGCACCGACGCGCCGATCAGCACGACGCTGACCGCGATCAGCAGGATCGCGAACCGGACCGAGTTCGAGTTGCCGCCGATCAGCACGACGGCGGCCGCCATCGGGGCGAGGACGACCCCCGCCCAGACGAGGCCACGGAGCAGCCGTGCGCTGTGTCCTTGGGTCTCCCGTTCCGGCATGGCCGGAGATGTTACCGAGAGTGCGCCCGTGACAAAACCATCCGTCCCGGGACGGCATGAACCGGCCGTGGCCTCACCCTTCGGCGAGGCCACGGAACCGGTCGCCGGAATCAGCGGGTGCCGCGCCAGCCGCCGAGCGAGGCGAGGCCGACGATCCAGCCGATGAACAGGCCGTACTGGGCGCCCGAGCCGGCCGCGTTGAACGCGCCGAGCAGGGACGGGTTGCTGAGGAACAGGGTGGCCAGCAGGGCGGCGAATCCGCCCGCGAAGATGTACGCGGCCCAGCCGGCGAAGAACTGACTGATCGTGCCGCGCGCCCGGGCCAGCTGCGAACCGGGCAGCAGGTAGAGGAAGAGCGCGGTCAGCACGACCACCAGGATCGCCTTGAGGTCGCCGACGATCACGTCACGCAACGAGTCGTCGGTGTCGAAACTCCAGTGCGGCCAGGCCAGCAGCCGCAGCCACCAGCCGCCCGCGGTGTCGGGGGACGTGTTCTCCTGGGCCCAGTCCGCATACCACGGACTGCCGAAGACCAGGACGAGTATGAGTGCGGCAAGAGTGCCCGCACCGGGTGCGGTCTTGTACCGGTTACCGAGAGCCATGCCCCCGCGAATTCCCACGGGGGCATGATTTTCAAACGATGACGGTCACTGTTTGCTGAGGTAGTCGATGAACGCCGCCCGCAGCAGTGGCTCCTGCTCCCCGAGATCGCGGCCGTCGAACTCGCGCCACAGGGCGACCGCCTCGTCGACCGTGGGACCGATCGAGTTGGGCGCCCCGTCCAGCGAGGCGGCGTCGGCCGCGTCCGGCAGGTGCCGCAGCACCGCCCAGAAGAAGGCGATGTCGTGTTTCTCCCGCGCCCGTGCGAACGCCTGCACACGCAGGACCTCGGTGGGCAGGGCGTCCAGCTCCGCGAAGCTTTGCGAGGTCATGTCCGAAAGCATAGGTCAGCAGGTGGCACCCCACCGGCCGTCATCCCCAACGGTCACTGCGCGGCGCCGGGGTGGCCGGCGAGTTCCACGTCTCCGGCAGAGTGGGCGACCACGTGCCGTTGGACGCCGCGGCGTTCCACTCCTCGGTGGCCGCCGGCTGGTAGGCGGCGCCGTACGACTCGACGAACCGGGTCACGATCAGGCCCGCCGTGAAGACCGCCGCGGCGATCGCGAACAGGGCGATCTCGAGGTCGAGGCGGTCCGAGTACTCCAGGAAGAGGGTCAGGGCGGTCACCGCGAACAGGGTGCCGAAGATGCCGCCGCGACGGCCGTAGGCGCTGGTGCCGGCGAGCATGGCCAGGCCGAGCGCGATGCCGGTCCACTCGATGCCGGTCTCCGGCTCGATCGGGCGGTCCGCCTGGGCGGCGAACAGCACCCCGGCGCCGACCGCGAAGACCGACGAGACGACCAGCGCGAGTACGGCGGGGACGGCGGCGGCCGCACCACGGCGGCGGGCCGGGTCGCCGACCGGGCGCATCCGGCCGACGAAGCGGCGCACCGGACCGATCGCGCCGAGCGCCCCGCCCAGCACCGCGAGCAGCGCGAACCCGCCGAAGAACAGGAACGCCTTGCCGGTCGGGTCCCAGTCGCCCTGCACGACGACCGGGCCGGGCCGCATCTGGATGTAGACGATGACGCCGAGCCCGGCGGCCAGGGTGGCGGCCCAGCCGGGGACGTGCAGCACGACCACGAGAGCGGCGATCGCCAGGGCGCCGGCGGCCGCGATGATCAGTGCCGGGACGAGCGCCTTGACCACGCCCTGGTCGCCGTTCTCGGCGTACTGGAGGGCGGCGGCCAGGGCGATCGGCCCGAGGGCCAGGTTCGGCACGCCGGCCCGCAGGGTGAGCCCGGCGCCCAGCGTGAGCAGGCCGATCGCGGCGCCGGTGACCAGCAGCGCGTCGAGGGCCGGCCGCTGGAGGGCGGCCACGTCCTCCCGGCGCAGCAGGAAGCCGAGGACGCCCGCGGCGACCAGCAGCATGACCTCCCAGCCGAGGTGGATGCCGAGCCGGTCGCGGCCGTCGTCGGCCACGGCCGGGAGCGCGCCGGTGGTGGTCACCGGGCTCCGCAGGGACTGGTCCAGGGTGGTGCCGGCGGTGTCGTCGTACTGCACCCGGCGCCGGTAGGCGGCCGGGTCGCTCTCGGTCTTCTCGTCACCGGGCCGGCGGAAGGTGGTGTCGTCGTACGCCATGGTCCGCGCCTCCTTACGCCTCCACGAGCGGTTCGAGGCGCACGCTACTCCGGCTGTGTGCCGCCCGCCGCAAAGCATACGGAAACGAGATGGCCTCAGTTCAGAGGCCATCTTTCGTCGAAGATCATCAACGGCTGGTCAGCGGCGGTCGGCTTCGTCGTCCTCGCGGTCCGGGCGGTCCGGGACCCGGCAGGCGCGTTCCAGCCAGAGCGCCGCGGCGATCAGGGCGATCGCGGCGGCCAGGGTGGTGGCCGCGGTGGGCACGCTCGACCCGGCCTCGTCGGTCGGCTCCAGCAGCAGCCAGATCAGCAGGCCCGCGGTGAACCCGGCGGACAGGGCGCCGACCAGTGAGGACGCCTTGGCGAGAGCGGCATATCGCGCCACGGCCAGCGGCTGGACCGGCGGCGCGCCCGGCTTCCGCTGGATCCGGGCGCTGGTGTTCTGCGCGAGATAGGCCTCGGCGATGGCGAGCACCCCGAGCACGCCCGCGCCGGTCCACGGCAGCGGGGAGATGTAGTAGAAGAGGTCGTTCGTGGAGATCAGCAGCCAGCCCACCGCCGCGGCCGCCAGAGCGGCCACGATCAGCGCCGACGCTCTGGTCGGCCGGAGCGAGGGATCGGTCCGGCGCGAAGGGTCGTTGCCCGGGTTGACGCTCACTCCATCGACTCTAACGACAGTTCCGGACGGGCTGTGACACCGGCGAGGTCGGCCGCCACCTCGGGCGTGTCCAGCAGCGCGGCGACCGGGCCGTGCCCCGGCAGCTCGGCCTCCGGATCAACGGCGAGCCACGGCACCAGCACGAAGGCCCGCAGGTGGGCGCGCGGGTGCGGCAGCGTGAGGACGGGATCGTCGTCGACGACCGGGGTGCCGTCGTCACGCCGGACGGCGATGACGTCGACATCCAGCGTCCGTGGCCCGAACCGTCGCCCCGGGTCACGGACCCGGCCTTCGGCCGTCTCGCAAGCGTGTGCCCGGTCCAGCCAGTCGCGCGGGGTCGCGCCCGGATCCTTCACCAGGACGACGGCATTGAGGTACGGCGGCTGCGCGCTGTCTCCCCACGGAGGTGTCTGGTAGATCCCGGAGACCGCGGTGACGCTGTCGCCGAGCAGCGCCACGGCGGCCCGCAGGTGGGTGAGCCGGTCGCCCAGGTTCCCGCCGATGGACAGCACCGCACTCGTCACGGGCGGTCCCGGCGCAGGGTGACCGCCACGTCGGCGAACTCGTGCGGGATCGGCGCCTGCGGCTTGTGCACGGTCACCTCGGCGGACTCCACCCGAGGGTCGGCGAGGCACACGTCGAGGAGCCGGTCGGCGAGCCGCTCCAGCAGGTTGACCGGCTCGCCGGTGAGCACCCCGACCAGGGCGGTGGCCAGCTCGCCGTAGTGGACGGTGTCGGTCACGTCGTCACTGCGGGCGGCCGGGCCCAGGTCGATCTCCAGGGTCACGTCGACCACGAAGTCCTGCCCCTCGGCGCGCTCGAAGTCGTACACCCCGTGGTTGCCGCGGGCCCGCAGGCCGCTCAGCGTGATCCGGCCGGTCATCGGCCCTCCTTCACTTCGGCACGGATCGCCGGTGCGCCCGTCGCCTGCCAGACGGCGAGCGCGTCGGCCGTCGCGCGGACCTCATGGACCCGCACACCCCAGGCGCCGGCGGCGACCGCCAGCAGAGAGGTGGCGAGGGTGGCCGCCTCGCGGCCGTCCACCGGCCGCGGCGTGCCGTCCGGCCCGGCGAGCAGCCGGCCCAGGTAGGTCTTGCGGCTGGCCGCGAAGAGGACCGGGAAACCCAGTTCGATGAGTACGTCGAGGCGGGCGCTGAGCGCCCAGTTGTGCTCGGGCAGTTTCGCGAAGCCGAGACCCGGATCGAGGACGATCATGCCGGGGTCGACGCCGGCCGTGATCGCCGCGTCGGCGCGGGCCCGCAGCTCGTCCCGGACCTCGGTGACGACGTCCGTGTAGACGGCGAGCCTCTGCATCTCGCGGGAGTGACCGCGCCAGTGCATCAGGATCCACGGGCACCCTGCGGCCGCCGCGACCGACGCCATGGCGGGGTCGGCGAGGCCACCGGAGACGTCGTTGATCACGGTGGCGCCGGCCGCGAGCGCCGCCTCGGCGACCGCCGCGCGGGTGGTGTCGATGCTGACCGGTACGCCGTGGGCGAACAACGCCTCGATCACCGGAACCACTCGGGTGATCTCGGTGGCGGCGTCCACCCGCTCCGCGCCCGGCCGGGTGGACTCGCCGCCGACGTCGATGACGTGCGCGCCTTCGGAAAAAAGGGTGACGCCGTGTTGAACCGCGGCGTCGAGGTCGGTGTATCTCCCACCGTCAGAGAAAGAGTCCGGCGTGACGTTGAGGACACCCATCACGACCGGGTGATCCCGGCGAAGCAGTTCAGACCCCGTGAGCTGCGCGTCTGTCGGCGAAGTGGACACAGGTGAAGAGTACGGGGCAGTGGTCACTCGAACACGCGTACGATGGCACGTGGCGAGGATTCACGCACTCCTTCACCTTGGGTAACGAAACGGGCGCTTGTTGCTCGCATGTACGGGCCGTACTCTTCGGAACTGGGCATCATGAAGTGACCGAAGAGAGCAGAGACGAGCATGGCAGTGCCCGAACGGCTCACTCGACGCGGTGAGTCAGAGGTAGCACCATATGGGCGTTGCCGTACGGCTTCACAACTGCAGTGTGTCCGTACCCCCCACGGACACCGGGAGGTTTACCGATGATCGCCACCGAGATCGCCATCCTGGCCGCCGAGCCAGCCGGCAACATCAACACCGAAGGCATCGTCACCTTCTTCGCGAGCAACATCGCACCGATCCTGCTCGCGGTCCTCGGCGTGATCTTCATCGGCCGGGCCAGCAAGGGCGAGATCTCCAAAGTGCTCACCAGCTCGGCGATCGCGATCGTGGGCCTGGCGTTCATCGCCGGCGCAGCGACGCTGTTCTTCGTCGGCGAGTCGATCATCGACCTGATCTTCAACTGAGATGCGGCTCCGGACCGACGACGACATCTACCGGGCGCGCCTGGTCTATCTCGGCCCGCCCGGCTACACACTGCCCGTCCATCTGCCGTATGCGCAGTACGGGATGTTCGTCGTACTGGTACCGCTCTTCATGTTCCTGCACTACCTGATGACGCTCGAGGTCGACCCGTTCCCGGCCTGGGAGATCGCCCTCGCCATGGTCACCACGTCGTACGTGTTCCGGCACGTCGACCCGGACCGGCCGGCCCGTGCCGTCATCAAGACCGCGCTCACCGACTGGCGCCGCACCCGCGAGCCGGCCGTGGAACAGCGCGACCCCAGACTTGTCGCCACTCGCATCCGGGTTCGGGAGGAGTTGGTATGACCAGTTGCCGCTTCATCCACGCGCACGAGGTCCACGCATGACCGGAACGTATCCGCACGGGCATCCCCGGGCGGACGCCTCGTCCCCGGGCAGGCAGAGTAACGGTGTGCGTTCGGACAACTACTCCTTACCCGACCCGGTCGACGATGCCGACGAGTTCGTCGCCGCGCCCGGGCACGGTGGAGTGGGCGTCTTCCAGGCGCCGCAGCCCGTCCGGCCGCGAGGGTCCGGCGTGGACAGCACCCTGGACATCGACTCCCCCTTCCTCGACCTCTTCGGCGGCGCCCCGGGCCCCCGATCGGGTGAAGCTCACCCGATCTCGCTCCCGCCACCCCTCGCCGCACCGCCCGTCGCCCCACCGCCGCCGGTCGCCCAGGCCCCGGTCTCCCCGCCGCCGGTCGCCCTGCCGCCGGTCCCGCCGTCGCCGGTCTCGCCGTCGCCGGTCTCGCCGTCGCCGATGGAGACCTCGCGCGGGTGGAACGGGGCACCCTTCACCCGGGCGCCGGTCGGGCCCGAGCCGGACTTCTTCGAGGAGAACGGCAGGGCCCCGGCTCCCGAGGTGGACGACGACGGGTGGACCGACTTCGAGGACTGGCCGCCGCCCGCCGCGGTCGGACCCGCCGTCGCGCCGCCGGCCGACCCGGTTCCGGTGTGGCAGGCCCCGGTGCCGGCCGTGCCCGCTCCCATCTCCCCCGTGCCGCTGCCGGTGCCCGTACCGGAAAAGGCCCCGGCCCGCCGCGAGGAGAAGGCGCCCGCCGAGCGCAAGGAGCGCCGGGAGCCGAAGCCGGCGACCGTCCGGGCGCCGAAGTTCAAGTTCAACGACCGTGACCCGTCCGTCGAGCTGGCGATCAGCGAGATCGCCGGGCACCTGACGTTCACCCAGAGCACCGTCACCGCCTGGTACCAGCTGCCCGAGGTGCGCTGGGCGTTCCGGCCGGACGCCGAACGCGAGGCCCTGCTCAGCGCCATCTCCGAGCAGTACGCCGGGCTCGCCGGCTTCCGCCTGCACCTGCGCCGGACCACCCGGCCCTTCCCGGCCGACGAGTGGGCCCGCACCGTCGACTCGTTCACCACCAAGCCGCTCGCCGACGTGCACGGCGGCACCTCCTGGTCGGATCATCTGGTCGCGGCCCAGCGGCACCTGCTCTCGATCAACCACGCCGAGGGGCAGACATACCTCGGGGTGACGTTCGCGCGGCGGTCGCTCGGCGACACCTTCTCCGAACGGATCCTGCGCGTCTTCGGCCGCGGCACCTCCGACGGCGAGCGGCGCAAGCTGGGCCGCACCGTCGAGCAGTTCGACGAGGTGCTCAACGCGTTCGGCATGCGCGGGCGCCGGGTCACCCCGCAGGAGCTGGAGTGGCTGCTCTACCGATCGGTAGCGCTGTGCATGGCCCCGCCCGGGCTGCTCTCCCCGGTCACCAACGGCCACTGGGAGACCGGCGATCTGCTGGCGCTCACCGAACAGGTCGAGCGGTACCGGACTCCGTACGGGTCGACGGTCAAGCTGGTCAACCGGATGTCCGGCGAGGAACGGCACGTCGCCGTACTCTCCGTCGGCCGGATGGAGCCGCTGGAGATCCCGGAGAAGCACGAGCCGTGGATGCACTTCCACGAGCGGCTGCCCTGGCCCATGGAGATCTCCTCACGGATCGACATCCTCGGCTCCGGCAGCTCCTTCAAGAACCTCGAGCACCGGCTCCGGATGATCCGCTCGCAGCAGCTCGACTACGCCGAACACGGCATCGACGCCCCGCCCGAGCTGGAACGCCTCGCCAAGCGGGCACTCGTGATCGGCGACGAGATGACCACCGGCCTGCCGGTCGAGTCGGCCCGCGCCCACGGCTGGCACCGGATCGCGGTCGGCGGCGCCACCCGCGAGGAGTGCCTGGAACGCGCCCGGCGCCTGATCCAGCTCTACTCCCGGGAAATGCGGATCTCGCTCCAGCACCCGAAGAACCAGGACCAGCTGGCCCGCGAGTTCATCCCCGGCGAGCCGATCGCCAACACCGGGTACGTCCGCCGCATGCCGGTCAAGCTGCTCGCCGCGGCCCTCCCGCAGGCGGCGTCCACGGTCGGTGACCGGCGAGGCGACCTGATCGGGCGTACCGCGGGGACCTGCCGGCGGCCCGTCTTCCTCGACCTGCACTTCCCCATGGAGGTCCGGGAACGCTCCGGGCTCGGCGTCTTCGTGGCCGAACCCGGTGGCGGCAAGTCGACCCTGATGGGCGCGCTCGGCTACCTCAACGCGCGCCGTGGGGTGCAGGTCACCCTGCTCGACCCGTCCGGGCCGCTCGCGCGGTTGTGCCAGATGCCGGAGCTGCGGCCGTACAGCCGGGTGCTCAACCTGACCGGGTCGGAACAGGGGACGCTGGCGCCGTACTCGCTCATCCCGACCCCGGTGCGGTCCGAGTTCGCGACCGGGCCGGCCGGCGACCGGGAGTACGAGATCGCCGTCTCCAACGCCCGGGCCGAGCGGCGCATGCTCGTCCAGGACATCTGCTCGATGCTGGTGCCGCCACAGGTCGCCAAGGAGGCCTCCACCGCCACACTGCTGCGCCACGCGGTGCGGCAGGTGCCGGCCGAGGAGACCTCCACACTGGACGACGTCGTGCGTACCCTCCAGGGTCTCGACGACGACGAGGGCAAGGAACTCGCCAACCTGCTCCTCGACACCGCCGAGATGCCGCTCGCGCTGCTCTTCTTCGGGCACCCGCCACAGCACCTGCTCGGCGCCGACGCGGCACTCACCGTGATCACCATGGCCGGCCTGCGACTGCCCGACCTCAAGATCGAGCGGGAGTACTGGTCGGCGGAGGAGTCACTCGCCCTGCCGATGCTGCACACCGCACACCGGCTGGCCGTCCGCCGCTGCTACGGCGGCTCGATGTCCTCCCGCAAGATGGTCGGCCTGGACGAGGCCCACTTCATGGAAGGCTGGCGCTCCGGCCGGTCCTTCCTGGTCCGCCTCGCCCGCGACTCCCGGAAATGGAACCTGGCCGCCCTCGTGGCGTCCCAGAACCCGCGCGACATCCTCGGGCTCGACGTGCAGAACCTGGTCTCCACCGTCTTCGTCGGCCGGATCGCCGAAGACCAGGAGATCGCGTCCGAGGCGCTCCGGCTCCTGCGGGTGCCGGTCCACGACGGGTACGAGGCGACGCTCGCGTCCCTCTCCCAGGTCGACACGTCCTCCCAGCACCGACTCGGATTCCGTGAGTTCGTGATGCGGGACGTGGACGGGCGGGTCCAGAAAGTGCGCGTCGACGTCTCATACGTCGACGGGCTGCTCGAACACCTGGATACGACTCCGGGCGTGGCGCCGCCGACGGTTGTGCCGCTCCCGTCCGACCTGGAGGTTTGAGATGGTACGGCGGGGGTTGGCGTTCCTCACCACGTTGTTGGTCACGGTGGTGGCGTCGATCGCTTGGGCGGTCGCGGCGCCTACCAGCGCGGGTGCGGCACCACCGCCGACGAAGGTCCCGGGCGGCGCCTGCAGCGTCGAGGAGTGGCAGCAGAACATCCAAGGCTGTGTGAGCCGCCTGGCCGAGGTCAGTAGTGCCCGCGCTCAATGCCTCACCGCCCCGACGCCCAACACACCGGATTCCGGCTTGGCTGGATGGTTCGCGGAACGTCCCGCGTCCTCGGATGGGCTCGGCTACGACGGGCTCTACAGCAAGTACGGATACGCCGGGTACAACTACACAACCTATGACCTGGACAGCGGCTGCGCCTCGACGTTAGTCGACCCCGACTTCAAGGTCGAGACAACGATCGCCAACGGCGAATTCATGATCGCCACGGCCATCATCGGCGCCTCCAACGCGCTCAGGGAACGTGCCTGGGATCCGCAATCCCTCTGGGGCTGGGCCGATCCCCTGGTGGAACAGGCCACGCGAGCGGTCTACGAGAAGGTGTTCACCGTCTTCGGGGTGGTGACCCTCGCCGTGGTCGGTCTCTACCTGCTCTGGCGGTCGCGGCAGGCGGAGTTGGGCGCCGCGACCACGACCGCGGGCTGGGCCATCCTGATCATGGTGGTCGTCACGGCTATCGCGGCCTGGCCGGTCAGGTCTGCGACCATCGCGGACCAGAGTCTGATCACCAGCCTCAGCGTCGTCCACGACGCCGTGGGGCCTCGTGCCCACGAAGTCCCGCCTGAGCTGTGCGACGACCCCACTCCGGGGGCGTGCGAGGACGACCGGGCTCCGGCGGTCCGGGCGAGTGACACCGCCACGGAGACCATCCTCTACCGGAATTACCTGCGCGGACTTCTCGGCTCGGCCGACAGCGAAACCGCCAAGAAGTACGGACTCGCGCTCTACGACGCGAAGTCGATCTCGTGGCAGGAGGCGGAGAAGCTCCGCGAGAATCCCCAGACACGGGATGCCCTGATCAAGCAGAAGAACACGCAGTGGCAGAAGGTCGCCGAGCAGATCAAAGCGGAGGACCCGGAGGCCTATCAGTACCTCCAGGGCATCAACGGGATGGACCGGATCGGTGCCGGTTTCATCGCCGTTCTCGCCGCGGTCATGTTCGCCATGTTCGACCTGACCGCGTCTCTCCTGGTGCTCCTCGGCTTCCTCGTATTCCGATGGGCGGTCATCGCCGCGCCGATTCTGGGAACCATCGGTCTCCTGCAACCGGCGAGCGCCGGCATCCGCCGTCTCGGCAACGCCGTCGTGGCGGCTCTGTTCAATATCGCAATCTTTGGCACCGGCGCGGCCATCTATCTGTTCGCGGTCGATCTGATCATGAACACCGCAAGTCTTCCCGGCTGGCTCCAAGTCGTCCTGGTGTGGCTTTGCGGCGTCGTCGGCTGGCTGCTTCTCCGGCCGTACCGGCGAATCACTCAGCTCGGCGGGAAGGACGGCACGGCCGCCATCGCGTCCGCCGGTTCGTGGCATCGCCGGTTCTTCCGTGACATGCGGGAAGCGGCCAAGCTCGAAGTCGCCGAGGGTGGTGGCACCCGGGAGCCGACATTCGGCAAAGGCGGTGCTGCGGCCGAGCAACGGACCCTGCGCCCGGAGGCTCGACTCGAAGATCCGGCGCATTCATCGCGTAACGAGAGCACCGAGATCGTTCCCGCCGGCGCTCCGACCCGTCCGGACGGCAACGAGTCCGTTCGGGACGACGGCCCGACCGCGGTGCCCGCACCACAACCCCAGCCCACCCGGCCCCGGACCCGCGCCAACTCCGACTGGACCGAGCCGGACGTCACGGAACGGCCCACCTCTTACGCGATCTACCGGCCGGAGACAGGCTCGACCAGTCAGGAGCCGGCCAGCCCGCGGGTGCGTTCCGAGGCGAGGTAGCAGATGCCCCGGTTGATCGAGCGTGGCCTCAACGGGATCTTCAGATCCCGTTGGGGGGTCGGCATCGTCGTCGCCGCCATCATCCTGGCCGTCGTGGGCATCGGGCGGCTGTTCTCCGACGGGCAGGCCTCGCCTCCTCTCGGGAACAGCAGTCCTGCACCGGTGATCAGCGTGAATCCCTCGGACAACGACAGCGTCGTCTCCCCGGATCCGCCGCCGACTCCGAAGACCAGCCCTGGGCGGGCGCAGCCGGAGGCGGTCGCGTACGCATTCGCCTCGGCCTGGGTCAACCACTCGGACATCACCGCGAAGAAGTGGATGAGCCGCCTGCAACCGAACGCGACCAAGGCGCTCGCGGACAAGCTGCGCGGCGTCGACCCGACCAGCGTTCCGGCTGATCGGGTGATCGGGCGACCAACCCTGGTGGCGGTCAACGAGACCATGGTCAACGCGACCGTGACGATGGATTCCGGCAAGCTCGGTCTTCGGCTCGTGGCACCGGAGGGGTACTGGCTCGTCGACGGCATCGACTGGGAACCGGCGTGAGGTTCCGTCGCCCCCGGAAGGCAGTCCTCGTCGTCGCCCTGGTCGTCACGTTCGCGCTGCTGTGCTGTGGCGGCACCCTCACGGTCCTGCTGCTGAACGGACTCACCAACAACGACAACGACCGGTTCCTCAACGCGTCACTGGGCTGCGGGAAGGGCGGCGCGGTCGATCCGGATTCCAAGCTGCCGCGGATCCGGCCCTACGGCGCTGCCCAGATCCGCAACGCCGCCGTCATCATCAACGTCGGCGTCGACATGCAGCTGCCGCCCAGGGCCTGGGTGATCGCGGTGGCGACCGCCATGCAGGAGTCCCGGCTGACCAATCTCGGGAATCTCGGTTCCCGTAACGACCACGACTCTCTCGGCCTCTTCCAGCAGCGACCCAGCACCGGCTGGGGCACGCCGCAGCAGGTTCAGGACCCCGTCTACGCCAGCACGAAGTTTTACGAGAAGCTCAAGACGATCCAGGGCTGGGAGAACATGGCACTGACCGAGGCCGCGCAGGCGGTCCAGATCAGCGCCTACCCGGACGCCTACGCGAAGCATGAGCCACTGGCCACCCAGATCGTCAACATGCTGGCTGACGGGGCCGCCAACGCGGTGGGCAACCAGATCGCGCTGGAGTGCGCGGCAGCCGGGCAGATCGCGGCCTCCGGCTGGACCATTCCGCTCAAGGCGCCGGTCGGGTCCGCCTTCCGTAGCCCGGAGCGGCCCACCCATCAGGGTGTCGACCTGAGCGTGGAGAAATACAAGCCGATCCAGGCAGCGGCCAGCGGGGTGGTCTCGCTCGTCAAATGCGACGAGGACTTCAGAGGTCGCAAGACCTGCAATGTGGACGGCTATCCGGGTAAGGGCGGCTGCGGGTGGATGGTCGAGATCATCCATGCGGGCAACGTGATGACGCGTTACTGTCACATGGTGCAACGGCCGTTCGTACGGGAGAACCAGCAGGTCACGGCCGGTGAGGTGATCGGCCGGGTGGGCAGCAGTGGCAACTCGTCCGGGCCGCACCTGCACTTCGAGGTCCATCTGAACAATGACCGGTCCAGCGCCGGCGCGGTCGATCCGGTTCAGTTCATGCAGCAGCAGGGCGCAGCGTTGGGGAACCAGGGATGAGTGGCGGAACGATGCCGGACCCGTTCGGCGGGCACCGGGAAGGGGCACTGGAATCGCCTCGTCCGATCGTGCCGACTCCGGCCACCATGGCCGGTGAATTGCGGGGTCGGCGCGTGCTCGTCGGATTACCCGGACACGGCTGGCGGGGAGATCTGCGGGCCGATGAAAAGGTGATACAGGGCAGCCGAACCTATGTTCCGGTGATGCCGGAGGCCGAGTGGTACCGGGCCGAGGCGGAACAGACGGAAGTGTTCGCCGCATTGGTTCCGGTCGAACGGGTGTGGGTCGAGGAATTGGGATTCGCCGGCACCAGCATTCCCGGCGCCAAGGTGAATCAGCTGGTCTCACTCGATGAGCCGCCACGGCGCCCACCGGTGGCGGCTGTCGACGCGGATTCGCTTACCGGGCGCCGGGTCACGCAGGTACTGGAAAGTGGTGATGAACGCCGTGACCTGCGCGCCGTCACCGAGACACACGTGAGCGACGACGGCACGGTCGCCGTGCGTGTGGCTCAGGAACTCGACTGGTACAGGTGGGGCTGGAGCGGCAAGATACCCCGCACGCTAGAGGTGCCGGCGCATCTGGTCTGGGTCGAATAGGCTCACGCCTGCTTCGCCGCTCCGCAGACACGCCAGGAACCGCCTTGGTCCTGCAACTTGAATTCCCACTCCTCATTTCTGCTGCTGTTCATCTTGCCGTTGGCGGCGCTGGAAATCGTGAGCTGGGTACTAACGTCCTCCTGGCCTTGGCCGGCTGGCACCCGATAGAGAGCGCCCCAACTGACCGAGACCGTCACCTTGAATTCGGCCTCTCGCCTCAGGAACTCATCGCGGAGGCCCTTGATCGCTTGCAGATCCGGGGAGTCACAGGTGTAGAGCTGTGCCTGCTGGTCGTCTCTGTTCACGAGATAGGCGATCAGGAAGGCGTCGGCGACGATGTCCGGCTCGCTACGGTTGATCTCGGTGGCGTCGTTGTAGATGAGAAAGACGGCGCCTACTCCGCCCAGGCAGAGGAGGGCCATGATGCCGCCGCCCATGGCCAGCCACAAGCGGGCCCGGCGGCTCTGCAGGCGGGCACGGGGACGTTCCGGGGGCGTCACCGCGACGTCCCCCTCGTATCCGGCCCTACCGGCGCCAGGCTCACTGCGTTGCATACATACGACAGTAGTTCGTCCACTCTGGCCGACACCGTCACTCCCTGCTCGTCTCCCGGAATTCCGCGGCCGAACCCCAGAAGGCGTTGACCTCTTCGATCACGGGCCGGACCAGCGCGGCATCGTCGTCCGAGACGGGGCTGCCGTCGTCCCATCGCAGGGCTGATGGCAGGAAGAACACGTCTCCACCGATCCCTCGCTCCACGGCGAGGGTCATCACCCGGTCCGCGAGCTGGAACTGCACCGCGTCCCGGCCGTGACTGCGCAGGATGGCCCCCGAGTCGTGCTGGGCCTCCTGGTTCCGTAATTCCCGCACTGGCACCGACCGCTCCACATCTACGCCGGGTCTATGACGTCGATGCTGGTGACTTTCGGGTTGCTCTGCAAGGCGGGCAGCTCCCGGTTGAGCCAGACACTGTGCTCGCTGGGGTTGTGACTCCAGGCAGTCACCGCCCCGGACGCGTTCTCGGCGTACCGCTCGGAGAGCCGTCCCCAGATCTTGTCGGCGTGGTCCTTGGTGACCGGGGAGCCGGTCTCGTAGAGCTCTCGGCTGTCGAGGTCGGCGCCGCCGGGTGTCTTCTCCAGGGTGACCGAGGTGATGCCGTCGGTGTGGGCCTCGGCGTACGTCCGCATTCGCGTCCCGTCGGTGAGCGCCCCGGAGTAGAAGTTCGCGCCGTCGAGGGGGCTGCGTACGTCGGCTCGTTCGACCTCGCGCATGAGGCGGTGGAATTCGGAGTTCTGTCCGAAGTGCTTGGCGAGTTGGCCGGCGTGCTGGGCGGCGGCCTTGGTGCCGGCCGTGCGGAGGAGTTCGGCGGCCTGGGTGAACGAGTGGGCGATCTCGCCCTCTACCACCTGGAGCGCCTTGTGGACGAGCTGGCGGCAGGCGATCCGGCTGGCGGCGACGAAGAGCGGGATCTCGGCGAGGGTGGCGCCGGCCGAGACGGCGGCGGTGGCGATGGCCTGACCGACCTGGAAGGCGAGCAGGGTGAGCTGGGCCAGGTAGGCGGTCTTGAGGGCGACCGTGACACCGGACATGGCGATGAGGCCGGCGCCGATCAGTTCGACGGCGGTGGCCGAGTCGGCGAGGTGGCGGCCGGGGCCGTCGTCGCCGTTCCACCACTGTTCGAAGGCCTCGACGGTGGCGCCCTCGTTCTCCAGCCACACCCGGCGGGCGGCCGCGTCCGCGTCGGCGGCGTGCAGGCGCAGGCGGGTGCCGTGCTGGATCCAGGCCATGCCGTCGGCGTAGAGGCGGTCCTCGTCGGCTTCCGGCCAGCTGAGGCCGAGCCATTCGAGCGGCTCGGTGAGTTCCGGGGGCAGTTCGATGGTCATGATTCGGCCCTCAGCGCGGCCGCGGCTGAGGCGTCGGTGGCGGCGACGGCCCGGGCCTGTTCGGTGAGGGTGAGGGCGGCCTCGCCCATCTGCTGGACGTGGGAGCCGAGCGCCTGCAGGGCGTGCCCGAGGACGGCCTGGTAGGCGATGGCGAAGACGCCGCCGCTGTCGTCGCCGCCCCACGGGTTGCCGGGGCCGGCGACGGTGGTCTCGAGGACGGCGACATCGTCGGCCATCCGCTGCGCGATGCCGGCCAGGGCGCGGCCGGACGACGCCACCGCTTCCGGATCCAGCCGAATTCGTTCGCTCATGTCGCCGTCTCCGTTTCACTCCGGTGGCGGCACGGGAACCCGGGCCCGCTCATCGTCCGGCCGCCCGCCGGGAGAGGTCGTGCAGGGCCGTGGCGATCTCGGCGAAGCGGCGTTCGGCCGCGGTGTTGACGTCGGCGACGGCGTCCTCGTACGCCGTCCGGTGTTGCGTCTCCATGCCGGCCTGCGCCTCGGTGATCGCGTCGAACAGGGCGGTCCGCAGTTCGTCGACGGTGAGTTCGGTGACCTGCGGGTCGAGTACGACGTCCCACAGTCGCCCGTCGCCGTCGAGTTCGATGCGGACCAGGCCGTCGGCGCCGGTGCCGGCGGACGCGATGTAGTCGGCGGTGTCGCCGGATTCCACCGTGTGGGTGGATCGGGCGTGCTCACCGTGCCTCTGCGTGTGGTCCACCGCGGCCTCCCCTCGCTGCCGTCCCGCGTGGATCGTGTGGGTACGAGTACCGCTGTTGCACGCTTCGGGTTCAAGCCGACACGGACCGTTTCGATGGCGGTCCTGAATGGACTGGTCGCGACCGGTCCGGCACGAAAGTCGCACCGGGGACGCAACGCGGTGACCGGGCGGGTCTGGGATAGGTTTTATGGCGCGGACAGGAGGTGACGGCAGTGGCTGATTCGACTCTGCGGGTCCGGCAGGCCGCTGCTCTGCACCGGCAGGCTGTGGCGGCGGCGGACGCGGCCGCTGTCGCGTTGGAGGCGTACGCTCCGGCCGCCGCCGACCCGCGTGAGCAGCATCGTCTGGCCGACCGGCTCAGGGCGGCGGCGGCGCGGTTGGCGCCGGGCTGGCTGGGGTCGACGCTTGATGCGTTGTCGCCGGTCGCGCCGCTCGGTGGTGACGGGATACCGCAGTTCGTCCGGGTGGGGCTGGCGCAGCCGCTCGACGACGTGCGTTTTCCGGCCGTGGTTCCGCTGCTGGGCACCGGTCATCTGACGATCGACGCGACGGCCACCGATCCGCGGGTGTTCGGCCTGCTGCGGTCGCTGCTGTTGCGTCTGCTGGCGGCCGCCCCGCCGGGTTCGCTGCTGGTCCGCGCGGTGGACGGTGTCGGTGGCGGTGCGGTGTTCGCGCCGTTCGAGGAGCTGTCCGACGCGGGCCTGATGTCGCCGCCGGCGACCGATCGGCAGGGTCTGCGGGATGTGCTGTCCGAGGCGGAGAAGTGGCTGCGCCCGGCCCGGTCCGGCGGCCGGCGGGGGCGGCGGGATCGCAGTCTGCTCGTGGTGATCGCGAGTCTGCCGGAGCTGACCGAGGGCGAGGAGCTGCGGCGGATCGCGGCGCTGGCTCAGCAGGGCCCGGATTCCGGGCTGCATCTGATCGTGGCGGGCTGGCCGCCGCCTCCGCTGACCGCGGAGACGACCCAGGCGCCGCTGCCGCGGACGACGGCCATCTCGGTGCGCAACCCGTATGCGATCGTCGGCGACCCGCCGGGCGGGACGTTCGGGTCGGCGCCGGCGGCGACGTGGCTGAACGCGCCGGTGTTCCTGGACGAGGATCCGCCGCCGCGCCTGATCGACGCGGTCTGCCGGGAGCTGGCGGCCGATTCGGCGGAGGCGTCCCGGGTCGCCCTCTCCGACCTGCTGCCGGACGAGGAGTTGTGGTCGCAGGACGCGGCGGCCGGTGTGGAGACCGTGGTGGGCCATCACGGTGACGTGCCGCTGGTGCTGCGGTTCAACGACCTGACCCCGCACTGGATGCTGGGCGGCCGGTCCGGCGCCGGCAAGACCGCCTTTCTGATAAACGTCCTGTACGGGCTGGGCGCCCGCTACAGCCCGGACGAGCTGGCGCTGTACCTGCTGGACTTCAAGGAGGGCGTGTCGTTCGCCGAGTTCGTCCCGACCCAGCGGGACCGGACGTGGCTGCCGCACGCCCGCGCGGTCGGTGTCGAGTCGGACCGGGAGTACGGCCTGGCCGTTCTCCGTGAGCTGGACGCCGAGATGGGCCGCCGGTCGCTGGCCTACAAGCGGGCCGGGGTGTCGCGGTTCGCCGATCTGCGGGCGGTCGCCGCCGAGGAGGGCCGGGGTGGTCCGCTGCCCCGGGTCCTGTGTGTGATCGACGAGTTCCAGGTGCTGCTGGCCGGCAACGACCCGATGGCGGCCGAGGCGGTGGCGCTGCTGGAGTCGCTGGCCCGCAAGGGCCGGTCGTACGGGATCCATCTGGTCCTGGCGAGCCAGACGGTGCTCGGTGTCGAAGCGCTGTACGCGAAACGCGACTCGATCTTCGGCCAGTTCCCGGTGCGGATCGCGCTGCCGGGCGGCGGGGACGTGCTGGAGCCGACGAACGACGCGGCGGCCGGCCTGCCGATGGGCAGCGCGGTGGTGAACACGGCCGGTGGTCTGGGCGGGCCGCGGGGCGCCACGCGCGGGCACGAGCGGGTGGTCCGGTTCCCGGACCCGCACGCCGATCAGAGGCTGCTGAGCGATCTGCGGCACCGGTTGTGGGGTGCCCGCGACCAGGAGGCCCAGCCGCCGCGGGTGTTCGCGGGTTACGCGCGTCAGCATCTGGCCGACGATCCGACGTACCGGGCGGCGCTGGCGGGCCGGGTGGCGCGCCCGGCCGCGCTGGTCGGCCGGGTGATCGACGTTGCGCTGTCGTCGGCCGCGTTCCCGCTGGACTCGTCGCCGGGGCGGCATCTCGCGATCCTGGGCTCGCAGACGGCCGGGGCCGAGGTGCTGGACGCGGCGGCCCGGAGCCTGGCCGCCTGCCACCCGCCGCGGACCACCCGGTTCGTGATCGCCTCGATGGTGGCCGAGGGTGATGAGCTGGCCGCCGAGCTGGCCGCCGAGATCGGGCACCGGCAGGAGGTGACGGTGGTGGACGCCGCCGGGCTGGCCGCCGAGCTGGATCCGGAGCGGCCGGGCTACCGGGTGGTGTTCGGGCTGGATGCCGCGCCGCCGGGCAGCCTGACCGGCCTGCGGCGGCTGTTGCGGGAGGGCCCGAGCCGTGGCGTGCATCTGCTGTCCTGGTGGCGCGGGGTGCGCCGGTTCAATGAGGAGACCGGCGGCAGCATGGGCCGGGAGGATGTGGCCGGTCTGCTGTTCCTGAACGTCCCGCAGTCGGACGTGTCGCTGATGCTGGGCCGCCCGGTGGACTGGCAGCCGCGGGAGAATCGGGCGCTGCTGCACGACCGGCATGCCGATCGCACGGTGACCGTGGTCCCTTTCGTAGCGCCGGAGAGTGACGCGCCGTGACCGACCAGGCGGAACAGCACGGAGTGATCCCGGTGCAGGCGGGACCACCGGCGCCGGGGCCGTGGGCGGACTATCTGGAGGCGGCCCGGGAGCTGGACGCGCTGCGCCGGGCGGCCAGTTCGTCGGCGGGTGAGCATGCCGCGACGGTGGCGGCCGCACGGCAGGAGCTGACCTCGGTCCGGGCGCGGCTGGCGCCGCAACGGGCTCGCCTGGCGCGCGATTTCCGCGTACCGGAGAGGGATCTGACGCCGCAACCGGCTGAGCAGGCGGCGGCGCTGGACCGGGTGGCCGGTGGACCGCCCGCCGTGCTGACGGCGCTGCGGGAGGCGCGAGTCACCGCGGACGCCGCGGATCATGCCTTCATCGGGCCGGTTCCGGCCGGGCCGGCCCGGCCGTGGGCGCGCAACCTGCTGATCTACGGCCCGTTCGCGGCCGCTGTGCTGGTCGTGCAGGTGCTGCTGTTCCTGGTCGCCCCGCCGGGTTCGTCGTCGACCTACGCGCTGCTGTGCGGGCTGAGCATGCCGCTGCTGGCGTTCGGCATGGGGTGGGCGACGATCGGGTTCGTCTACGGCGGTGAGGGGGCGAAGGTGGATCGCACGCCGGTGGCCGGGCTCATCGCCTGTCTGACGCCGGTGCTGCTCACCTGTGCGGGCACCGGCCTGGAAGCGTTGTTCAATTAGGGCATGGCGAACGTCGAGGAAGTCAAGGTCAACGTGGCGGCCACGGTGGACGGCGCCCGGCAGGCGGTCGGCGGCATCCGGGCCGTGGCCGATCAGCTGGACGAGGCGCTGGCCCGGATGCGGTTGACCGCGGTCGGTTCGTTCCATCCGGCCGCCGCGGCCGCGATCGCGCATCTGGAGCAGGCCCGGACCCGGTTGGACGAGGCGGCTCAGCTCACGCATGCGGCGATCGACTCGGCCGATCAGTACCGCAACGTCATCTAGCGTTGATCAGGGCCATCGCCTCGGCCCGCACCTTGCCGTCGGTCTGGAAGCCGCCGCGCACGGCCGAGGTGACGGTCCGGGCGCCGGCCTTGCGGATGCCGCGCATCTCCATGCAGAGGTGCTCGCACTCCAGGACGACTATCGCGCCGCGGGCGCCGAGCTGCGTCATCAGCAGGTCGGCTATCTGCGACGTGAGGCGCTCCTGCACCTGTGGGCGGCGGGCGAACACCTCGACGAGGCGGGCCAGTTTCGACAGGCCGGTGATGCGCCCGTCGATGCCGGGGATGTAGCCGATGTGCGCTACGCCCTTGAACGGCAGCAGATGGTGCTCGCACATGCTCTGCAGCTCGATGTCGCGGACCAGGACGAGTTCCTCGTGGTCCGCCTCGAAGCTGGTGGTGAGCACGGTCGCCGGGTCGACCCGCAGCCCGGCGAACAGCTCCGCATAGGCCCGGGCGACCCGGGCCGGGGTGCGCTGGAGACCGTCACGGTCCGGGTCCTCACCGACGGCGATGAGGATCTCCCGGACCGCCTTCTCGATCCGCCCGAGGTCGACGGCCTGCTCCACCGGGGTACCGGTGAGCTTGCCGTCGACCAGGCGGGCGGCGAGATAGTCGAGTTCGTCTCGCGTGCTGATTAGTTGCTGCCTTCCGCACCGTTCGCGTTCGGGTTCTGGCCGACCGCGATCTGCCCGTCCGCCTCGGCCTGCGCCTTCAGCTTCTCCCGCTCGGCGGGGGTGAGCACCGGCGGCGCCTCGGAGGGCAGGCGCTTGCCGAAGCCGTTGAACGGCGACATCGGCGGGCGCTTCGCCACCCGGGCACAGATCCGGTTCATGTCCTCCTGAGTGATGGTCTCCTTCTCCATCAACTCAAGCACCATGCTGTCGAGCACGTCGCGGTATTCGACCAGGATCTCCCAGGCCTCGTCGTGGGCCAGCTCGATCAGGGCCCGGACCTCGCCGTCGATGTCGGCGGCGACCGCGTCCGAGTACGCCTTCTCGTGCCCCATGCTGCGGCCCATGAACGGCTCGTCGCCGGTGGTGCCGTACTTGACGGCGCCCAGCTTGGAGCTCATGCCGTACTGGGTGACCATGGCCTTGGCCAGGTTGGTGGCCTTCTCGATGTCGTTGCCGGCGCCGGTGGTGGGCTCGTGGAAGACGAGTTCCTCGGCGGCCCGGCCGCCCAGCGCGTACGCCAGGGTGTCGATCATCTCGGCACGGGTCTGCGTGTACTTGTCCTCGGTCGGCAGGACCAGCGTGTGACCCAGCGAGCGGCCACGCGGCAGGATCGTCACCTTGTGCACCGGGGCCGAGTGCGGCAGAGCGTAGGCAACCAGCGCGTGCCCGCCCTCGTGGTACGCGGTGATCTTCTTTTCCTTGTCGCTCATCGCCCGGGTGCGGCGCTCGGGGCCGGCGATGACCCGGTCGATCGCCTCTTCGAGGTAGTCGTTGCTGATCGCCCGCTTGTCGTGCCGGGCGGTCAGCAGCGCGGCCTCGTTGATCACGTTGGCCAGGTCGGCGCCGGAGAAGCCGGGCGTGCGGCGGGCCACCGAGTCGAGGTCGACGTCCGGCGTGAACGGCTTGCCCTTGGCGTGCACCCGCAGGATCGCCTTGCGACCCTCCATGTCCGGGTTGTCGACCGGGATCTGCCGGTCGAAACGGCCGGGACGCAGCAGGGCCGGGTCCAGGATGTCCGGGCGGTTGGTCGCGGCGATCAGGATGACGCCGCCCTTGGTGTCGAAGCCGTCCATCTCGACCAGCAGCTGGTTGAGGGTCTGCTCGCGCTCGTCGTGGCCACCGCCCATGCCGGCGCCACGGTGCCGGCCGACGGCGTCGATCTCGTCGACGAAGACGATCGCCGGAGCGTTCGACTTGGCCTGCTCGAAGAGGTCACGGACCCGGCTGGCGCCGACACCGACGAACATCTCCACGAAGTCCGAGCCGGAGATGGAGTAGAACGGCACTCCGGCCTCGCCCGCGACGGCCCGGGCCAGCAGCGTCTTACCCGTACCCGGGGAGCCGAACAGCAGCACACCCTTCGGGATCTTGGCGCCGAGGGCCTGGTACTTCGTCGGGTTCTGGAGGAAGTCCTTGATCTCCTGGAGCTCCTCGACCGCCTCGTCAGCACCGGCCACGTCGGCGAACGTGGTCTTCGGCGTGTCCTTGGTGATCATCTTCGCCTTGGACTTGCCGAAGTTGAGCACCCGCGAGCCGCCGCCCTGCATCTGCGACATGAAGAGCAGCAGCAGGACCACGAGGATCGCGATCGGCAGCAGGTTGATCAGAATGCTGAGGAGAATGTTGTCACCGGAGACCGTGGCGTTGACCGTGCCGGAGATCCGGTTCTGGTCCTTCGCCTGGTCGACCTGGTTCCAGATCTCGTCGGTGAGCTCGTACGGATACTGGGTCTCGATCTTGTCGGTCGACTTGTTGTTGAACGTCTCGGCCTTTTCGAGATCGATCTGGAGCGTCTGCTCCTTGTCCTTCTGGACGACCTTCTTGATCCCGGGCTGGTTGAGACGGTCGAGAGCGACCGAAGTGTCTACCCTCTGGTAGCTCGGACCACTGGTGAAGAAAGAGCTCAGCGCCACTACGCCGATGATCACCAGAATGATCCAGACCACCGGGCGGCGGAAGAAACGCGTACGTTCCATACTGTTGTCGGGCGCCAAGCGCCCGGACCCTCCTGATCGGCGTCCTGGTCACCTCAACGTCGCCGCGTGGTGGGCGGCCCCTCCGGCGCTTGTGACGACTACGCCATTGGTCACTCGACCGTACACCGTAGGTGCCGCCGACGAACCCGTGAGGCGGTAGCGCGAAGAACGGGTATCGGTGGGGAAGTCAGGGCGGTTCAGGTGCAAAACCGCCCATAACGACCAATACTGAGAACACGCTGAGAAAGCGGTTCAGCTACGGGCGTACACCTCGGGCTTCAAAACCCCGACGTACGGCAGCTCCCGGTAGCGCTCGGAGAAGTCCAGCCCATACCCCACGACGAACTCGCTGGGGATGTCGAAGCCCACATACCGCACCGGAACCTGCACCTTGACCGCGTCCGGCTTGCGGAACAGAGCCACCACCTCGACGCTGGCCGGCTGCCGCGACTCCAGGTACTTCATGAGCCAGGAGAGGGTCAGACCGGAGTCCACGATGTCCTCGACGACGAGCACGTGCCGGCCGGTGATGTCCCGGTCCAGGTCCTTGAGGATGCGCACCACGCCCGAGGAGGTGGTGCCCTGCCCGTACGACGAGACGGCCATGAACTCCATCTCGGTCGACGGACCGTGCTTCCCCAGCGCGCGGGCGAAATCGGCCATGAACATGACCGCACCCTTCAGCACACAGACCAGGAGGATGCCACCGTCGGCGTCGGTGTGGTCCACCGACACCTGCTTGGCAAGTTCGTCGATCTTCTCCCGGATCTGTTGCTCCGAGATGATCACGTGGTCGATGTCGGCGTCGTACCAAGAGCCATCAGCCATGGGCCTAGCCTGCCGTATGGAAGTTACCGTTCGGCCAACGGGGCCACTTTCCGAACGGGACGCCTCACTTGATATAGGACGGAACCACCCGTACGAGGTCGTCCATGTGGCGAGCCACACCTATCCCGGCGGGCAGATGCACCGCTCCCTGACCGTGCCAATCGGTCACCAGAGCGTCCATGGCGACCACGTGCCCGAACCCCAGCGCCGCACCCGGCGCCCCCAGCTCCCGCGCCCAGCGGTGCAGCACCCGCCCCCGGATCGCCGCTCTCTGACCGGTGAGCGCCCGCACCGACAGCCCTCTCGGCGACCGGGCCGACTCCAGGGCGAGACCGGCGAGCTCGTCCAGCGCCTCGTTGTCCGCCGCCACCAGGGACGCGGTTCGCGCGAGGTTGCCCAGCACGCCCGGGCCCAGCGCGTCGACCAGCACCGGCAGCACCGCGGACCGCACCCGGGACCGGGCGTACGCCGGGTCGGTGTTGTGCGGGTCCTCCCACGGGGCCAGACCCAGGGCGGCGCAGGCCTTGCGGGTGTCCGCCCGGGCCACGTCCAGCAGCGGGCGCCGGAAGATCCCGCGCCGGCCGGGCATCCCGGACAGCCCACGAGGGCCGGCCCCGCGGGCCAGCGCCAGCAGCACCGTCTCGGCCTGGTCGTCGCGGGTGTGACCGAGCAGCACGGCGGCCGCGCCCAGGTCGGCGGCGGCGGTGGTCAGCGCCTCGTACCGCGCGGTGCGGGCGGCCGCCTCCGGGCCGCCGGGCAGGCCGGCCACCGAGACCGTGGCGATCCGCACCGGGTCGAAGCCGGCGTCCCGCGCCCAGGCGGCCACCGACCGGGCCCGCCGGTCGGAGCCCTCCTGCAAGCCGTGATCGACCGTGACCAGGCCCACCCGACGGCCCACGAACTGGGCCGCCGACGCCAGCGCCAGCGAATCCGCCCCGCCCGAGCAGGCCACCAGGACCAGCGCGTCACCCGGCAGGTCGGCCAGCCCACGGCGCACGGCGGTGCGGACGGCCGCCACCGGCGGCGGGATCCGGGCCATGTCAGCCGTGCACCCGGGTGACCCAGGCGTCCGGGTCGCCCAGCTCCTCCAGGCGGGGCAGCGTGAGCGGGGACTCGAAGATCCGGTTGAAGCCGTCCATGCCGACCCGCTCGACGACACCGTGCACGAACTTGCGGCCCTCCGCGTACTGCCGCATCTTGACCTCGATGCCGAGGACCCGGCGCACCGCCTTCTCCAGCGGGTTGCCGCTCTCCCGGCGGCGGTTGAACTTCGCCCGGATCGACTCGACCGTCGGGATCACCTCGGGGCCGACGCCGTCCATGACGAACTCGGCGTGCCCCTCCAGCAGCGTCATCAGCGCGGTCAGCCGATCCAGCACGGCCCGCTGGGCGGGAGTCTGGACGACGTCCAGCATCGAGACCCGGCTCTCCTCGTCGCGCAGCGCCTCGGACAGGGTCGCCACGCCCCGGCGCAGCCGCTCCAGGATGTGCTCGCTGCCCTGCGACGCGTCGACGAACGCCTGCACCTCGCCGAGGAAGTAGCCGCGCATCCACGGCACCGCGGTGAACTGGGTGCGGTGGGTGACCTCGTGCAGGCAGACCCAGAGCCGGAAGTCCCGCGGGTCGGCGCCGATCTTGCGCTCCACCTCGACGATGTTCGGCGCGTTGAGCAGCAGCTGGCCGGGCTCGCCGGAGAACACCTCGTACTGCCCGAGGACGCGGCCGGAGAGATAGGCCAGCACCGTGCCGGCCTGCACGCCGGTCACCCGGGAACCGATCGCGTCGGCGAACGGGCTCGGCTCCCGGTCCCCGGACAACCGGCTGACCAGCGGGCCGATGACCTTCTGGAGACCGGTGATGTTCACCCGGGCCCAGTCCCGCCGGTCCACCACACGGACCGGCGGCACGTCGGTCTGCGCGATCAGACCGGTGTAGGCCGCCACGTGCACGGCCGCCTCGTCGGTCAGGGTCCGCAGCTCGGACACCACCTGGGTGGCCTCCTCGAAGGAGACCGCGGGGCCGGTCTTCGACAGCGCGCCCGCGGTCGCGGCGGCCAGATCCCAGTCAACGAACTGCGCCATGCAGCCCACCGTACCCGCGCGGCTCCACAGCGCACTCCGGTGAAACCCCGGATCAGCAGCCGCAGGCGACCAACCGGGCGGCGATGTCGTCCAGCGCGGCCCGGGCCGTGATCGCGTTCGCCCCGCCCTTCGCCATGATCGCGAAGACCAGCGGCCGCCGCTCCCGGGTGACCAGCACCCCGGCCAGGGTGTTCACCCCGCTCAGCGACCCGGTCTTGGCCCGGACGATGCCCTGCGCGGTCTCGTTGGCGCTCGGCGTGGCGAACCGCGTCTCCAGAGTGCCGGACCAGCCGGCCACCGGCAGACCGTTGAAGATGTTGCTGAGCGCCGGCTGATCCGTGCCGGCGGCCAGCGCCAGGGTCTTGACCAGCAGTTCCGGGGCGATGGTGTTGCGGTTGGACAGGCCGCTCGCGTCATTGAGGACGGCCAGTTCGGCGGGCAGGCCCAACTCCGTCAGCTGGTCCGTCATCGCGGTGGCCGCACCCTTGAAGCTCGGCTCCTCACCGGCCGCCAGCGCGACCTGCCGGCCCAGCGCCTCGGCCACCACGTTGTCGCTCTGCTGCAACATCCAGTCGACGATCTGCACCATCGGCGGCGACTCGACCCTACCCAGCTCGTCACCCGGGGCGATCGTCGCGGAGGCCGCCGCCGACGCCGACGGGTCGACGGCCGCCGTCTCCGGCGCCGTACCCTTCGACACCGCCGACGCGGGGACGCCGATCATCTTGGCGAACAGTTTGCCGGCCGCCAGCGCCGGATCCGAGTGCCGCGGATCCCCGCCGTACTCGTTGTGCACCGGCTCGATCCGCCCCGCGTTGACCATCAGCGGCTGGATCCGGGCGACCTGCCCGTCCGCGATGTCCCCGCTGCCCCAGCCGTTCGCCGTCTCCGGCCCGGTGAACAGGGAGGTGTCCACCGTCACCCGGGTCGGCTTCGTACCGCCGAGCGCCTTCTTCACTTGCGCCGCCAGATCGTCCAGGCGGGCCGCCCCCGGGAAGAGGTCCTTGTCGTCCTCCTCGACCGCCAGCGTCGGGTCACCGCCACCGATGATCACCACCTCGCCGGGCCGCTCCCCGGCCACCACGCGGGTCTCCAGCCGGTGCGCCGGCCCGCGCGCGGCCAGCACGGTCGCCGCGGTCAGCACCTTCGTCGTCGAGGCCGGGGTGGTCATCTTGTCGGCGTTCCGCTCGTACAGCACCGTCCCGCTCGCCGCGTCGACCACCTGGACGTGCACGGTGGAACCCAGCGCCGCCGCGTTGACCAGCGGATCCAGCGCCGCCTTGACGGCCGCCGGGTCCGGTGCGGCGCCGTCCGCCTCGGCGGCCAGCAACACCGGCGTCGGCGTCGGCTCCGGGGTGGGGGGCGCCGTCGTGGGCGCGGCGGTCGGTTCCCCGCCGAGCCATTCGTCGACCGGCCCGGGCCGCACCACGAGACCCACTGCCGCCGCCCCCGCCAACAGCGTCAAGATCACAAGAGCGGACACCATTTTTGTACGGGACTTCCGGGGAACCGCCTCGCCCGGAGCGACGCCGTCGCCGGTCCCGGCCGTAACGCCCGCGCCGGGCTGATGTGCGGCTTGCGCTCCACGCAGCGGGTTACCCACCGAGGCGGTGTTCAACGGCACGGAGGCGCGCCCGTAGCCGCCCGGATCTCCCGGGCCGCTCTCCCCGCCACCGCGTCCCGGCCCACCAAGACCCGGCCCACCAAGCCCCGGCCCATCGGCCCAGGATCCGCCGGCCGCGGGTCCACCGGCCCGGGGCGAGGTCACGCCGGGTGCGCCCGGCGCGGGTGCGAGTCCGCCGGCGGGCAACCCGAGGCTCGCGGTCCGGTCCGGATCCACGGAACGGCCCGAAACCGGGGCCCGGCTCACGATCTGCCCCAGGTTGGCGGTACGTCCCGGGTCGTTCTCCTGGCCCGGAGCGGCGGCGACACCGGAGCCGGGCGCCCTCCCTGGATCGGATGGCTTTGCCGGTTCGAACGCTCGCCCGAAATCAGCGGTCTTGTCCGGATCGAGTGCCCGCCCGAAGTCGGCGGCCTTCCCCGGGTCCGCGCCTTGCCCGTCGCTCGGCCGGCCGGGCACAGCGGCTTGACCGGCTCCGGACCAGCCCGGCACAGGGGTGTGACCGACCTCAGATCGACCCGGCACCGCGGCCGTCCCCTGCCCACTGTGCTGACGGGGATCGCCAGACTGACCCCGGCCGCCGACCTGACGCGGATCGCCAGGCAGACGGAGATCATCAGGCAGCCGGGGATCGCTGGGCTGACGGTGATCGGCGGGCTGACCCGGGTCACCGACCTGACGCGGATCGCCAGGCAGACGGAGATCGCCAGGCAGACGACGATCGGCGGGCTGACCCGAGGCACCGACCTGACGCGGATCGGCAGGCAGACCCGGAGCACCGACCTGACGCGGATCGGCAGGCAGACCCGGAGCACCGACCTGACGCGGATCGGCAGGCAGACCCGGAGCACCGACCTGACGCGGATCGGCAGGCTGGGCCGGAGCACCGACCTGAGCGGAGCCGGTGGAACGTCCATGAGTGCCGGGCTGCCCGCTCCCAGGACGGCCTGATCCGGCGACCTGACTCAGATCAGCAGGGCGCCTCGGCGCCCCGGACTGCCCGAGATCGGTCGGCCGGTTCGGAACGCCCCCGTGGTCCGGATTTGCGGTTTGCGCATCATCCGAAGCGCGGCCGGCCGGACCACCGTGCACGGGCGGCCCAGCCGCCCAGGCACCGCGCACGGCCGGCTCCCCGGGCTGACCCGGGCCCCCGCTCTGAGGAACCGCGGCACGGTCGGGTCGCTCCGGCGTCGAGCCGATCTGAGGGGTGGCGCCGGACTGAGGGATCGAGGCGACCTGAGGGGTCGAGCCGGACTGAGGCGTCGAGCCGGCCTGAGGGGTGGCGCCGTGTTCCGCCTCTGCCTGGGGCTGCGCCGCCGAACCCTGGCCCGGCCGATCCACGGCCTGGTCGGGGCGGTGGCCCGGCCAGTTCCCGGTCGGTCCCGGGCCGCTGGGCGGGTACTCGCCGGAAGGCGCCGTGGGAAGTCGCCCACCCGGCGCCGCGGCTTCATCACGGCCACCCGGCGCGGTCGGCCCGGATTCCGGTGCCGCGGAAGGCGCCTGCCCCGGCACGGCGGCCGGAGGAACGCTCGGATGACCGGGTTGCGCCCCGGTGAAGAAGTTCGGTGCCATCGATCCGGACGGCGCGGCCTCGGGCCTCGGAACACTTCCCGGCCCGGCCTGCCCCGTCTGTGCGGCCGAAGGCATCTGCACGGCACCTGCCGGCGCGGCCGAAGGCATCTGCGGGCCGACCGCCGGGCCCGAGGGCGACGCCTGTGCGGACCGGGCCGCCCCTGAGGACGGCGGCTGCGGCACGATTCCCGGCCCAGGCGCGGGCGACTCGGGTATTCGGCCGGACGCGGCCCCGGGAAGGAAGGCGGTGAGGTCGGCCATCGAGGCCGGTGGACCAGCAACCTCTCCGGCGCTGGATGCCCCCTGCGCCCCACCTCCCGAACCGGCCGTGGAGGCTGTGCCTGTCGCCGGCGCCTGTCCGGGCGCAAAATGCTGACCAGGCGCATGGGTCTGCCCAGATGTGGGCGCCGGCCCCGCCACAGGCGAGTGACCGGACGCGAGCGGCTGACCGGGCGCGGAAGACCGACCAGCCACAGACGGATGGCCAGGGGAGATCGGCTGTCCAGGCGCGGAAGACTGGTCAGGCGCGGACGGCTGACCAGGCGCGGAAGACTGGTCAGGCACGGACGGCTGACCAGGCGTGGACGGCTGACCAGGCGTGGACGGCTGACCAGGCGTGGAAGCGTGGCCGAACGTATGGGCCTGCGCGGACGTAGGCACCTGACCAGGCGTGGAGGGGTGACCCATGTCCGGAGCCCGGCCGGCGGTGGGTCCCTGTGGTGTGGCCGGCCGTCCGGCCGTACCAGATGGGTGTGGGTTTGCGGGTGACCGGCCGGAATCCTCGCCGGGCGCGGATGCCTTGGGAATCGATGCGCTCCCGGAGGTGGGTGCCGGTCCGGCGGGCGGAGGGTCGCCGGCCGGTGCTTGCGGAATGCTCGCCCGGCCGGGAGCCGGCGCAGACGGTGGGGAAACCCGGCCCGGAATCGGCACGGACGGCAGGGAAGCCTGACCCGGAGCCGGCACGGACGACGGGGAACCCGGGAGGGACGCGTTCTCCTGTTGCCAGGGGAACGGCACCCGGGCGCCCGGGTCCACGGGCGGGACGACGGCACGGCCGGCCGAGGGAGCCCCAGGAGCGGCTGAGGGATCGGTCACACCCGATTTATCCGGATATGCCGGAGATGCACCGGGCGGACCGGCGAATCCAATACCCTCTTCGGGGCCGGGCTGCGGATCTGACACGCCGCGGCCCTCCGGACCGTCATGTGAATCTTGCCTCGTCACACGCCCCTCCTCACCCGTGGCGTCAGACTTAGGGGAGACTAGCGACATCCGGCACACCGTCGCGCGCGGATCCTGCGGGCCCTGCATCCAACCCCCGCTTCCCTGCCCGGCGGCCCGGTCTATTCAAGCGGGCAAGCAAAAGGGGAGCGAATAATGGATTTCGACGTTCTGGTTGAGATCCCCAAGGGGCAGCGCAACAAGTACGAGGTGGACCACAAGACCGGACGTATCCGGTTGGACCGGACCCTCTTCACCGCGACACAGTATCCCGCGGACTACGGCTACATCGAGGGCACCCTCGGGCAGGACGGTGACCCGCTGGACGCGCTGGTGCTGATCCAGGAGCCGACCTTCCCCGGTTGCCTGGTCCGGGCACGCGCGATCGGCATGTACCGGATGACCGACGAGCACGGCCGCGACGACAAGGTGCTCTGCGTTCCCTACGAGGACCCGCGTCAGGAGCACCTGCGCGACATCCACCACCTGGGCGAGTTCGACCGGATGGAGATCCAGCACTTCTTCACGGTCTACAAGGACCTGGAGCCGGGCAAGTCGGTCGAGGGCGCGACCTGGACCGGCCGGATCGAGGCGGAGGCGGAGATCCGGGCCTCCTTCAAGCGCGCCGAGGCCGCCGAGGCCGCCGAGGGCGAAGGCGAGCACTGATCGATCGCTCCCGCGAGACCGCTGACCGACCGCACCTGTGGGGCCCGCCCCCAGGTGCGGTCGTGTTACGGGGTGTCCCAGCCGGCGGACCCGGGAGAGATAGCTCACACGGGCGTCAGGCCAGGCCGGACACCGCGCCGTAGAGACCGGTCACCGCGCAGGCCACCGGGATCACCGAGACCACCGTGAGGGCGTCCAGCCAGTCGGCGGCACGGCCCAGGTAGGGCGACGGCGGGCGGCTCGCGTACCGGGCTCCGGCCCCCACCGTGATCAGCGCGACCAGGACGGCTCCCGCGATCACCGCGGGCAGGGCGTCGCCGGCGCCGGTGAGCAGGTCGGCACCGAGTGCGGCGCCACCGGCGAGGCCGGCGACCAGCACCGGCACCCGGTGCCGCCAGGTGACGAAGAGGCGCGAACGCAGCAGCAGCGCGGCCGCGCTGACCGCGAGCAGGATGCGTGCGGAGAGGGTGCCAGCGGTGGCGAGCACGGCGTAGGCGCCGGCCGCCAGGACGGCATGGCCGAGGAGCATTCCGGCGAGCAGTTCATCGGTACGCTCGACCGCCGCGAACACGGCCGCCCGCTGCGGTCGCTGACGGACCGTGTCGGCACCGGGGCGGGACTGCCCGTCCGGGACCGCCGACTCGACGCCGGGCGGCAGGCTGACCGGCGGCAGCGGGGCCCTCCCGAACCGTACGGCGAGCAGCGGCAGCACCCCGATCCCGCAGACCAGCACCGAGATCAGCACCGCGGCTCCGCCGGCCGCGTCGGTGAACAGCCCGGTGGCGGCGGTGAGCGCGCCCAGCAGGCCGACCGTCACGCCGGCCGTGAAGAACCGTGCCCCGGCCGCCACACCGGCCCCGGCCAGCGCCGACACCAGCAGGATGGCGACCGATCCGGCGAGCAGTTCCGGTCCGCCCAGCCAGGGCAGCGGTGTGAACACGCCGCCACCGTCGCCGGAGGTGATCAGGATCGCGCCGCCGGCGAAGGCGTACGGCAGCGCGTACCCACCGAGGGCGACCCCGGCCCGGCCGTCGCCGTACGCCCGGGACGCGATGGTGCCGGTGAACGCCAGCAGCAGTGCCACGCCGAGCCCGGCGATCCCGGCGAGTTGCCCGTCCGGCCCACTGAGCAGCAGGGCGGGCAGGCCGAGCGCGAGCGGGACGGCGGCCGCCGCCAGGGTCGCTGTCCGGGTGGCGGCCGGCGTCCAGACACCGCCCCGGCGGCGGGCGCCCTCGGCGATGGCCTCGACGACGTCGTCGTACTCCAGCTCCGGCCACTCGTCCCCGGCCGGGACGAGATGCAGCACCTCGCCGTCGCGTACGCCCTGGGGGTGGAGGCCCTGAGCTGTGGCGAGCGCGACACCGTCGCCTCGCCGGAGCACCCACCCGCCATGCTTCTCGCCCTCGTCGGCGAGGCCCTCGCCGGCGTGCCGGAGCACCTCGGGCAGCAACTCGGCCAGCGGGACCTGCTCGGGGAGCGCCACGTCGACCCGACGGTGCGGTGCGCTGATCGTCACACGGGCAAGACCGACGCTCACCAGGAATTCCTTCCGTTCGTCCACAGCAACCGAGGTCGAGGCTGCGGGATCGACGGAACTTTACCTAGCATGGGCCGGTCGTGAAGTCCCGAGATGGCCGGGGCTGGTCACCGGTCGAGGGGGACGGTTGTGGGCACCGTGATGGTCAGGCGTGCGGCCCGCAGGCCGGCGCCGGAGATCCCGTCCGACCCGCTGAGCGTCGATCCGCCGCCGGAGATCCCGGAGCAGGTGGCGGCCCGCTGGCAGCAGTGGCTGATGGCGCTGCCGATGCTGGGCGGCACGCTGGCCATGGCGATGATGATGGGGCAGGGCCGCGGCGGGGCGTATTCGTATGTGATCGGCGGCCTCTTCGGCGTCTCCTCGCTGGCCATGCTGACCACCTCGTTCGGGGCCTCGGGCGCGCCGCGCAAGGCGGAGATGATGTCCGCCCGCCGGGAGTACCTTCGCCATCTCGCGGCGCTGCGCAAACGGGCGCGGGACACCGCCCAGCGGCAGCGGACCGGCCTGCTCTACCGCCATCCCGACCCGGAGCGGCTCTGGTCGACGGTGGGCAGCCACCGGTTGTGGGAGCGGCGCGGCGGGGATCCGGATTTCGGCGTGGTCCGCGTCGGTCTGGGCCCGCAGACGCTGGCCACCCCGCTGGTGCCGCCGGTCGCCCGGCCGCTGGACGAGCTGGAGCCGATGACCGCGGGCGCGCTGCGCCGGTTCCTGGACGCCTACTCGGTGGTGCCCGACCTGCCGGTGGCGATGTCGCTGCGCGGGTTCTCCCGGGTCTACATCCGCGGTGACGCGCCCGGGGCGGAGGGTCCCCGCGCCCTGGTCCGGGCGGTGCTGACCCAGCTCGCGGTGTTCCACGGGCCGGACGAGCTGGTGATCGCGGTCTGCGCCGGGCAGGAGGCGCGCGGCTGGTGGGAGTGGATCAAGTGGCTGCCGCACGCACAGCATCCGAGCCAGTTCGACGCGCTGGGCCCGGTCCGGCTGGTGGCCGGTGACGAGCCCCGGCTGGCCGAGCTGCTGGACGAGGTGATCGGTTCGCGGCCCCGGTTCCATCCCGGCGAGAGCGCCGGCAGCGTGCCGCACGTCCTGGTGGTGGTGGACGGCGCGGAGCCGGCGAACACGCGGCTCGACGACGCGCTGGACGGGCTGACCGTGATCGACCTGGACACCGCGCCGCCCCGGCTGCTGGACCGGTCGGCGCTGGTGCTGGAGGTCCGGTCGGACGGGATGCTCGGCACCTACACGATGGATCACGAGGGTGAGGTGGGCCGGGCGGACGGCCTGACCGTCGCGGAGGCCGAGGCGGTGGCCCGGCGGCTGGCGCCGCTGCGGCTCGCCACCGCCCCCGATCCGGGCGGCGCCCCGACCGCGTCAGCCGAGACCGGGCTGCCCGAGCTGCTCGGCATCGCCGACCCGGAGAACTACTCGGTGGCGCACGGGTGGCCGGCCCGCGCGCCGCGGGACCGGCTGCGGGTGCCGATCGGCGTGAGTGACGACGGGGTGCCGGTCGAGCTGGACATCAAGGAGTTCGCCCAGGACGGCATGGGCCCGCACGGCCTGCTCATCGGCGCCACCGGCTCGGGAAAGTCGGAGATCCTCAAGACGCTGGTGCTGGCACTCGCCGCGACCCATTCGTCCGAGGTGCTCAACTTCATCCTGATCGACTTCAAGGGTGGCGCGGCGTTCGCCTCGATGGACCGGCTGCCGCACACCGCCGCCCTGGTCACCAACCTGGAGCACGCGCTGCCCCTGGTGGACCGGATGGCCGACGCCCTGGAGGGCGAGATGGCCCGGCGGCAGGAGGTGCTGGCCAAGGCGGGCAACTACGCGGGGCTGTACGACTACGACCGCGCCCGGGCCGGTGGCGCCCCGCTGGCCCCGCTGCCGACCCTGTTCGTGATCGTCGACGAGTTCACCGAGATGCTGAAGGAGAAGCCCGATTTCATCGAGCTGTTCCTCCAGATCGGGCGGCTCGGCCGGTCGCTGGGAGTGCACCTGCTGCTGGCCAGTCAGCGGCTGGAGGACGGGCGGCTGCGCGGCTTGGACACGCACCTGTCGTACCGGATCGGCCTGCGGACCAACTCGGCGCTGGAGTCACGGGCGGTGCTCGGCGTGCCGGACGCGCACGAGCTGCCCCGCTCCCCCGGTTACGGCTACCTGAAGTTCGGCACCGAGCCGCTGATCCGGTTCAAGGGCGTCTACGTGGGCGGGGCGATCCGCCGGGCCGGCCGGGGGGTCGGCACGACCGATCACGCCGACCTGCGGGTGCTGCCGTGGACCACGCAGCACGTGGCGGTTCCGGCCACCGCGCCCAAGCCGAAGCCGGCCGCCGAGCCGGAGGGCCCGAAACTGGTCGATGTGGTCGTCGACCGGCTGGTCGGGCAGGGCCCGCCGGCGCACCAGGTGTGGCTGCCGCCGCTCGAGGTGTCCCAGGTGCTGGACGAACTGCTCGGCCCGGTCGGGGTGACCCCGGGGCGCGGGCTGGCCTTCACCAACCCGGCGCTGCACGGTCGCCTCCAGGTGCCGATCGCGGTCGTCGACAAGCCCCGCGAGCAGATGCGTGACGTGCTGTGGTTGCAGCTGGCCGGCGCGGCCGGGCACGTCGCGGTGGTCGGCGGCACGCAGAGCGGCAAGTCGACCGCGCTGCGGACCCTGATCTGCGGTCTGGCGCTGACCCACACGCCGGCCGAGGTGCAGGTGTACTGCCTGGACTTCGGCGGTGGCTCGCTCGGCACGCTGCGGGACCTGCCACATGTGGGCGGGGTGTTCGGGCGGCTGGACGCGGAGGGTGTCCGGCGTACGGTCGGCGAGATGGTGACCCTGCTGGCCCAGCGGGAGGCCCGGTTCGCCGAGCTCGGGGTGGACTCGATGGCGGCGTACCGGAGCCGGCGGGCGGGCGGTTCCGATCCGTTCGGCGACGTGTTCCTGGTGGTCGACGGCTGGGCCACCGTCCGCAAGGAGTTCGAGGAGCTGGAGCCGGTCCTGACCGACCTGGCCACCCGCGGCCTGTCGTACGGGATCCACCTGGTGGCGGCGGCCTCCCGGTGGATGGATTTCCGGCCGGCCGTCCGGGATCTCTTCGGCTCCCGGCTGGAGCTGCGGCTCGGCGACCCGTCCGACTCGATCATCAACCGGCGGGCCGCGCAGGCGGTGCCGGACCAGACGCCCGGCCGTGGCGTGATCGAGCACCCGACCGACCGCAACCGGGGCCTGCACCTGCTCACCGTGCGGCCCGAGGTGAGCACGATCGACGACACCGCCGGCCTGGTCAAGGCGGTGGCGGCGGCCTGGGAGGGGCCCCTCGCGCCGCGGGTGCGCCTGCTGCCGGCCTCGGTTCCGTACGGCGACCTGCCCGTCGACGGCGGCACCGGCCTGCGGCTGCCGATCGGTATCGCCGAGGCCGACCTGCGGCCCGTCGAGATCGACTTCGCGTCCGACCCGCACTTCCTGCTCTTCGGTGACGCGGAGGCCGGCAAGTCGTCGTTCCTGCGGGCGCTGGCCACCACGATCACCTCACGGTTCCGGCCGGAGGAGGCCCGGATCATCCTGGTCGACTACCGGCGCAGCCTGATGGACCTGCCCGAGTCGGAACACCGGATCGGGTACGGCATGCAGGCGCAACAGACCAGCGACCTGATCCTGTCCGCCGCCGGGTACATGCAACGCCGGCTGCCCGGCCCCGACGTGACCGCCCGCGAGCTGCGCGACCGGTCCTGGTGGACAGGTCCGGAGCTGTTCGTCCTGGTCGACGACTACGACCTGGTGGTAGCCGGGCCGACCAACCCGCTGCTGCCGCTGCTGGAGTACCTCCCCCAGGCCCGGGACATCGGCCTGCACCTGGTGCTGACCCGCCGGTCCGGTGGCGCGGGGCGGGCCCTCTTCGAGCCGGTGATCCAGCGCCTGCGCGAACTGTCCGCGCCGGGTCTCGTGATGTCCGGCGCGCCGGACGAGGGCGCGCTCATCGGCAACGTCCGGCCGGCGAACCTCCCACCTGGACGTGGTCGTTTGATCACACGGCGTGAGGGTACCCGCTTGATTCAGCTGGCTCACCGACCACCTTTTCGCGATTCCTAAAAATCGACAGACTCTCGGTGCGATTAGCCACGAAGGACCGCAGCGACACGCCGCCGCGGGGGAGTAATCTCCCTCCATCGACTGACCGTCCGACTGACCCGTCTCAGAATGGCGACGCCGACCCGTGAGCAGTGTGAGCATCGTGTCCCGGCCGGAGAGGCCGCGATGGGTGGCACCCGATGGCGGTGGCTGGTGCTGAGCCGACGGCTCAGCGCCTCGGCGCTGGCGGGCCTGATCGCCTTCGGCCCGGCACCCATCGTCGAGTCCACCGCCCCGATCCCCGTCGGCCACGGCGCCGGTGTCCTGGCCGAGCCCGTCGACACCGCCGGCGACACGGTGCGCGCCGACCAGTGGCAGTTGCAGGCGCTCAACCTGGCCGAGGCGTGGAACTACTCGGACGGCGCCGGCGTCACTGTCGCCGTGATCGACTCCGGGGTGGACGCCCACCACGCCGACCTGGAGGGCCAGGTGCTGCCCGGCCTCGACCTGGTCGACAAGAAGGGCGACGGCGAGAGCGACCCGGTCGGGCACGGCACATCGGTGTCCGCGCTGATCGCCGGCCGCTCCGACGATCCGCAGGGCGTCGTCGGCATCGCCCCGAAGTCCAAGATCCTCCCGGTCCGGGTGCTGGACGAGGAGAACCGCTACGACGACGCCCTGATCGTGGCGAAGGGTCTGCGGTGGGCGGTCGACCACGGCGCCAAGGTGGTCAACCTGTCCCTCGGCGGCAGCGGGTCCAGCTCCATCCTGTCGGCCGCGATCGACTACGCGTTCGCCAAGGACGTCGTGGTGATCGCCTGCACCGGCAACGCGACCGGCACCGCCACGGCCACCACACCGCGCTCCGGGGTGTGGTACCCGGCTCGCGAACCCGGCGTCATCGCCGTCGGTGGGCTGGACCGCGACGGCGAAGGCCTCTGGTCGGGTTCCATCACCGGCAAGGAGACCGTGGTGACCGCCCCGGCGAACGAACTCGTCGGCGCCCGGCCCGGCGGCTACTGGAAGGTCCAGGGCACCAGCTTCGCCGCCCCGATGGTGGCCGCCACCGCGGCGCTGATCCGCTCCCGCTGGCCGGACATGCCGGCCGGCGAAGTGGTCAACCGGATCATCAAGACCGCCCAGGACCGCGGCGACCCCGGCCGTGACCCGGAGTTCGGCTTCGGCCTCGTCGACCCGGTGGCCGCGCTCACCGCAGACGTTTCGCAGGTGCCCGGCAACCCGCTCGACACCACCCCACCGGCCGGTGTCGCCCGCTTCGGCAGCGCGCCGGTCTCCGGGCAGGCCCAGTCGGCCCCCGAGACCAGCACCCAGCCGAACTCCACCACCGCGTCCACGGTCCAGAACGCGGGCGGTTGGGCGGCCCCCGCCGGGCCTGCCCAGACCGGCGTCCCGGTGGCCCGCTGGGTCGCCATCCTGCTGTTCCTGCTCTCCGCGGTCGCGGCTGCGATAACGATCCGCCGCTTCGCCGCGACCACGAGCTGACCTCCGGCAACGAGGCCCATCACCCGCGCTCCGCCAGGCGTTCTCCGCGGCCTTTCAGAGGTACGCCTACTCGTTCCCCAGCCGGGCGGCCCGACCGGCCCGGCTCGACGACCACACACCACGTCGTTCGTGTGCACCGGCAGCCGCTGTAGCCCCGGTGGCGCCGCACGGTCGGTGCTTTGTGCGCGCTGGCAGCCGTGTGCGCGGCCGGACTCGCACTATGCGTTGCCGTGTGGGAACGGCCGCCCGCAGGTCGGGCGGGGGTCGCACAGTGAGCCGCCCATGTGCGTGGACGGGCGCTGTCGGGCCGGCGAGAGCACACAGACGGCCGTTCGTGTGCGTGGACGGGCGCTTTGCGGGTGAGAGCCCACGGGGTGGCGGTGAGTGGGCAGCTCAGCCCGGCGCGGGCGGCAAAGGCGTGAGTGGGCAGGTGGCCGCCGTGCGCCACGAGGCGGGGGTGTGTGTTTGAGGAGGCTCAGCCGTACAAGGGAAGGGGTTCAAGCGCACTCGCCGGTGCGGACGCCTCGGGTGCCCGCGCGACCGGCCTGGGCCACCGATGCGGCCTCGTCGGCCGTCAGGGCGAAGCCGACGTATTTGTCGTCGGCGGCGGCCGCGAAGATGACGCCGAGGACGTCGCCGTTCGGGTCGATCAGGGGGCCGCCCGAGTTGCCGCTGCGGACCAGGGACTTGATCGTGTAGATCTCGCGGGTCACGTCGCCGGACTCGTAGATGTCCGGGCCGGTGATGCGGCTGACGTCGCGGACCCGGGCGGACTGGGCGTTGTACGGGCCGTCCTGCGGGTAGCCGAGCACGATGGCGTTGGCGCCGCTCGACGCCTCCTTGGAGACGAACGGCATGACCGGCGCCTTGAGGCCGGGCACGTAGAGGACGGCCAGGTCACGCTTGGGGTCGTAGACGACGACCTTGCCCTCGATCTGGCGGCCGCCGCTCTCCACGACGACCTCGCGGGTGCCGGCGACCACGTGCGCGTTCGTCATGACGCGCTCCTTGGCGTAGACGAAGCCGGTGCCCTCGATGCGGCGGGAGCAACTCGGCGCCGAGCCGAGGATCTTGAGGACGGAGGCCTTGGACTCCTGCACCACCTTGGAGCCGGCGAGCGCCGGGTCGGGCGCCGGGACCTCGCGGGCCTGGGTCCGGGCGAAGCCGCCGAACACGTCCGGGAAGCCGTTGGTGTCGAGGGTGTCGCGCAGCCCGGAGGAGAGCGCCTGCACCTGCTCGGGCATCAGCTCGTTGATGCCGCCGAGGATGGCGCTGCCGCGCACCTCCCGGTTGATCGCCGGGAAGGGGGTGGACTGGAACGGCACGGCCACCAGCCAGGCGGCCAGCAGCACGGCGACGATCGAGACGAGCGCTCCGCCGGCGTCGTCGAGGTATTGCATGGGGCGGCTCTGGATGACCTGCCGCAGGTTGGTGCCGAGCCAGCCGGCCAGGGTCTGCCCGAGCACGGCCAGCACCAGGATCACGCCGAGGGCGACGACCAGGCGGACCGTCCCGTTCTCGAACTGGCGGGCGATCAGCGGCCCGAGCTGGAGACCGATCAGGACGCCGCTGAAGAAGCCGCCGAGCGACAGCGCACCGATGGTGAAGCCCTGGCGGTATCCGCTGATCGCGAACAGCACCATGAGCACGATCAGGATGACATCGACCACGGGCACTCACTCAGCGTAGAAGTCAGGGTCCATCTCACGGCACCACCTCGTCCGGCGCCCCGCCTCGGGCGGCCGGCACCGGCGCGCTGGCATCCGGTAGCTCGACGACCCGTCCCGGCTCCCACGGGACCGCCCAACCGGCCATCTCCAACATCGCCGCGATCACTCCCGCCGTGAAACCCCAGACGAGTAGCCCACGGATCTGGAAGGCAGGCCCGATCCAGCCACTCGGATGACGCACCCGGATACGGTTCGCGGGATCGGCGAGTTCACTGACCGGCAGTCGCGCGACATGCGCCACCTCGGCCGGCTGGAGCGGATGCACCGGATGCGGTTTGCGCCACCAGGCGAGCACCGGGGTGACGACGAAGCCGCTGACCGGGATCCACAGCTCGGGCAGCAGCGCCAGCACCTCGGCCGAGGTCGGGTCGAGGCCGACCTCCTCCTGGGCCTCGCGCAGCGCGGTGGCCGGGGCGTGGGCGTCCTCCGGGTCGGTGGCGCCGCCCGGGAAGGCGGGCTGCCCGGCGTGGTTGCGCATGGTCGCGGCCCGTTGCAGGACCAGCAGATCGGGGCGGCCGTCGTCGTCCTCGCCGATCAGGACCAGCACGGCGCTGGCGCGGCCGCCCTTCCCGACGGGGCGGCGCAGGGTGGTGAAGTCCTCCGTACGGCATTCGGCGACCCTGGTCAGCAGCGGGTCGAACCACCCGGGCAGTCCCTCCGGCCGGCCCAGCACCTCACCGCGGCTCATCGGGTCACCGTAACGCCGGTGTGTTTCCTCACCTGTTCGATCAACTGGTCGACGTCCATGGCGGCTCGGTGCACGTACATCCCCCCGTCGGCATCGATGAAGACGGTCGCGGGCAGTGTCGCCAACCCGAGTTCGTCCAGGAGCCGTTTCTCCCGGTCGTACAGGGTCGGGAAGTTGACACCGCGGGTGGTGGCGAAGTCGGCGGCGGCGGCCCGGTCGTCGCCGACGTCCACGCCGAGAACGGTGAAGCGGCCGTCGGCGCGGTCGGCGAGACCCTGGATGACCGGCAGTTCCTCACGGCACGGGCCGCACCACGACGCCCAGAGGTTGATCACCGCGGGTCCGCGCAGGTCACGCAGCTTCACTCCTTCGCCGCCGGTGAAGCACGGGAGCGATATGTCAGGAATTTCGGTAGATGCGACGCCGGGGCTTTCGAGAGGAGAGCAGGTCGCGAAAGGAGACGGTATGTCCGGCTCATCGGGTTCGGCGGCGGCGGTGCAGGCGGACAGCGCCAGGACGGCGACGATCAACGGGACGAGCCGCCTCACGGCTCCTCCGGAGCCAGGACCGCCGCGGCCGGGACCAGAGCGGGATCCACGCCGGCGGCCACCGCCAGCTCACGCGCCCGCGGGCCCTTCAGCAGCTTCGCCGCCGGAGCCGCCTCGGTCGGCCCGGTCCCGAAGGACGGGCACATCGCTTTCAGGGTGCAGGCCCCACAAGCCGGGGTACGCGAATGGCACACCCGCCGCCCATGGAAGATCACCCGGTGCGACAGCATCGTCCAGTCGCGCTTCTCGATCAGGTCGGCGACCAGGACCTCGATCTTCACCTCGTCCTGCTCGTCGACCCAGCCGAACCGGTTGGTCAGCCGCCGGAAGTGGGTGTCGACGGTGATGCCGGGGACGCCGAACGCGTTGCCCAGGATCACGTTGGCGGTCTTGCGGCCGATGCCGGGCAGCTTCACCAACTGGTCGAGCTTGCCGGGGATCTGCCCGTCATGGTGCTCCAGCAGCGCCTGGCCGAGCCGGATCAGCGAGTTGGTCTTGGCCCGGAAGAAGCCGGTGGGTCGCAGCAGCGCCTCCATCGCCTCCCGGTCGGCCGCCGCGTAGTCGGCGGCCGAGCGGTAGCGGCGGAACAGCTCCGGGGTGACCTGGTTGACCCGCACGTCGGTGGTCTGCGCAGACAGGATGGTCGCGACGGCCAGCTCGAGCGGGTTGGTGAAATCCAGCTCGCAGTGCGCGTCGGGATGGGTCTCGGCGAGCTCGCGTGCCATCTTCCGGGCCCGGCGCTTGCGGCCCAGCGGCGTCTCACCCGCGAAGCGCGAGAGCACGGCTGTCGCTGCGCGGGGTGGGGTCACCGGTAAAGAGTACGTCGGTCACGCCGGCGGCTTGATGCTCCCGTCCGCGGCGACGACGGCGGCGGTGTCGCCGAAGTCCGCCTCGGACAACCGGGCCACCATCTTGCGGCTGCGGTCGTCGCCCTTGTTGCGGGACGGCACACCGGCGTCGTTCAGATAGGTGGAGACGAACTTCCCGCCCACGTACTTCCCGTCCCGGGTGAGCGAGACGTGCAGGATGCCGGAGTACTTGAGGTCGCCGTCGCGGGACAGGGTGCGCCCGCCGCCGGCGAAGTTGCCCAGGCTGTAGGCGATGAGCTTGCCCTTGTAGAACTCCATGCCGCGCAACACGTGCGGCCCGTGCCCCACCACCAGGTCGGCCCCGGCGTCGATCACGGTGCGGCTGAACTTGACCGGGTTGCCCCGGTTCTCTCCGAAGTAGATCTCGTTGCCCGGCTTCACGTGCGCCTTGTCCGACCCCTCGGCGCCCATGTGCACCTGCACCACGACCAGGTCGGCCCGCTCGCGGGCCTCGGACACCACGGAGGCGGCGGCGTCCAGGTCGTTCACGTTGTTCGCCCCCGCGTACGGCGAGAAGCCCACCACCGCGACCCGGATCCCCTTGACCTTCACGACGGTGATCTGGTCCTCGGCCCCGGTGTGCTCGAGCCCGGCGCCCTCCAGTGCCTCCACGGTGTTGCGGTAACCCTGGGGGCCGTAGTCCTTGGAGTGGTTGTTGGCCGTGTTGAGCAGCTGGAACCCGGCCTCCTTCAGGTGCTCGGCGTAGGCCGGCGGAGACCGGAAGGCGAAGCAGTTGTCCCGCTTCGGGGTGCCGCACTTGGAGGTGCCGGTGTCGCCGGTGAGCGGCTGCTCCAGATTGCCCATGACGAGATCCGACTTGAGCGAGCCGGTGACGGCGTCGAAGAAGCCCTCGCCGTCGTTGGCGGGCAGCTTGTTCGGGGCGTCGCCCATGATGATGTCGCCGGTGGCGGACATCGTGATCGACTCGATCTCGGCCGATTCCTCGATCGGGGGCTTGGCCGAGGCGGATGTCGGCGCGGTCCAGACCGGGGAGTCACTTTCCTGGCTACAACCACTCAAAGCGCCACTTATCAGAACCACCGCCACAAGCAGGACGGAAAGCTTCTTACCGGAGGATGGGGGCTGCGAATTCATCGACGGGGACGATACCGTCGGCCGGCAAGCGGGATCGACCGACGAAAGGCCTGTCCTGATATGCCCGGACCGCTGAATTGTCATGAGCGGTCACGGCATTTCTGGTTACCGTCCAGTATCTGGATCAAGGGGTGGCCGCCCGTTTCCCGCCCGCATGCGCCTAGACTGATCGAGCGCAGACGTTGCGCGTTTTCGAAAGGTGCGGCGATGGATGAGGTACTGGCCCGGAGCGGAATCTTTCAGGGTGTAGACCCGGAAGCCGCCGAGGCGCTCGCCAAGGAGATGGACACGATCGAAGTCCGCAAGGGCGACGTGGTCTTCAACGAGGGCGAGGCCGGCGACAGTCTGTATATCGTTCTGTCCGGAAAGATCAAGCTCGGTCGCCGGGCCGCGGACGGACGGCAGAACCTCGTCTCCATCATGGGCCCGTCCGACATGCTCGGTGAGCTCTCGCTCTTCGACCCCGGCCCGCGTACCGCGACGGCGACCGCGGTGACCGACAGCCGCCTGGCGCGGCTGAAGAAGTCGTCGCTGCGCCCGTGGCTCAACAACCGGCCGGAGATCGCCGAGCAGCTGCTCCGCGTGCTGGCCCGTCGGCTGCGGCGCACCAACGACGCGCTCGCCGACCTGATCTTCACCGACGTGCCCGGCCGGGTCGCGAAGAACCTGCTCCAGATGGCCGGCCGCTTCGGCACCCGGGACGGCGGCGTCCTGCGGGTCACCCACGACCTCACCCAGGAGGAGCTGGCCCAGCTGGTCGGCGCCTCCCGCGAGACGGTCAACAAGGCGCTCGCCGACTTCGCCTCGCGTGCCTGGCTCCGGCTGGACGGCAAGTCCGTGATCATCCTGGACCCGGAGCGCCTGGCCCGCCGCGCTCGCGTCTGACGCCACCCGCTCATAAGGGGCTGTCCTGCCGGGCAGCCCCTTAGTCGTGCCTGCGTGTCGCATCCCTACGGCCACTCGTTACGGAGGTGGTCGAGAGGGCACCGGCGGGCACGGGGAAGGGCGCGGCTTTGAAGGCAGGCAGGGGCGTGGCGGTATGACCGTGCTCGGCACCACGCTGGACCCGCGTGATCCCGCCTACCTGCAGGGCCGCAGCACCACCCTGGAACTCCTCGCCGAGCTGGAGCAGGCGCTCGACGAGGCACGGGCCGGCGGCGGTGAGAAGAACGTGACCCGGCACCACGCGCGCGGAAAGCTGCTGCCCCGGGAACGCATCGAGATGCTGCTCGACCAGGACAGCCCGTTCCTCGAACTGTGCCCGGTCGCGGCCCGGGGCACGGAGTACCCGGTCGGCGGCAGCGTGGTCACCGGGATCGGCGTGATCGAGGGCGTCGAGTGCGCCGTGGTGGCGAACGATCCGACTGTGGCCGAGGGTGCGGTCAACCCGTACACCGCCGACAAGATCCGCCGGGCCACCACGATCGCCACGGCCAACCGCCTCCCGCTGATCAACCTGATCGAGTCGACCGGCGAGACCGGCACCACCGGCGGGCTCTTCCCCCCGGAACGGGTGCCGTCGATCTGCGTGGTCTTCGGCGCCACCACCGGGGACGCCGCCTACCTGCCGGCTCTCTCCGACTACACGATCACGGTCCGCGGGCCGGTCAGCGGCGGCGTCAACGGGCACTCCCCGGTGGCGCCGGCCGACCCCGCCGACCAGACCGCCGTCGACGAGCGGGACGGGCTGCGGCTGGCCCGGCAGTGCGTACGGCGGCTCAACTGGCGCAAGCAGGGGCCGGCTCCGCGTACCCACCACCCGGCCCCGCCCCGGCACGGTGACGAGGATCTGCTCACCCTGGCCGCCGTCGAGCCGGCCGCCTTCGAGCCGCGTGAGGTGTTCGCGCGGATCCTCGACGACAGCGACTTCGACGAGTTCAAACCCGGTCACGGCGCCGCCGTCGTGGCCGGGTGGGGTGAGCTGCACGGGTATCCGCTCGGGGTGCTCGCCGCCCCGAACCGGTCCTGCTCGGCCGCGGAGGCGCAGAAGGCGGTGCACTTCCTGCACCTGGCCAACGCCACGGCCACCCCGCTGCTGTTCCTGGGTCATCCGGGTACGGCCGACGGCGACCAGGAGAGCCGGCACGACGCCCCGATGGGGCACGCCATCGCCCGGTCCACAGTGCCGCACCTGGTACTCACCGTCGGCGGGATCGTCCCCGAGCGCACCGACGAACCCCGTTTCCGATTCAGCTGGCCCACGGCCGGCGCCACCGCCCCGGTCGACGACGGCGTCATCGATCCGCGCGACACCCGTACGGTCCTCGGGCTCTGCCTCTCCGTAGTGCACAGCGCGGCCGTCGTGGGCGCCGGTCACGTCGGCGTGTTCCGATCTTGAAAGGTGGACCAGTGATCCGACGACTTCTGGTGGCCGACCGCGGAGAGGTCGCCCGCCGGGTGTTCGCCACCTGCCGGCTGGTCGGCATCGAGACGGTCGCCGTCTACTCCGACGCGGACGCCGACGCGCCGCACGTGGCCGAGGCCGACTACGCGGTGCATCTGCCGGGCAGCACGCCGTCCGCCACCTATCTGGCGCCCGGGGCCCTGCTCGCGGCCGCCCAGCGGGCCGGGGCCAACGCCGTGCACCCGGGCATCGGGATCCTCGCCGAGGACCCGGAGTTCGCCCAGGCCGTGGTGGACGCCGGGATGATCTGGGTGGGGCCGCCACCGGCCACGCTCCGCACCCTGGCCGCCAAGATCGAGACGAAGAGCCTGGTCGCCGAGGCGCAGGTGCCGGTCCTGCCGACCTACACCGACCCGGAGACCGTGCCGGGTTTCCCGGTGCTGATCAAGCCGGCCACCGGTACCGGCGGTCACGGCATGCGGGTGGTCCGGGACGCCACCACGCTCGCCGAGGCGGTCGCCTCCACCCGGCGTGAGGTCGGCGGCGACGTGTTCTGCGAGCCGTACGTCAGCAACGCCCGGCACATCGAGGTCCCGATCCTGGCCGACGCCCAGGGCGCCGTGGTGCCGTTCGGTGAGCGCGAGTGCTCGGTGCAGCGCCGCTACCAGAAGATCGTGGAGGAGACCCCGTCCCCGGCCGTCGACGTGAGCCTGCGTGAGGACCTGTGCCGGGCCGCGATCGTCGCGGTCCGGGCGCTGGGTTACGTGGGCGCCGGCGCGGTCGAGTTCCTGCTCGACTCCGAAGGGGACTTCTGGTTCCTCGAACTGACCCCGACCCTCCAGGCCGACCACGCGGTCACCGAGTGCGTCTCCGGCTACGACCTGGTCCGTCTCCAACTGCTGGTGGCCGAGGGCGGCAACGTGCCGATGCCCGGTCCGCCGGCGATCCGCGGGCACGCCATCGAGGTGCGGATCTGCGCCGAGGACCCGGCGTACGCCTGGCTGCCAGCCTCCGGCACCCTGCACCGGTTCGCCGTCCCGGACGTGGCCGGCCAGTTCCGCCCCCTGCCGCAGCCCGGCCTGCGCCTGGACGCCGGCGTCACGGACGGCTCGGTGATCGGCATGCACCACGACCCGATGCTGGCCAAGCTGATCTCCTGGGCGCCGAGCCGCCAGGAGGCCGCCCGGATGCTCGCCTCCGCCCTGGCCCGCGCCCACCTGCACGGCGTCGTCTCCAACCGGGACCTGCTGGTCCGGGTGCTGCGGCACGACGCGTTCCGGGCCGGCGATGTGGACACCGGCTTCCTGGACCGGCACCCCGAGGTGTTCGCCCCGCTGCTCTCCTCGGTGGACGCGGTCCGTCTCTCCTGCCTGGCCGCCGCCCTGGCCGGCGCCGCCGCCCGGCGCGCCGGCGCACCGGTTCTCGGCTCCCTGCCGTCCGGCTGGCGCAACGTCCCGTCCGGCTCACAGACCGCGGTGTACGACGGCCCCACCGGCCCGGTCGAGGTCGGTTACCGGATGAACCGCAGGGGCGGCCTGGCCGGCTGGTGGGTCCGCGCGGTGGACCCGGAGGAACTGGACCTGGCCGGGCTGGGTCAGGCCCCGGTCGCCGACGAGCACCCGAACATCGTGGTGGTCCACGCCGACAGCGACCGGGTGATCCTCAACGTGCAGGGCATCCGGTTCGCGGTCCACGTGCACCGGGCCGGCGACATCTCCTATGTCGACAGCCCCGAGGGCTCGGTCGCCCTGCGCGAGATCTCCCGGTTCCCGCTGCCCACGCCGGAGGCCGCCGAGAGCTCCCTGATCGCCCCGCTGCCCGGCGCGGTGCGCCGGGTCCTGGTGGTGCCCGGCCAGCGGGTCCGCGCCGGTGAGCTGCTGCTCACCCTGGAGGCGATGAAGCTGGAGCATCCGGTGCACGCCCCCTCCGCCGGCGTCGTGGCCTCCCTGCCGGTTCAGCCCGGCGCCGAGGTCGACACCGGCGAGCTGCTGGCGGTCCTCGACCCGGAATAGCCTGTTACCCGGTCGTTACCAAAATCCACGAACCAACTGTCACATCGGCGCATCGCACTTCATGACAGGCGGCAGAGCATGTGAAGAAAGAAGCGATGACGATGCGGCGCACGATTCCTCTCCTGGGCGCGATCCTCGGCCTCACCTTCGCCGTCACCGGATGCGCGGCGAGCCCGGAGCAGGTCGGTGGCGTCGCGGCCCCGGTCGGCGCGGCGGTGCCCACCACGGCCGCCGACACCTCGGCGTCGGAGCCGAACGCCGCGTCGCTGGTCCTCGGGCCGGACGGGCTGGGCACTCTCGAGCTGGGGATGACCCGCACCGAGGCCCTCGCGACGGGGAAGATCGTCAAGCAGTCCGCCGCCGTGCTCGCGGAGTGGCAGGAGGTGAACGAAGGCTGCGTTCCCGAGTTCCGCCTGAAGGGCTCCCAGTCGGAGAGTGGCTGGGTCTGGTACCAGGCGAGCGATGGCCTCGCCGTCATCCCCGCCCCGAACGGCGTCGCCACGCCGGAGGGCATCAAGGTCGGCAGCACGCTCGACGACGTCCGCCGCGCCTATCCGAAAGCCGTCGACGACAGTCTTCTGGAGGACACCGGCCGGGTGATGGTCAAGGCGCCCGGAAACCGCCAGGTCGCCTACCGGATTCAGATGGACGACAACAGCCGGAAGGTCGCCTCGCTGACGCTCCAGCTGACCTTCCAGGAGTGCTACGAGTAGGTCTCGTGGCAGCTCAGCCCGGCGGGCGCGGCAAAGGCCCGACCCGGCAGAGGCTCGCGGGGAACTCCGAGAGCCTTTCCCGACCCGTACGGGAAATGGGTCTTCAGTTGCCGAGGAACCACTTGCTGAAGAAACCCTTGCGAGCCGGATTGTTATGGACCGTGGGGGTTTCGTCCAGAGTGGGGGTGCTCGGCGGGACCGGGCGCGGACGCGGCGGCGGCACGTTGTTGACCGCGGCCGGGCGGTAGACGGCCGGCGGCGGCTGCGGAACGCTCGGGTCCAGGTGCAGGTTGCTGAGCAGGTCGCGCAACTGCTCCGCGGTGGGCCGGGCGGACGGGTCGTTGTCCATGCCGAAGCGGAGCACGTTGACGAGCGCCCGCGGCACCCCGGGCAGATCGGGGATGGGCTGGTGGAACAGGTCCATCAGGGTGAGGATGCTGGGGCTGCGGTTGGACTCCCAGCGCGGTGGCCGGCCGCTCATCACCGCGTAGAGGCTGGCGCAGAGCGCGTAGACGTCGGCGGCGCCGGACGGATTGTCGTGGCGGAACATCTCCGGCGGGGCGTAGGCCGGGGTGAGCACCTCGAGGGTGACCGCTGAATCGCGCATCTCGCCGAGCACGGCCAGGCCGAAGTCGGCGAGGACGGCCGCGTTGAACTCCGAGTAGAGGATGTTGGCCGGTTTCACGTCGCGGTGCAGGACGCCGTTGGCGTGCGAGTGCACCAGCGCATCGGCGATCTTGATGCCGACGTCGCGGGCCTCGGTGGCGTCGAGCGGGGAGACGCGCATCCGGTCGAGGTACGACCCGTCGCAGAGCTCCATGATCAGGTACGGGTGCTGGTCGACCGTGACCCCGACGTCGAAGAGGTCGACCACGTGCGGGTGCGACGACATGCGGCCGGCCGCACGCGCCTCACGTAGGAAGCGGGCCTGGTCACGGGCACTGTCGAGGGTCCGGTTCTCCACCTTGATGGCGACGTCGCGGCCGACGGAGTCCTGGGTGGCCCGGTACACAGTGGCATAACCGCCACGGGCCATGACCGACAAGCCGGACATGCCGGGCACGTATGGCACCGGCAGGGCACCGGGCGGGGTCTCCGTCACGGAATAGAAAATACGCCAGCCGCCACGGAGATCATCCGGGCACGTCAGACGCGTAGGCGACAGTTTCCTCGACGATGGTCGAAGAGAGCGTTTCGCGTAGTTCTTCAGCGGCCGCGCGCTCGCTCGCCTGCTCGGTCGAGTATGCCAATCGGACCGCCTCCCCGGCCGCCGCCCGCGCCTCCTCGCACCGGCCCGCGGCGGCCAGCACCCGGGCCCGGACCATCGAGGCGATGACGCCGCTGCGGACGTCCTCGGCGGGCGCCGCGGCGGCCCGCTCGATCCAGGTCAGCGCGGTGTCCACCCGGCCGTCGGCGAGCAGGGCGGAGGCGTACGACGCGAGCGCGTGCCGCCGGGAGAACAGCAGCGACGGCGCCGACGTGTCACTGGCGATCGGCGCCAGCAGCCCGATCGCGGTCGCCGCGTCCCCGGCCCGGTTCCGCGCCTCGGCCAACAGCACCCGCGGCCCGACCTGCGCCGGGGCGAGCGGGTTGTGCGGCTCGACGGCGACCATCACCCGGCGCGCGTCGGCCTCGGCGGTCTCCAGGTCGCCACGTTGCAGGGCGACGAACCCGCGCAGTGTCCCGGCCATGCCGAGCAGCAGCGGGTGCCCGGTCCTGTCGGCGTAGCCCAGAGCGTCGGTGAGCAGGTCGTTGGCGTGCTCCGGCTCGTTCAGCCCGCGGGCGACGGCGCCGCGGACCACGAGCGCCAGGCCGCAGCCCCAGTCGTCGGAGACCTCGAGGAACTCCCGGTACGCCCGCCGCGCCTGCCCGTCGGCCGCACCGAGATCGCCGAGTTCGGCGGCCGCGTACGCCTCGACCACGCGCAGCGTGCCGACCGCCCAGCCCTCACCGACCCGGCCGCCGAACGGCAGGAACAGCCGGGCCAGCCGCCGCGCCTCCTGCAACCGGCCGGCCAGCAGCCGGGCGAACGCCGTGGTGCCGCGCAGCCAGGCCCGCCCGACCGGGTCGCCGAGCTCGGCGAAGAGCCGCGCGGCCCGGCCCAGCACCGCGTCGGTGCCGGCGAAGTCGCCCCGGGTGGTGGTCACCCAGGCCAGGCTCTGCAACGCCCAGGCCTGCCCGTGCCGGTCCCCGGCCGCGAGCGTCACCTGGTACGCCGCCGCGAACCGGCTGCTCGCCTGGCTGAGCCGGCCGTTCAGGAAGTCCGCCATGCCGAGCCGGCGCATCGCGTTGGCCCGCTCCGGCAGCAGCTGCGCCTCGGTGGCCACGTCGAGCGCCTCCTGCCAGGCGGCGACGGCCCGGGCGGTGTCACCGAGGGCCTCGTACGCCCGGCCGACCACGATCATCGCCTCGGCCCGCCAGACCGGCTCCCCGGCGGCGCTCACCGCGATCTTCTCGCCCTGGGCGAGCGCCTCCTCGGCCCGGTTCAGCCGCAGCAGCGCACGGGCCTGCACCAGCTGGTCGGGCAGCGGCAGGTCACCCTTGGCCAGGGCGGCGGCGCGTTCGCCGTACTCCAGGGCGGCGGCCGGCTCGATGTCGGCCAGCGCGCGCCGGGCCATCCGGCCGAGCGCCTCGACGCCCAGCGGGGCCACCTCCCGGGCGGCCGCGTCGGGGCGCAGCCGGACCGCGTCGGCCAGTTCGACGGCGTGCTCGGCGTGGGTGGCGATGAACGCGTCGCGCTCGCCGTCGGACAGGTTGAGCCGGACCGCGCCGTCGTGGCCGGGCCGGTGCACACTCTCCGGCGCCGCCCACGTCGCCAGGTACGCGTGCCGCTCGGCCAGGTCGCCCTTGCCGATTCCCGCGTACGCCGCCTCGCGCATGAGCGGGGTGGTGAACTGGTAGCCACCCCGCGACCGGTGCAGCATGCGGCGTTGCAGCAGCTCGTCGACGGCCCGCTCCAGCTCGACGCCGTCGGTGGCCGCACGCCGGTCCTGGAGCGCCTCCAGGACCCCGCTCGGCACGGTGGTCCCGGCGACCGAGGCGTCGCGCAGCACCGACCGGGGCTCGACGGCGAGGGCGTCGATGCGGGCGGCCAGGACGGCGGCCAGGTCCCGGGAGAGCAGCCGGCTGCCGAGCGAGCCGGCGGCCAGCTCCCACCGGCCGGCCGCGTTGGCGCCGATCGCCGGGGTGAGCGCGCCCCGCTCCATCAGCAGGGTGACCATCTCGGCCAGGTAGAACGGATTGCCCTGGGCGGTGGCGAGCAACCGGTCGCTGTCCGCCGGGGAGAGCTTGCCACCGCCCAGATAGGACGTGAGCAGCCGGGACGCGTCGGCGCCGCGCAGTGGGGGCAGGGCGTGCACCTCGGCGTCGGCGAGCCGGGTCATGGCGCCCGCGGCACGGACCAGCTCGGGCCGGCCGAGCAGCAACGCCACCACCGGGCCGTCCAGCCGGTTGAGGGTGAGGCCGATCGCGTCGAGCGTGGTGGCGGTGGCGTCGTGCAGGTCGTCGACGATCACCACCAGCGGCTCCTCGGCGGCGAGCGCGTTGAGCAGGCCGCTGACCGCCACCGAGATCGCCTCGGCGTCGATCCCCCGGGCGGCCGGGCGGTCGGCGGGGGCGGTCGGGCCGACCGGACGGTCCGGCGCCTCGCCGTAACCCAGCAGCACCAGCAGCCGGTCGATGTCGAGCGTCACGCCGAGCCGGCCGGCGAGCTTGCGGAGGCGTTCCTCCACGACCGTACGGGCGACCGTGGTGGCCGCGTCCTTGGGCAGGCCGGCCGTCTTGCGCACCAGGTCGGCCAGCGGCGCGTAGCGGCGGCGCTCACCGTACGCCCGGCAGCGGACCCGCAGCACCCGGGCGCCGTGCCCGGGGTATCCGGAGGCCAGGCGCTTGACCTCCCCGGCGAACCGGGACTTGCCGATGCCCGCCTCGGCGGTCATCACCAGGATCCGCGGGGTTCCGGTGTCGATCGCCTCGGACAGCCGGCCGGAGACCCGGCCCAGCTCGGCCTCGCGGCCCACGAACGGCGCCTCGTCGCCCAGCCCGGAACGGGTGCCCGGGGCGTCGTGCAGGCCGAGCAGCTCGTACGTCGGGACCGGCTCCCGCTTGCCCTTGAGCCGCAGCGGCCGCAACTGCCGCCAGGAGGCGACGTGCCGGGTGCCGCCGCTGGTCCGCTCACCGGCGTAGACCCCGCCGATGGTGGCGGCGTCGGCGAGCCGGGCCGCGGTGTTCACCGTGTCGCCGATCACCGTGTATTCGATGCCGGCCTGCATGCCGGCGACCACCTCGCCGGTGTTCAGCCCGATCCGCAGGCCGAGCGGGGCGCCGCCGCCGCGCTCGTCGTCGAGCACCCGGCGGACCGCGCGCTGCATGCTGAGCGCGGCCCGGACGGCCCGCTCGGCGTCGTCCTCATGGGCCACCGGGGCGCCGAAGACCGCCATGATCCCGTCGCCGGTGAGCTTGTCGACGTGGCCGCCGAACGTCTTCACGGCGCCGGCCAGGGCGGCCAGCACCCGGTCGGTGACCGCGCCGACGCGTTCCGGATCGAGGTCCTCGGAGAACGAGGTGAAGTCGGAGAGGTCACCGAAGAGCACGGTGACGATGCGCCGCTCGGCCGCCGGCAGCTGCGCGGCCACCGGGAGCGCGGCGCCGCAGTGATGACAGAAACGGGCGCCGGGGACGGGAACGGTCCCGCACACCGGGCAGGTCACGGCGTCATCCGTTTCCGGCGCAGATGGTCGAGCTGCGCGGCGGCCGACCACTCGGCCGCGAAGCGCACGCCCGGGTCGATGTCCGGATAGACCAGGTCGACCACGGCCGCGGGCGTCTCCGCCCCCGCCGCCATCGCGGCCGCCACCTGCGCCAGGCGCTCCCGGCGGTGGTCCAGATAGAAACGGGCACGCTCGGCGGTGTCGGCGCGGGCCGGGCCGTGGCCGGGCAGCATCAGGACCTCGGGGTACGCGCTGAGCAGTTCCAGACTGTCCAGGTACGCCCCGAGGTCACCGTCGGGCTGGGCCACCACCGTGGTGCCACGCCCGAGGATGGTGTCGCCGGTGAACATCGCGCGGTCGTCCCCACACTCGACGAGAAAGGACACCGAATCACTCGTGTGCCCTGGAGTGTCGACGACGCGTATTTCGAGACCGTTCCCGCCGAGGGACTCGAAGGGGTCCAACGGCTCCGCGTTACGGCAGTGCGCCGGGTCGGCGGCCAGCACCGCGGTGCCGCCGAGCAGTTCGGACAACCGGTCCGCGCCCTCGACGTGATCGTGATGACCGTGTGTGATCAGAATGAACTGGAACGGCCCGAACTCGGCGATCCGCCGCAGGTGCCCCTCGTCGAGCGGGCCGGGGTCGACCACGGCCGCGACATCGGCGCCGGGCGCCCGCAGAATCCACGTGTTGGTGCCGTCCAGCGTCATCGGCCCCGGGTTGGGCGCCCGCAGCAACGTCACCCAACCCGGTAGCCGGTCGACCTCGGCCGACTCGGGCGCAGCACCCCGCATGACCCGAATCGTACGTCGGCCCGGCGACGATGACCGAGACACGATGTCCGATCCGGTCACCTTCGGTGAGCAAATACGGCCGAATCACCGCAAGATCAGGCCACTTCGGCGATGACCTCGACCTCGACAGGAGCGCCGAGCGGCAGTTCGGCCACGCCGACGGCGGCGCGGGCGTGCCGGCCCTGCTCACCCAGAACCGCGGCGAACAGGTCGGAGGCGCCGTTGATCACGGCCGGCTGGGCGGTGAAGCCGGGCGCCGACGCGACGAACCCGCCCACCTTGACGATCTTGACGACCCGCTCCAGGCCGACCAGCGCGTCGATGGCGGCGAGCGCGTTGAGGGCGCAGAGCCGGGCCAGTGCGGCCGCCTCCTCGACGGTGACCTCGGCGCCGACCTTGCCGACCTGGGGCAGCTTGCCGTCCACGAACGGCAGTTGCCCGGAGACGTAGACGTGGTTGCCGGACTGCACGGCGGGCACGTACGACGCCACCGGCGCGGCCACCGACGGCAGCGTCAGGCCGAGTTCGGCGAGGCGGGCGTGCGCCGGCGTGGTCACGACTGCGCCTTCCTGGTCATGCCCTCCCGGCCCTCGCCTGCGGCGCGGCGGGCGGGCGCGGCGAGGTGCCGCTCGGTGCAGTCGGTCATGACTTCGGCCGCTTCAGATAGGCGACCAGTTGCTCGGGGTTCGGCCCCGGAACGACCTGGACGAGCTCCCAGCCGTCCTCGCCCCAGTTGTCGAGGATCTGCTTGGTCGCGTGGACCAGCAGGGGCACGGTCACGTACTCCCACTTCTGCATGGCTTGCGCTCTCCCTTACGTCGGATACGCGCACAGCTTAGGGCGCGGACGACCAGCGGGTTGGCTAGGCTGAGCGGGACTGTGTCACGGATTGAACACATGCCATCACGAAGAGCGATGAGCGGAGGATGACATGACGCAGGACCCCTGGGACGGGCCGGGCGGGCACCCGGAGCCACCACCCACCCCCGAGCCGGAACCGCCGATGCCGATCCCGCCGGAGGAGCCGATCCCGGTGCCGGAGCCGCCGCACACGGCCGACCACGACACCGCCGAGCATCCGGCGGTGCCGGGGTGGCAGCAGCCGCCCCCGGCGGGCCCGTGGCACGCCCGGCACGAGAAGCCTGGTGAGTGGCAGCACCAGCCGCCGCCCTATCTGGCGTACGAGCACTCGCCCCCCGCCGAGATCCAGCCCCCGCCCGAGCCGATCTGGCTGGACCCGCCGACCGCCCATCTGCCCCCGGTGACCGACCGGCGGCGCCCCACGGTGTTCCTCTCGATCGCCTTCGTGGCCACCCTGGCGCTCTGCGGCGGCGGCGCGGTCTCCGCGTACTACCTGCTCCGGGACGCCGGCAACCCGGGCGCGCCGGATCCCGCCACCGCGGTCGACCAGTTCCTCACCGCGGTCTTCACCCAGCAGGACGCGAACGCCGCGGAGGACCTGGTCTGCCGCAAGTCACAGGACGAGGCGAAACTCGCCACCCGGATCAAGCAGATCAGCTCGTACGCGGCCGCCTACCCGGGCCCGGCGTTCCGCTGGAACGAGCCGGACGTCGCGGACCGGGACGACAAACGGGCGCTGGTGGACGTACAGGTCGTGATGTCGACCGAGGATGAGCGGTCCGCCGCTCAGGACCTCCGGTTCACTGTGATCCGCAAGGCCGGCTGGCTGGTGTGCGAGGTGTCCGGCTGACAGGTGGCCGTACCGTTGGGTGCATGGGTGAACACCGCAACTGGCCGGAGCGGCTGCACGTGGTGACCGGCAAGGGCGGCACCGGCAAGAGCACGGTGGCCGCCGCGCTGGCGCTGGGTCTGGCCGCCGGCGGCCGCCGCACCCTGCTCGTCGAGGTGGAGGGCAGGCAGGGCATCGCCCAGCTGTTCGGGCTGGACCCGCTGCCGTACTCGGAACGCCGGGTCGCGACCACCTCCGGCGGCGGCGAGGTGCGGGCGCTGGCGGTGGACGCCGAGGAGGCCCTCCTCGAGTACCTGGACATGTTCTACAAGCTCGGCGCGGCCGGGCGGGCCCTGCGCAAGGTCGGCGCCATCGACTTCGCCACCACCATCGCCCCCGGGCTGCGGGACGTGCTGCTCACCGGGAAGGTGAAGGAGGCCACCACCCGGTCGCAGGACGGCCGCCGGTTCTACGACGCGGTGGTCCTGGACGCCCCGCCCACCGGACGGGTGGGCCGGTTCCTCAACGTCACCGAGGAGACCGCCCGGCTGGTCAAGGTCGGTCCGATCAAGACCCAGAGCGAGAGCGTGGCGTCGCTGCTGCGCTCGCCGATGACCGCCGTGCACGTGGTCACGCTGCTCGAGGAGATGCCGGTCCAGGAGACGCTGGACGCGATCACCGAACTGTCCGCCCTGCACATCCCGGTCGGCCGGGTGGTGGTGAACGGGGCGAGGCAGGCGCTGCTGGCCGAGGGGAAGGTCACCAAGGCCGAGATCAAGCGGGGGCTGAGCGCGGCCGGGCTGCCCGCGCCGCCGGCGATGGTGAGTCAGCTCACCGCCGAGGCACAGGCCCACCTGACCCGGCGGGAGCTGGAGGAGTCTCTGCGGATGGAGTTGACCGAGCTGAACCGGCCGATGGTCGAACTGCCGCTGCTGCCGGACGGGGTCGACCGCCCGGCTCTCGACGAGCTGGCCGCACTCCTCATGCGAGCTTGATCGAGGAGAACGTCCGATCAAGACGCACTACCCTGAAATGGTGGCTGATTTGAGCGCTCCACGGCTCGACATCGACGGTCTCCTGGCCGATCCGGCCATCCGCATCGTGGTCTGCTGCGGGGCCGGCGGTGTGGGGAAGACCACGACGGCCGCCGCGCTCGGATTGCGCGCGGCGGAGATGCACGGGCGCCGCACGGTGGTGCTCACCATCGACCCGGCCCGCCGGCTCGCCCAGTCGATGGGCCTGACCGAGCTGGACAACACACCCCGCCAGGTCAAGGGCATCGACGTGGAGCGCAGCGGCGGTGAGCTGCACGCCATGATGCTGGACATGAAGCGCACCTTCGACGAGGTGGTCGAGCAGCACACCTCGCCGAAACGCGCCGCCGAGATCTTCGCGAACCCGTTCTACCAGGCCATGAGCTCGACCTTCGCCGGCACGCAGGAGTACATGGCGATGGAGAAGCTGGGCCAGCTGCGGGCCGGTGAGGAGTGGGACCTGATCGTGGTTGACACGCCGCCGTCCCGGTCCGCCCTGGACTTCCTGGACGCGCCGGCCCGGCTGTCCCGCTTCCTCGACGGCCGGATGCTGCGGCTGCTGCTGGCCCCGGCGCGATCCGGCGGCCGGAGCATGTTCAGCCTGGTCACCGCCTCGTTCGGGCTGTTCTCCCGGGCCGTGCAGAAGATCCTCGGCGCCCAGCTGCTCACCGACCTGTCCGGTTTCGTGGCGGCCCTGGACTCGATGTTCGGCGGGTTCCGGCAGCGGGCCGACCAGACGTACCAGATCCTCCAGGACCCGCAGACCGCGTTCCTGCTGGTCGCGGCTCCGGAGCGGGACGCGATCCGGGAGGCCGCCTACTTCGCCGAGCGGCTGGTCGCCGAGCGGATGCCGCTCGGCGGCCTGGTGCTCAACCGGATGCACACCACCGAGCCGGGCGGGCTGACCGCCGAGGCGAGCGAGGCCGCGGCCGAGCGGCTGGAGGAGACCGGCGACAACGCGGTCACCGCGGACGTGCTGCGGATCCACGCCGCGCTGCTGCGGCAGGCGGAGCGGGAGGCCGCGGTGGCGGCCGGGTTCACCGAGTCCTTCCCGTCGGTGCCGGCGGCCTCGGTCGCGGCGCAACCCGCCGACGTCCACGACGTCGACGGGCTGCGAACGATCGGAGCTCTACTCGCACTCTCCTGATCAGCGGGTGGAGACGAGCACCTTGTCGGCGCCCTTCTCCCGCAGTGCGGCCTCGAACATCTTCCGCCAGCTCGCCACATGCGGGTGCCGGCGGAGCAGAGCCCGCCGCTCCCGTTCCGTCATGCCTCCCCAGACGCCGAACTCGATGCGGTTGTCCAGGGCGTCGGCGAGGCACTCGTAGCGGACCGGGCAGCTGCGGCAAATCCTTTTCGCCACGTTCTGCTCGGCGCCCTGCACGAACAACGCGTCAGGGTCGCCACTCTGACACGCCGCCATGCTGGGCCAGTCGCTGATCATCCCCACGGTAAACGTCCCCCCTTGCTGTCACCCCCTGACGCCGGCGGCTCCCTGTTCCCCCATGCCGGTCCGGCGTCCGTGTCTCGCCGCACCATCATGCTCTGTAGTTGGGTGATTACGCAACGTTGTCCCTCAAATACGTATAGGCCGGTAGTTCCGGGCATCTCGGCTGAGTTACCCGAGCCGAACGGGGGTATCTTTGGTGCAGATGTGGAAAATCGCTCCGCCGACAGGGGTGACGGACCACACTCGTATCGGGCGAGGGTGGCTCTCTCGGGGGGCACGCGCGTGCGTTGTTCGCGTACCCTGCTCGCGTGTCCTCCTGGTTTCGCAGACGCGATCACAACATCTTCACGAACGCGACCTCGCTGCTGATATGCGGCCTGTTGGCCGGCGTGGTCGTGGCGGCGGCGGCGTTCCCGGCCGCCGCGATGACCGGCCTCGCGGCCAAGGCGGGCGGTCAGACGTTCGCGAACCTGCCGAGTGAACTCAAAGAGTTCAGCTCACCGCAGATCACTCGGGTGTACGCGTCCGACGGCAAGACCCAGATCGCCGTGTTCTACGACGAGTTCCGCAGCGACGTGCCGCTGAAGGACATCTCGAAGCACATGCAGGCCGCGATCCTGGCCGCCGAGGACCGCAAGTTCTACGAGCACAACGGCGTCGACCTCAAGGGCATCGCCCGCGCGTTCGTGAGCAACAACCAGGGCGGCTCGCAGCAGGGCGCCTCCACGCTCACCATGCAGTACGTGCGGATGTCGCTGGCCTACTCGGCCACCAAGCCGCAGGAGGTGATCGACGCGACGGAGGACAGCCCGAAGCGCAAGGTCACCGAGATGAAGTACGCGCTGCAGATCGAGAAGCAGCTCACCAAGGACCAGATCCTGGAGCGCTACCTCAACATCGCGCCCTTCGGCAACCAGGCGTACGGGGTCTACGCCGCCAGCCAGGTCTACTTCAACAAGAAGCCCAAGGACCTGACCGTCGCCGAATCCGGCATGCTCGCCGGCATGGTGAAGGCGCCGAGCGCGTTCAACCCGACCACGCCGAGCGGCAACGAGCAGATCACCGCGCGCCGCGACAACTACATCGTCCCGGCCATGGTCGAGATGGGCGCCATCACCCAGGCCCAGGCCGACGAGTCGAAGAAGGCCAAGGTCCCCACCAAGGTCCGCCAGGTGGGCAGCGGCTGCGTCTCGGTGGCGAAGAACCACTGGGGCTTCTTCTGCGACTACTTCCACCGCTGGTGGCTGAGCCAGGAGGCGTTCGGCGCCACCACGTACGACCGGGACCGTCGCCTCAAGAGCGGTGGCTACCGGGTCGTCACCACGATGGACCTCAAGGGTGAGGCCGGCGCCCGCCGGGAGATCTCCGAGCGGCAGTCCGACAAGAGCCAGAACGCCCTGCTGCTGGCCGGCATCGAGCCCGGCACCGGCAAGGTGCGCCTGCTCGCGACCAACCGCAAGTACAAGCTCGACGACCCGGACAACCCGCAGAACGAGAAGTCCTCGGACCCGAAGAAGCGCACCAAGGGCATCCGCGGCACCCACCCGTACACGACGAACCCGCTGCTCAGCGGTGGTGGCGACATCACCGGCTACCAGGCCGGCTCGGTGTTCAAGATCTTCCCGATCATCGCGGCGCTGGAGTCGGGCTACCCGCTCGGCTACACGATCAAGGCGGAGAAGGTCTACAAGTCCGGGTATCCCGTCGGCCCCGGCCCGGCCTCGTGCGGTGGCTACTACTGCCCGAAGAACGCGGGCGGCGGCGGTGAGGGCGTCTACACCATGTGGTCCGCCTTCGCGAAGTCGATCAACACGTACTTCATCCCGCTCCAGGAGCGGGTCGGCGCCGACAAGGTGGTCGCGGTCGCCAAGCGCTTCGGCGTCCAGTTCCGCGTGCCGGACCCGGACGCCAAGTACGCCAACGACCCCGAGTCGGCCCGCAACTGGGGCGCGTTCTCCCTCGGCGTCTCCGCCTCGACCCCGCTCGACATGGCGAACGCGTACGCGACCCTCGCCGGTGACGGCAAGTACTGCCAGCCGACCCCGGTCGAGCAGATCACCACGCAGGACGGCGAGAAGATCGACGTCGGCAAGCCGCACTGCATCCAGGCCACCCCGAAGGACGTGGCCCGGGCCGCCCTGGACGCGGCACGCTGCCCGGTCGGCGACTCGGCCCAGCTCGGCTCCTGCGGCGGGGCGACCGCCGGCCCCACCCGCGGCATCGTGGGGCACCCGGTCTTCGGCAAGTCCGGCACCACCGACGCGTCCAAGACCGCCTCGCTGATCGTGGGCACCACGAAGATCGTCGTCGCGGGTTACATGGCCAACCCGGACTACCCGGACCACCGGGACCAGATGGACCACGACATCATCAACCCGGCCGTCCAGTACACCGTCAAGGAGTACATGGAGGGCAAGGAGAAGGTGCAGTTCAAGAAGCCGGGCAGCACCAAGATCGCGTACGGCGAGCAGCGCTCGATCCCGGACGTGAAGTGTGACTCGGTCTCCTCGGCGCGCAACCGCCTGGAGGACGCCGGCTTCCACGTCTCGGTGGGCTCCGAGGTCGACTCGGAGTGCCCGAAGGGCACCGTGGCGGGCACCAACCCGTCCGGCCGCACGATCAAGAACGGCGCGGTGGTCCTCGAGATCAGCAACGGGAAGAAGGAAGAGGAGCCGCCGGTTCCCGGCCAGAACCCCAGCACACCGCCGAGACGTAACTAGCGCGGACAGCGAACGGGCGGGAGAGTCACTCTCCCGCCCGTTCTCTTTGCCTCTCAGACGAGCTGGCGCCGCACCTCGGCCGCCACCCGGCCGCCCTCCGCGCGCCCCGCCACGGCCGCCTGAGCCGCCTTCATGGCCTGGCCCAGCTGGGCCTTGCCGGTGAAGCCGCCCTCGGCCAGCACCCGGGTCACCAGGTCGGCGATCTCCGCGTCGGTGAGCTGCTTCGGCAGGTAGCGGTCGAGCACCTCGCCCTCGGCCGTCTCCTTGGCCGCCTGGTCGGTCCGGCCCGCGTCGGCGAAGGCGGTGGCCGCCTCCCGGCGCTTCTTCGCCTCCTTGGTCAGCACCGCCAGCACCTCGGCGTCGGTGAGCTCGCGGGCCTCCTTCCCGGCGACCTCGGCGGTCCGGACCGCGGCCAGGGCCATCCGCAGCGTCGACGTGATCAGGTCGTCCCGGGACTTCATGGCGGCGTGCAGGTCATCGTTCAGGCGGTCTTTCAACGTTCCCATGGACGGAGAAACTACCCTTGCGGGCATGCGTAAGCGCTCCCTTATTTCGGCCGCCGCCACTCTCACCGCACTGGGCGGCGCGACGCTCGCCTATGCCGCACTCGTCGAGCGGAACATGTTCACGCTCCGGCGCTTCGACGTACCGGTGCTGGAGCCCGACGCCGAGCCGCTGCGCATCCTGCACCTGAGCGACCTGCACATGATGCCCGGCCAGCGGCGCAAGCAGGAGTGGGTGGCCGCGCTGGCCGGCGCCGACCCGGACCTGGTGGTGGTCACCGGCGACAACATGGCCGACCCGGGCGCGATCCCCGGCGTGCTGCGCGCCCTCGACCCGCTGCTCGGCCTGCCCGGCGCGTTCGTATTCGGCTCCAACGACTACCGCGGCCCGGTCTGGAAGAACCCGCTCCAGTACCTGATGCCCGACCGGGAGTACGTGCAGGGCGTCGACCTGCCGGCCGAGGACCTGCGCGCCTGCTTCGTGGACGCCGGCTGGGCCGACCTCAACAACGCCCGAACCGTCGTGAAGGCCGGTGGCCGCTCGATCGAGATGGCCGGCGTCGACGATCCGCACATCGAACGCGACGACTACCCCTCGGTTGCCGGCCCGATCAGCAACGGCGCCGACCTGCACCTCGGCGTCACCCACACCCCGGCCAAGCGGGTGCTGGACGGGATGGCCGCCGACGGGTTCGCCCTCCTGCTCGCCGGTCACACGCACGGCGGCCAGGTCTGCGTGCCGGGCTACGGAGCGCTCACCACCAACTGCGACCTGCCCACCTCGATGGCCAAGGGCCTGCACCGCTGGCCGGGGTCGGACGCCTTCCTGCACGTCTCGGCCGGACTGGGCACCCACCCCACCGCACCGATCCGCTTCGCCTGCCGTCCGGAGGCCTCGCTGCTCACCCTGATCCCGCGCTGACCTGCGGTTTTCCGTTTTAGGGATACCGGTTGAAGAACCCCCCGAAGCCTCCGCTAGTATTTATCTCGCAGCGACGGGGTGTGGCGCAGCTTGGTAGCGCGCTTCGTTCGGGACGAAGAGGCCGTGGGTTCAAATCCCGCCACCCCGACCATGGTTGCAGCAGGTGAGGGCCGGTCTCCGGAAACGGGGAACCGGCCCTGATCCGTTTCCGGGGGCTGTTCATTGACGCCGGGCCCTCGACGAAGAGCCCGGCCGGTGGTTCTCAGAGGGCCAGCTGCGGTCCGACCGTGCGCAGGGCCATCTGCTGGGGGACGGCGTAGGGCCCGATCATCGACTCCACCACCGGGGCGATCGACGGGCGATCGGAGAGCTGCATGAGCCGCGTGGCGCGGGCGAGCGAGCCGGTCTCGCCGTCACGGAAGCCCTCCCGGTAACCACGCTCGTAGCGCTCACCCCGGCCCAGCGCGCGGCCGAGGGCGAAACACGAGGATCCGGCGAGGGCGAGCAGGAAGAGCATCGCGAAGGGTGTCACAGAACTATCCTTCCGGGCGCGAGCCAGTAATCAGGCGAAAGCTACACTAAACAGACATACGTTGCGCCGGATCGGTGATCGAGTACGCCAACGGGTGACCGCGAGGGGCGACGTCCACCCGCCATCAGCGGCCTGACAAGCTGGGACCTTGTGACAGACTCCATCGACCTCGCCCGCCAGGTTCGCACCGTGAGCCGCCTCACCGGCGAGTTCACCCTCCGCTCCGGCCGAACCGCCACCGAATACTTCGACAAGTACCAGTTCGAGGCCGACCCGGTCCTGCTCGACCGGCTCGCCGAGCGCCTCGCCGTACTGATCCCCGAGGGCACCGAGGTGCTCGCCGGCCTGGAGATGGGCGGCATCGCGGTGGTCACCGCCCTGGCCCGGCACGCGAAGCTGCCCACCGCCTTCGTCCGCAAGCAGGCCAAGCAGTACGGCACCGCCCGCCTCGCCGAGGGCGCCGAGGTGGCCGGCCGCCGCGTCCTGATCGTCGAGGACGTGGTCACCTCCGGCGGCCAGGTCGTCCTCTCCACCAACGACCTGCGCAAGCTGGGCGCCCACGTCGACCACGCGCTCTGCGTGATCGACCGTCAGGAGGGCGGCACCCAGGCCCTGGCCGCCGAGGGCATCACCCTCCGCGCCCTCCTCACCCGAGCCGACCTGGACGCCGCTGCCTGATCATCGCCGCTGTCGCGGGCTCGTCAGGGCCCGCGACAAGGCAAGCAAGGCGCGCGGCTTCCGCTTCAAACCCTTTCCTTGTACGAGTTCTGCAAAGTCCCCGAAGCACCCCGCGAGCCTCTGCCGGGTCAAGCCTGTGCCGCGCCCGCCGGGCTCAGATCGGTGCTCCCGCAGGCCCGGCCAGGGCGCTGAGGGCTGTCTCAACGGTGCCGAAACAGCGCTGACGACCAGCTGGACAAGATCAACCGCTACCCGGACAGTCCCAATCTTGAAGCTTGATGGACGTCCCGGCGTCAGCGAAAGCCCAACATCGACAAACAGGCTTTGATCATGAGCGCTGATGGGTGCTCCGGGGACAACCAGGACTCAAGATCGCGCTGTTGGGGGTGGCGGGAACAGTGTGTGAGGTGGATCGGGGTGGCGGGAACGACGCGAGAGGCGGATCGAGGTAGCGGGGACGACGCGGGTCCTCCGCACGCGTCGGCGGGGGTGGGCGGGAGAGGGACCACCGATCTACGCCCGGCGGGGGCGGCACAGGCTTGACCCGCCAGGGGGTCGCGGCTTTGTGCGTACAGGGAAAAGGTTCAAGGGGTTCGGGTTTCGGTCTGGACCCAGGCGATGTAGGCCGGATTGGCCGCGATGACCGGGACCGCCAGGACGCACGGGACGTCGTAGGGGTGCTCGGCGTCGGCTCGTTCGATGATCAGGGGAACCAGGTCGAGGCGGGTGTGCAGGGCCACCCGGGCCTCGGGATCGTCCTGGATGGCGCCGTCCCAGCGGTACAGCGAGCGGATCGCGGTGATCTGCTGACCGCAGGCGGCCAGGCGGTCCTCGATCAGGCGGCGGGTGAAGGCGGCGAGCCACTCCGGATCGGACGCCGTGATGATCACCTCGCAGATGCCGGTCATGCGGGGGCGCCCTTGGCCAGCTCGGCGGCGATCAGTTCGGCGATCTGAACGGTGTTGAGGGCGGCGCCCTTGCGCATGTTGTCGCCGGTGATGAAGAACGACAGGGCGCGGGGATCGTCCATCGCCCGGCGGATGCGGCCCACCCAGGACGGGTCGGTGCCGACCGCGTCGATCGGCATCGGGAACTCGCCGGCCTCCGGATCGTCGACCAGGATGACGCCGGGGGCGTTGCGCAGGACCTGGCGGGCGCCGTCCGCGGTCACCTCGGCGGCGAAGACGGCGTGCACGGCGATCGAGTGGCCGGTGACGACCGGGACCCGGACGCACGTGGCGGAGACCTTGAGCGCCGGCAGGCTGAGGATCTTGCGGGACTCGTTTCGGAGTTTCAGCTCCTCGGAGGACCAGCCGAGATCGGCCAGCTCCCCGGACCAGGGCACCACGTTGAGCGCCAGCGGGGCCGGGAACGGGCCCAGGTCGTCGCCGACGGCCTGCCGGACGTTGCCGGGGCGGCCGCCGAGGAGCCGGTCGCCGGCCACCTTGGTGAGCTGGTCGTGGAGGGTGTCCACGCCGGCCTGGCCGGCCCCGGAGGCCGCCTGGTAGGACGCCAGGACGAGTTCGCGGAGCCCGTACTCGTCGTGCAGCGGCGACACCGCGATGATCATCGCGGCCACCGTGCAGTTGGCGCTGGACACGATGCCGACCGGGCGGTCGTGGACCGCCTCGCGGTTGACCTCGGGCACCACGAGCGGCACGTCCGGCCGCATCCGGAAGGCGGACGAATTGTCCACCACGGTCGCGCCCCGGGAGACCGCGATCGGCGCCCAGTGCTCGGACACCGCGTCGGGGACGTCGAACATCGCCACGTCGACGCCGTCGAACGCCTCGGCGGTCAGCTCGACAACGTCGAGCCGCTCGCCACGGCAGGTCAGCGTCTTGCCGGCGGACCGCGCCGACGCGATGAGCCGGATCTCGCCCCAGACGTTGCGCCGGGACGAGAGCAGCTCGAGCATGACGGACCCGACGGAGCCGGTGGCTCCGACGACGGCGAGCGTGGGCTGCGCCATCGACCGGGTTACCGGCCGGTACCGCCGTAGACGACGGCTTCCTCGTTACTGCCGAGCTCGAACGCGGCGTGCACGGCACGCACCGCGGTGTCGAGATCGGTGTCCCGGCAGACGACCGAGACCCGGATCTCCGAGGTGGAGATCATCTCGATGTTGACGCCGGCCGCGCCGATGGTGGCGAAGAACTCGGCGGCGACACCCGGGTGCGAGCGCATGCCGGCGCCGACCAGAGAGACCTTGCCGATGTGGTCGTCGAAGAGCAGGCCCTTGAACTTGACCTGGTCCTTGATCTTGTCGAGCGCGTTCATCGCGGTCTGGCCGTCGGCCTTCGGCAGGGTGAACGAGATGTCGGTGCGGCCGGTGCCCTCGGTCGACACGTTCTGCACGATCATGTCGATGTTGATCTCAGCCTTGGCGACCGTCTCGAAGATGCGGCCGGCGGCGCCGGGCTCGTCGGGCACGCCGACAATCGTGATCTTCGCGTCGCTGCGCTCGTGCGCGACCCCGGTGATCAGTGCGTTCTCCACGTCAGGGTCCTCCATCGAGCCGGTGACGAGCGTGCCTTCTTTGTTCGAGTACGAAGAGCGTACGTGGATCGGCACGCTGAACCGGCGCGCGTACTCCACGCATCGCAACATCAGCACCTTCGCGCCGCCCGCCGCGAGGTCGAGCATCTCCTCGTACGTGATCTTCTTGATGTGCTTGGCGTCCGGCACGATCCGCGGGTCCGCGGTGAAGACGCCGTCCACGTCGGTGTAGATCTCGCAGACATCGGCGTGCAGCGCCGCGGCCAGCGCGACGGCGGTGGTGTCCGAGCCGCCGCGGCCGAGGGTGGTGATGTCCTTGGTGTCCTGCGAGACGCCCTGGAAGCCGGCGACGATGGCGATGGCGCCCTCGTCCAGCGCGGTCCGCAGGCGGCCCGGGGTGACGTCGATGATCCGCGCCTTGCCGTGCACCGAGGTGGTCAGCACGCCGGCTTGGGAGCCGGTGTAGGACCGGGCCTCGTAGCCCAGGTTGTGGATCGCCATGGCGAGCAGCGCCATCGAGATCCGCTCGCCCGAGGTGAGCAGCATGTCGAGTTCACGGCCGGGTGGCAGCGGGCTGACCTGGTTGGCCAGGTCCATCAGCTCATCGGTGGTGTCGCCCATGGCGGAGACCACGACGACCACGTCGTCGCCGGCTTTCCGGGCGGCCACGATGCGCTCGGCCACCCGCTTGATGCGCTCGGCGTTCGCTACCGACGAACCACCGTACTTCTGCACCACTAGAGCCACGGCGAAACCATTCCTTCGGCTAAACGGATCGCCACCACCCTAGCCGCGCGACTCGTTCGCCTCGACATGCGATCCCAGAATCCGGCCGGGATGGCGCGACACGCCGGGGGCGGTGGGCCGCCGTACCGGGGGCATCGCACGGTATGGGGCGAGAATGTCGCGATGCGCCTTCCCTCCGCGTTCACCGTCGCCGTGCTGGCGTTCGGCCTGACCGGCTGCGGCAGTGAGAGTGCCCCCGAAGCGGTTCCCGAGACCGCCGTGTCGGTCGCCGACCCGGAACCCGAGGCCCGGGATCAGCTGGCCGGCCTGGCCGCGCTGGCCCTGGACCGCCGGTACGCCGCGCTCTACACGTTCGACGTCGGCGACGGCAGCCCGCGGGACGTGGTCGCCTCGGTCGCCGACGACGGCACCTGGCGGGTGGACATCCCGCTCGGCGCGCTCGGCGGCACGGCCGGCGTCACGATCATCAAGGTGGCGGCCGGCGTCTACCAGTGCGGTCTGACCACGTCGACCCAGCCGGTGAGCCCCACCTGCATCCGGGTGGCCGAGCGCGGTGACAAGGTGCCACGCCGGTACGACCCGAAGGTGCAGCGCCTGTTCCGGCAGTGGCTGACCGTCTTCACCGACCGGAAGGCGCCGCTGGCGGTCTCCGCGGTGCGACCGCTGACCGGCGCGCAGGGCACCTGCTACGCCGTCGACTCGGTGAGCGCCGCCCTGGACCCGCCGGTGGACGTCGGCATCTACTGCTACTCGGCGGACGGGCTGCTGACCGCGGCCCGGGTCGAGTACGGCGTGCTCAAGCTGGTCCGTCAGGTCGCCGGGCCGCCCACCCTCCAACTGCCCGGCCCGGAGGTGGCCGGTGAGCCGATGGGCATGAGCAGCCCACCGCCGGTCGTCCAGCCGAGTGGATCGGCCCCGTCCTGACCGTCGCCCTTCCCACGATCCGGGCGTTCGGATAGCCGTTCGGAAACGCTTGACGTAACGTGGCTGGCGACATGTGGCAGGTGAACCTTCTCCTTCGCTGCCGCGACGAGGCCCCATTCCAGGTCGGCACCTCGTCGCGGAGGTGACGCACGCCGCCTGCTCGTCTTCTTCCTGACTGGAGCAGTCCCACATGTCCGTCTACGGCCCTCAGCAGCCCAGCCCGATGCCGTTCCAGCGCTACGAGGCTTATCAGAAACAGTTCTCCATCACCCTGCCCGACCGGCAGTGGCCGGGCCGTGTCACCGAGAAGGCGCCGCGCTGGTGTGCGGTCGACCTGCGGGACGGCAACCAGGCCCTGATCGACCCGATGTCGCCCGAGCGCAAGCGGCGGATGTTCATGCTGCTGGTGAAGATGGGCTACAAGGAGATCGAGGTCGGCTTCCCGGCGGCCAGCCAGACCGACTTCGACTTCGTCCGTCAGCTGATCGAGCAGGACCTGATCCCGGACGACGTCACCATCCAGGTGCTGGTGCAGTGCCGGGAGCACCTGATCGACCGCACCTTCGAGTCGATCCGCGGCGCCAAGCGCGCCATCGTGCACTTCTACAACTCGACCTCGGTGCTGCAGCGCCGGGTGGTCTTCGGCCTGGACCGGGACGGGATCACCGACATCGCGACGCAGGGCGCGCGGCTCTGCCAGAAGTACGCGGAGATCCACACCCCGGACACCGAGATCTTCTACGAGTACTCGCCCGAGTCGTACACCGGCACCGAGCTGGAGTACGCGCTGGAGATCTGCTCGGCCGTGATCGACGTGATCGACCCGACCCCGGCCCGGCCGCTGATCATCAACCTGCCGGCCACTGTCGAGATGGCCACGCCGAACGTGTACGCCGACTCGATCGAGTGGATGCACCGCAACCTGCCCCGGCGCGACAGCGTCATCCTGAGCCTGCACCCGCACAACGACCGGGGCACCGCGGTCGCGGCCGCCGAGATGGGCCTGCTGGCCGGCGCCGACCGGATCGAGGGCTGCCTGTTCGGCAACGGCGAGCGCACCGGCAACGTCGACCTGGTCACCCTGGGGCTGAACCTGTTCTCGCAGGGCATCGACCCGCAGATCGACTTCTCGAACGTCGACGAGATCAAGCGCACCGTGGAGTACTGCAACCAGCTGCCGGTGCACGAGCGTCACCCGTACGCGGGGGATCTGGTCTACACCGCCTTCTCCGGCTCGCACCAGGACGCGATCAAGAAGGGCTTCTCCGCGCTGGAGGCCGACGCCACCGACGCCGGCACCCCGATCGACGACTTCACGTGGGGCGTTCCGTACCTGCCGATCGACCCGAAGGACGTGGGCCGCACCTACGAGGCGGTCATCCGGGTCAACTCGCAGTCCGGCAAGGGTGGCGTGGCGTACATCATGAAGGAGGAGCACAAGCTGGATCTGCCGCGGCGGCTGCAGATCGAGTTCTCCGGCGTGGTGCAGCAGCACACCGATAACGACGGCGGCGAGGTCTCCCCGCAGCAGATGTGGGACTACTTCGCCAAGGAGTACCTGGTCGACCACCAGACCGACCCGACGATCCGGGTGGCCGGCTACAGCACCGCGACGGTGGACGGCAAGGTCGAGATCGACGCCCAGGTGGCGCTGGGCCCCGAGCGCCGGTCGCTGACCGGTGTCGGCAACGGCCCGATCGACGCGTTCGTGCAGGCCATCGCCCCGCTGGGGATCAAGGCCCGGGTGCTGGACTACAACGAGCACGCGCTGACCTCGGGCGGCGACGCGCAGGCCGCGGCGTACGTCGAGTGCGAGGTGGGTGACGTGGCCGTCTGGGGTGTCGGCATCGACGCCAACATCGTGAGCGCGTCCATCAAAGCGGTGACCAGCGCGGTCAACCGCGCGAGCTGACATTCACTCCCCCGCGTGCGGCGATCTGCGGCACGCGGGGGTCACCCTTACCCTGGGGTACGTGCCCCCGAGTAACGCCTTTCGATGGTTTCCCCTCGCCCTGACCGCCGCCCTGCTGACCGGCTGCACGGTGGTCGAGTCCTCCCCCGGCAGCACCGCGCCCGCCCCCGAATCCGGTGAGGTGGGGCAGGCCGCTGATCTGCTGTCCGACCTGACCGTCGCCGCGCCCCGGTCGATGAAGGGCTACAGCCGGGACAGGTTCCCGCACTGGCGCAGCGCCGGCAAGAACTGCGACGTCCGGGACACCGTGCTGGAACGTGACGGCGACAAGGTCAAGCTCTCCGGCTGCAATGTCGTCGCCGGCACCTGGACCAGCGTGTACGACGGCGACGTGCTGACCTCGCCCACCAAGGTGGACATCGATCACATGGTCCCGCTCGCCAACGCCTGGCGCTCCGGCGCCGACAGGTGGACCGACGACGAACGCGGCGACTTCGCCAACGATCTGGACCGCCCGCAGCTCCTCGCGGTGTCCGCCTCGTCCAACCGGTCGAAGGGCGACCAGGACCCGTCGACCTGGAAGCCGGCCGAGAAGGGCAGCTGGTGCACGTACGCTCAGGACTGGATTGAAGTGAAGTCCTTCTGGAAACTCAGCGTCACGGAGAAGGAGAAGGACTCTCTCGACGAGATGCTGAGGACCTGCTGACATGGCCGACGAGCAGAGCCGAACCACCGACATCGTGCCCGGCCCGGGCGGGGTGATGACCGACGAGGTCGGGGTGGTGACCGGTGACCTGACCCTGCGCACCGAGCTCGCCGACGGTCAGGTCACCGTGCGCGTGCAGTACAGGGACGCCGACGAGTGGTACACGGTCACCGGCGGCCGCGGCCCGCTCGCCGATCCGGCGGATCTGGACACCGTGCACGCGATAGTCACCGGCCTGCTGCATCGACCCGAAGGCTGACGCGATCTGTTGCCGGGCCCACTTATGATGCGGCGCATCAACGTCCACGGGGGCACGAAAGGCATCGGCATGCGCAAGCTTCGCATCGGCATGGCTCTACTCACCACTATCGGCGTCGGCGTGCTCGCCGCCCCGGGGGCCGCCCAGGCCGCCTCGGTCGGCGTCGCGTCGACGATCGGCACCACCGTTGAATACAAGGCGGCGTCCGGCAAGGCCAACCGGGTGGTCATCACCACGACCGACCGGGCCGTCGTCATCGACGACAAGTACCCGATCAAGGCCGGCAAGGGCTGCAAGCCGGTCAAGGGCGACAAGACCAAGGTCACCTGCGCCCCCGACGTGGTGGCGGTGGAGCGGGTCCGGGTCTTCACGTACGACAAGGCCGACCGGATCACCAACCGCAGCGTGCTGCGCCTGGTCGCCTGGGCCGGCTCCGGCACCGACACCGTCTACGGCGGCGCCTTCGGCGACTACCTGTACGGCCAGTCCGGCAAGGACGTGCTCGTCGGCGGCGGCGGCAACGACCGGATCTCCGGCGGCACCGCGGACGACAAGCTCTACGGCGGCGTCGGCAACGACTTCGTCAGCGGCGACACCGGTCACGACTACGTCAGCGGCGGCGCCGGCAACGACCACCTGATCGGGTTCAACGGCAAGGACCAGATGTACGGCGGGCTCGGCGACGATCTCCTCGACATGCACAACACCGTCATCCGTGGCGACAAGGACAAGGTCTACGGCGGTTCCGGCCGGGACACCGTCAGCTACCAGACCTACCGCGGCATGGTCGTGATCTCCCTCGACAATCAGCACTCGAGCGGCGGACTGAACGGGTGGGAGCAGGACCTCGTGGCCACCGACGTCGAGGTCCTCCACGGCGGCGAGGGCGACGACCGGCTCTACGGCCGCGAAGGGAACGAGACGCTGGTGGGCTGGGGTGGCAACGACCAGCTCGCCGGTGGCGCCGGCGAGGACGTGCTGCTGGGCGGCCCGGGTGCGGACCGGCTCTACGGCAACCCCGGCGACGACCGCCTGGACGGCGCCGACGGCACCGGCAGCGCCAACACCGAGGCCGACCTGCTCAACGGCGGCATGGACGGCACCCCGGCCGGGGACCTGTGCATCGCGTACACCAATGACGTGAAGCAGTACTGCGAGCGCTGATCAGAGCGACTGCGGGCGGGCGGGTGGGTCTCACCCGCCCGCCCGGTCCTATCTCGACACGGGTTGGTCATCCTTTCGTGCCACGTTGAGCACCTACGGTCCGCGCCGGGTGCGGGGCGAGGTGGGCTTCCATCGCTTAACGCGGATCTAACAGATCCTGCGTCATCGATGAAGTTCTCGGTACGGGGGAGAAAACATGTCTCGACTCACCTGGGCGGTCAGAGCCGGCGTGGCGCTGCTGGGCACCACCGCCACGATCGCGATGGGCGCCGGCCCGGCCCAGGCCGCTTCGACCGGCGTGGCCTCGGTGTCCGGCGTCAAACTCGTCTTCCAGGCCGGTAGTGGCCTGGCCAACCAGGTGCTGGTGACCGAGTCCGGTGGCACGGTGACCATCGACGACAAGTACCGGATCAAGGCGGGCAAGGGCTGCAAGGCGGTCGCCGGCGACCGGACCAAGGTGACCTGCACCGGCGCCAAGTACGCGAGCATCCGCCTGGGCAGCAGGAACGACATCCTGGTGAACCGGACCGGCCTGATCGTGTACGCGTTCGGCTCCACCGGCAACGACCACCTCTCCGGCGGCTCCGACAAGGACTACCTGCACGGCGGCTCGGGCAACGACACGATCGCCGGCGCGGGCGGCAACGACTGGCTGTACGGCGAGAGCGGCAACGACAACCTCTACGGCGGCGCCGGCGCCGACCGGCTGGACGACGGCAGCGGCAACGACCGGTCCAACGGCGGCGCCGGCAACGACTCCCTGGTGGAGAGCGCCGGCAAGGACAAGCTCTACGGCTCGACCGGCGACGACCACCTGTCCGCGAGCGGCCGCACCGAGGCCGACTACCTCAGCGGCGGCGCGGGCACCGACGTGGTCGACTACTTCGACGCGAAGAAGCCGGTCACCGCGGACGCCGACGGGGTCAAGGGCGACGACGGCGTCAAGGGCGGCAAGGACACCATCGCCACCGACGTCGAGAACCTCTCCGGCGGCTCCGGCAACGACACCCTCATCGGCACCGCCGGCGTGAACGTCCTGCACGGTGGCGGCGGCAACGACCGGCTCTACGGGCAGGGCGGCGACGACTCGCTTCACGGCGACACCGGGCACGACCTGCTGAACGGCGGCGCCGGCAACGACAGCCTCACCGGCGACGGATCGGTGCACCACGACACCGAGAAGCTCTACGGCGACGTGCTGGTCGGCGGACCCGGCGTGGACCTGGCCAACTACCGCGGCTACTGGGAGCCGATCACCGTCGACCTGGACGGCCAGTCCCGCGACGACGGTGTGAAGGGCGAGCACGACTCGGTCGGCGCCGACGTCGAGAACCTGACCGGCGGCTATGGCTCGGACACCTTGATCGGCAACGCCGCGAACAACGTCATCATCGGCGGCGACGACAGTGCCGACAAGATCCAGGGCGGCGCGGGCGACGACCGGCTCATCGCCGGCAGCGAGCCGGGCACCACGGCCGACGGCGGCCGGGACGCCCTCGACGGTGGCACGCACGTCTCCGGTGACGCGTGCAGCTACAACGCGGACGAGGACACCGCGATCAACTGCGAGAGCTGAAACCTGGATCACGGGAGGAAGCACCATGGGACGTAGGGCACTGCCGTTACGCGCCGGCGTCATCCTGTTCACCACCGCGGTCGGGGCCGGCCTGGCCGCCGCGCCGGCGCAGGCCGCCGCGACCGGCGTGGTGAGCCTGCCGGCCGGCACCTACGAGGTCAGGTACACCGCCGCCGGGAAGGCCACCAACAAGGTGGTGGTCACCCGCTCCGGCCGGACGGTCACCATCGACGACCGGGTCCGGCTCAAGGCCGGCCAGGGCTGCAAGGCGGTCAAGGGCGACGCGACCCGGGTCCGCTGTACGTTCAGCGGCTCGAGCGACTACTGGACCCTTCTGGTCAACCTGGGCGACCGGTCCGACTCCCTGGTCAACAAGACCGGCCTGCGGATGCGTGCCTACGGCGGCACCGGCAACGACAGCTTGCAGGGCGGGACGCTCACCGACGAGCTGTTCGGCGGCACCGGCAACGACAAGATCTGGGGCAACGGCGGCCGCGACCACATCGAGGGGAACAGCGGCGCCGACCGGCTCTCCGGCGGCACCGGCCACGACGGGATCAGCGGCGGCACCGGCAACGACACCCTCTGGGGTGGCTCCGGCAACGACGGCCTCACCGGCGGTTCCGGTACGGACGCCCTCTACGGCGGCTCCCATGACGACGACCTCGACGGCGGCACCGGCGCCGACCTGCTGCGCGGCGACTCGGGAACCGATTACGCGAACTACTGGAATCGCCGGGAGGCCATCGTCGCGGACCTGGACGGTGCCCGCGGCGACGACGGCGTCAAGGGCGAGCGGGACACGATCGCCGGAGACGTGGAGGGTCTCGTCGGTGGCGTCGGCAACGACGTCCTGACCGGCAACGGCGGGCACAACACCATCAACGGCGGCTCCGGCGCGGACCGGATCACCGGTGGTGGCGGCGACGACCGGCTCGGCGGTGGCGGCGGTCGGGACGTGATCGACGCCGGCTCCGGCAACGACTACGTGAAGCCGGACTTCGCCGAGACCGAGAGCGGCGACGACGGCCCGTACGTCATCGACCCGATCGCCGCCGACGTGGTGCGCGGCGGCAGCGGTGCCGACACCGTCGACTACTCGGACCGTCAGCGCAACCCGGTGACCGTCGACCTCGACGGCGCGCCCGGCGACGACGGCCGGTCCGGTGAGGGTGACACGGTCGGCGCCGACGTCGAGAACCTGCTCGGCACGATCTACGGCGACCGGCTGACCGGCAACGCGTCGGCGAACGATCTCCGCGGCGGCGGGGGCAGCGACGTTCTGCTCGGGCTGGACGGCGCGGACCGGCTCTGGGGCGAGGCCGGCGACGACGACCTGAGCGGCGAGGACCCCTCCGGCGTCCAGGCCGCCGACCAGCTCGACGGCGGCGCGCAGTACTCCGCCGGCGACCTGTGCCGCGCTTTCCCGACCGACGTGCTGTCGGGCTGCGAGCGCTGAGACGGGGCTGGTGATCGATGGGTACGGTCGGGCGGGTGCGTCTCACCCGCCTGGCCGTCGCCCTCGTGACGGCTCTTCCCCTGATCACCGCCACCGCCTCGGCGAGCCGGCCGCCGGAACGCCCGGCGATCGCCCTGACCGACGTGCTTCCCGCGGTCGCCGAGGCGAGCCCGGCCCCCGGCGACGGCTTTCGGCTCACCTCCGGCACCGTGATCACCGCCTCCGGTGCCGCGGTGCCGGTGGCCGGGCAGCTCGCGGAGGCTCTCCGGCCGGGCACCGGCTTCCCGCTGCCGGTGGTGGCGGACGGCCGGGCGCGGGCGATCGCCCTGGTGCTGGAACCGGGCCATCCGGACGAGGGTTACCGCCTCGACATCGGTCCGGCCGGCGTCGCATTGCGGGCGACCGGGCCGGCGGGGCTGTTCGCCGGGGTGCAGACCCTGCGCCAGCTGCTGCCGCCGGAGATCGAGTCGACGTCACCGCAGCGGCGCCGCTGGGCCCTTCCGGGCGGCACGATCGTGGACCGGCCGAGGTACGCCTACCGCGGCGCCATGCTCGACCTGGCCCGCCACTTCCACGAGCCGGCCGAGATCCGCCGCTACATCGACCAGCTCAGCCGCTTCAAGATCAATCATCTGCACCTGCACCTCAGCGACGACCAGGGCTGGCGCATCCGGATCGACAGCTGGCCGAGGCTCACCGAGGTGGGCGGGGCACCCGGAACCGGCGTGGGTGGCGACGGCGGCGGTTTCCTCACCAAGGACGACTACCGGGAGCTGGTCCGGTACGCCGCCGACCGGTTCATCACGATCGTCCCCGAGATCGACATGCCGGGCCACGTGAACGCCGCACAGGTCGCCTACCCCGAGCTCACCTGTGACGGGGTGGCGCCGCGCCCGCGGACCGACATGCGGGTCGGGTACAGCTCCCTCTGCGTCTCCGCCGACGTCACCTACCGGTTCGCCGAGGACGTCATCCGTGAACTGGCCGAGATGACGCCCGGGCCGTACCTGCACATCGGTGGTGACGAGGCGATGTCCACGCCGCACGGCAGCTACCTGACCTTCCAGAAGCGGGTGCTGCCGCTGGTCCGGAAGTACGGGAAGATCCCGTACGGCTGGCACGAGATCGCCCAGTCCCCGTCCGCGGCCGACGCGGTGATCCAGTTCTGGGGCCGGGAACGGACCAGCCCCTCGGTGGCGACCGCGGTGGCGGCCGGCGCCCGGGTCGTCCTCTCCCCGGCGAACCGCTCGTATCTCGACATGAAGTACGACATGCTCACGCCGGGCGGGCTGGCATGGGCCGGGTACATCGAGGTCCGGACCGCGTACGACTGGGATCCGGCCCGCCTGCTGTCCGACGTACCGGAAAGTGCGATTCTCGGGGTCGAGGCCCCGCTCTGGTCGGAGACCCTCCGGGATTCGGCCGACATCGATTTCCTGGCCTTCCCGCGCCTCGTGGCGATCGCCGAACTGGGCTGGTCACCGCGCGCGGCGCACGACTGGTCATCCTTTCGTGCCAGGTTGGGCGCCTACGGTCCGCGCTGGATCCGGGACGGGGTGGGATTTCACCGCTCACCGCAGATCAACTGGTCCTGAGCAATTCGCACGGGGGAAGGATATGCACATGTCTCGTCGCACCTGGCTGACCAGAGCCGGAGTGGCGCTGCTCAGCACCACCGCCGCGGCCGGGGCGTTCGCCGGCCCGGCACAGGCGGCCTCCACCGGCCTGGCCTACATCGGCTTCGACTCCAGCGGGCCCAAGGTGATCTTCACCGCCGGCTCCGGTAGGACCAACACGGTCGTGGTCAGCGGCAACAGCAGCGTGATCACCATCGACGACCGGGTGACCGTGAAGGCCGGCAAGGGCTGCGCCGCGGTCAAGGGCGACAAGACCAGGGTCCGTTGCACCGACCCGAAGCCGATCGCCAAGGTCCGGGTCGGGCTCGGCTCCGGCAACGACAGCGTCGTCAACAAGTCCAGCCTGCGGTTGCACGCGTGGGGCGGCAGCGGCAACGACCGGCTGACCGGCGGCGCGCGGGAGGACGAGTTCCACGGCAACACCGGCGCGGACCGGATCTACGGCCTCGGCGGCGACGACCGGCTGAGTGGCGACGACGGCAACGACGTGATCTACGGCGGTGCCGGGAACGACGGCATCGCGGGTGGCAAGGGCAACGATCGCGAGTACGGCGGCGCCGGCAACGACGGCCATGGCCAGGGCTCCGACACCAAGTCGGCCGACGCGGACCTGGTCGACGGCGGCACCGGTGTCGACCAGGTCTCCTACTTCCACCGCCGGAAGGCGGTCACCGCCGACTCGGACAGCGGCAAGCGCGACGACGGCCGCAAGGGCGAGGGCGACACCCTCCTCGGGATCGAGGACTTCTCCGGCGGGTGGGGCGACGACCGGCTGACCGGCGGCAACGGCCCCAACTTCCTGCAGGGCCAGAACGGCAACGACATCCTGGTCGGCGGGGGCGGCGACGACTGGTTCCGCGACACCTACGGCGGCAACGACAAGCTCTACGGCGGCGCCGGGGACGACCTTTTCGACACCGGCGCGGGCACCGACCTCATGCTGGGCGGCGCCGGCTCGGACACGGTGAACTACACCTACCACTCCGGACCGGTCACCGTCGACCTCGACGGCGTCGCCGACGACGGCAGGGCGGGCGAACGCGACACCGTCGGCGCGGACGTGGAGCACATCGTCGGCTCCGCCCACAACGACGTGCTCACCGGCAACGGCGGCGGCAACCGGATCGACGGTCTCGCGGGTGACGACACCATCCGCGGCGCCGGCGGCGACGACGCCCTGGTCGGCGGCGCCGGCCTCGACAGGGTCTACGGCGAGACGGGCGACGACGCGCTGTCCGGTGGGGATGTCGCGGACGGCAGCGCCGATCTCCTCGACGGAGGCGACAACGCCACCGCGACCGGTGACAACTGCGTCGCCGGCACCACGCCCGCCGACACCGTGCTGAACTGCGAATACTCCAAGCCGTTCAGCCTCCCGGTGCTCAAGGAGTACGGCCTGATCGAATAGCCCGGAACACGAAAGAGGCCGCTCCCGGCTCGGGAGCGGCCTTCTTCGTACCTGTCAGGCTTTGCCGACCGCCGGTCGGCGGCCCGCCACCACCTCGTCGTCGGTCACCGGGAAGTGACAGGCGGTCTGGTGGCCGGACGGGTCGTCGAGCCGCTCGATCAGCGGCGGCTCCTCGGTCGCGCAGATGTCCTGCGCCTTCCAGCAGCGGGTGCGGAACCGGCAGCCGGACGGCGGGTTGATCGGGCTCGGCACGTCGCCGGTGAGCAGCACGCGCTCGCGCTGCGCGCGATCACGGCGGACCGGGTCCGGCACCGGGACCGCGGACATCAGGGCCACGGTGTACGGGTGACGCGCCCGGCTGTACAGCTCGTCCCGGTCGGCGATCTCGACGATCTTGCCGAGGTACATGACGGCGACCCGGTCGGAGATGTGCTTGACCACCGACAGGTCGTGCGCGATGAAGACGTACGTCAGGTCGAACTCGCTCTGGAGGTCCTCGAGCAGGTTCACGACCTGGGCCTGGATCGACACGTCGAGGGCCGAGACCGGCTCGTCGGCGACGATCATCTTCGGGCGCAGGGCGAGCGTACGGGCGATGCCGATGCGCTGCCGCTGGCCGCCGGAGAACTCGTGCGGGTACCGGTTGTAGTGCTCCGGGTTCAGGCCGACCAGCTTGAGCAGGTCCTGCACGGCCCGCTTGATGCCGTGCTCGGTCTTGACGTTCTGGATCCGGAACGGCGCCCCGACGATCGCGCCCACGGTGTGCCGCGGGTTCAGCGACGAGAACGGGTCCTGGAAGATCATCTGCATGTCGCGCCGGAACGGGCGCAGCTTGCCCTGACCGAGGTGGGTGATGTCCTTGCCCTCGAAGGTGACCGACCCGCCGGTCGGCTCGAGGAGCCGGGTGAGCAGCCGGCCGGTGGTCGACTTGCCACAACCGGACTCGCCGACCAGACCCAGCGTCTCGCCCTTGAAGACCTCGAAGTCGATGCCGTCGACCGCGCGAACCGCACCGACCTGACGGCGCATCAGGCCCTTCATGATCGGGAAGTGCTTCTCCAGCCCTTTGACCGCCAGCAGTGGTTCCTGGGTCATGACTAGGCCTCCAGCTTCGGTTTCACTTCTTCCACCCAGAGTCGCTGCCGCTCCTCGGTGGGGAGGTGGCAACGGACCAGGTGGTTGGTGCCGCCGGCCCGGGTGAGCTCCGGCGGCACGGTGGTGCCCAGGCCGCCGGTCCGCTCCTCGTACACGCAGCGCGGGCTGAAGGCACAGCCCTTCGGCAGGTTGATCAGCGAGGGCGGGGAGCCGGCGATCGGCACCAGCCGCTCCTGGACCGGACGGTCCATGCGCGGCATCGAGCCGAGAAGACCCCAGGTGTACGGGTGCTCCGGCTGCTCGAAGATGGTGGCGGCGGAGGCGTACTCGATGCAGCGGCCGCCGTACATGACCAGCACCTCGTCGGCGAGCTCGGCCACCACACCGAGATCGTGGGTGATCACGATGAGGGCCGAGTTGAACTCCGCCTGGAGGTCGTGCATCAGGTCCATGATCTGCGCCTGGACGGTCACGTCCAGGGCGGTCGTGGGCTCGTCGGCGATCAGCAGCTGCGGGTCGTTGACCAGCGCCATCGCGATCATGGCGCGCTGCCTCATACCACCGGAGAACTGGTGCGGGTAGTCGTCCACCCGGCGGTCCGGCTGCGGGATGCCGACCCGGCCCAGCATGTCGACCGCGTGCTTGCGGGCCACCTTCTTGGAGACGTTGTGGTGGACCCGGTACGCCTCCACGATCTGGTGACCGACCGTGTAGTACGGGTGCATCGCGGACAGCGGATCCTGGAAGATCATCGCCATCTGGTTGCCGCGGAGCTTGCGCACGTCGTCCTGGGAGGCGGAGACGATCTCCTTGCCGTCCAGCCAGATCTCACCGGAGATCTTCGAGTTCCGGTGGTTGTAGATCCCCAGGATGCCCAGGCTGGTCACCGACTTGCCGGAGCCCGACTCGCCCACGATGCCGAGGGTCTTGCCGCGCTCCAGCTTGAAGGTCAGCCCGTCGACGCTGCGCACCACGCCGTCGTCGGTGGGGAAGTGAATCTTGAGGTCCTTGACCTCGAGGAAAGCCTGCCCGTCCGGCATCAGCCCAGCCTCACTCTCGGGTCGACGACCGCATAGAGCAGGTCCACGATCAGGTTCGCGACGACCACGAAGAACGCGGCCATCAGGGTCACGCCGAGCACCTTCGGCAGGTCGTTGTTGGTGATCGCGTCGACCGCGTACTTGCCCAGGCCGGGCAGCGAGAACACCTGCTCGGTGAGCACGGCGCCGCCCAGGAGCAGACCGAAGTCGAGACCGAAAATGGTCAGGATCGGGGTGAGCGCGGCGCGCAGGCCGTGCTTGACGTTGACGTCCCGCTCCCGCAGGCCCTTGGCCCGCGCGGTACGGATGTAGTCCTCACCCATCGTCTCCAGCATCCCGGCCCGGGTGAGACGGGCGTACTGGGCGGAGAACTGCAAGGCGAGCACCAGCCACGGCAACAGCAGGGCGTACGCCCATTCGCTGGGGCTCTCGGTGAACGGCGTGTAGCTACCACCAGGTGCCGTCCAGTCCAGCGTGTAGCTGAAGACCAGCAGCGACACCATGCCGGTGAAGAAGATCGGCATCGAGACGCCGGCCAGCGAGAAGGTCATCGCGGCCCGGTCCAGGAAGGAGCCCCGGCGCAGCGCCGACAGCGTGCCGATGGAGAGGCCGAGGACCAGCCAGAGGATCGCGGCACCGATGGCCAGCGACAGGGTCACCGGGAGGCGGTCGATCAACTCGGGCCAGACCGGCTGCTTCGTGATGAACGAGTAGCCGAAACACGGGGCCGGGCAGTGCTCGACCGTCGCGCCCAGGTTGTAGTCGGCGCCGGTGAAGATGGCCTTCACCCAGCGTCCGTACTGCAGCCAGAGCGGGTCGTAGAAGCCCAGCTTCTCGGCGATCAGGTGAACCGTCTCCGGTGTCGCGGCGCGGCCCACGTAACGGGTCGCGAGCGTTTCCGGAGTCGCCCCGACGAGGCGCGGGATCAGGTAGAAGATCCCGAAAGTGGCGGCGCTGATGATGAAGAGCAGCACGACTGCCGCGAAGAGACGCCTGATGATGTATGTGATCACAGAGTCCGGCTGAGGACGGCCGGCCCGGGGTCTCCGGGCCGGCCGCCTGCTGCCTTCACCTACCTATCGAGGTGTAGTGCGAGTCGGGAACGGGTTACGCGACACCCAGCGACAGGTAGTCGTACATGTTGTACGCGTCGCTGACGAAGACGTTGGAGAGCGTCTTCGGGCGGATGAGCAGGCTCTTCGCGGTGACGCCGGGAAGAATGACAGCCTCTTCCATGACGCGCTTGTCGATCTGGGCCCAGTAGGCGTCACGCTTCGCGGCGTCGGTCTCCGAGGAGGCCTTGTCGAGGAGACCGTCGACCTCGGGGATCCGGACGCTGGTGTTGGACGAGCCACCGGTCTCCCGGATGACCCGGCTGTCCACGATCTGCGACAGGAAGCCGAAGCCGTCGTTCCAGTCCGCGCCCCAGCCGTTCAGGTTCAGGCCGAGCTTGTTGTTCTTCACGTACGGCGGGTTGCCGGCGTACTGGGAGAAGTAGTCACCCTGCGGGAACGGCTTCAGCGTGAGCTTGATGCCGACCCGGGCGAGCGACTGCTGCAGCGCCTCGGCGGTCGCCTTCTCCTTCGGGCGCTCGGCCCGGTACGCGATGTTGGTCTCGAAGCCGTTCTCCTGGCCACAAGCCTTCAGGTGCTCCTTGGCCTTGGCCACGTCACCGGTGCCGTCAGCCGAGGGGTACAGGTCGAACTTCTCGTAACCCGGGATCATCGGGGGCAGGATCGTCCCGGTGATGTCGCCGCCGGCGAGCGGGCCGCCGTACGCGGTCTGGTAGCCGACCTTGTCCGCGGCGTACTCGATGGCCTTACGGCAGTCGATGTTGTCCAGCGGGGCCACCGTCGGGTTGATCGAGGTGTACCAGAGCCGGGCCAGCGTCGGGTTGTCGGTGCTCGCCTTCAGGGTCGGGTCGCCGACCACGCGGCCGAGGGTCGCCGGCTGCACGCCGGTGCCCACCACGTCGACGTCCAGGTCGCCGGAGAGCAGCCGGTTGTCGATGTCGTCCGCGTTGACGTTCAGCTGAACCTCGTACGCGTCCGGGAGCGCCTTGCGGTTCGGGTCGGTCGCCGCGTCCCACTTGTCGTTACGGACCAGCTTGAAGCTCTTGCCGAGCTCGTTGGTCTCGAACTTGTACGGGCCCGTGGAGACCACGTGCTCCTTGTACTTGGCGCCGGTGTCCTTGGCCTCCGGAACCGGAACCGTCTGCGGCAGCGCGGCGAAGTAGTCGAAACCACCGAACGCCTGCTTCAGGTGGAAGACGATCGTCTGGTCGTCCGGCGTGGTGATCGCCGAGTCGGTGTTGACGCCCTTGGACTTGTACGGGCCCTTGTAGCCCTCCGGCAGGTTGAGGAAGCCCTCGAAGTACGCCGGACCGTTCGGGAACGTCTCCTTGTCGATGGAGCGCAGCACCGCGTACTTCACGTCCTTCGACGTGACCTCGGTGCCGTCCTCGAACTTGACGCCCTTACGGATCTTGTACGTCCAGGTCTTGCCGCCGTCACTCGGCGTGCCCAGGCCCTCGGCCAGGTCGGGGGTGACCGTGTTGCCCTCGGCGCCCGGAACCGGCTTGAACATGAGCAGGCCACGGCCGTACAGGCGGAGGAAGTTCCACGAGTAGCCGTAGTAGGTCTCACCCGGGTCGAGGGTGTCCCAGTCGCCGGAGTTCGCCAGGCGGATGGTGCCGCCCTTCTTGTCCGACGGGTTGAAGACCTGGGTCAGGGCCGCGTTGAACTCCGGCTTGGCGCCCCCGGAGTTGTCCGATCCCTTGTCATCGCTCCCACCGCACGCGGCGGCGGAGAGGGTAAGCGCAAGCGCGGCCGCACCGGCCACCAGCGCTCTGGATTTCCGCATCACTTGTTGCAACCTCCCTGGTGGAACGGTTCGGGTCCGAACCGCACGGCTGGTGGGAATGCGATCGGCGCCATGTCAGCGCCGCCCCTTGGGATCGAGCGCGTCACGCAGGCCGTCGCCGAAGAGGTTGAAGGCGAGCACGGTGATGAAGATCGCCATACCCGGGAAGAACATGAAGTGCCAGACCGTGTAGAACCGGGCGGCCTCGGAGAGCATGCCGCCCCAGCTTGCCGTGGGCGGGCGGATACCGACACCGAGGAACGAGAGCGCGGCCTCGAACAGGATGTTCGTCGGGATCAGCAGCGTCGCGTAGACCAGGATGGGCGCCACCAGGTTCGGCAGCATCTCCTTGAAGATCACGTACGGGCCGCGGGCGCCGAGGCTCCGGGCCGCGTCGATGAACTCCCGCTCCCTCAGCGACAGCGTCTGACCGCGGACGATCCGGCCGATGTACGGCCAGCTGAAGAACCCGATGATGAAGATCAGCAGGGAGATGCGCAGCGCGTCGCCGGAGAGCCCGAACGCCTCGTCCGGGATGACACCGGCCAGCGCGATCGAGAACACCAGCAGCGGGAACGCCAGGAACACGTCCATCGCGCGGCTGATCAGCGAGTCCACCCAGCCACCGAAGTAGCCGGCCACCACACCCAGGGTGGCGCCGATGGCCACCGACAGCAGCGTCGCCAGGAAGGCGATCAGCAGCGAGATCCGTGCGCCGTAGACGACCCGGCTGAAGATGTCCCGGCCGTTCTGCGGCTCCACGCCGAAGAGGTGCTCGCCGCTGATGCCGGTGCCACCCTTCGGGACGAGGGTGCTGGTGTCGATCAGGTTCTGGTGGAATTGGTTCGGCGGGTGGCCGAAGGCGTCCACGATCCACGGCGCAAGGATGGCCACCAGGATCAGGAAGATGACAACCGATCCGCCGGCCATCGCGACGCGGTCCCGCTTGAGGCGGGTCCACGCGATGCGCCCGAGAGAGCGGCCTTCGATGGCCTTACCGGGAACGGCCCCCTCTGCGGGGTCCGGAACCACCGGAAGCTGGTCCGAGACCGTGCCGGGTCCAACGACCATGTGAAGTGTCCGGTCCTCTCCCGGCCGACCGAACGGCAGGAGTCCACGGTCACCGGACACGGGCACACGGGGCCTGGCCGATGACGATGGCCCACGCAGCGAACGGCAACCGATCGGTTAACGCATGCCTCGAGTGCCGACCCCCGTCGCGACGGCCCAGATCAGACCGACACCACGAAGGCACTCGACGGCGGGTGTGGCCGCCATCGAGAGGAACATTCACTAGTGCGGTGCCCCGGGTCAAGTTCACGGACCGCACACGGACGGTTCCGTGTCTCCTCCGTGATATTGCTGTGACCTAGATTCCGAACAAAGGGAAAGTGTCCGCGTAAGACCCCAATCCGGGCGATACTCGGACAGGGCGTTACGGCACCATTACAAGAGGTTAATTCAGACCGCGCGTCGCCCTTCGAATGCACGACCGAGAGTGATCTCATCGGCGTACTCCAGATCCCCGCCGACCGGCAGGCCGCTCGCCAATCGGGTCACGGCGATCCCCATCGGCTTCACCAACAGCGCGAGATAGGTCGCTGTCGCTTCACCCTCCGTGTTCGGATCGGTGGCCAGAATCAGCTCCTTGACCTCACCCGTCCCGAGGCGGAACAACAACTCCCGGATCTTCAAGTTGTCCGGCCCGATGCCCTCGAGCGGATTGATCGCCCCACCGAGCACGTGATAGCGGCCCCGGAACTCACCGGTCCGCTCGATCGCCACGATGTCCTTGGGCTCCTCCACCACACAAAGGACCTCATTGGTACGGCGGGTGTCCCGGCAGACCCGGCACTGCTCCGACTCGGCCACGTTGAAGCAGGTGGTGCAGAAGCGGACCAGCTCCTTCACCTTGCGCAGCGCGGTGGCCAGCCGGTTCACATCGGCCGGATCCGCGGAGAGGACGTAGAACGCGATACGCTGCGCCGACTTCGGGCCCACGCCCGGCAGCCGGCCCAGCTCATCGATCAGGTCCTGGATGGCGCCTTCGTACACGGATCAGAACCCCGGCAGGGAGAAGCCGCCGGTGGCCGGGCCCATCTTCGACTCGGCCAGCTCGCGCTGCGCCTCAGCCGCGTTGTGGATCGCCGCGAGCACCAGGTCCTCCAGAGTCTCCACGTCCTCCGGGTCCACGGCCTTCGCATCGATCTTCACCGACTTGAACTCACCGAGACCGGTGACCACCACGGTGACCAGACCGCCGCCCGCGGTGCCGGTCAGCTCCGCCGCCGCCAGCTCGGACTGTGCCTGCGCGACCTGCTGCTGCATCTTCTGCGCCTGCTTCATGATCTGCTGCATGTTCGGCTGTGCACCGGGGCGCATGGCACCGCTCCTCAACTAGTGATTCCGTAGTCAACCGTCAATACCGCACGGCGGTCGACGTTACCGCCGTCAGCGTAACCGCCACCCTCTTCATGCCCGGGACGATGCCGCCGGACACCCCGGACCACCAACACGCCAGACCCGGGACGACGCCGGTGGACACCGCAGGCCACCGGCGACTCAGAGCTCGCCGATCTTCTCCGCGCCGAAGGCCGCGCGGAGCAGCTGCATCGCCTGCTCCTCGCCGCTCTGCCGGGCCGTCTTCTCGTCGATCACATCGTCGAGCGGCTCATCGCCGGGATCGAACCCGTCGAAGCCCGCGCCCGACGGTGGCGGGCCGTCGAACTCCGGGTCGTAGGGCGCCTCCTCCGTCGGCGACCCGTCGGACCAGGACGATCCACCGGCCGCGGGCCGCGCCGGGCTCGCGCCGCGCGCGCCGGCCAGAACCGCACGCGCGGCCGCGGCGCCACCACCAGAGGCATCTTTCCCGGTACGCGCGGCCGCGCGCGCCGCCTCCATGGCAGCCGACCGTGCGGGCGCCCCAGGAGCCGCCGAACGTTCGGGCACCGCGGGGGTCGCCGAACGCGCAGGCACCGCAGGGGCCGCCGAGCCCGCAGGGGCCGCCGAGACCGCCGCTCCGCCGAACGCCGAGCCGCCCCCGACCGCACCCCCCGCCTGTCGCGCCGCTGTCCCCGTCCCGGAGCGCCCGGCATTTGCCGCAGAGTGCCCAGCGGAGGTCCCATGGCCCCCCGCAGACGCCGGGGAACTAGCCGATGAGGTGGAAGGGCCTGCCGATCCCACGGAAGGCCCCGTCGCGGCAGCAGCGCCCGCCGGAGCCCCGGACCCGGATCCACTTGCCGCCGGATTCCCCGGCCGGGCGGGTTCCGGCCAGTCGGATGTCGCGCTCGCAGGGGCCGGCGAGCCGGATCGGGCAGCACCCGGCCTGACCGGCTCAGGCCAGGAATCATCGCCCGCCGCAGATTCGGCGCGCGCCGAATCACCCGGCCGCGATTCCCCGGAGCGGTCCACCGCGGCGGGCGGACGCGCGGGCTCCGGCCAACCACCATCGTCAGGCCCCGAGGCGACCGGAGCCGGAGCGGGCGGGCGGGCCGGCTCCGGCCAGTCGTCGCCGCTCGCTGCCGGGGGCTCGTGAGCTGACGGCGCGGGACGGGCCGTCCCAGGTGGCTGGGCGGCCTCGGGCCAGCCCGAGTCCGGAGACTGGGCTCGCCGGGCGTCACCGGTGCCCTGCGGAGGACGGGCCGCCGGTCGATCGTCGCCGGTGCCCTGCGGAGGGCGAGCCGCCGGTCGGTCGTCGTCGGCGTCGGCGGACGGGCCGCGCTGCGCGGGCCGGGACGGCCGGGGCTCGGACCGGCCGGTGTTGCGTTCCGGGCCCGCGTTGCGGTCCGGAGCCGCCGTGTAGGCGCGGTTGGCGCCGCCGGACCGGTTGTTACCGGCCGTGCCGCGCGCCGGACCGGACCCGGGCGGGTCGCCGACCTCGCAGCGGACCTGCCAGCGACCGCCGAGAGCCTTGGCGAACTCGTCGGCCAGCAGATCGTTCAGGTTCCGCATCCGGGCGACCAGGCCCGCGGTCGGCGCCGTGATGACCACCTCGTGGTCGTCGACGCGGCTGAGTGCCACGCCGTGCGACTGTGCGGTGCTGACACGCTGGTTGTTCTGCCCGAGCTGGTCCCAGACGGCCCGCACGCGCTCGAAGCCGGAGACCTCGGGCGCGGACGGCTCGTCGTCCCACGGGGGCTCTTCGTCGTATTCGTTCTCCACCGGACCGGCGGCCCCGCGCCCGTTTGCGACACCGTTCCAGTCCGGCTCCGAGCCGTCCGCCGCCGAAGCGGGCACATCGGCCTGCTCGGCAACGGGCGACGCCGATGACGAGGCGTCGTGAGGAGCCGCCGCCCCGGGCGCGCCTTGAGCAGGGTCCGCGTGAGGAGCGGCCACTGCCCCTTGAGTGGAGTCCACGTGACCGCCGGCCGCCTGCCCGGGAACCGCCGGACTGGTGACGGGCTGAGCGGGAACGGCTTGCGCAGCGGGGGCGGCCGGGGAGACCGGGCGGACGACAGCCGGGCCCGGCCGGGACGAGGCGGCCCTGGCAGCGGCCATCGCGGCCGCCTTCGCGCCGCCACCGGCCGCGGCACCCCGGGACGCGTCGTCGGCGGGCGGGTGCCCACCGCGTACCTCATCGGAAGCGGACGGCCCGGCGGCACCGACCGGAGCGGAAGCCGGGCCCGAGGCGGCGATGGGGGCGGACGGCGCGAGAGTGACGCCCCGCTCGAGCCGCTCCAGGCGCTGCAGCAGGGCTGACGACGACGCCTCCGCCCCCGGCAGCAGCATGCGCGCGGTGAGCAGCTCCAGCAGGAGCCGGGGCGCGGTCGTGCCGCGCATGTCGACCAGGCCGTTGTGCAGGATGTCGGCGCAGCGGGAGAGGGTGGCCGCACCCAGCCGGTCGGCCTGCCCGGCCATCGCCTCGAGCTGGTCGGCCGGGCCGTCGATCAGGCCCTTGGCGACCGCGTCCGGAACCTGCTGGAGGATGATCAGGTCACGGAGGCGTTCGAGCAGGTCGGAGGCGAACCGCCGTGGCTCGTGTCCGGCCTCGGCGACCCGGTCGATGGTGGCGTAGGCGGCGGCGCCGTCACCGGTGGCCAGCGCGTCGCACATCTCGTCGATCAGGGTGACGTCGGTGACGCCGAGGAGGGCGACGGCCCGGTGATAGGTGACGCCCTCCGGGCCGGAGCCGGCGATCAACTGGTCGAGGATCGACAGGCTGTCCCGGGCGCTGCCGCCGCCGGCCCGCACGACCAGCGGGAACACCGACGGCTCGACCGTGACGCCCTCGGCGTCGGTGAGCTGTTGAAGGTACGGCCGGAGCACCGCGGGCGGGATGAGCCGGAACGGGTAGTGGTGGGTCCGCGAGCGGATGGTGCCGAGGACCTTGTCCGGCTCGGTGGTGGCGAAGATGAACTTCACATAGTCCGGGGGTTCCTCGACGAGCTTGAGCAGCGCGTTGAACCCGGCCGACGAAACCATGTGCGCCTCGTCGATCACGTAGATCTTGTAGCGGCTGTTGGCGGGCGCGAAGAACGCCTTCTCCCGGAGCTCGCGGGCGTCGTCGACACCACCGTGGCTCGCCGCGTCGATCTCGATGACGTCGATCGAGCCGGTGCCGTCGTTGGCCAGCGACCGGCAGGAGATGCAGACTCCGCACGGCTCGGGGGTGGGACCCTGCTCACAGTTGAGCGAGCGGGCCAGGATGCGGGCGCTGGAGGTCTTCCCGCAACCCCGTGGGCCGGAGAAGAGATAGGCGTGGTTGAGCCGCCCGCTGCGCAACGCCTGCGACAGCGGCTCCGTGACGTGCTCCTGGCCGATGATCTCGGCGAAGGTGCGCGGACGGTACTTGCGATAGAGGGCGAGAGCCACTCCTGCCACCTCCTGAAGACCGCGTCATTCTCCGTCGAGGGTCTGACAAGAACAAACGGCGCGCCCCGGAAGAGGACCGGAAACGAAAGGACCCCCCGTGCACCCGTCAGAGCCCGCTTATCCTTGCTGCCTTCCGGCCCTGGGGAGGTTCACGAGATACACGCCGCACGAGGGGCTGATCGCAAGCCTACCCGGTGCGCCGCGCGCCACCCAGACCCCCTCCCCGCGCGTGCCGGACCGGAGGGCGTCTGTATTCTGGCGCACGGAGGATTCGCCTAGAGGCCTAGGGCGCACGCTTGGAAAGCGTGTTGGGTTAACACCCTCACGAGTTCGAATCTCGTATCCTCCGCCAAGCCCTACCAGGGCAGACGTTGAAAGCCGAGCCGGCTGGCTCGGCTTTCGTCGTTTCGGGCCCGGCGTCGGCCGGCCAGTGGCGCGGGTCTATTGTCGGGGACGAAAACAGTGCGGGCGAGGGCCGGCTCCCGATCGGAGCCGGCCCTCGCCTCTTTCACTTCTTGATCTTGTAGGTGGCGGAGACGGCGCGACCGTCGTAGTGACCGGTCCGCTTGGCGATCACGGTCAGGGTCAGCCTCTTGCCCGCCCACGTCTTCTTGATCTTCAAGGACGACGTCACCGCGACCAGCTTGCCGTTCACGCGCCACTCGTACCGGAACGAGGTCGGCCGGGGTGACCAGGCACCCACCGTGGCCTTGACCGTCCGGCCCGCCTTCACCGTGCCGTTGATCTTCGGCTTGGCCGACGCCTTGGGCGCCGTGCCGTAACCCACCACCACCGTGCCCGAGGACGCCGGGGTGGAGAGCCGGTCGGCACGCTTCGCGGTCACGGTCACCCCGAGACGTTTCCCGCGCAGAGAGGCCGGGATCTGGTACGACGAAGCGGTCGCCCCCTTGATCGCCACACCGTTGGCCGTCCACTGGTACGAGTACGACGCCGGCGCCGGATCCCAGGAACCCACCGCGGCCCGCACCGTCACGCCGACCCGCACCGACCCGGTGATCCCCGGTGCCCGCAGGACCCGCAGCGGCCCGATCGTGACGGGCACGCAGGGCTCGCCGTCGCAGGTCGTCTCGGCCCGGAACGGCAGGTTCGCGTTCTCGGTTCCGGGCGCCAGCACGAACAGCGCCATCCCGGACGGCTGCTGGTACGGCAGGCTCACCTGGCAGCCGCGGCCGCCCTCGGCGTACGAGCAGCCGGTGATCCCGTCGTCGGCCAGGGTGGTGAAGTAGTACGGCTCGGGCGTCTCGGTTCCACCGCCGGTGTTGCTCAGCGCCACCGTGAAGGAGCTCCGGCTCTTCACCGGCACCGATACGCAGACCGCGGTCCGCTGGTCGGAGAGGGTTCCGGCGAGCGGGCCGATGCCGGTCGCCGGGCACTGGGCGACCGGCTGTCCGGCGCTGGTCAGCCGCCAGGTGTCCAGCCGGTACGCCACCTGCTGCCCGTCCACCGCCGGCCAGACGAAGATCTGGTAGGCGGTCGAGCCGCTGACCCGGCACGGCACCACGTACCCCGGGCAGCGGTCGGCGCCGGACGCGTCGGTGATCCAGTAACGGGCGGCGTATCCGGTGCTGCGCACGCCGAGCCAGTGGCTGTCGGCCGCCGACGCGGTGACCCGGTAGCAGCGCACCTCGTCGTCGGTCCGCAGGGTGCCGGCCAGCGCCGGCCCGCCGAGCACCGAGTTCGGCGGGGTCTCGCACCGCGCTCCGGCCGGGCTGTAGTCCTCCCGGTGGATCCGGTACTGGAAGTCGGCGGCCGCGGCGGTCAGCACCACGGTGTACGCCTCACCCGTCTCGAATTTGCAGCGCAGGAGCTGGGCGGAGGCGTACCGGGCGCTGCCGCAGACCTGCTTACCGGTGTCGTCCCGGACCGAGATGGCGGCCCAGCCGTCGTGGCCGGTGACCGGGGCGTACCCGATGATCTCGGCGGTCGAGTGCCGGTCCGCCGGGATGGTCCAGCAGGTGGCGAACCGGCCCGCCGAGAAGGTGGTGTTCACGCCGACGGTGGCGCCGATCGCGCCCTGCGGCAGGACGGTGCACCCGCTCACCCGGTCCATCCGCTGCACGACCACCGCATAGTCGCCGGAGGCCGCGCCGTCGGGAGCGTTCAGCAGGATCCGGTACGGGGCCCGGCCGGTCAGCACGCAACCGTTGGTGGCGCACAGGTCGGCGCCGTCGGCGTTGACCAGCGTCCAGTCCGGACGGGCGGCGCCGGTCACCTTCGGCGGGTACAGCAGCCCGATCGAGGCGCCGGCCGAACCGGTCAGTTCCAGGCAGTCGGTCTCGCCCGCGACGGTGAACGAGCCCCGTATCGCGCCGCCGGAGATGCCCTGGTCGGAGACCTGGACACAGCCCGTGGCGGTGGGTCGGGCGAACACCGTGGCGTACGGGGTCTCGGTCACGCCGGAACCGGCGATCAGCGTGTAGCGGCCGCCGGCCGGGAAGTCGCAGAGGCCCCCGGCGGTGCACACATCCCTGCCCTGAGCGTCGTACACCCGCGCCGACGGCTCGTAGCCACGGGCGTCGACGACCCGCACCAGGTGGCGGCCGGCGGCCGGGACGTCCAGCAGGCGGCAGCGGTTGCCGGTCGGCGCACCGGCCGGGCCGGTACCGAACGTGCCGGGCGTGACCACCACGCACCCGGCGGGCGCGGACAGCCGCCGGACCTGGTAGCTCATTTCACGGTCGGCGTCGCTGAACGCCACCAGACGGTACGGGCCCGAGCCGGGCAGCGCGCAGCCGTCCACCTCGTCGTACTGCTGGTCGGCGCAGATCGGCGCGCCGGTCCGGTCGGAGATCCACGACAGGTCGGCCCCGGAGACGTACGAGAGGATCCGCTCGCCGGGATCCGCGGTGAACGGCAGGCAGAACGCCTGCAACGGTGACGTCGGGGTGATCCGCCCGGTGAGCTGGTCCCAGCCGGTGCCGGTCGCGGCGGCACAGCCCTCGTCGGTGTTCAGGTTGAGGAACACCGCCTGGTACGGGTAGGTGTCCCACTCGTCGTTGCGCAGCCACAGCGTGTACGTCCCGGCCTCAGCCAGGTCGCAGGCGCCGCCCCACTCCGAGCAGACCACCCCGCCGGCGTCGCTGAGCTCCCAGTCGAGCTGGCCGCCGTCGGTGGTCCGGACCCGCTTCGGGCCGGCCGAAGCCTGCACCGACCAGCAGTCGAAGCCGTCCGGCTCGACCTCGCCGGCCGCTACCTGGTCTTCGGCGAGATCGCCGAAGCCGGCTTCACGCAGGGTGCCGCAGCCGACCGGAGTGGCCGTCCGCACCATCGAGCCGGATCCGGGCGCGAGCGTGGGTGTGGGCTCTGACGGGGCGGGAGAGACCGATGGCGCGGGGGTGGCCGCGTGGGAGGCCCCCGGCAGTCCGGTCGCGATCAACAAGCCGCCCAGTAGAGCGGCGCTCCAACGCCTCACGGGCGCTGCCTCATACACATTTCCGGATCTTGGCAGTCGCCCGCATTGACCGGCGCCTAGCTCCCATCATTCGGGAAGAGCCAGGTCGGTCGTGGCGACGAAACCGTCCCGGCCTAGATCTGAGCGGCCGCTATCGCGTCGTCGACTTCCGGAAAGATCGCGAAATATCGGCTGAGACCGACCGTCTCCATGAGCTGTGCGAGGAACGGGTTGGCGCCGGCGAAGCTCAGCCACCCGCCCCGCGCGGAGATCACCTGTTTACTCGTGATGAACGCGCTCAGCCCCACCGAGTCGCAGAACTTCAGCCCGGTCAGGTCGACCACGATCCGCGGCACCGGGCGCTCCAGCAGGCCGGAAAGCGCCGCGGACAGCTGACCGGCGGTGTCGGCGTCCAGCTCGCCGCGCAGGTGCAGCACGGCGACGTCGGAGCGATGATCGGTAACTGTGGCGTGCATGATGATCGGCTTCCTACCCGTGTGATGGGAATTTCAGGCTAGATCCAGAACTTCGCCACACACCGGACAGAGCGTGCGTCAGAACAGACACGAACGGGCCGGACCCCATGTGGGATCCGGCCCGTTTCGAGGCTGGCCGGTTCAAAGTCAAGCATTTGCGGCGCAGCCTTGGGGGGCTCCTGGCACGGCTCCTAGAGCTCGCGCCACCGCCAGCGTGGACCACGCCACGCGTCGGCCAGGATCATCGCTGACGCCTTGCCTGGACACTGCTGCACCTTCGACTTGCCCTCGGGGCCGCCCATCTGGGCCTCGACCTCCCATTGCGCGCCGTCGGTGCGGACGTAGACGTCCCGGCGCGCGAGCCGGACGTCGCCATTCCACCAGTGATGCTCAACTCTCACGTGTCAAATCTAGGACAGACATCGACGAACCTGGGTCGAGTGATTCTGTGAATTCTTCTCGCCGCCAGGTCGGAACCGCATTGTCTGATCCGGTATATTTTGCCAGCGTGACTTGCGCGACACCCCATGTATTAGGGCCGCGCATGTTCGGCTACAGAACGTGATCCCATGCCCTGAACTGCGAAGAAACATGGCTGTTACAACATGCGGGCTGATCATGGAGAACAACCGAACGGATGAGCCGCCACTCCCGCGCTCGGCCGACCCCGGAACCGGCGACGGAGCGTAACAGGAACACGGTCCAAAAGACAGAGAGCCCGGTCCGATGGACCGGGCTCTCTCGTGGCGGTGGCGGCGGGATTTGAACCCGCGGAGGGCGTAAACCCTCACACGCTTTCGAGGCGTGCTCCTTAGGCCACTCGGACACACCACCGGGAAGTACGTTACCCGACGCCGGAAGGCGCTTGCCGCCGGGTCACCCATAACCCGCCGTGACCCGGCTGACCTGGCAAGATCGTCGCTATCGACACGGAAAACGGAGAAATCGCATGAGCGTGCACATCGGTGGCAAGCCCGGAGACATCGCCGAACGGGTGCTGCTGCCCGGCGACCCGATGCGGGCCAAGTGGATCGCCGAGACCTTCCTGGAGGACCCGGTCTGCTACACCCAGGTCCGGGGGATGCTCGGCTTCACCGGCACCTGGCAGGGTGTCCGGGTCTCGGTGCAGGGTTCCGGCATGGGCATGCCGTCGGCCTCCATCTACACCCACGAGCTGATCAACGAGTACGGCGTGAAGTCGGTCATCCGGATCGGCTCCTGCGGCGCCCTCGCCATGGACCTCAACCTGGGTGACGTGGTCGCGGCGATCGGCTCGGCCACCGACTCCAACATGAACCGGGCCCGGTTCGACGGTCTCATCGACTACGCGCCGGTCGCCGACTTCGGTCTGCTGCGCACCGCGGTCGACGTGGCCGAGGCGCAGGGCGTGCCGATCCGGGTGGGCCCGATCCTCGCCGCCGACGCCTTCTACACCGACCGCCCCGACCTGTACGACGCCCTCGCCGACTACGGCGTGCTCGCGGTCGAGATGGAGTCGGCCGCGATCTACACGATCGCCGCCCGCTACGGCGCCAAGGCGCTGACGATCCTCACCGTCAGCGACCACATCAAGCGCGGCGAGGCGATGGACTCCGCCCAGCGCGAGCAGGGCTTCAGCAACATGGTCAAAATCGGCCTCGCGACAGCTGTTGCTTGATTTGCTCCGCTTCGCTCCGCGGCAAAACGCCTGGTAACCGGTGTCGAGGCAGGTGATCTCCCGCCGCCAGCAAACCCCGCTGGCGTCGGCAAATCACTTGCCTCGACACCGGCGGCGTTTTGCGGGGGACGTCGAGTGCACCGCCGTAGGGGGTGGGTGGGTGTTCCGTCAGCGGAAGAAGTCGCGCATCAGCGTGGCGCACTCGGTTTCCAGGACGCCGCCGTAGACCTCCGGACGGTGGTTGAGGCGGCGGTCCCGGACCACGTCCCAGAGCGAGCCGACCGCGCCGGTCTTGGGCTCCCAGGCGCCGAAGACCAGCGTGGAGATCCGGGCCAGGACCAGCGCGCCGGCGCACATGGTGCACGGCTCCAGGGTGACCACCAGGGTGCAGCCCTCGAGCCGCCACTCGCCCAGCCCGGCGGCGGCCCGGCGGATGGCGAGGATCTCGGCGTGCCCGGTGGGATCACCGGTGAGCTCCCGCTCGTTGCCGGCGGACGCCAGCTCGGCGCCGTCCGGGCCGAGGACGACCGCCCCGACCGGTACGTCGTCGGGCGAGGTGGACGCGACGGCGAGCGCACGCCGCATCCACTCCTCGTGCTGCCTACGGCGTATCACGCCTCGCGCAGCTCCTCCATCTCGTCCCCACAACCGATCCGCTGGCAGATCTCGGCGGTGACGTCGGAGGGCAGCATCCCCTCCATCCCGCACAGGGCGAGCAGGCGCTGCGCACCCACTCCGAGATCGCCGAGCAGGTCGGCGTCACCGACCGGGTCGGCGTCCGGCTCGGCCGGCTTGTCGTCCTCGTCACCCGAACCCAGGTCGTCCAGCCCGAGGGCCGGCGTCTCCACCTCACCGAGCAGCACCGATCCGATCCGCGACTCCTCGGTGAAGGCCGAATCGGACCCGAAGACCCGCAGGTCCTCGCCCTCGTCCAGGCGCAGGATGGCGAGGTACTCGTCGTCGCTCTCGACGAACAACACCGCGAGGTCGGCGTCCGGCTCGGTATCCCGGAGCGCGTCCACCACCTCGTCGATGTCGGCCAGGCCTGAAAGGTCCAGCTCCGACGCCGTCCATCCGCTCTTGGAACGGGCGACAGCGGCAGCGAAAATCGACACGATTCCCCCAACGCGACTCTAAACTCTCAGCGCCTGACGGTAGCGGGTAGGACGGCGGGCGCATCGCGCCACGCCTTGACGGGCTCGAAGTCAGTTCACCAGGCGACGTCGCGTGGCGATCAACTCGCGGAGCCGCATGCCACGGAGACGTTGCGAAGGCATCGACTCACGGGACGACTTCGCCTGGGCGAGAGCCGCCAGTAGTTCGAGACGTCTACGGCAGCGATCGGGGTCGAGCCGTTCTGGCGAGGGGGCCATGAAGCCGAGAGTGCCGAGCCGTACGACGTTCGTCAAGGGTCGATGGCCACATCGGCAGAACCACTGCTCAGGGCTACCGAGAGGGCACGTGTGGTGGTCGTCTCACCACAGCGGCCAGTCGTAGGTGGCCACCCATCGGAGCGTGACGAAGAGCAGCGCGATCGACAGCGCCAGACCACTCGCGACGGCCACGCCGACGGCCACGCCACGGTCGCCGAGCACGGCCAGCAACAGGGCCACCGCCCAGGCGGCGAGCGCCGCGCCGATGGTCCACCACGCATACGACGTCAGACTGCTCCCGAGACTGCCGAACAGCACGAACCAGGCCGTGGTGGCGGCCAGCCCGGTGAGGACCGGGGCCGCGGTGACCGGATGGGGCTCCCGGTAGGTGGGCCGCGGCGGCATCGCGGCGAACTGCGGGGACGGTTGTGGAGCGCTCCGCGGCGGGAGGTAGCCCGGTGGTGGCGGCAGGGCCGCGGGCCAGGAACCTCGCCGGTCCGCCATCTGTCGCCCGCCTCCTCCCGATCAAGCCACGCTCCCGATGAAGCCTAGCCAACCCATCCACCGGTACGCGGTCTGCACGATTTCCACTCATCTGCCAGGATGTCGCGGTGCGTTTACTCCGTACCCTCTCTGGTTTGACGATCGCGGCGGTCTGCCTGGCCGGCTGCGGGTCCACCAATGGGTCGGCCACGCCGGCCTCGACCCCGCAGTTCGTCGACCCGGCCGCACAGGCGTCCTCGGCCGATCCGGCGGCGGCCCCCTCGGCCCCGGCCGGCGCCGCTCCCGGCCCCAGCACCGCGCCCAGCGCGCCGCCGTCGGTGAAGCCGTCGGCGAGCGCGACGGCCCCGGTCGACGTGAAGTACGTCTTCCCCGTCGACGCGTCGAACGTCGACTGGCACGACACCCACTCGAAGTACCCGGCGACCGACATCTTCGTGAACTGCGGTTTGCCATTCGTCGCCACCACGAGCGGACGGGTGCTGGAGGTGAGCCTCACCGACACCTACGTCAAGGGGAAGCCGGACGGCCCGGCCAACGGCGGGCTGTCGGTGTCGATCCTGGGCGACGACGGGGTGCGCTACTACGGCTCCCACCTCAGCAAGGTGCAGTCCGGCATCCGGGCCGGCGTGCGGGTGAAGGCGGGACAGCGGCTCGGCCTGACCGGCAAGACCGGCAACGCCAACGACGTCTGCCACCTGCACTACGGCATCTCGCCGCCGTGCGCGAAGACCGGCGACTGGGAGGTGCGGCGCGGCGTCGTCTGGCCCTACACCTACCTGGCGTCGTGGCGTAGGGACGGCCAGAAGAGCCCGGTCGCGTCGGTCGCCACCTGGAAGCGCAAGAACAACTGCCAGGCCTAGGCTCTGCGTCGTGAGCACAGCGGTGATCGGACTCGGGCTGATCGGTGGCTCCCTGCTGCGGGCGCTGGCCGCGGCCGGGCACGACGTGGTGGGCTACGACGCCGACCCGGCTACCCGGGAGGCGGCTCGCGCGGCCGGGTTCCGGGTCGCCGGCACGGTGCCCGAGGCGATCCGGGGCACGGAACTGACCGCTCTGGCCGTACCCCTGACGGTGTTGCCCGAAGTGATCGCCGAGATGGCCGGTCACGACGGCCTGGTGACCGACGTGACCTCGGTGAAGGGTCCCGTCAGGGACCTGATGACGGGTTTCCGGTTCGTCGGCGGGCATCCGATGGCCGGCAAGGAGACCTCGGGGTTCGCGGCGTCGGAGGCGGGCCTGTTCGCGGGATGCGCGTGGGTGCTCTGCCTGGAGCCGCACGGCACCGATCTGGCCGACTGGCTGTCGCTGGCCGGGCTGTTCACCTCGATGGGCGCGCGGGTGGTGCCGGTGACCGCGACCGAGCACGACACCGCGGTGGCCCAGATCAGTCACGTGCCGCACCTGTTCGCCGCCGCACTGGCCACCCAGCTGGAGGCGAATCCGCTGGCCGGAACGCTGGCGGCCGGATCGTTCCGGGACGGCACCCGGGTGGCCGCGACCCGGCCCGAACTCACCGCGGCGATGTGCGGGGGCAACGGGAGTGCCGTGCGGCGGGAGCTGCACCGGCTGATCGGTGATCTCCAGCGGCTGGAGGAGCGGCTCTCGGCCGGCGACCCGACCTCGGCGCTGGTGCCCTACCTGTCGCTCGCGTCCCGGGTGCGGGGCGCGTGGCCGCCGGCGCCGGGCACTCCGGAGAAGGTGCCCGCCGACGTCGAGGCGCTTCTGGAGCTGGGCCGGGCGGGCGGATGGGTGACGTCGGTGAACGACACCGAGCTTGCCGGAATGCGGCCGGAAACTGACCTCTTTCTCTCCTAACGTGATGGGTGACGCCAGAAAGCCACCGCTTAGGAGTTCCGATGCCCGGTCAGGTCCGCCCCGTCACCGATGAGCAGGACGGTCTGCTCGCCTACCTCGCCCAGATGCGTTACGTGATCAGGCTGACCGCCTACGGGCTCACCCCGGAGCAGCTGCGGGCCGTGCCGAGCGCCAGCGAGCTCAGCGTCGGCGGGCTGATCCGGCACTGCGCCGCCACCGAGGAGGGCTGGATGTCCACCGTGCGCGGCGAGCACGGCCCGGTGGACTACGAGGCCTACGAGCGCAACTTCAGGCTGGCCGACGGGGAGAGCGTCGAGGAGCTGTTCGCGTACTACAACCGGGTGGCCGAGGCGACCGAGAAGACGGTCCGGGACATCGCCGACCTCGACCACCCGGTGCCGATCGACCACTCGGTGCCGTGGAATCCCAAGGAGTACGACGCCTGGTCGCTGCGCTGGGTGCTGCTGCACCTCATCCAGGAGACCGCACGGCACACCGGGCACGCCGACGTGATCCGGCAGACCGTCGACGGCGCCACCGCGTACCCGCTGATGGCGGCCGCCGAGGGCTGGCCGGAGTCGCCGTGGATGAAGCCCTGGAAGCCCCAGGGTTAAGGCTTCTCGCCCCGGTCGACGCGGATCACGCGGCGGTCCGTGACGATCGCCGTGACCAGGTCGTACGGGGTGATGTCGAAGGCCGGGTTCACCGCCTCGCTCCAGGCGGTGACCTCGGCCGAACCCCGGTCCTCGATCTCCACCTGCGCACCGGAGGGCGTGCCCACGTCGACCGTGGACTCCGGTGCCACCACCAGGAACGGGATCCCGGCCCGCCGCGCGCCGAGCGCGTGCGCGTACGTCCCGATCTTGTTGATCACGTCGCCGTTGGCGCAGATCCGGTCCGCGCCGAGGATCACCGCGTCCACCTCGCCGCGGGCCATCAGGAACGGCCCGGCCGAGTCGACCGCCACCCGGTGCTCGATGCCCCACCGGGTCAGCTCCCAGGAGGTGAGCCGGGCGCCCTGCAACAGTGGCCGCGTCTCGCTGGCGATCACACCGGCGAGCCGGCCACGCCGGTGCAGCTCACCGACCACGCCGAGGGCGGTGCCGGTGGTCACCGCGCACAGCCCGCCGGTGTTGCAGTGGGTGAGCAGCCGGGGCCGGGGCCCGCACAGCTCGGCGACCAGGTCGGCGCCGAGCCGCGCCATGGCCGCCGACGCCTCGATCTCCTCGTCACGGACCCGGCAGGCCTCGGCCAGCACGGCCTCCGGCCCGTGCGGGATCAGCGCGGCGGCACGACGGGCTCCGCGGGCCAGGTTCACCGCCGTCGGGCGCGCGCTCTCCATCTTCTGTACGGCCACCGACAGCGCCGCCGGGTCGTCCTCATGAACGCGGGCCGCCAGTGCCACCCCGAAGGCCCCGGCCACCCCGAGCGCCGGAGCGCCCCGGACCGCCAGCGACTGGATCGCCGCGATCAGCTCGCCCACGGTGTGCAGCCGCAGCACCCGCTCCTCGTTCGGCAGCGCGGTCTGGTCGATGATCTCGACGGCCCCGTTGACCCAGTCGATCGTCCGCATCAGCGCTCGGCCCGCTCGTCGAGCCGGTTCAGGATCTTCTCCAGGGTGTCCTGGCTCTTGCCCAGCTCCTCGCCGGTCCACCGGGCCTTGATCCGGACCGTGGAGCCGTCGTGCAGGTCCACCTCGGCGCTGATCGGCACCGGCTTGAGGACCCGGGCGCCGGTGATCTCCTCGTACGGCAGGTAGCGGTAGATCTGGGCCAGCGTCGCCGGGTCGTTGTTGGACAGCATCTCCTTGAGCCGCTTCTCACCGTCGTCGGTGCCCTTGGGCGCGGGCACGAGGACGAAACCACGGTCCAGCATGATCAGGTCGGTCTCCTGGTCGTTCACGCGGACGTTGGCCATCGCCCCGATCACGTCCGAGCCGCCGGCCGTGGCGCGGGACTCGACGACCCGGACCGCCTCGATCTGGATGCCGAGCGCGCCGAGCCGGGCGCGGGCCTCCGCCACGCTCTCCGGCACGACCGCCAGCTTGGCGATCTCGGTGAAGTCGGCCGGCTGCCCGGCCCGGCCCACGAGCTGTGCCGGGCCGGACCAGGAGTGCTGATAGCCGACCACTCCGGAGCGTACCGCGGCGAGCGTGATCAGGTCGTCCATCGGGTCGGCGAAGGCGAGGGCGGCCTCCTTGCGGGTGGCGTCCGGGAAGAACTCGGCGGCCAGTTTGCCCAGCTTGCCCTTGGCGGCCAGGTCGAGGATCTCGGCCAGGCCGGCCTCCTGGACGCCGAGCAGCCGGGCGGTGGACCGGAAGATCCGGTCGGCGCCGCGCTGCCGGGCCGCGGTGATCGAGGCGGAGGTGAACTCGGCCCAGGGCAGCACGGGCCGGTCGCCGAAGTCGAAGGACTCGGCCTGGAGGGCCCGGCCGACCTCGTCGACGTTCGGCAGCAGGACCGTGGCCGGGCGCTGGTCGGCGGCGTGTTGGACCGGGGGCAGGGCCCGGATCGCGGTGATCCGCTCGCCGAGGGCCGGGTGGGTGTCCCACACCGAGGTCTCGTCGTCCGGCTCGATGTCGCGCAACCCGGCCAGGGCGTCGGTGCGGGCCGCGTGCATCCGCCCGAAGCCGCCGAAGATGTCGTCCGGCGCGTAGCCCAGCTCCACACCCTGGGCGACGTACTGTCCGAAGTAGAAGTTCCACGCGAAGGTGGCCACCGGCAGCTCGCGCATCACGCCGACGGCGGCGTCGGCGCCGGCCACCCGGACCGCCACCTCGTCGGCCTCGAACTCCTGCCGGCGGCCGACCGCGTTGCTGACCAGGCGGTAGAGCATGCCGTAGCCCTTGAAGACCCAGCCGAACACGTTGTACCGGCCGACCCGGCTGAGCGTCTCGTACATGGCGAGCCGGCCCCGGTACGCGATGGCGCCGAGCCGGGTGTGCGAGCCGGAGTAGTGGCCGAGCTCGTGCCCGAGGACCGCGCGCAGCTGGTCGACGGTGAAGGTCTGCAGCAGCGGCATGCCCAGGTAGAGACGGCGGGTGCCGCCGAGCAGACCGAGCAGCCTGGCGTCCTCGCTGACCGCCGCGTTGACCATCGGCTCGAGGCGGATCTCGTCGGGTGCCCGGGTGCCGGCCGCGGTGGCCAGCTCGCGGACCGTCGCCCACAGCTCGGGCGCCTGCTCCGGGGTGATCAGCATGCCGGTCGGCTCGTCCGGCTTGGCCCGGATCGCCCGCCACAGACCGGCGGCCACCGCGCCGACCGCCGCGAGCAGGAGCCAGCTGAGCTTGGCCGCTCCGGCGCCGTGCATGTGCGTCCAGATCTCGTAGAGCAGCCAGCCGACCAGGGCCAGCTGGAGCAGGCCCAGCACGTAGAAGCCGACGAGCATCGCGACCGAGACGGCGGCGCGCAGCGTAGTGGACATGGCGGTGGTTCCCTCCCCGTGGTGCGCCCGTCCGGGCGGCCGTCGGAAGATACCGACCTCGATATGCACCGGGCAAGATCCATAAAAGGACCTAGGCTGCGGTCATGGCTTCTCGTGATCCGGTCGCCGATCTGCGGCGCATCGCGTTCCTGCTGGAGCGGGCGAACGAGGCGACGTACCGGGTGCGCGCCTTCCGGTCGGCGGCCGCGACCGTGTCCAAGACCCCGCCGGACGATCTGGCCGCCCGGGTCGAGGCGGGCACCCTGGCGAAGCTGCCCGGCATCGGCGACGTGACCGCGCGCTGCGTGGCCGAGTCCCTGGCCGGGGAGGAGCCGGTCTACCTGCGCCGGCTGACCGCCACCGAGGGCACCGAGACACCGGCCGCGGCCGCCGCGCTGCGGGCCGCGCTGCGCGGTGACTGTCACGTGCACTCGGACTGGTCGGACGGCGGCTCACCGATCGAGGAGATGGCGCTGGCCGCCGCCGACCTGGGCCACGAGTACTTCGTGCTGACCGACCACTCGCCACGGCTCACCGTGGCCCGGGGGCTGACCGCCGACCGGTTGCGGCAACAGCTCGACCACGTGGCGATGCTGAACGAGGCGCTGCCCGACGGGTTCCGCATCCTCACCGGCATCGAGGTGGACATCCTCGATGACGGGAGCCTGGACCAGGAGGAGGAGCTGCTGGCCCGGCTCGACGTGGTGGTCGGCTCGGTGCACAGCAAGCTGCGCGACGACGCGTCCCGGATGACGCGGCGGATGGTGACCGCGATCGGCAACCCGCATCTCGACGTCCTCGGGCACATGACCGGGCGCAAGGTGCCGGCCGCCGGTGAGGGCGACGCCGCGCACCGCCGGGCCCGGACCCGGCCACCCAGCGACTTCGACCTGGAGAAGGTGCTGGCCGCCTGCCTCGACCACGGCAAGGCCATCGAGATCAACTCCCGGCCGGACCGGCTCGACCCGCCGAAGCGGATGCTCACCGTCGCGGTGGAGGCGGGCTGCGTGTTCAGCATCGACACCGACGCGCACGCCCCCGGCCAGCTGGACTGGCTGGACTTCGGCTGTGGGCGGGCCGCGCTGTGCGGGGTGCCGGCCGACCGGGTGGTGAACACCTGGACGGCCGAACGCCTGCTGGAGTGGACCGGATCACACGGTTGAGATCCCGTAGGGTCTCGGCGTGGGACGAATTGACGAACTCGCGAACCGATACGTCGACGAATGGGCCGCGCTCAACCCGACCGGCGCCACCGCCACCGGCATAACCGGTTACGAGGACAAGACCGACGACCTCTCCCCGGAGGGCTTCGAGGCACAGGCCGAGCTGCTCCGCCGGACCATCAACGATCTCGACGTGACCGAGCCGGAGCACGAATCCGAGCAGGTCGCCAAGGACGCCATGCTGGAGCGGCTGGGCCTGCAACTGGCGCAGTACGACGCGGGCTATGTGAGCACCGACATCAGCGTCATCACCAGCTCGCTGCACGAGCTGCGGATGGTCCTCGACGTGATGCCCACCGAGGGCGAGCAGGCGGTCGCCGACATCACGGCCCGGCTCAACGCCTTCCCGTACGCCCTGGAGCAGTACCGGCGGACCCTGCTCGAGGGCGCCGGCGACGGCCGGGTCAGTGCCCGGGCGCAGCTGCTGGCGGTGGCCGAGCAGTGCGAGGCGTGGACCGATCCGGCCCGTGACGACTTCTTCCACGGGCTGGCCCGGCGGCTGGGCGCGTCCGGCGCGCTCGCCAAGGAGCTGGAGCGGGGCGCGGCGGCGGCCACCGCGGCGACCGCCTCCTTCGGTGGCTTCCTCCGCGACGAGCTGGCCCCGCGCGGCCGGGAGAAGGAGGCGGCCGGCCCCGAGCGGTACGCGCTGGCCTCGCAGTACTTCCTCGGCGCCAAGGTGGACCAGCTGGAGACGTACCAGTGGGGTTTCGCCGAGCTGGACCGGCTGGAGCGGGAGATGCGCGCCGTGTCGGCGGCGATCGCCGGCGCCGGGGCGACGGTGGACGAGGCGGTCGCCGTGCTCGACGCCGACCCGGCCCGCAACATCCGCGGCAAGGAGGCCTTCCGGGACTGGATGCAGGCCCTCTCCGACCGGGCGATCACCGAGCTGAACGGTGTCCACTTCGACATCGAGGGCCCGGCCCAGAAGCTGGAGTGCTGTCTCACGCCGACCAGCGACGGCGGCATCTACTACACCGGCCCGAGCGAGGACTTCTCCCGGCCCGGCCGGATGTGGTGGGCGGTGCCGGAGGGCCAGGAGGTCTTCTCCACCTGGCGCGAGGTCACCACCGTCTACCACGAGGGTGTGCCCGGCCATCACCTCCAGGTCAGCCAGACGCTGCTGCGCGCCGACCGGCTCAACCGGTACCAGCGGCTGCTCTGCTGGTGCTCCGGCCACGGTGAGGGCTGGGCCCTGTACGCCGAGCGGCTGATGGACGAGCTGGGCTATCTCACCGATCCGGGCGACCGGCTCGGCATGCTCGACGGCCAGGCGCTGCGTGCGGCCCGGGTGATCGTCGACATCGGCATGCACCTGGAGCTGCCGATCCCGCGGGACAACCCGTTCGGCTTCCACCCGGGGGAACGATGGACGCCGGAACTCGGCTGGGAGTTCCTGCGGGCGCACACCCGGATGCCGGAGGAGGTCCTCCGGTTCGAGTGGAAGCGCTATCTGGGGTGGCCGGGGCAGGCGCCTTCGTACAAGGTCGGCGAGCGGATCTGGTTCGAGGCCCGCGACGAGGCGAAGCGCCGCAAAGGCAGTGATTTCGACCTCAAGAGGTTCCACCGGGACGCGCTCGACCTCGGTTCGCTGGGGCTCGACCCGCTCCGTAAGGCACTGGCCAGGATTTGAGTCATTCGGGTCCCTCCGTGCCGAAAACGGGACGGAGGGACCCGTCATTACGTATTTGATCAATTACTCTGCGCACAATTTTTCCGCTGAGCGATCGTTCAACCACGTTCCGTGAATGCATCGCTACCCAGATGTAACAAATCCGAAGTAGAACTCATATTCACGTCCCGCCTGGGGTGCGGATACGATCTCCCGCGGCGCTCCGCACTTGTTCCGGAAGCAGCGTGGACTGGGCCTTTCTCGATCCGGCCCCAGCCCGGGCGTTCGTACAACCAAGTCGGCAGCGCCGCGTATCCCCCGATCAGCCGAGCGAACTCTGACCCTTGGAAAGGGGTTTTCTGAGGATTTCTCGGATAGATTGACCCGGATCGGCGCGCCCGCATGGCTACTCTCCGTAGCCCCCCATCGGCCCATCGCGTGTGCATGGCGGAGGACTAAAGCAATGTCAGTCTCGGTGAACAGCCGGCGAACGCGTTTACGCTCCGCCCTCGCGGTGGTGCTGACGGTTCTCGTCGTGTTGCCGACCGCAGCCCTGTTCCTGCGTGTCCTGGACGAGATCAACACTCAGCGGGACGAGACGCAGCTCAAGCAGCACGGTGTCGAGTACCTGGCGACCCTGGCGCCGCTGGTCAGCGCCCTCGCCGAGTCGCAGTCGCAGGCTCTGCAGGGTGTCTCCACCGAGCCCCAGTCGCTGACCGCCGCCGTCGCCCGGGTGCAGGCGGCGGACGCACGTCTCGGCGAGGAGCTGGACACCTCCAGCCGCTGGGCCGGCCTGAAGGAGAAGATCGGCCGCCTGCCCGGCATCGCCGGCTCCGCGCAGACCGTCTACGACTCCCACGTCGAGGTCGGCGAGCTGGCCCTCGCGCTGTACAGCGAGGTCCGCGAGAACTCCAAGCTCAACATGGACCAGCAGTCCGACATCTGGTTCATCCAGGAGACCATCACGGTGGACATGCCCGAGGCGGTCACCAACGTGAGCCGGATGAGCGACTCGGCCAACATGCTGGCCGCCGCCGGCCAGCGGCAGCGGGCCGTCCTCCAGGTGCAGCTCGGCGTCGCCGTCGAGGCCGTCGAGGAGAGCGTCGAAAAGCTGACCGACCACCTCCAGGCCGCCGCCGAGGACACCGAGAGCTCCACGCTCGCCGGCAACCTGGTGAGCAACCTCGACTCGTTCCGTCGTGGCGTCGAGTCCGCCAACCGTGGCACCAACTACGGTGGTGACCCGAACGTGTCGACCCTGGTGACCGCGCAGAGCACGCTGTCCACCGCGCTGAACGCGCTGACCACGGTGACCCTCAAGGAGCTGTCGACGCTCCTCGAGGAGCGCGACGACGATCTCCAGATCCGCCAGATCGAGGCGTGGGCGCTGCTCGGCGTCTCCATCGCGCTGCTGCTGGTCGCCGCCTTCTGGACCCGGAGCCGGGCCGCCCAGGTCCGCGACTCGCTCGACAGCAGCCGGGACGTCTCGGTGCGTGCCGACAGCGACGGCCCAGGGCCGTCCGCGGTCAGCCCGTACGACCAGGCCCCCGGCTACGGCGGCAGTGCTACTGGGCGGGAGCGTTCCGGTGCTCTTCGGTAAGTTCCGCATCCTGGGCAAACTCGCCCTGCTGATCCTCGTACCGCTACTCGGCGTCCTCGGCCTGAGTGTTCCGGTCATCTACGAACGCATCGACGCGGCTCGCGTCGCCGGTGAAATCTCGGACACCATCCAGCGGGCCACCCAGGTCAGTTCGGCGCTTATCGAGATCCAGGAAGAGCGCCTGCTGTCGGTCGGCTATCTACTCGGTCTGATCGACCGCACGACCCTGGTGGTGCAGAGCGCGGAGGCCGCCGACGCGGTGGCCGGGCTCGCCGATGATGACGCCCCGGTGGCCCTGCGCCGTGCCGTCGCTGCCGCCACCCGGCTCAGCAGCACTCGACAGAACGTGCTGAACCAAGCGATCGACGTCTCCCAGGTCGTCGCGGATTTCACCGGCGCGGTCGACCCGCTGATCGACGGTCTGGGCCTGTCCAGCAAGGCTGACCTGACCACCGGCCTCGGCCGACAGATCTTCGCGCTGGACCGCTCCATGCGCTCGGACGACCTGATCAACCAAGCGGCCTGCTGGATGGCCTCGGCGGCGGTCGCGGCCGGCAGCAACCCGCGGGACGCCGCGTTCCTGCTGAGCCAGTTCAACGCGACCTTTGCCCAGGTCGAATCGATCATCCGCTCGTCGCGGATCTACTTCACCGACCCGCAGTACAAGCTCTACCTCGCCAACCAGCAGGCGTTCGCCGGCCGTATGGGCTCCACCTTCGTCAAGAACCTTCAGACGAACCCGACGGGGGCGCTGCAGAAACTGAACATCAGGACGGTCTTCCCGTCCCTCCAGACGGTGGTCGTTCTGGGTAGTTTCGTCGAGAAGCGCGTGGCCCAGGACGTGGACACCACGGCGACCGACAACCGGGAAAGCGCCATCCGCCAGTCGGTGCTCCTCGGTGGCGGCACCTTCCTGCTGCTGATCCTGGTCGCCACACTGTCGATCATCATGGCCCGCGCGGTCGCCCGGCCGCTGCGCCGTCTGACCGTCTCGGCCGACCGGATCGCCCGCGCCGCCGAGTCCGAGCTGGAGCGCGTGGCCGACGACGAGGCCGAGGCCCAGGTCCGCCCGATTCGACTCGACCCGGTCGACGTCGAGGCCCAGGACGAGATCGGTGACCTGGCCCGCGCGTTCGACCGCGTGCAGACCACCGCCGCCCGGCTGGTGGAGCGCCAGGTTCTCGGTCGCCGTAACGTCGCCCAGATGTTCGGCCACGTCGGCCGTCGTACCCAGAACCTGGTCGGCCGTCAGCTGAGCCTGATCGACTCCCTGGAGCGCAAGGAGACCGACAGCGACCGGCTCCGTGAGCTGTACCGCCTGGACCACATGTCCAGCCGTCTGCGCCGGAACGCGTCCGCGCTGGTCGTGCTCTCCGGTGGCGCCGGCGCGAACGAGCACATGGCCCCGCTGGCCCTCTCCGACGTGGTCCGTCTCGCCCTCGGTGAGATCGAGGACTACACCCGTGTCGAGGTGGACATCCCCGAGGACATCGTCGTGGTCCCGGCCATCCTGGCCGACCTGACGCTGCTCCTGGCCGAGCTGCTGGAGAACTCGACCTCGTTCTCCCCGCCGCACACCAACGTCACGGTCACCGCCGACGAACTGCGCGGCGGCGCCCGCCTCGCGATCATCGACCACGGCCTGGGCCTCGCGCCCGAGCGTCTGGCCGAGGAGAACGCGCGACTGACCCGCCGTGAGCGGCTCGACCTGGCCCCCACCGAGGTGCTCGGTCTCTTCGTGGTCGGCCGGCTCGCCCGCCGGCACGGCATCGAGGTGACCCTCACCGACACCCCGGACGGCGGTCTGACCGCCTGGATCGACCTGAACCCGTCGCACCTGGTCACCCGGGTGGAGAACCTCACCCCGATCGCGGCGCCGAGCTACCCGTCGGCCTTCCCGGCCGCACCGGTGCCGCCGCAGATCCGGGCCCCCGAGCCGGTCGCCGCGGCGCCCGCCTACTCGCCCGCCCTGCGGGGCAACACCACCGAGGTCGCGATCGCCAGCGGCGCGGTCCGTTCGGTGCCGGGCAGCCAGCAGCCGTTCGACCCGGTGGTGCTGGGCCGGGCCACCGAGATCGTCGAGGCCGGCCGGTCCTGGAACGCGTTCGGTCCGGCGTCCGCGCCCGCCCTCGAATCGGCCCCGGCCGCTGACCCGTACGCGGGCCAGCCGGTCTACGACGCCGAGCCGGTGTATTCGCCGCGCCCGGCGTACCAGGAGCCGGCGCCCGCCTACGACATGGGCACCCCGGTGGCCGGCCGCGTCCCGAACTCGCGGCCGGAACTGCCCGCCGGGCAGGGTGGCTGGCACACCCCGATGCCGCAGGAGACCGCCTGGGCCCCGGCCGCCATCCCGGCGCCGGTCAGCCCCGCACCGGTCAGCCCCGCGCCGTACACCCCGGAGCCGGTCGCCGCTCCGTCGGTGCACCGCGAGGAGCCCGCCGCCGCCCCGCTGCGCCGCCGGGTTCCCGGCAGCCAGCTCCCGGCTGCGGAGGACACCACCGTGCAGCGGATGGCCGTACCCACCACACAGGACGACGCGCTGGCCGCCCGGGCCATGTTCGACGCCTTCGAAGCCGGTGTCAGCCGGGCCCACGGCGACATCAGCGACACCAGCGTCTCGATGCAGGCTCCCGACCTCAGCGCTCCGGTGTGGGACACCCCCGCCCCGGCCTGGGAGGAACCCGCGCCCGCCGCTTGGGAACCGCCCCCCGCGCCGGTCGCTCCGCCGGCCCCGCCGTCGTCCAACGGTGGCCCACAGCTGACCCGTCGCGTGCCGGGCGCCACCCTGCCGCTCGACGAGATGCGTCAACCGATCACCCCGCCGGCCCCGACCACGCTCGACCCCGAGGCCGCCCGAGCCCTGATGGATCAGTTCGAGTACGGGGTCGCACTCGCACTGAATGAAAGTCAGCCACAACACGAGGGACAACCGCGATGACTTCCCCCTACTCCACCGCGTCAAGTCAGCTCAGCGCCGAAGCCAAAACCTTCAACTGGCTGCTGGACTCGTTCACCTCCGGCACCGCGGGCGTGATCGAGGCCATCGCGGTCTCCTCGGACGGCCTCCTGATGGCCATGTCCGCGATCAAGGACCGGCCCAACGCCGAGCGCCTCGCGGCCGTGGTCTCCGGGCTCACCAGCCTCGCCGGTGGTGCGGCGAGCTGGTACCGGCTGGGCGCCCTGAACCGGGTCATCATCGACATGGCCGACGGCTACCTGCTGGTGACCGCGATCAGCGCCGGCTCGGTGCTGGGCGTCATCGCCGACCGGTCCGCGAACCTCGGCACCCTGGCGTACGAGATGACGCTCTTCGCGACCCGTGCCGGTGGCGCCCTGAGCCCGCGTCTCATCGCCGAGCTGAAGAACGCAGTCCAGCAGTGACCCCCCCGGATTCCGACGACCCGGTACCTCCGGCGCGGCCCGGAGTCCGGCCCTTCCTGCAATCCGGTAACCAGCACTCGACCGGCGGCTACACCCCCACCGGGGAGCACCCGCCGGTCGAGGCATCGACCAATACGCTGCGCCCGTTCGTCATCACGTCCGGGCGGACCGATGGAGGCGATCCCGACATCGGTATGGAGACTCAGGTGACGCTGGTGCCGGGTGCGCCGGCGTCCCGGTTCTCTCCGGAAACCAGGGCGATCGTGGCTCTCTGCGAGGAGAGCCCGATCTCGGTAGCCGAGATCTCCGCACGACTCCACCTGCACCTGGGCGTGACCCGAATCCTGGTCGGCGACCTGCGTGCCACCGGCCAGCTCGACGTCCACGTGCTGGACAACGACACACCTGACCCCGAGACCATCATGCGAGTGATCCGTGGACTTCGATCCATCAGCTAACCGCGTCGTCGGTACCGCGCGCATACCCGGCGCGCCGGAGCCCAAGAAGGCGCCGGTTCCGGTCAAGATCATCGTGGCCGGCGGCTTCGGGGTCGGCAAGACGACCACCGTCGGCGCCATCTCCGAGATCTCGCCGCTCACCACCGAGGCCGAGATGACCTCGGAGTCCGTCGGCATCGACGACCCCGGTCAGGCGACCATGAAGACCGGCACCACGGTCGCGATGGACTTCGGCGTCCTCACCATCGACCAGACGCTCAAGCTCTACATCTTCGGCACGCCCGGCCAGACCCGGTTCGCCTTCATGTGGGACGACCTGGTCCGAGGTGCCCTTGGTGCACTGGTTGTGGTAGATACCAACCGAATAGACGACTGTTATCCGGCAGTCGACTACTTCGAGCGCCAGGGCCTCCCGTTCGTTGTCGGCATCAACACCTTCAACGGGCAGATGTCCTACAGCATCGACGAGGTTCGGTGGGCCCTCGCGGTTCGCGAGGACGTGCCAGTCATATCCTTTGACGCACGGTTCCGCGCATCCGTGCGGGATGCCCTCCTCGTTGTGCTGGACCAGGCACTCGACAAGGCGATCCGGATGAAGTCATAGGGTTGTGACCGGTTGCCCGGTCACGGATTCCGCAGCGATCCCAGGACGGGACGGTTCCCAAACCGGCCCGTCGAGGAGCAGAGTGGAAACCGGGCGACCGCGCAGCGAAAGAGGACGGTGACGTGCGAGGCGGACTGGACGACGCGCTCGACAAGCTCGCCCGGCGGGATGAGCTGAGGCGCCGCGCCGCCGGCGAGGCCAACGGCACCCCGCCGGCGGTGACCGAGCTGGTCGAGGCGATCGCGGCCGTGGTGGCCCGGAATCCCCAGTTGGGCGTCACGGTCGGCGTCGAGGGCGCGGGCGACCCGATGCTGCTCCAATTCTCGTTCGCCGACGGCACGGTCCAGGTGAGCGCCGACAATCGAGTCGCGGTTCGCGCCACCGACCCCGCCCCGCGGCACGCCGATTTCGAGATCGACGTCGAGGAGCCGGTCGAGGAGCCGCCGCCCGTCCCCCGGGCCAGCCGCGACGACCAGGACCGCTTCGGCCCGACCGACTTCGAGTACCCGGAGCCCGTCTACCAGGAGCCGGCCGCCTACGCCGAGCACGCGGCCTACGACGAGCCGACCACGGCCGAGCAGCCCTTCGTCACCAACCGCCACGAGCACGCTTTCGGCCACGATCCGGCCGGCTACGCCGACCTGGGCAACACCACGCCGCATCCGTTCGCTCCGACGCCGCCTCCGCATGTGCCATCCCAGGCGACCCCGCATTCGTACGTGCCCGCGCCGGCCGCACACGCCTACCCGGAGCCGTCACACCCCGAGCCACAGCCGGGTTTCCCGGAGCCGCTTCCCGAGCCGATCCCGCTACAGGTGGAGCGCCCCGAGGAGACGGAGCTGGCGGCCCGCCGTCTGGCCGCCATGCTGCGCGACAACCCGAGCCTCCTCGACTGACCGCGGCAGTTCCACTATCCCTGGTAGCCGACCTCACGCGGGCCGCAGGATCACTCTCCGAAGTCGCCTGATCACTCTTCCGGCCTGTCGGGAAACGCCTGGTTTCCGGTGATCAGCACGGTATGAGATGTCTGAGTTCGCCGGTTTGGCCGATCTTCTCCTCCGTTCCGCTCACCGCCCTTGAGTCACGCTCGGTAGCGACATAATGTCCAACTACCTCGGCTGACGACACAGACAGTGATCATTGCGGAGGAGATCCCCGCCTGAGATCCCCTCGAGAAGAGGCTCCGCATGTCTCGTCGTGAAGCCCACCTGGTCGGCGGCACCCACCCCGAGGCCGTCCGGCTCGCCCCGGTCGCTCTCGCCATACGTGAGGCCGGTCTGCTCGAGCCGGTACTGCTGGCCGCCGGTCCGCACTCCAGGATGGTCACCGAGGCGCTCGCCGCGTTCGATCTCGAACCGGACATCACGCTCCAGGTCGAACCGTCCACCGACGGCCGGACCGAGTCGCTCACCGCGATGATCCGCGAGCTGGACGAGCTGTGGTCGGTACGCACCCCGGCCGCCGTGATCGTGCAGGGCGACACCACCACCAGCCTGGCCGGCGCGCTGGCCGCGTTCTGGCGCCGCATCCCGGTCGTCCACCTGGGGGCCGGCCGGCGCTCGGGTGACCCGGGGTCGCCGTTCCCGGAGGAGGGCGACCGCCGCCTGGCCGCCCAGGTCGCCGCCCTGCACCTGGCGCCCACCCCGCTGGCCGCCATGAATCTGCTGGACGAGAGGATCCCGGCCCGCGACGTGCTGATCACCGGCGACACCGTGGTGGACGCGACGCTCGCGGTGGCCGGCCGGAAACCGCCGTTCGAGAACCCGGACGTCGCCGCGGCCCGGGCCGCCGGCGGCAACCGCCTGATCCTGGTGACCGCGGATCGCCACGACCGGATCCTCGCCGCGGTCCGCGAGCTGATCGACCGCTACCCGGACATCGACGTGATCCTGCCGGGCCACCCGGACCCGGCGGTCCGGTCCCGGGTGGACACCGCGCTGGCCGGGGTGGAGCGGGTGACGGTCACCGGCCCGCTGTCCTACCCGGACCTGTCCCGGCTGCTGTCCGAGGCGTACCTGCTGCTGACCGACTCGGGCGGCCCCCTGGAGGAGGCGCCGTCGTTCGGGGTGCCGGCCCTGGTGCTGCGTGACGTCACCGAGCGGGTCGAGTCGCTGCACGCCGGCTGCGCCGAGCCGGTCGGGCCGGACACCGCGCTGATCGTGTCGGAGGCGTCCGCGTTGCTGGACAGCCGGGTCCGCCGCGACGCCATGACGGCCGGCGGGAACCCGTACGGTGATGGTCTGGCCGCCCGGCGCACCGCGCAGGCCACCGCCGCCCTCCTGGGTCTCGCACCCGCCCCCGAGGCCATGCCCGTCACCCCGCACATCGCCGACGCGATCCTGAACGGCTGAGGAACATGGACGTAGTGGATTTCTGGATCCGTTCGTGGACCAGTGACGACCTGCCCGGGGCACGGAAGCTGCTCGCCCCGGACGTCGAGGCGGAGTGGAACCTCGACGCCCCGGTCGACGACGAGGAGATGCTCCAGGTCCTGCACCGGATCGCCGCCTTCGCGGACGGTGTCTCGGTGGTCGCCCGGACCGACGCGGTGGACGGGTCCGCGCTGATCTACGACCTGGCGGCGCCGTTCGGCACGGCCCGCCTGGTCGAGTTCCTCAGCGTCCAGGATCAGCGCATCAACGAGGTCCGGCATGTGTACGACGTGACGGCGATCGATCGTTTCTTCCCCGGCCTGTACGCCAATTAGGCCGTTTTTCGTCCTGTTCCGTGGGTAGCGTGCGGTCCATGGCATACGACTTCCAGATCGTCGTGGACTGCACCGAACCCCACACGCTCGCCGACTGGTGGGCCGAGACCATGGGCTGGAACGTGGAGCCCCAGGACGAGGCGTTCATCAAGGAGATGGTCGCCAAGGGCTTCGCCACCGACGAGGAGACGACCCACCACCGCGGGAGACTCGTGTGGCGGGCCGGCGCGGCGATCCGTCACCCGGAGACCGATCAGCGGGTCCTCTTCCAGTTCGACGCCGCCGCCAAGACCGTGAAGAACCGGGTACACCTCGACGTCTTCGTCGGCGCGGACCAGCGGGACGCGGTCCGCGACCGGCTGGTCGAGCGCGGCGCCACCTTCCTCTGGGCCGGCCGGCAGGGCCCGCACTCGTGGCTGACGATGGCCGACCCGGAGTCCAACGAGTTCTGCGTCACCTGACCGGCAGGGTGCGGCCCAGCAGGGCGAAGAGCGCCTCCCAATGCCGCCGTTCGCCCTCCTCGTGGTGCATCGAGGTGTCCGACATGGTGAAGCCGTGCGGCGCGCCCTCGTACAGTTCCGAGGTGTAGGTGACGCCCGCCGCGTCGAAGGCGGCCTCCAGCGTCTTGATCTGCTCGGGCGTCATCGAGCCGTCGTTGTCGGCGTGCGCGAAATAGACCTCGGCGGTGATCGCGGCGACACCCGTGTGCGGGCTGTCCGGCGCGTCGGTCACCACGGAGCCCGCGTGGAAGCTGCCCAGCGCCGCGATCCGGTCCGGCAGCGCCGCCGTCACGATCAACGCGTTGCGCCCGCCCATGCAGTAGCCGACCAGCCCGGCCGGACCGTCCGCCACCTGCTCCTGCCCGGTGAGGAAGTCCAGGTAGGCGGTGGCGTCGGCGACGATCCGCTCCGGCGTGAGGGCACGGATCATCGGCATCAGGCGACCGAACGCGGCGCCCCGCTTCGCGCCGTCGGTCAGCTCCTCCGGGGTGACCAGGGGCCCGCTCGCGTCGCGGTAGAAGAGATTGGGGACGAGAACCGCGTACCCCCGGGCGGCGATCCGCCGCGCCATCTCCATGAGCCGCGGCCGCAGGCCGAAGGCATCCATGAACACCAGGACCGCGGGGTACGGGCCGGGGCCGCCCGGCGTCACGAGGTACGCCTCGGCGACGCCGTCAGCAGCCGGGACATCGATCTCATTGGGTGACATAGCGGCACCGTAACATCGGATCTCCGTGATTCACGTCGCACGCCGTATCCTGTGGCCCATGGCCACCCGGCTGCGTGCGGACGCCCGCCGTAACCGTGCAGCCCTGCTCGCCGCGGCGCGCGAGGTCTTCGCCGAGCAGGGCCTAGACGCGTCGCTCGACGAGATCGCCCGGCGGGCCGGCGTCGGCAACGCCACCCTCTACCGGCGCTTCCCGAGCCGCCGCCATCTGATCGCCGAGGTCTTCGCGAGCCACATGACCGCGGCGGTCCAACTGGCCGAGCAGGCGCTCGAGCATCCGGACCCGTGGGCGGCGTTCGTCGGCTACCTGACCCGGGTCTGCGAGTTGCAGGCCACCGACCGGGGGCTCGCCGAACTGCTGGTCACCACGGCCTTCGACGACGACGAGCGACTGGCCGCGCTGCGGGTCGCCGCCCAGCGGCGGGCCGTCGACGTGCTGTCCCGGGCCCAGCGGGCGGGCCGGCTACGGTCCGATTTCACCCGGGACGACCTGGGGCTGCTGATGATGGCGAACGCCGGGGTGGCACAGCACTCGGCCGATCCGCACGCCTGGCGGCGGCAACTCACCCTCGTCATCGGCGGCCTCGGCACGCGGTCGGCCTGAGGACCCTATCGCTGGGTGTCGAATCCCCGGCCCGCGTCGGCCAGCGCCTCCCCGGCCAGCGCCCAGAACGACCTCGCCGCGGGATTCTCCAGCCACGCGTTCATCGAGATGCGCAGGGCGGCCAGGAAGGTGGCGGCGAGCAGCGTCGCCCGTACCCCTGAAGGGTCCGGGTCCTTGATCCGGACCGCGACCTCGGCGGCAAGCTCGCGCTCCAGCCCGGCGAAGGTCCGCACCTGAGCGGCCGCCAGCGACGGGTGCCGGCGGACCAGGCGGCTCCGGGAGATCCACTCCGGGTCGGGATCGCCCCGGTCGCCGTAGAACTCGCCGGCGGCGGCGGTCAGGGCGACCCACGGGGGTTCGTCGACGGGACGGGCCCGGACCAGCCCCACCAGCATCCGCATGCGGCGCTGATCGCCGTAGAAGAGCGCCTCCTCCTTGTTGGCGAAGTAGTTGGAGAAGGTCCGCCGGGAGACACCCGCCTCATCGGCGATCGCCTCGACCGTGATCCGATCCGGCCCGTGCTCCAGCGCCAGCCGCAGGGCCGCCTCGTACAGGGCCTGCCGGGTGGCCTCTTTCTTGCGCTCCCGTAGGCCCGCCTCACTCATGACCTGAGCCTACCGGCGTGTGATTCAGTTCCCAACGTGCAAACTTGCACACTAGGCAACCTTGGGCCGACAGTTGACTGCACAAGCATTCCGAGGAGGCCAGCCGCCCGATGAGCGCACCCACCATGGACCGGGTGGAGCAGCAGAGCCCGATGACGCACCGCGAGATCATGGAAGCCCTGTCCGGCCTCCTTCTCGTGCTCTTCGTCGCGATGGCCAGCTCCACCATCGTCTCCACCGCCCTACCGAAGATCATCGGCGACCTGAACGGCAGCCAGACCCAGTACACCTGGGTGGTCACCGCGACCCTGCTGACCGCCACGGCGACCACCCCGATCTGGGGCAAACTCTCCGACCTCTACAGCAAGAAGCTGCTGGTCCAGCTCTCCATCGTGCTGTTCGTGATCGGCTCACTGGCGGCCGGCTTCACCCAGACCACCGAACAGCTGATCGCCGCCCGGGCCTTCCAGGGCCTCGGCATGGGCGGCGTGCAGGCGCTGGTGCAGGTCGCCATCGCCGCGATGATCCCGCCGCGGGAGCGCGGCCGCTACAACGGCTACCTGGGCGGCGTCCTGGCCCTCTCCACCGTCGCCGGCCCGCTGCTGGGCGGCCTGATCGTGGACACCGAAGCCCTCGGCTGGCGCTGGTGCTTCTTCATCGGCGCGCCGTTCGCCGTGATCGCCCTGCTGGTCCTCCAGAAGACCCTGCACCTGCCGGTCCTCCGCCGGGAGAACGTGAAGGTGGACTACCTGGGCGCCACCCTGATCGCCGCCGGCGTCAGCGTCCTCCTGATCTGGGTGTCCTTCGTGGACAGCTCGTTCGGCTGGGTCTCCTGGCAGACCTTCGCCATGGTCGGCGGCGGCCTCGCCCTGCTCGGCATCGCCACCTGGGTCGAGTCGCGCGTCGCCGAGCCGGTGGTGCCGCTGCCGATCGTCCGCCAGCGCACCACCGCCCTCGCCATCCTCGGCAGCCTCGCGGTCGGCATGGCGATGTTCGGCGGCTCCGTCTTCCTCGGCCAGTACTTCCAGATCGGCCGCGGCTACAGCCCGACCGAGGCCGGCCTGCTGATGATCCCGATGATGTTCGGCATCATGCTGTCCTCGACCATCGCCGGCAAGGCCATGACCAAGAGCGGCAAGATCAAGCCGTACGTGGTGGCCGGCACGATCATCCTGGTCATCGGGTTCGCCGGGCTCTCCGTGCTCGACCACGAGACCCCGCTCTGGTACATCGGCTCGGCAATGGCCCTGGTCGGCGTCGGTGTTGGCATGTCCATGCAGAACCTGGTCCTGGCCGTGCAGAACACCGTCTCGCTCAAGGACATCGGCGCGGCCAGCTCGACCGTCGCGTTCTTCCGCTCACTGGGCGGCACGATCGGCGTCTCGGTCCTCGGCGCGGTCCTCGCCCGAAGGGTCACCGACTCGATCAACGAGCAGCTCACCGCGATGGGCGTACCGGCGGGCGGCGGCTCGGGCACCAGCTCGCTCAACCTGAGCAGCCTGCCGGAGTCGATCCAGCACGTGGTCCGGTCCGCGTACGGGGACGCCACCGGGCACATCTTCCTGATCTCCATGGGCGTCGCGGCGATCGGCGTGGTGGCCGCGGTCGCCATGAAACCGGCCAAGCTGCGCTCGACGGTCGACGTCTCCGTCCCGGCGAAGGTCCCCGCCGCTACGAAGTAGGGCAGATCACGCCGCACTCCTTGGAATGATCCGCTCACACAGCGCTAATCTCGGGTTTCCTCAGTCGTAACGTTCCCCGGCCGATGGTTCACGTCGGCAGAACAGAGGAGGCTCGGATGGTGCGGTCGGTCGACGCCGAGGTGCTCTCGGCCGCTCTGCTCACCATCGAAGACGAGCGTTCCTGGGACGCACAGGCCGAGTTGACCCGGGCGATCTCCATCGAGGAGGCCGCCCGGGTCCTCGGCGATCCACTCCTGATCGCCCGGGCCCGGCTCTGCCAGGCCAACATGCGGATGCGCTCGGGCGACATCGCCGGGGCCGCCGAGCAGATCTGGCAGGTCCACGAGTGGGCGGTCGGCAACGACGCCCGTCTCCTGCTCGCCCGCACCCATCTGATCTGGGCCTGCGTCCACCAGCATCTCGGCGACTCCGAGCAGGCCCTGGAGCACGCGCTGCTCTCGGTCGAGCTGCTCGACGACGAGTCCACCACCCACATGCACATCTGGCACCGCACCAAACTCGCCGACGCGCTGTGGGCGGCCGGCTCGATGGACGCCGCCCGGATCCGCTACGCGCAGGCCGAGGAGCTCGCCGTCCTCACCGGGTCACCGGTCCTGCTCAGCCTGTTGAACAACCACGCCTACGCGGAATACGACACCGGCCACCAGCAGCGCGCCGAAGAGGTCGCGAAACGCCTCCAGCGACTGGCCGGCGAACGCGGCATCCCCCTCGAACCGGCCTTCCTCGACACGATCGGGGCCATCCAGATCGGCAACGGACGGTTCGCCGAGGCCGAGACCACCATGCGGCTGTGCATCGAGCGGCACGCCGAGGGCCGGCACGAGGACGCCGACGCCCTCCCGGAGTACCTGTTGACCCTCGCCCAGGCGCAGCGCGGCCTACAGGCGTATTCACGAGCCCAGGAGAGCCTCGACGAGTGCCGGGCCATGTGCGCCGACCGGGACCTCGTCGAGGTCCTCGTCCGGGTGCACCAGGAGCAGGCCGAGCTGCACGCCGTCCGGGGCGAGTTCGCCGAGGCGTTCGCGGTGCACAAGACGTTCTTCACGGCGTACCAGAATCTGCACTCGCTCCAGCGGGAAGCGCGTACCCGTACCCGGCAGGCGATGTTCGAGACGGTCGAGGCCCGGCAGGAGGCCGAGCGGTTCCGCGAGCAGGCCCGCCGCGACCCGCTCACCGGGCTGCACAACCGCCGCCACGTCGACGAGGTGCTGCCCGTTCTGATCGAGTCGGACCCGTCGCTCACCATCGCGCTGGTCGACCTCGACCACTTCAAACAGGTCAACGACCGGCTCTCGCACAGCGTCGGCGACCAGGTGCTGATCAAGGTGGCCGCCCTGATCGCGGACGGGGTGGCGGCCGCCTGCCCGGAGGGTTTCACCGCGCGGATCGGTGGCGAGGAGTTCCTCGTCGTGCTGCCCGGCACCCTTCCGGCCCGGGCGTTCGCCCTGCTCGACGGCATCCGCCGGACGATCCGGGAGCACGACTGGCGCGACCTCACGCACGGCCTTCCGGTCACCGTGAGCATCGGTGTCGCCGCCGCCGCGGATGCCGCGGCGCCCACCCAGCCGGCCCTTCTGTCCACTGCGGACGGTCACCTGTACTCTGCCAAGCACGCCGGACGTGATCGTGTCGTCTCGGCCGCCTCCCGGGGATACGCCTCGGCCGCCTGAAATCCCCGATCGCGGGGGTGAAGTCGGTCGATCGTTCGGGCTAGGCTGTTTGCGCTTGAGCTCGACAGGTTGTGTCGCAAGGAGGCGGTCGTGACAGAGGGCAGTTCCGCACCCACCGAGGTGGCCCCGCCCGGGGTCAACATCAACGTGCCGCACTCCGCCCGCATCTACGACTACTGGCTCGGCGGCAAGGACAACTTCGCCGTCGACCGCGCCGTCGGAGAGGCGATCATCCAGGCCATTCCCGCCATGAAGTACATGGCCGGCGAGAACCGGAAGTTCGTCCACCGGGCGGCCCGTGACCTGGTCGCCAAGGAGGGCATCCGCCAGTTCCTGGACATCGGCACCGGCATCCCGACCCGGCCCAACCTGCACGAGGTCGCCCAGCGGATCGCCCCGGAGACCCGCGTCGTCTACGTCGACAACGACCCGATCGTGCTGGTCCACGCCCGCGCCCTGATGCTCAGCGACCCCGCCGGCCGCAGTGAGTACATCGCCGCCGACATCCGCGAGCCGCGCTCCATCCTCGACGACCCGGCCCTGCGCGACACCCTCGACCTGACCCAGCCGGTCGGCCTCACCCTGATCGCCATCCTGATGCTGCTCGCCGACACCGACGACCCATGGTCCAAGGTCGCCGAGCTGCGCGACGCCCTGCCCTCCGGCAGCTGCCTCGCCATCACGCACCCGACCGCCGACTTCAACCCGGCCGAGGTCGACGCCGCGGTCGCCGCCGCCACAGGCGCCGGCATGACCCTGGTGGCCCGCAGCCGCGAGGCGGTCGAGCGCTTCTTCGGCGACTGGGAGCTCCTCGAGCCCGGCCTGGTCCCGGTCTCGGCCTGGCGCCCGGACGGCAATGTCGAAAACCCGGAGGCCGCCTACTACTGGTCAGGCGTGGCCCGCAAGCCTTAGGCCCCTAACCCGGGCACGTCCGCTTGCCCCCTTCTCCGGTACGGGGCCGAACCGCCCCGCCGACCCCTGCCCGTCCCGCCCGCTCCACGCGATCACCCGCCCATTCACGCCCATGCCGCACCGCCGGGCCGAGCCTGCCCGAGCGACTGGCGCCGCACGGGCCACCGGGCCAGGCTGGCCGTGAGGGCTGTTTCGACTGCCCCGAAACAACCCCGACAGCCCAGCCGCAAAGATCCACTGCTCCCGGCCACGGAACGGTCACCCTGAGCGGTACGGCGGTGCACTCGACGTCCCCCGCAAAACGCCGCCGGTGTCGAGGCAAGTGATTTGCCGACGCCAGCGGGTTTTGCTGGCGGCGGGAAATCACCTGCCTCGACACCGGTTACAAGGCGTTTTGCCGCGGAGCGAAGCGAAGCAAAGCTGGCACAGCCGGGTGGGCGGCCCAGCACGGGGAACCGCGCCGCCCACCCGGTGATCAGACGGGCGTGCTGCGCAACACCCGTAACCGGGGGCGCTTGCACGCCGGGGGCACCGGCACGCTGTCGGCGCGGACGAGCATCTCGCGAACGGCGCCTTCGCGGCCGAAGCGGTCGATGACGATGGCGTGGACGCCGAGCCAGAGGTCTCCCTCGTGTGGGATGGGCTGGGCCCAGTTCACCCGGACCAGGCGGATCCGGATCGGGCCGATGCCGTAGCAGTAGTCCGATTCGGCGAACTCGTACACCGGCCAGGCCGGGCCGCTCGGCCGCAGCCGGTGGTTACGGACGCGCGGCGCCCGGGGTCGCGGCTGCCCGGCGGATCGTTGCTGGCGGTGGCAACGGACGAGCTCAGTCACGCGCGTCGGACTCACCCTCCTCAGCAGGCGGCCGCCGCAGGATGGTCCCGCCGGGCCGGCTCAATCCGAAACGGTGGGTGACCGCGCTGGCCCGGGTCGACGCCGCGAACACATCGTCCGCGAACGGCTCGTCCCGATAGACCAACGGGTTCGCCCGGCGCGAGTTGTCGGTTGCGCCGGGCTCACTCGAATCGGGGTGCTCGGGGCCGATGTTGGGTATCGACATGCTCGTCACCTCTCGCTCGGACGCCCCCGCCAGGGAGCCTCGCGCCGAGGCCGCAGACGTCGCTCCGCAGCCGACCCGTCACCTAAAGATGTCACCCTGAGTGACACCCCTAGGAACCAGTACGTGCGTTATCATGCTCAGAATCTCGTGACTACGCAAGGCCAGATGCACGTGCATTTGCATCAGCGCCCAGTTTAGGCACGCGGAGACCACCGATTCCCGGATCGATGGGCGATCCGGGGCAAATCTAGGGAGCTTGGAATGACCTATGTGGTCAACGGCATGCCTGCCGGCGAACTGCAGGGCGTGACCTGGCAGAAGAGCCGGCGCAGCAACCCAAGTGGCAACTGCGTGGAATGCGCCGTCCTGCCGAGTGGTGATGTTGCCGTGCGTAACTCCCGCGATCCCGAGGGTGCGGCACTGATCTACACCCGGGCCGAGATCGAGGCGTTCCTCGGCGGCGTCCGCGACGGAGACTTCGACAACCTGATCGCCTGACCCTCAGGCATTCGTACGGGGTCCGGCCGCGCGACGTCGCGGCCGGCCCTTCGTGCTGATCAGGCCGGGCGGCCGACCTCGTTCAACAGCTTGCCGAGGATGTCCGGCGTGTGGTTCGGCGGTTCCGCGTCGATGCAGACGCGCTCCATCGCCATGGCGTAGTGGTCGACGTCCTCGCGCTTGTCCAGGTAGATGGCGCTGGTCAGCTGTTCCACGTAGACCACGTCGGGCAGCTCCGGCTCGGGGAACCGCGGATCGCGAACGGTCCGCCGGCGGCCGCGTGGCCGCCCGCCTGGAACGGGATGATCTGCAACCGGACGCTCGGCAGTTTCGACGCCTCGATGAGCGCCTCGATCTGGGCGCGCATCACCTCGACGCCGCCGATCGGGCGCCGCAGCACCGCCTCGTCGATCACCGCCCACAGTTGCGGGCCACCCGAACGGGTGAGGATCTGCTGCCGCTGGAGACGAACGTCGACCCGCCGGTTGATCTCGTCGGCGCTGGCGCCGGCGTGACCCAACATGATCACGGCACGGGCGTAGTCGGGCGTCTGGAGCAGGCCCGGAACGAACTGGATCTCGTACGTCCGGATCAGCGAGGCCGCGGCCTCGAGACCGAGGTACGCCTGGAACCAGCCCGGAAGGACATCGCTGAAATGCTGCCACCAGCCGGGGTTGTTGGCCTGGCGGGCAAGGTTGATCAACGCGTCGCGCTCGGCCGAGTCGCTCACGCCGTACATCGTCAGCAGGTCCGCGACGTCACGTTCCTTGAAACTGACGCGGCCCAGCTCCATGCGGCTGATCTTCGATCCGGACGCGCGGATCTCGTAACCCGCGGCCTCCCGGGTGATCCCCCTCGACTCCCGCAGCTTCCGAAGCTGGGAGCCGAGCAGGATGCGCAGCACGGTCGGGCCGCCTCCCGGCGCCTCCTCCAGCGAACCCGCGCTCACCTGACTCCTTGTCGCTGCTCTGTGACTGCCGGCGCAGCCTTACGCATCCTAGAGCGGAGATCCTTCTCGCGAAACCGGCGGGATCGCGGCCTCACAACCGTTCGTTCTTTGCGGATGCACGTGCATCCGGCCTTGCGAACGCACTTGATGACGAGCATGATAGCTGACAGACACGTACCAACCGCTGACGGAGCGTGCCGAAATCTTCGGCTGCTCAGCCGGTTGTGGGTGTTGCTCATGAACACCGGAGCACCGCCTCGACACCTTGGAGGCAATCCCTCATGCCGAACCTGATGGCGTCCACCACGCCTACCGTCACCCCGCCCTACCGTGACCCGGCAGAGGTGGCACCGGCCGAGAGCTACCGGCCAGCGGATCCGGTGTGGGTCTATCGGGACGGCTGGCGGGCGGGCGTCATCGAGGCGGCCTCTCCCCGCGCGGTCACGGTCACCTACCGGCCGGAGAATCATCGGGGCACCGGTGTGGACACCTTCACGGCGCCCTACGTGACGTCGCGGGCCGACGCCGACCCGGCCCTCGACCAGCGCGCTCTACGCCTGGTTCGCCGGAATCCGCTGCGATGACCGGCGCGGTCACGGTGTCGGCGGTGGTCGGGTTGCTCAGCCTCTTCGCCGGGGTCGCCCTGGGGTGGTATTTACGTCGCACCAACGACTGGTGCCCAACGTGCGGCGAGCAGCTCTCGTGCGGCGCCTGCAAGATGCCGATCAACTGGTCGGAGCAGCAATCGAGCACCGTGCAGCGGTCGCCCGTGTAGCTTTACCAGCATGACAGCGGTGAATGGGGAGCAGCAGCTGTCGTGCCGCGTCCGGGATGCCGCACTGTCCCGGGCCTTCGAGTTCCTCGGCCGCCGGTGGAATGCCGCGGTGCTGGGCAAGCTTCACGACGGCCCGGTCGGTTTCCGGGAGTTGTCCCGCGGCATCGACGGCATCAGTGACTCGGTGCTCTCCAACCGCCTGTCCAGTCTGGTGTCGGCCGGCCTGATCATCCGGGCCGTCAACGAGGGCCCACCGGTCTCCGTCTCCTACGCACTCACCGAGGCCGGGCGCGCCCTGATGCCGGCCCTGGATCAGATCGCGCTCTGGGCCGACGAGCACCTGCCCTGAGGGTTTCGGAGCGCAACCGCTCACGCACGTCGCCCGGTGGGGCTCGCGTTCTGGACGCGCCAGCGGCCAGCGAGACGCGCCGGGCCCTCGGCGGGAGCAGCGGTCTGTACCCACCACTTCGCTACGACAGGGATTTTCGGTTCTTAGTGATCATCTTCACGGGGGCTTTCTGATGGTAAGCCACTAGTTTTTTAGAAGTGGATACTTTTTCAAGAGCTGGTCTGACCGCGGACGCTCGGGCCCTGCTGTTCACCGAGGCGCGCACGGCGTCCGCGTTCGCGGCGACACCGGTGACCGACGAGGAGCTCGCGGAACTCTGGGATCTCGCCAAATGGCCGCCGACCGCGGCGAACACGCAGCCGCTGCGGGTGCTGTTCGTGCGCAGCGCGGAGGGCCGGGCGCGCCTCATCCCGCATCTCGCCGAGGGCAACCGGCCCAAGTCGCAGAGCGCCCCGGCGGTGGCCGTGCTGGCGCTGGACACTTCGTTCCACGAGTTCGCACCAGAGGTGTTTCCGCACAATCCGGGGCTGAAGGACGTCTACGAGGCGAACGAGGCCCTGCGTCTGGCCGCCGGCAACCTGAGCGCCGGGCTCCAGATCGGCTACTTCATCCTCGCGGCGCGGGCGATCGGCCTGGTCGCCGGGCCGATGACCGGTTTCGACAAGGCCGGTGTGGACGCCGAGTTCTTCCCCGGCGGCCGCTACCGGTCCCTGGTCGTCGTCAACCTGGGTCACCCGGGCGAGAACCCGTGGCGCGACCGGCTGCCCCGCCTGCCCCACGAGACCACGGTCCAGTGGGCGTGAATCCGTGAGAAGCGGCCCGGTGGCTCGCCGCCGGGCCGTTTCTGTCAGCTCCAGCGGTCGCCGGTGAGGCGCTCGTAGACCTCGACGTACCGGTTGCGGGTGGCCTCGACCACCTCGTCCGGGATCTCCGGGCCCGGCGCCGTCCGGTTCCAGTCGGTGAGCTGCCCCGACCAGTCACGCAGGAACTGCTTGTCGAGGTAGCGCGGCACGCTGCCCGGCTTCCACTCGTCGGCGCCCCAGAACCGGGACGAGTCCGGCGTGAGCACCTCGTCGCCGAGCTTCAACGTCCCGTTCGCGTACCCGACCTCGATCTTGGTGTCGGCGATGACGATGCCCTTGGCGGCGGCGATCTCCGACCCGCGGCGGTACACCTCGAGCGTGACCCGGCGCAGTTCCTCGGCCAGTTCCTTACCCACCCGGTCGACCGTCTGGTCGAAGGTGAGCGGCTCGTCGTGACCGCCGCCGACCGGCTCCTTCGTGCTGGGCGTGAAGATCGGCTCCGGCAGCCGGGAGGACTCCACCAGGCCCTCCGGCAGCACGTTGCCGGAGATCGTCCGGTTGCGCTCGTAGTCCCTGAGCCCCGACCCGGCCAGGTAGCCACGCGCGATGCACTCGACCATGACCATTTCCAGGCGCTCGCACCGGATGGCCCGTCCACTCCACTCCGCCGGCACGTCGGTGGCCGAGATGACGTGGTTCGGGATGACGTCGGAGAGCTGGTCGAACCACCAGAGCGAAAGCTGGGTGAGGATCTTGCCCTTGTCCGGGATCGGCGTGGGCAGGATGACGTCGTAGATCGAGATCCGGTCAGAGGTGACCAGGATCAGGTCGTCGCCGTCGGCGTAGACGTCCCGGACCTTGCCGGAGTGCAGGAGCTCCACTTGTTCCCCTCTGGGCATTGAGTCGATGTGCGGCTTCACGCTATCGAACCGGCCGCGTGCTGGTGGAAAGCCACAAAACCAGTGATCAGGTCCCGTTCAGGTGAGCGAGCAAGGCACGCACATCGGCAGCGTCCATGCCGCCTACCCCAGGATCGGCTTCTTCCTGCAGGTCACCGAGCTGACGAACGGCCGGATCGTCCAAGATGCTGCCCATAAACTCCAGCTTTTCTTCGAGCCGGTAAGCTACAACCTCGTCGACTGTCCCCCGAGCGGCCAGCACTGTTACGCGGGTCTCGGTCTCGGGGGGAAGACCAAGCCGGTGAATCCGGTCGAGGCTCTGCAGGAACCGGCCGGCCATAAAGTCCCGGTCCACAAAGAGGGCGTCGTGGCACTCGTGATGCAGGCTGATCCCCTCGCCAAGAGTCGCGGGGTTGGAGATCAGCACCAGACAGTTGGGATCCTCCCGGAAACGCGTTATCTGCTCATCGCGGTTCGGGGTACCCCCATGCACGACTGCAGGCTGAAACGGCGCGAGAAGGCGCTCCAGCGTGGTGATGCTGCGCACGAAGGTGGTCCAAACCAGGGTCTTCCGCTTCTGCCCGGCATTCTCCGCCACGATTCTGACGGCTTCCTCGTACTTGGGGGACAGCTCATAGCGCGGGAGGTTCGCAAGCAACGTCCCAAGAGAATCATTCGGCGCTGCTTCCAGAGCCGGGACCTGATAGGCCAGAGGTTCGTAGCGGGTCGTACCCTCCACAAGCAAGGCAGGACTGGTCGCCGCCATCAGCATTCTCAGCATGGCCTTTCCCAATGCCTCGAGGTCCCCCGCCCGCGCCGACGGATTGCCCTTGAGTGCCTCGTAAATCTCCCGGTGAAGCGGCGGAAGGTCGACATATCGGATTCTCGTAGTAACCGGCGGCAGCCCAAGTTCACCTTTGGTGGTACGGGTAAAGAGCGGGCGCAGAACCGAACTCGCGTAGGCGAGGTCTCCACCTCCGACTGCGTCCGCGACGACTCGCTTCCCGTGCCCCGGCCAAACGAAGGACAGCAGGCTTTCCAGGTCGCGTGCACCGTTGGGCGCTGGAGTACCCGTAAGAATCAGTCTTCGATTGGCTAGTGGGCCCAGGGCCAGGCAAGCGGACCCATATGCGCCGCTCGCCCCCAGCTTCATACGGTGCGCCTCATCCAGGACCACCATGGCGGGAGACGCACGCAGCCATGCGGACAGGCCGGGAACCGCACGCCCCAACCGCTCGTAGTTGACGATCAGTACCTCGGCCGCCACATCTGGGCTAGAACCCATGATCGAGGTCCGCAGCGGTTCCTTGAAGCAAACCGAACTCTCAGACTCCCATGCCTCGTACGCCGACTTCGGGCCAATCACCAGCAATCGATGAGCCTCGCCCAGCTCCCGCATCGCCGCGAACACTGCCAGCGCCACCCGTGTCTTCCCTGCCCCAGGAACGCTGAAGTTGGCGCCGTGGCGCAGGGCGAGCAGGCTCGCGATGTCTCTGCGCTGAAACGAGGTAAGCTCGCCGACCCAAGCCCCGCCGAGGCGAGTATCCACCTCGCCAGGCGCAATCCCGCCAGGTGCGAGCGCTAGCTCCGCGTGTGACAGGCGTTCCTGCGCGGTATCCGCGTCATCAAGGACGTCGGTCACCAAGTTGGCGAGCGCCTCGTCCCACTGCACCCGCTGGTCGGGCCAGGTGGCGAGCTCACCCACACCGGCAAGGAAGTCGTCCAGGCCGATCTCTGCGGTCAGTGGCCCGGTCTGGTCTCCCGCAGAGATGAGCCCTACCAGCCTGGCAAACTCGTCACGAAACGCCCCGCTGGAACGCAGCACAACCCGGGTACGGGTGACATCGAACGACAACTGCAGGGAGATCTCAGCGGACTCCGGGACCAAGGTCATTTCTGAGCAGCCGCCTCACTGAGCCAGACCAATCCTTCGCCTGGAAGCTCGATCGATTTGGACGCCTCGACGGCTACCCGGCTTAGGATGCTGCGCAGTTTGACCAGAGCGTCATCGAACGCTTCTGGGTCCAGGCTGCCGTTGCTCCTGGACATGACGAGATCCGCGACACACCGCTCAAGGTCCGCACAGGCATCAGCCACCCGTTCAGGGGCCGCCTGCCGCTTCTTACGCAACCGAAAGTCTTTGCCAGCGGAGAAAAGAGCGTTGTCGAATGCTTCGAAAAGGCGCTGCCTGGCTTTCGATGCGTCAGCCAACTGAGCGGGCTCGGCCTTCTCCCCCGCGACCTCGACAGCCCTCAACTGGAGGACCTTGTCTGTCAATGCCCTGGCTGCTGCCACCTCCGGCACAACCGTCGGGGCTGGCCGGTTCAGCCCAGGAATCACCCTTGGGGCGGCTGCTGCCACCGTAGGCTTCAGCTCGCCCGGCAGCCGCTCCTCAAGGAACCGGGTCTGGAAGTCTGCGCCGATGTAGCGAACGTCCGTCTTCGCGAAGTCCAGCGTGATCGCGGCAAGGCGGGCCTCCTTGAGGAGATCTGCCTTCTCCTTGCTGCGCTCGCCCTTGACGGTCCGGTACAGCTCGAAGAGCTTCTCCTTTGCATTCTCGAAGTCCATGAGGCGCAGGCTGAATCCGCCGTTGGCACTACGCCGGACAAGGTCACGGAGGTTGTTCAGGATCCAGACGTCGCGCTCCAACGCCGGCGTCGTGGTGTGGAAGGTTCGGGCGATGTCCGACAACTCGGCGCCAAGCGCCATTTGCTCTTCAAGAGCGAGCAAGTGGTTAATGTACGAGTAGTCACGGCGATGATCCTGCCGCAACTGCAGAGTGAGTTCGACGGCATGAATGTCGTCCCAGGCGCAGGAGGCCGGCAGTACCCCTACCCGGATGGTGGAGGCTCCTAGCTCTTTCAGAGCTGCGCGACGAGTATTGCCGTTAACGAGGATGCCATCATGGGTGATCAAACCGGGTTCGAGCTGCTTGTAGTCCCGGAGACTTTCCTTAAGCTCATCAAAGCGGGGGTCACGCCGTGACGGGTCGGCCGGCTGCGTGGTGAGCAGGTAGTGCAGGTACTCCTGGCTCTCGGCACTCCACGGATCAACGCCCAGCACCGCGTCCTTACCGGGGTCGTGGCTGCGTTGAGCCCGGATGCGATGCGTTCCAGGGTTATAGAACAGCCGACCGACCGGCATATCGATCACCTGCACGTTCACCGGCTGGCCGCGGAACTCCACCTTGGTCGTCTCCGGAACACCGCCTGCACCGCTAGCTTCCGCCAGCCGCTGGCTCACCAGGTCGCGAATCGCGGCCGCACCAGGCGGGACACCAAAGTCCGTCGTCATCAAGTCCCCTCATTCTGTTGCCTCAGCGGGCGAAGGGCCCGCCGGAACGGATCAGGCCAGCGCTTCGCGGATAAGATCGCGCGACTCGGCCGGCAGCGTAAGGTAGTCGGCCCAGATTTGCTCCACCTCGCTAAACGGCCGATGGTCCTGCGCCATCCAGCTTGCGAGCATCTTCTTCTCGATCGCCGAAAGCTTTCCGGCCCTCGCCAGTACCTGCTGCGGGTCCGCGACCAGGTCCTTCGCTCCGATCCGGCACCGATTGCATTCGATGAGCAGCTGAATCTTCTGCCGACCATCCGCCATCCGGACCTGCCGCCGCGCTACATCGAGCTGCGAGGTGATCTCCGTGCCCGCGTACTTCTCGCCTGGCCCGATGCCGCAGCTCCGGCACCGATATCCGTCACGTGCCAGGATCTCACGGCGCTGGTACGAGGTGATGGTGACGGTGTCACGCCGGGTGGCTTTGCCGGGCTCCCAGACGGGGACACCACGCTCGCTGAAGCGCTGCTCATTGGCATCGAGGCTGACATCCTCGCGATTAGTATCAATCTTCCACCCGAAGTCGCGCAGGTCGCGCATACGCCGGTCGATTTGAGCCACGTCCGGAAAAGCCTCACGAAGGCTGACCTTCGTAAAGGTGTTGCCGACGGTGACTTCCTGAACAAGCCAAAGAGCCACCCGCTTCATCGTGCCAAGGCTCTCATCTCTCCAGTCCGGCATCTCCAAGGCGTCCTCATTTCATCGTCCCTGCCAGACCCCTCCGGTCTGGCCCAGCCGTCTTCCGCCATGAATCTCCCGTCCCACAGCTAGGAATGGAAGCCCTAACGTGTCCCGTTCTACGCGCTCTAGAAGGGGACAGACCGGGACCGGCAACGAAGTCTGGTAGGCGGCAGAATGTGCGGGCCAACGTGTCCACTGCTCCGGCACGAGAGGACGGCTGACGCCGTCGAAGGAGAGCGGCAAATTGCCCAAATTAGGAGAACTCAAAGATATCGACCTTCCGTCCGGACCATTGCGCCAGCTCACCGAAGCGGTCCGGGCCTGTCTCGGCATCCTCAGTGATGCCGGGTTCTCCCTTCGGCAAGCTGCCGAGAAGTGCTTCGTCACAAAAAACGTCATGTCCGCCATCGCAAACGGCCAGCGGAAGCGTCCCGATCTCGGCCTCTTGCAGCGGATACACGAGCTGGCGGAGGAACACTCGGACGGAGACCAGCGGCCGCCCTCTCTACGGGTGATGGAACGCCTGCATCAGGAGGTCATCGATGGCTGTCAGCGCACACCTGCCTGCCCACGCTGCGGCAGGCCATGGGAGAGCAAGGAAAGGCCGCATCAGACTCCGGACAAGCCGGCTGACAGCACCTCTGTCCTGCAAGTAGAACGGGACACGACATTGCCGGTCCCCCCTGTACTGGGGGACCGGCAACTCGCCTCGGATGGTGGAGCAGATTTCAAGAGGCTGCTTGCTGCCGACCGGCTAACCGATCTTGCCGGCATCCTGCGTCACATCGGGCGGTATGGCGACCCCGCCGAAACCGCCGCGACTATCGTCGGCTGCCATCAGGACGGCCTGGCCGAGGCAGCCACCACCATCATGCTCCACGCGGCCCAGCGCCCCAGTAAGGAGATCATGCGAATAGTAGGTGCTCTGCTCGCTATCCATGCCATCGCCGCTGCCAGCGAATTGGCTGAACTTGCACAGGAGGAACAGTGAAGGCGCTCCTACCAGGCCCAGGGAACTCGTGCACGAATGTGCGCGGGACAACACACATCATCCAGCATCCCGGAGCAGATGCCGACCTGCGGAAGGTGCTGGCGGACCTGCGGCAGCAGACATCGCTGGCAGAGCTATTTGGGGGCGCCGTCCAGTCTTCGATCGACTATGTGCTCGATGGCGCCCGGACAGGGCGTTTTGACCTGCGCTCGCCTCTCGTGGACAGCGATGAGCGCCGGACAGTCGGGACGAAGCTCCAGTACCACTTGCTCGACGCATTGGGCCTCCCCAAGCTCAGGAGCCCCGACACAGTCATCGCCGGCGTCCCAGTCGACATCAAAGGGACAGTTGGTTCAAACTGGAGCATTCCCCGCGAGGCCCAGTGTGAGCTATGCATTCTGGTGCAGATCGATGCGAAAGCGGATACGCACGCTGCCTGGCTGATGAGGACTCACAGGGCATGGCTCTACAACGGGCAAGGAAACGGCGACCAGAAACGGGGCGTTGTCATGGACGCGCTGAAACACTACGCCGTACCGCTCTACCCACAGGCCGCCCTGGACCGGAACCCGTTGCGCCTGCTGGACAGCAAGGGGCTTATAGCTGTCTTCAACCCTGATGCTGGTCTCGTAAATCGGCTTACCGAACTCTTCACACGCTTACCCAATGTCATCTTTCGCCGGCAGGTCATCGAGACCGTCGGATTTCAGCTAGACGACCCGCTTCGGCGCGCACGGCAGGCCAAGGAACGTGTAAAGGAGGCGGGCTTCGATCTACTGGTCGAAACATGGGTACGCGATCGCGAGCAAGCCGAGGCTCTCGGCATCGAGTTGCCGCAGGGAGCGTGGGTGGCGGTACCCAGCATCCAAAGCAACAGCGGTCGCGCCTTACCTCTCCCGGAGGACTGAGGCGATCCGGTCAGCCGCCTCGTCAACTGGCTCGTGCTCCCATACACGCACGACAATCCAGTCAGCAGCCTCAAGCGCCTGATTGGCTGTCTTGTCCCGCTCGATGGTCCGTTGCAGCTTAGGCCCCCAATACCAGTCGTTGATCTTCGGCTGGCGACCGTGGTCAGGACAAAGATGCCAGAAGCAGCCGTCAACAAAGATGGCTACCCGTTTGCGGGTGAACGCTATGTCAGGACGTACACGCACGGAGTCAAGGTCGATACGCAAGTCTTTCCGAAACCTCAACCCCCGGCTGTGCAACAACGCTCGCAGCCGGATCTCGGGTTTGGTGTCGGATCGCCGAATTGCCTGCATATTCCGCGAGCGGCCCTCATTGAGCGCCTTGGGGTGACGGACTGGCGTCTTGGCCGGCTCTCCGGATTCCTGCAGAACCATGCACATACTGTGCCCTAACCCGGATTCGGCATGCACTTCAGGCCGGCCGTTTGAGCGGTCAGCGGGCAGCCGTGACTGTACGTACGGCTCCGAGCCGGGCGGCCGCCCGCTGACCTCCCTTTAGCTCACCTTGGCTCGCATCTTTGCCTGGGCAAAGGCCGCATGGCGCCCATGATCTTCCTGCCCACGGAAGGCCTTCCACTCACCAAGCTGGTAGCTCGTCCGGCCACCACGCCTCTGCTCATCAACCGTGAAGTCCCGCCGAAGCACATCGATGCGCGACTCGATCTCCGGCATCGTCAGGGAATCACCCAGCATCCGCTGGATGCGCTCAGTGGTGAGGAATCCGGCATGATCCCGGAGAAGCCGATAGACCTCGTCATGAACCTTGAGCGGGGCGGGGATCTCCCCTGGCACCTGCGTCTTGCGGAGTGCCTGCACGATTGACTCTCCAACCGCCTTGGCAACCGGAGGCGGGAAGGCATTGCCGATCTGACGGTAACGACTCGTCTTGCGGCCTTCGAAGATCCAGTCCTCGTACTCCGCCCCGTACCAACCCTGAATGCGGGCGACCATGTCCACGGTCAACTTAGGGCCACGGGGATGCTCCTCGATGTCCCAGTCGGGACCTGGAGCCTCGTTAGCCAGCCCATGAGCATCAGTCCAGAGCTCTTCCCACGCCCGCTTGGCCCGGGTTGGCCCAAGATCGGCCCCTCCATGCTTCTTACTTCCGCCCACGATGGTGGGGGCAATCCTGTCAGCAGCCTTGAGCCACCTCTGCAGATACTTCTTAGGCCATCCACGGGCAGCGATCTGATCGCCGATTACATCTTTGACCGTGGGAGTAACGGATTGCTTCTTCGGCCAGCCAAAGTAGGGAACATACTCAGGCCTCAACGCCACAAGGACCATCCGGGGACGCAACTGAGCAACCCCGAAGTCCTTCGCCTCGAGCAGCTCCCAGAACGCCGTGTAGCCAAGTGCCGCAAATCGGTCGACAACAGCCTGCCGGTAACCAGCAAATCGTGCGTCGTTCAGACCCCGAACGTTTTCCAGCAGCACCGCCTTGGGCTCTAGGCGTCCAGCAGCCTCGACAGCCCAGGCGAAGAGATCTCGCTCATCTTCAGAACCAAGCTGCTTACCAGCCACTGAGAACGGCGGACATGGAACGCCTCCCGCCAGCAGATCAATGCTGCCCCGATACTCTTCGGGCTTCCAGATCTCCTCGTCCGCAACATCCCCGACCTTGACAAGGGCATCGATATTTTCGCCTGGATGAAGTCTTCTCAGGTTAGTAGCTAGCGAAGTAGCTGCCGTTGGGTCCAGCTCAACAGCAAGTTGGTGCCTGAAACCGGCGAGATGCAAGCCCAGCGACTGGCCACCTGCGCCGGCACAAATCTCTACGACACTTAGGTCAGTCACTGCTCTCCTCGAATGTCTCGCTCTGCACCCGGCGGCACGCCGTCGACCGGTGCATCCTCCAGCACTCGCGCCTGTACTGCCGCCACCGGGAGCGAAGATCTGAATTGTGCCGCATGGGCAGATGGTTTGGCGAAATCCGGAGCTGCGGCCACGCAGACCTTCTGGTGCTGATCACACGACATGCAGGGCACACCGTGCCGACCGCGGACCGATCCGGCCCACGAGGGTTGCGGTTGCTCGTTCCACCACAAGGACGCCATAACAACCCCAGACGTGATCTTCAGCGACGCGCCTGTCATCGGACGATCCGGGAATCGGAGAAGAAGGTCAAGCTTGCTCGGGCCGTCGCCGGGCCGCGACGGAGGCGTTTCACCTTGCTGAGTGTCACGCCTGGCCGGTGGGACCGGCCACGGCCACCGCGCCGCCAAGCCCAGGCCTCTCGCCCAGCAACACCCCGACAGGAACCCAAACGCAGCCACAAATTCATGGCTCCTCCCATCAAACCAAGGTATCGAACATTTGTACCAATACAGATACTGGCCTGCAGCCTCGTGCGCAAGCTCTCGATCATTTGGTTGAGGTAAAACCGTCAGCCCATCCGTGGAGTACTCATCTCAACGAGTCAACAGTTGACACAAACGCCAATGCCGCCCGGCCGGGGAGGCTGGGCGGCATTGGCGTTAGATCAGGCTGGCTGTTCGGCGGGGCGACCCAGCAGGAACGCCAGACTGAGCGACCGCCTCTTCAGGCGCACCAGCGCAACCCCACCCGCCACCGCCGCGGCCGTGGTGACCGCGCCGGCCAGGAGGAGGGCGCCGCGGGGGCCCATCGAGTCGCAGAGCCAGCCGATGGCGGGGGCGCCGACGATGCCGGAGAGGGACGAGACGATGCCGACGGTCGCCAGGACGCGGCCGCGCATCTCCTCGCGGGTGTCGAGCTGGATGCGGGTGGAGACGACGGTGTCGAAGATGACGGCGCCGGCGGCGATGGGCAGGATCAGGGCGGCGAAGCCGAGGAGGTTCGGGGCCAGGCCGGAGCAGAATTGCAGGGCACTCATCAGGAAGCCGGCGCCGAGCAGGACGCGCAGGGTGGAGCGGCCGCTGCCGGCCAGCAGGAGGCCGCCGGCGACCGCGCCGACCGCGAAGACCGTCGACAGCAGACCGTACGATCCGGACGAACCGCCCAGCGGCCCGGAGACCATGGCGGCCATCGAGACCTGGTAGTTGCGGCCGAGGGAGCCGAGCACGAACGACAGCGCCAGGATGATCAGGATGACCGGCTGGCCGAGCAGGTAACGGAAGCCGGCCAGCACACCGCCCTGGCCGGCGGGGGCGGAGGCGAGGGTGCGCATGTCGCCGAGGCGCATGGCGACCAGGGCGAGGATCACGCCGAGGTACGAGACGGCGTTGATCAGGAAGAGTGCGGACGGGCCGGTGATGCCGATCAGCACGCCGCCGAGGGCCATGCCGCCGATGCGGCCGGCCGAGCCGAGGACCGAGCCGAGCGCCAGGGCGGAGGCGAGGACGTCCTTGGGCACGAGCGCCGAGCCGAACCGGCCGAGCACCGGGCCTTCGAAGGAGCCGATCACGCCGGAGGCCAGCGCGACGCCGTAGATCAGCCAGTTGCCGCTGGTGAAACCGGCCGGGAGGAGGGAGGGGAGCACCAGGGCGAGGGCGAGCAGCGCACGGAGCGCCTGAAAGGTGATCAGCAGCGGCCGGGCCGGGAGGCGGTCGGCGAGCGCGCCGCCCCAGCTGCCGAGCAGCAGCACCGGCAGCGATTGCAGCATGATGACCGCGCCCATGGCGGTGGCCGAGCCGGTCGCCGTCAGGATCAGCCAGTTCAGCGCCAGCACCTGCATCCACGTGCCGCTGACCGAGACCAGGTCGGCGGCCGCCCACAGGCGGTAGTTGCGCTCTCGGAGCGGCGCGAACATCGGAGCCAAGGCGGCGGCACCCCCACAAGGAAAGTGGCACCGCCTCTCGGTGCCACCTCCTTCTTCGGGCCGGCCTCGCGTTCCGCTTCGGCTTGTGCCTCCGGAACACCGCAACCGCAACCTGCATGGTTGCGGTCCTCAAGAAGACCTTTCCCGGTACGGGGAAAGCACCCGGATTACGCTCCCTGCCATGACCGAGGTTCCCGCGCAGTCCACCAGGGCTCGCTCCATGTTTCAGACGGCCGGCGCCCTGGCTGTGGCCGTCCTCTCCGCGCTCACCTGGTTCGGCTGGCTGGGCTGGGACCACGAGTACCAGGCCGACGGCAGTGGCCCGTACCAGGCGTGGCAGGTGGCGGGCTGTGTCCTGACCCTGTTCGTGATCATGTTCGGCGCCGTGCAGCTGGGTGTGCTGCCGCTGTCCGCGGCGGCGGCCATGACGCTGGCGTTCACCGCGGCGTTCAGCGTGACGGCCTCGGCGGACGAGACCGGCCTGTGGGCGGTCGGCGCGCTGATGATCTTCATTTCGCTGGCGTCGGCGTCGGTGCTGGTCGGGTTCCTCTCCCTGCACCTGCGGCATCGGCGGCTCAGGGGGCGTACGCGCTGAGCGTCCCGTCGAGCACCTGATGGATCCGCCCGCCGGCGACGATGACGGCTCCGTCGTAGGCGGGCCCGGCCACCGCCCCGTCGGCGGCTTTCCGCACCTGCCCGGCGCTGTAGAGCAGCCCGCCGGCCCGGACCGGCTGGGCCATGTCGGCGGCCGCCCGTACGCTCCAGAGCCGTTTCCCGTCGGTCACCCGGAGCGCGTCGATGCCCTGGTCGAACACCCGGTAGAGCCGGTTCCCGTCGATCGCGATCATGGACCGGAGCAGCGGCGGCGCCGTCCACGCGGGCTGCCCGTCGGTGGCCCGGACGGCGCTGAGCCGGCTGGCCTGCCTGTCCCGGACGTAGAACCGGGTGCCGGCCGGGTCGGCGGCCTCGGCGGTCCAGTCGGCCTTGCGGGTCCATCGCACCCGCCCGCTGACGATGTCCACGGCGGCGCTCTCGCCCTCGGCGACGTCGCTGCCGTCGGTCCGGCGCAGCAGGATCGTCCCGTTCGCGGACACCCCGGAGGACAGGTGTTTCGTCCTGGTCCAGAGGGTCCGCCCGTCCCGGGCCGAGAACGCCATGACCTTGTCCTCGTCCGAGGGCGATCCACCGGACACCACGATGACGCCCTTGTCGACGGCGGTGTCGTTCACCGGGATGTCCGTGCCCTGGCGCCATCGGGGCAGCCCGCTGCGCAGGTCGAGGGCGATGAGCTGCCCGTCCGGGTCGCTCTGTGAGTTGCAGCCGTTGTTGGCGAGGATCACGAGCCCGTCGGCGATGCCCAGCCGTGGCGTCCCGTTGTCGCCGGGGTCGTCCCAGTCGTAACGCCACAGCAGCCGCCCGGTGTCCGCCGCGTAGGCGGAGACGCCGAGCTGGTCGCTGGTGACGACGCGCCCTCCGGACAGCAGCGGGGCCGAGTAGCTGGAGCAGCTGGTGTCGCTGGACCGGAGCTTGACCTGCCACTTCTTGCCGACCCGGCGGATGCTGCCGGCGTTGATCACGTCTTCCGCCGGGTTGTAGTAGCTGTTCTCGGCGTCGTAGCCGGGGTGGTCCCAGACCGGGGCGGCGGCCGCGGCGGCTGGGTTCACGGCCGCGCCGGCGGCAAGGGTGACGGTGAGGAACCAGGCAAGCATGCACATAAGGTATGCGGACTAACCTGCCTAAAGAGCAAGAATGGGACGACCCGGGTGGGCCGCCCCATTCTGATCCCGCTGATTCAGCCGGCGAGCAGCTTGAGCATCTGCTGGACCTGGTCGCTGCGGGACTGCTTGACCCGCTCGGCGAAGGCCTTGGCCTGCTCGTTGCCGCCCTTGGAGAGTTCGAGTTGGGCGAACTCGACGGCATTGTGCTGATGACCCAGGAAGAGGTTGAGGAAGGCCGTCTCGAACTGCGCCTTCTTCATCGTCTTCAGCGCCGCGATCTCCTTCTCGCTGGTGGCCGGCAGACCACCGTGATCGGCATGCAGGCTGGTCCGCTCGTCGAGGGTGGCGGGTTTGCCCCACTCGGTGAGCCAGTTCGTCATCATCCTGATCTCGTCGGCCTGGGTGACCTGTACGGCCTTGGCCAGCTCGACGACCTCGGGGCGGCCGGCCCGCTTGGCGGCGATCTGCGCCATCTGCTGCCCCTGCTGCTGGTTGTCGATCAGCATCTGGAGGAACATCACGTCGGTGTCGTTGAAGGTCGACCCGGCGGTGATCTCGGAGACGTTCTTGACGTTCTGCGCCTCGGCCGTGGCGGCCGGCGTGGCCTCCTTGTTGTCGACCGCGGTGCCGCACGCCCCGAGCAGGAACGGCGCGGCCGCGACGACCAGGGCGGCTACGTGGCGGGCCTTCACAGCGGCAGCCAGAGGGCGAGCGTCCAGATGCCGGGCTCCCAGCTGCGGATCGACGTGTGCGCCTGGCGGCACTGGTAGGAGACGCCCTCGTAGCTGACCACGTCACCGGTCCGGTACGACACTCCCGGAGCCCATGCGGCCCCCTTCCCCGGAGCGGTCGTGCTGGTCGGCGCCGTCGTGGCCGGGGCGGTCGTCGGTGCGGTGGTGGGCGCCTTGGTGGGAGCGGTGGTGGGCGCCTTGGTGGGAGCGGTGGTGGTCGGCGCCGTGGTCGGCGTCGTCGAGCCGGAACCGCCGATGTTGACGTCCACGCAGTTGTAGAAGGCGTTGACGGTATCCCCGATGTTCCACACCGCGAGGACCGTCTTCCGGCCCGAGAACCGGCTCAGGTCGATGGTGTGCGAGACGGTGGCCGAGGGGATGGCGTTGTTGTCGTCGAACGTGGCGACCGCGGCGCCGTCCACGTAGTACACCCAGGTGGCGGTCCGGTGCCGGGCGGTCAGCACCCAGTTGAACGTCGCCGACCTACCGACGGTGGTGGCCGGCCAGTTCCTGGACTCGTCGTTCAGGACCGTGAAGGCGGCGTTTCCGCCGTTGCACTGCTTGGACCCCTTCGGGGCCTCCACGCTCTGCGGCTCGAACTGGATGGCGCCACAGTTCGCGACCGTGCCGGCCGCGCAGAGCGCCTGCCGGCTCGGGGGCGAGGAGACGTAGCCGTGCGCCAGGGCGGGCGACGACGCGACCGCCAGGGTGGAGGCGACCATCCCGAGGGTGGCCAGCGGGTAGGCGATCTTCCTGCGCATGTCAGCTCTCCATCGGTTCGGCCTGGCAGTTACCGGCCGAACATTAGGAGCGGCTGCCATAACGGAGCCTTAACGGAACCGTCAAACCCCTTTAAAAGCGTGAACTAACGACGTCTGCGCTGGTCAGCAGGCTCAAGAACGGGTGCGTGGAGGAGGAATCCGATGCGTGCGCCACCCAGTGGGCTACGGTCGATGACCAATTGACCACGGACCGTCTCCGCGGTCCGGCGCACGATGTCCAGGCCCAGACCGGTGGAGCCGGCGCCGCTCACGCCACGCTGCACGGCGGTCTCCGGGTCCGGGATGCCGGGGCCGGCGTCGTCGACGAGCAGGCCGCTGGCCGAGACGCTGACCCGGAACGCGGTGCCGTCCGGGGTGTGCGAGAAGACGTTGCCGAGCAGCGCGTCCACCACCAGGATCACATCGCCGGCCGGCATCGGGATCATCACCGGCTCGTTGCCGCCGACCACCTCCCACGGGCGCTCCTGGTCCTCGGCCAGCACCGACCAGAAGGCCAGCCGGTCGGCGAGCACCTCGACCAGGTCGCACTGCTGGGAGCCGCGCTTCTCGATGCTGCCCAGCCGGGCGCCGGTGATGATCGCCTCCAGCTCCTCGTCGAGCAGGTCGCACGCCTGCCGCATCCGCTCCGCGATCGGGCCGGGTGGCATCGCCTCCACGTCGAGACGAAGACCCGTCAGCGGCGTACGCAATCGGTGTGAGAGATCCGCGGCGAGCTCGCGCTCCCGGTCGAGCAGGCGCCGCAGATCGTCGGCCATGCCGTTGAAGGCGGTGGCGGCGTCGCGCAGCTCGCGCGGGCCGATCGGGGTGATCCGCTCGTTGAGTTCGCCGCCGCCGAGCCGGCGGCTGGCCGCCGCGAGCCCGCGGGTGGCCCGGACCAGCTGGCTGCCGAGCCGGTCGGCGAAGAGGATCGAGCCGCCGACCAGGACGACGGCGAGCGCGCCCAGGTAGAGCCAGGCCGTGCCGACGCCACGCCGGGTGTCCGCCTCGGGAATGAACACCTCGACGACCACGGTCCGGCCGTCGGTCAGCACGGTCGGCTGGAGGTAGGCGACGCCGCCGGCACTGTCCGCGGTGGCGGCCCGGCGCTCCTGCGCGGCCCGCCGCACGGTGGCGTCGCTGAGGTGGCTGGCGCCGATCGGCTCGATGCCGGGCAGGTGGACCGCCAGGTTCCCGGCGCTGCCCGCGGCCGTGCTGGCCACCGCGTTGGTGAGGGACACCAGGTCGCTGTCGACACCGAGCACGGTGACCATCGAGGTGGCCTGTTGCCGCGCGTCCGAGATGGCCCGGTCGTACGCGATCTGCCGGGTGGCCACCGCGAGCGGCACCAGGAAGGCCAGGGCCACCATCGAGGTGATGGCCAGCGCCAGCCGGTTGAGCGCCCACCTCATTGCGGATCGACCATCATGACGCCCACTCCTCGGACGGTGTGCAGGAAGCGCGGTCTCGCGGCGGTCTCGCCGAGTTTGCGGCGCAGCCACGAGATGTGGACGTCGATGGTCTGCTCCTCGCCGATCCGGGCCTGCTGCCACACCTGGTTCATCAGCTCGCGCCGGCTGATCACCTGGCCGACCCGCTCGGCAAGATACGCGAGGACGTCGAACTCGCGCCGGGTCAGCTGCAACGGCTCGCCGCGAAGCTCCACCCGGCGCTGCCTCGGCTTGATCACCAGTTCACCCACGGTGATGGTGTTGGGCTGCTGCTCGATGGTGGTCCGGGCACGGCGCAGCACCGCCGAGATGCGGGCCAGGATGTGCCCGCCGGAGAACGGCTTGGTCACGTAGTCGTCGGCGCCGGCCGAGAGGAGCGCGATGATGTCCGCCTCCGACCGCCGGGCAGTGGCGACGATCACCGGTACGTCGGACACGGTCCGCATCATCCGCAGCGCGTCGGTGCCGTCGATGTCGGGCAGTCCAAGGTCGAGAATCACCAGGTCCGGCCGCTCCTGGGTAACGATCTTCAGCGCCTGGGCAGCCTGACCGACCGGGCGCACCACGTGCCCGGCCTCGGTCAGCGCACGGGTCAGCGCGGCCGTGATGATGCGGTCGTCCTCGACCAACAGGATCATCGCCATGGCGACAACCATAAGACCGGGTGAGAAGATGGCCGCGTGCGATCTTCCAGGTGGGTGCCGATAGCGGGCTGGTGCCTGGCCACCGCGACCAGCATCGTGCTCGGCTCGGTGGCGCTGTCCCCGGTGCTGACCGCGGCCCGCGCCGACAACGGGGCGCTGCCGGACATCGATCAGCTTCCGGCGCCTGCCGCGGTCTCCGAGACCAGCGACGCGCCGCCGCCGGCCGAGACGACCGCACCGGCCCGGACCACCCGGCCCCCCACGTCCGCGAAGCCCGGCCGGCCCCGGCCCTCGTCGGCCCGGCCCACCGGCGCCACGACCACGCCGGCCGCCACGACGAAGCCGGCGACCACCACCGAGGACGGATGGACCGTCACCACCAGTGACGGTGTGAAGACCTACGTCCGGTCCTTCACCACCGAGGGCGGCACGGCGGTCATCAGGATGACCAGCGAGGGCATCGTCTCCCTGGTCACCGCCACTCCGGCGGACGGTTACCGGGTGGAGAAGACCGGCTCCGACGTCAACCTGGCGGTCTACTTCAACGAGACGAACCACAGTTTCATCGTTCACGCGCAGTGGTTCAACGGCGCGCCGTTCGTCGAGGTCAGCGAAGTAGGCGAGTGATCGCAAGGGTTTTCCCCGATTCGCTGACGCCAGTCGATATCTAACGTCTCACCTCAAGTCACCTCGGTGTGACCCGCCGTCCCTCCCCGGGATGGTCGAGGCCCGCCCGCCATCCCCCCGGGCGGGAGAGGAGAAGGCGTGAAATCCCGTACCCCCGTCGTCATCGCGTTGACCGCCGCCACCGCGGCGGCCTCCGCGATGGTGGCGGTCGCCGGACCGGCGACCGCCCTGCCGCCCACCGATCCGGCCGCCGTCGCGGCCCGGGCCGCGGGCACCGCGTCGGCCCTCGTCGCCGATCGCCCATCAGTGCTGCAGGCCAGCGTGGATGAGGCGTTCGTGCAGCACCAGGTGATCACCACGGACAATCTGCAGTACGTGCCCTTCGACCGCACCTACAAGGGACTGCCGGTCATCGGCGGTGACTTCGTCGTGGTCACCGACGCGGCCGGGCAGACGAAGTACACGTCGGTCGCACAGACCCGGCCGATCGGTGAGCTCTCGGTCACCCCGAAGCTCTCCCCGGCCGAGTCGGTGACCGTCGCCAAGGGCGAGCTCAAGACGGTGGCGAACGTCGAGAGCACCCGCCTGGTCGTGGTCAACACCACCGGCGCCCCGGCGCTGGCCTGGGAGTCCACCATCAACGGCACCCGGGTCGACGATCACGGCGAGCTGGGTGTCAGCCGCCTCACCGTGGACGTGGACGCGAACTCCGGAGCGGTCCTGCGCACCCACGAGCACGTCACCGGGGTGAGCGGCACCGGGACCGGCTGGATCACCGGCTCGGTCACCCTGGACACCACGCTGTCCGGTTCGACGTACAGCCTGCGTGACCCGTCGCTGACCACGCTGACCTGCCAGGACTCGTCGACCAACACGGTGTTCAGCGGCACCGACAACGTGTGGGGCAACGGCACCGGCAGCAACAAGGAGACCGGCTGCGTGGACGCGTTCTACGCGGCGCAGAAGCAGAAGGCGATGCTCTCCAGCTGGCTGGGCCGCACCGGCTTCACCAGCAGCGGCGGCGCCTGGCCGATCCGCGTCGGCCTGAACCAGACGAACGCCTACTACGACGGCACCCAGGTCCAGATCGGCAAGAACAGCGCCGGCCAGTGGATCTCGTCGCTCGACGTGGTGGGCCACGAGATCGGCCACGGCATCGACGACAACACCCCGGGCGGCATCTCCGGCAACGGCACGCAGGAGTTCGTCGGCGACGTCTTCGGCGCGGCCACCGAGGCCTACGCCGCCAACGCCAACGACCCGGCCGACTACCAGGTCGGCGAGGAGGTCAACCTGGTCGGCAGCGGCCCGATCCGGTACATGTACAACCCGTCGCTCGCCGGTGACGACAACTGCTACTCCAGCAGCACCCCGAGCCAGGAGGTGCACGCCGCGGCCGGTCCCGGCAACCACTGGTTCTACCTGCTCGCCGAGGGCACCAACCCGACCAACGGGCAGCCGGCCAGCACCCGGTGCAGCGGCACCGGCGCCCTGACCGGCGTCGGCATCCAGACCGCCACCAAGATCTTCTACAACGCGATGCTGATGAAGACCTCCAGCTCGTCGTACCTGAAGTACCGCACCTGGACGCTGACCTCGGCCAAGGCCCTGGACAGCACCTGTGGCCTGTTCAACAAGACCAAGGCCGCCTGGGACGCGGTCAGCGTGCCGGCGCAGACCGCCGACCCGACCTGCACCACCGGCACGCCCACCACGTCGCCCACCACCTCGCCGACGACCGCGCCGGCGAGCTGCACCGGGACCAACGCCACCGATGTCTCGATCCCGGACGCCGGTTCGGCGATCTACAGCGACATCGCGATCAGCGGCTGTGCCCGCAACGCGTCGTCCACCTCGAAGATCGCGGTGAACGTCGTCCACACGTACCGGGGTGACGTGAAGCTCGACCTGGTCGCGCCGGACGGCTCCACCTACGCCCTGAAGGCGACGTCCAGCTCCGACAGCACCGACAACATCAGCGCCACCTACACCGCGAACCTGTCGGGCGAGGCGGCGAACGGCACCTGGCGTCTCAAGGCGCAGGACGTGTACTCGTCGGACACCGGTTACATCAACACCTGGACTCTCACACTCTGAGAGCCCCGTTCCGCCGGCGCCGCACACGCGGCGCCGGCGGAAACGATCACCAGCTGATCACGTTCGTCACTCAGATCTGCCGCTCGGGCCGGGAGGACCATAAGGTGCCTCCTAGATGTACGGACAGGAGGGCCCCCGGTGACTTACAGCGTGTATGGAATGGCGGCCGGGCGACCCACCGGCGTCCTCGCCGACGTGTGGGGCCGTTCGCTGGTCCGGGACGTTGCACTCACCGTCGGAGCGGCCGCCGCGGTCGGCCTGGCCGCGCAGATCTCCCTACCGGTTCCCGGTTCCCCGGTCCCGATCACCGGGCAGACCTTCGCCGTCCTGCTCGCGGGCGCCACCCTGGGCGCGACCCGCGGCGCCGCCGGCATGCTGCTGTACGTGGTGGCCGGCGCTCTGGGCGTCCCGTGGTTCGCGGACGGCGCCTCCGGCTGGCCCTCGGCCACCGCCGGCTACCTGATCGGGTTCGTCCTGGCGGCCGCCCTGGCCGGCCAGCTCGCGGCCCTCGGCGGGGACCGCCGCCCGGTCCACACGATCGGGTTGATGGCCGCCGGCAACGCGCTGATCTACCTGGTCGGGGTGCCGTGGCTGGCGTTCTCCACGGGCATCGGCCTGACCACCGCGCTGAGCCTGGGCCTCACGCCGTACCTGCTGGGTGACGTGCTGAAGATGGTGCTGGCGGCGACTCTGCTGCCGGGCGTCTGGGCGCTGATCCACCGGCACGTCGACACCGGCGATCGCTACTGACCGAGCGATACACACAGGCTGTGCACACAGCCTGTGGATAACTCGAACAGATGTGCGAATCCGGTCAGCGGATCACCCTGGGTAGCCCGATCCGGGTTCGCACACCCGGCGACGAATGCACCAGCGGGGCGCCCTGCGGCATCGGCAGACCGGCCGCCGTGGTCAGGTCCTGTTCCAGTTCGAGCACCCGCGCCCGGTGCAGCACCCACGGCGGATGCCACACATCGACGCTGGTCAGGCGGCCGGCGACCACGGTGTAGAGGCGGTACTGGGTGGTCAGGAAATGGTCGGTCCGGCCCAGTTCAGCGTCCGGGATCAGCTCCCCGGCCCGGACCCGGAGCCGGTACCCGGCACCGCGCGGCTCGTAGCGACGGCTGCCGCGATACACGGTCACGTCACCGGCGGTGCACAGTGTCATCCGGGACCACCGGTACGGCAGATTGAGACCGGCCCGGGCGGTCACCACAGCCGGCAGCCGGGCGGCGTCGAGCGAGAAGAAGTAGATCCCGGCGCCGCCGTCCGGACCGCGTACGTACGTGCGCAGGTTGGTCTCCGGGAAAGTGGAGAGCCAGGGCAGGGCGGGCAGCCAGGGTGGGCGGATCTCGTCCATCAGGAACGGGAGCATGCCCACCCAGACCAGGCCGTCCTCGGCGTCCGGCGTGAGCCCGGCCGGGAGCAGCGGGCCCACCACCTCGGCCGGGTAACGCCAGTGCAGGAACGTCATCCGGCGCCACCACTGGATCATCATGGCGGTGCGGACCTCGGTCATCGGCGGGGCGAGCACGATCGACCACCTCCCGCCTCGAGTGTCCCCGGTCCACCGCGCGGAACGGACCGGGAAACGCTCAGATGTCCAGAGCCTCCTCGATCCGCCGCAGCTGGTGCCGGGCCAGGGCCAGGTTGGCCCGATCCTTGTTCAGCGCCAGGTAGAGGAACAGGCCCTGCCCGGAACGGCCGGTCAACGGGCGGATCAGGTGGTACTGGGTGTCCAGCGAAATCAGGATGTCCTCGATCTTCTCGTGCAGGCTCAACATCTCCATGGTGCGCAGCTTCGCCCGTACCACCTCGGTGTTCGCGGCCGACGCCACCTGGAGATCGAAGTCCCTGCTCCCGCCGGCGATGCCCAGCGCCATACCGCTGGATCGGTCGACGAGGGCGACGCCGATGGCGCCGTCGATCTGCATCGCGTCCTTGAGGGCTACGTCCATGTCCGGCATCTCGGGTGTCCTCCCACTTCCTCGGGTCTGGGCCTGAGCGTGATGGACACCGGCGGTAACCGGTCGCACACGATGTGCGCCTCGGCCGCATCCGGTCATGGGATCTTTCAGGTGAACGGCGGCCGAGTTGCGGTTTTCTTCAAGTCAGAAACTGCTCATGACTTCACGTTGCGGTCCGTCGTGGTCACGCTCACGGATCGAAACCCTTGGGGGTACGCCGTAACCGCGCCCGATTCTCCGGAGTTGGGCGTCGGTAGAGCCGGGGTCTAGGCGGAGGGGACGCATGGTGTCAGTGCCGCTGTACCAGGCGAAGGCCGAGATGTTCCGGACTCTCGGCCACCCGGTCCGGATCCGGGTGCTGGAGCTCCTCCAGGACGGCCCGAAACCGGTCCGCGACCTGCTGGCCGAGATCGACGTGGAGGCGTCGAACCTCTCCCAGCAACTCGCGGTCCTGCGCCGGGCCGGCATCGTGACATCGTTCCGCGACGGCGCCCTGGTCATGTACATGCTCAGCACCCCGGACGTCGCCGACCTGCTCGCCGCGGGCCGGCGCATCCTGGGCGCGGTCCTCACCGACCGCGACGGCCTCCTGGTGGAACTCCGCGCCCAGGGCTCGACGAGCTGACGCTCGCAGTTCACCACCACATCCGGCGCCGCGTAGCCAGGGCGGATGCGGCGGTGAGTGCGATGAGAGGCAGCCAGGCAGAACGAACCATTGTGGATCGCCCCCACGGTTCCGGCGGTCAACTACCGCGGTAGCAAAGTCGTGAGTGTCATCGATGTTTCGCGCAGCCCTCGTTTTCAGTGGCTGCTCTCGACGGTCCCGGTGAACCCGGTCGGTGGCATGGTGAGCCGCCACGAGTCGGTCAGCTTTCCGTACAGCAGTACCGCGCCGATCGCCACGGGCAGGGCCGCCACCAGGGCTGTCGCTGCGATTCGGCGCTTCCAGACGTACGCCGGAGGGGTTGCCGGAAAGACCACCGGTGACGCCGGGGTGATCTCCCGGGCGGGCGCCGCGGGCAGCGGGATCGTCGCGCCGGAGGCGTGCCACACCTCGCGCAACCGGGCCGCGAAGCCCGCCATGCCGTCAACCGCCGGAACCGGCGTGAGCACCTCGTCGAAAAGCCGCGACAGACCGGGCCAGGCCGAGATGATCCGGTCGGCGCGGTCGGTGTCACCGGGCCAGTCGTCGCCGGTCAGCACCCGGAAGAGCAGCGCGCCGAGTGCCGTCACGTCGTCGCGGGGCGCCGGCATGGTCCGCCCGAGCGGAGCCGCGAAACCGGTGAGCATCGGTTCGCCGGCCGCGCCGATCAGGACGACCTCCGGGCGGATCCGGCCGTGCACCATCCGCGGGCGCATCGAATGCGTACGGGCCAGCGCGTCGGCCAGGACGATCGCGTGGTGCAGGGCCTCGGCCGGCGACGGGGGCCTGTCGCGCAGCACATCGTCGAGGGTGCGGCCGTCGATGAGGTCGAGCGCCAGCCAGGGCCGTCCGGTCGCGGTGATCCCGCCGGAGCGGACCGGGACGATCGCGGCGGTGACGCCCAGGCCGACCGAGGCGGCGACATGCGCGGCGAACGCGGACTCCTCGGCGCGGCCCCGGACGAAACGGTGGAAGAGCTGCAGCGCCACCCGGCGGCCGGCCCGTTCGTCCCAGGCCTGGTAGAGATCAGCCTCGGCGCCGGTGCTCATCCGCTGCAACCGGGTGTAGCCGGCCGGGGTGTCGATCCCCGCCACGTATCGCCCTCCCCTGACCGATCTTGAATGAGAATCTCACCCCACCGAACCGGCAGCGGCAACGACCCCCCGGCCAGCGAGATCATCCAACCCGCCATGGCGAACCCTTGATGTGAGCCGGGTCATTTCTTTGGTGCCGGCCGCCGCTGCGGACAGGTGCTGCGGGCGTCCGCGCGACCGGAGATCGCCGTCCTGCTCGGCCTCCATCCGGGCACGGAACGCGTACGCCTGCATCGGGTCCCATCACCACACCGGTCCCCCGATGGCGGCGCGAAGCTGGGCGGTCACCTCGGCCCGGCGATACCGGATCGCCCAGGACGGGAATCGGAGCAACCGGTCGCCGGGGATCCACAACGCGTTCTGTCGCCGCATGTCGGCCCACCACTGCCGGACATCCAGGTGGTAGCCGCCGTCGATCTCCACATGCACACGTTGATCAGGGAAATACGCGTCGAGGTAGTTGCGCCGGCCCGGTCCGGTGTCGCGTCGCCAGCGCATGCGAGGGCTGGGCAGGCCGGCGGCACGGCAGAGCTGGGCGAACTCGGCTTCCGGTAGCGACTCGGCACCACCCGACGCGTCCTGGATCGCGTCGCGGATCACCGCCCGGTGACGAATCCGCGGCATCGTCGCCAGAACCCGTCGCACCTCCTCGGCCCGGGCCAGCCTCTGCTGACAACCCGCCAGGACGATCGCGGCGGCCTGCTCTTGCGAATGCTGCCACTGGGCGGCGTCGATCAGCGAACGGGCCGCCGTGGTCCCCGGCGGGCGGGCGACGGGACACAGGTCTGCCCGCGACAGCAGGGTCGTCCGGTGCACGATCACGCCCTTCGGAGGGTTCTTCGCGGTGAGCCGGGCAGGCAGCAGGACGTGCACCGCCTCGGCGGGGAAGCCGCGGAAGCCCTGGGCCTCCAGCGCGGACAGGCCCCCGAGCCAGGCGGCGTGACCGCCGACCGTGCCGAGAACCGCGACCCAGCGGTGCACATCGGCCCCGGCCGGACCGGAATGCGCCAGGTAGACGCCATAGTGGACGAGACGCCAGCGCCGGGCGGCCAGCCGATGCCGGATCTGCGCGGCGGTGAGATGGCGTAGGGCCTGGGCACGGGTTATCACCGCGCTCTGCCTGTCGAGCAGATCACGGAGGGCGGGGTCGTCGGTTTCAGCCGGCACGAAAGCAGAGCCTCGCCGAACCACGAGCCCGCTGCCACACCGATACGACAGCCTGTGGATAACCCTGCGCTCACCGCCCAGATCTTGGGTACTCGTCACCACTGCCGCCCCGGATCTTGGGTACTCGTCACCGCCGCTGCCCCGGATCTTGGGTACTCGCCGCCACCGCCGCCCGGATCTCGGGTGCCCATTGCCGCCGCCCGGATCTTGGGTGTTCATTGCCCATCAGGGACGCATCAACGCCCAAGGTCAACTGCGGATCCGCGATCTTGGGGCCTTGTCGTCGACCGGACGCACATCAGCGCTCAAGATCGCGGCGGACGCGGGCGGCGGGAGGCAGGCGCGGCCGCGGACGCGGGCGCACGGGCGGTGGGCGCAGGCCACAGGCGCGGGTGCACGGGCGATGGGTGCGGGCGATGGGTGCGGGCGATGGGTGTGGAGTGGATAGATTGGGGGATGGCCTTTGATCAGGCGCTTGCGGATCGGATTCGGGACGGGCTTGAGGACCTCGACGGTGCCAGTGATCGCAAGATGTTCGGGGGGATCATCTTCATGGTGCACGGCAATATGGCCGTGGGTGTGATGGGCGACGACCTCATCGTGCGGCTCGGTGAGCAGGCGGCGGAGGTGGCTCTCAGTGAACCGGGCACCCGGGTCTTCGACATCACCCGGCGGCCCATGAGGAACTGGGTCGTCGTCGACGGTGAACGCCTCGACGACGACGCATTGGCGCGCTGGCTGCGGGCCGGCGTGGCGTTTGCGAGTGCACTGCCGCCGAAATGACTCCGGATGGGGGGCGACCTGACGATGGCGCTTCCTGACCGTCGCGCACAAGACTGAGCCGGTCCGCGAGCGTCGTTGACCGCGGACCGGCGGTTCAGTGAGCGCGGGCGGCAGAAGCGCCGACGCCGTGCTGGTGAAGCAGCCCGGTCCAGGGATGGGCCGGGACGGCCGAGGAGTCAAGCGGCCCGGACCAGGAGCGGGCCGGGGCAACTGCGGGTGGGGGCTTCAGATGGTCTGGTAGCCGGCGATGGTCGCGGCCAGGATGTCGGGGCCGGGGCGCTGCCACAGCTCCTCGTTCATGACCTCGACCTCGATCGGGCCGGTGTAGCCCGCCTTGGCCACGGCGTCGTGGAAGGCGCGCATGTCGACGCAGCCGTCGCCGGGTAGGCCGCGGCCGGTCAGGACGCCCGCGGGCAGCGGGGTGATCCAGTCGGCGAGCTGGTAGATGGCGATCCGGTCGCCGGCCGCCTCGATCTTCGGCAGCACGGTGTCGTCCCACCACAGGTGGTACGTGTCGACGGTGACGCCGACCTGGCCGACCGGGTGCTGCTCGGCGATCGACATGGCCTGGTCCCAGGTGTTGATGACGCAGCGGTCGGCCGCGTACATCGGGTGCAGCGGCTCGATCGCCAGGGTGACTCCGGCGGCGGCCGCGTGCGGCACCAGTGCGGCGATCGCGTCGGCGACGTGCGCGCGGGCGCCGGCGATGTCCTTCGAGCCCTCGGGCAGGCCACCGGAGACCAGGACCAGGACCGGCGCTCCAAGGGCAGCGGTCTCGTCGATGGCCCGGCGGTTGTCGTCGAACCAGCCGTCGAGTTGGAAGAAGCCGCTGCGGCAGAGCGTCGTGACGGTCAGGCCGACGTCGCGGACCAGGGCGGCGGAGCGCTCCAGGCCGTACTCGGCGACCGGCTCACGCCACAGCGCGACCTTGTCGACGCCCGCGTCCACACAGCCCTTGACCAGGTCGGTCAGCGCCCAGTGCTTCGCGGTGATCTGGTTGAAGGAGAAACGGTTCATCCCACTGTCACCTCGAAGAACCTGTTGGCCCGGCGTGCGGCCAGGTCCGGGTCGGGAAGCAGGCCGGCGGCGTCGGCGAGCTCGATCAGTTTGGCGAAGTGCGGCACCGAGCGGCCGGACTGGAGGCCGCCGACCATGGTGAAGTGGTCCTGGTGGCCGGCCAGCCAGGCGAGGAACACGATGCCGGTCTTGTAGTAGAAGGTCGGCTTCTCGAAGATGTGCCGGGACAGCGGCACCGTGGGCGCGAAGATCCGGTCGTACTCCTCCAGATCGCCCCGGTCCAGGGCCGCGAAGGCCGCGGCGGCCGCCGGTGCGATGGCCGCGAAGATGCCGAGGAGCGCGTCCGAGTAGCCCTGCTCGTCACCGCGGATCAGTTGCGGGTAGTTGAAGTCGTCGCCGGTGTAGAGGCGCACCCCGGAGGGCAGGCGGCGGCGCAGCCCGATCTCGTGGTCGGCGTCCAGCAGCGAGATCTTGATGCCGTCGACCTTCGCCGGGTTGCTGTTGATCAGCTCCAGCACGGTCTCGGTTGCCTTGTCCACGTCGGACGAGCCCCAGTAGCCCTCGAGCGCCGGGTCGAACGCCGTGCCCAGCCAGTGCAGGACCACCGGCTTGTCCGACTTATTCAATAGTTCGCGATAGACAATGAGGTAATCGTCGGCGTCCCGCGCGGTGGCGGCCATGTGGCGGCTGCACATCAGCACCGGCACGGCGCCGGCGGTGAGGACGTCGGCGAGCTGCTCCTCGTACGCCGAAAGCACTTGATCGAGAGACGCCGGACCCGGCGCCAGCTGATCGGTCGCGACCCCCGCGACGATATTGCCGCCGACCGAGGCCGCCTCCGCGGCACTGCGCCGGATCAGCTCCCTGGTCGCGGTGTAGTCGAGGCCCATGCCGCGCTGCGCGGTGTCCATGGCCTCGGCGACGCCCAGGCCGTGCGACCAGAGATGGTGGCGGAACGCCAGGGTCCGCTCCCAGTCCAGGACCGCGGGGGCGCCGGGCGCGTTCTCCGCGCGCGGGTCCGCGACGACGTGGGCGGCCGCGTACGCGATGCGGCTGCCCGGCGCGCCGGCCGGCTTCTCCCACGTCTTCGTGGAGAGCGTCAGCCGCCGCCCGCCGGGAAGGTCGACGATGCTCACAGCGTGATCCGCCGTCCCTCGCGGGCCGACTGGAGGCCGGCCTCGGCCAGCGCGACACCGCGGGCGCCGGAGGTGAAGTCCCAGTGGAACGTCTCGCCCGCGACGACGTGCCGCAGGAACGCCTCCCACTGCACCTTGAAGCCGTTGTCGAACTCCTCGTTGTCCGGCACCTCGGTCCACTCGTCGCGGAACGACTTCCCGGTCAGCGGCAGGTCCGGGTTCCACACCGGCTTCGGCGTGGTGGCCCGGTGCTGGATCTTGCAGCCGCGCAGGCCGGCGACCGCGCTGCCGTGGGTGCCGTCGACCTGGAACTCGACCAGCTCGTCCCGGTTGACCCGGACCGTCCACGAGGAGTTGAGCTGGGCGACGATGCCGCCCTCCAGTTCGAAGATCGCGTACGCCGCGTCGTCGGCGTCGGCCGTGTACGCCTCGCCACGCTCGTCGATCCGCTCGGTGATGTGGGTCGCGGTGGCGCACTGGACCGCCCGGACGTTCCCGAACAGCTCCTCGAGGACGTAGTTCCAGTGCGGGAACATGTCCATCACGATGCCACCGCCGTCGGCGAGCCGGTAGTTCCAGGACGGCCGCTGGGCCACCTGCCAGTCGCCTTCGAAGACCCAGTAGCCGAATTCTCCGCGCACCGACAGGATCCGGCCGAAGAAGCCGCCGTCGATGAGGCGCTTGAGCTTGCGCAGGCCGGGCAGGAACAGCTTGTCCTGCACCACGCCGTTCTTGATGCTCGCGGCGGTGGCCAGCTCGGCCAGCTCCAGCGACGCGGCGGAGCTCTCGGCCAGCGGCTTCTCGGTGTAGACGTGCTTGCCGGCGGCGATGGCCTGCCGGATCGCCTTCTCCCGCTGGGCGGTCACCTGGGCGTCGAAGTAGATCTCCACGTCCGGGCGGGCCAGGGCCGCGTCCAGGTCGGTGGTCCACTCGGTGAGGCCGTGCCGGGCGGCGATGGCGGCCAGCTTGTCGGGGTCGCGGCCGACCAGGATCGGCTCGGGCCAGATGTGCCCGCCACCGGCCAGCGGCACGCCACCCTGCTCGCGGATGGCGAGAAGCGAACGAACCAGGTGTTGCCGGTAGCCCATCCGCCCGGTGACCCCGTTGACGATGATGCCGATCGATCTGCGCGCTGCCATGTGGAACCCTCCGCCGGTGATGAGGAAAGCGCTTTCCTGCTGCTGGCAGCGTAGGCGGCCGAAGCCGTTCCGACAAGTCCGAGTTGATCACCCTGACCGGCGGCAAGGGCCCCTACCGGGCGGTTGCCCTACGAGAAACGGCAGGTGGATGACGGTTCGGCGAATTTCACTCGACGGGATTCACATGCTTTGACACCACACGTGGGGATACCTAATGTCGGCGCGGCATCACTCCGAACCCCCAGACCCGAGGGCGAAGCCGCATGAGCACGAGTGACGACTCCGGCAGCGTCGAGGAGCTGCGGCAGGTCGAACAGGCGGCCCGCTGGCTCGACGAGGCCGACCGCGGCGTCTTCGCGCTCTGGCGGGAGGAGGTGGGGGGAGGCATCGGCCGGGGGCGGGTGGCGGACCGGCTGGAGACCAGCCGGGCGGACGCCGACGTGCGGATTCAGCGAATGCGCACGTCGCTGGAGTGGTGCCGGGTGCTTGTCGCCGCACTGGAGGCGTCGCCGCAGTGCCGAGGGCTCGCGGTGCCGGTCAGCGCCTGGGACGGGGCGCCGAATCCACAGTGGCGGGGCGGTTCGGGCGGCATATCCGGGAATGCCGGACATGTCGGGGACGGCTGCGGGGTGAGGAGTCGATCGAGCGGCTTCTCGCCAGCGCCGTCACGGAGCCCACGAAGCCTGCGGAGCCTGCGAAATCTACGGAGCCCACGAAGCCTACGGAGCCCGACGCCACCGCGGCGCCGGACGTCGCTCCGGGAGGAGACCAGGGCGCGCCCGTCGCACGGAAGCCGCGGCGGGGACGGCGGACGCGCGTCGCCGGGTTGACGGCGATCGTGCTGGTGGGGGCGGGCGCTTCGGCGTACACCCTGCTCCCGAACCGGCCCGGACCGATCGCGGAGGCCGCCGATGTGGCGGCCAGCGCGACCACCGTTTCACCCGCGCCGTCCACGTCCACCGAATCGACCTCGCTCTCGGCGATCGACGCGCCGGGCACCTACACGTTCGCGGCGGCGAAGGCCTACTGCGCCGCCCTCGACCGGACCTTGCCGACCCGGGTCGAATCGCTGTCGTTCGCCACCCCGGGCCCGTTCTTCTGGACATCGACCCCCTACGCGACGACCGGGACCGCACGGAAGGCCTGGGCGGTCAGCGGATCCATCAGCCGGGGTGTGGCCCAGTCGGCCCGGCACCACGCCCGATGCACCCGATCGGCGACACCCACGGTGACCGACTTTCGGATCGCGGCCGGGCAGGTCACCGACCCGGAGACCGGTCTGACCTGGCAGCGGGGCTTCGCACCGGCGGCCGTGGCCGCCTCCGCGGCAACGAGCTACTGCGCGAAACTCACGCTGGGTGGCCGGTCCTGGCGCCTTCCGACGGTACGCGAGCTGGCCACCACCGTCGACGAGACCCGGACGGTTCCGGCCGTCGACACGAAGACCTTCCCCGGTACGCCGAGGAGCGGCTGGTTCTGGGCCGCCCCCGAGTCAGGCCGACGCTGGATGCTGACCTATCTGGACGGCTCCACCGATTCCGGCCGGGCGAGGACCGGTCACGTGCGCTGCGTCTCCTGATTCAAAAGATCAAACAGGCGTACGCCGATCGCACCGACATCCGCGGCCGTCCACTCCAGAGCGGGCCCGGCCGCCGTGACCTCGGTCATCGCGTAACCGGGCACGTCCGCGTCCGACCAGCCGCCGGCGAACCAGACGCCCTCCTTCTCGGCCATCGCCAGCACCGCCTCGTTGAGGACCGCCGCCGGGTAGGGCAGCCAGAGCCGGAACTGGTGGGTGTGCGGCGGCTCCGGGTACACCCGGGCTCCGGGCAGCGCGGCCAGTGCCCCGGCGATCACCCGGGCGTGTGCCACGTACTCGGGGATCCGGGGCAGCTCACGGTCCAGGCCGGCGAGCGCGGACAGGGCGACCGGCCACTGCTGGAAGAGGTGGCCGCCGTACCGGTGCCGCCAGGTGCGGGCGTACTCGGTCAGGTCGGCGGTGCCGGCCAGGACGGCGCCGCTGATCCCGCCGAGCGTCTTGTAGAACGACACGTAGACGCTGTCCGCCAGGGCCGCGATCTCCCGGATCGACCGGCCCAGGTAGGGGGCCGACTCCCAGATCCGGGCGCCGTCGAAGTGCACCCGGGCGCCGATGCCGCGGGCCGCCTTCGTCACCTCCACCAGTTCCGGCCAGGTGGGCAGCACGAAACCGGCGTCGCGCAACGGCAGTTCGATGACGACCGTACTGACCGGCTCGGCCAGGCTGACGATCTCGGCGGCGGTCGGGTTCCGTGGCGCGCTGGTCGAGCGGATCCCGCGCAGGCCGGTGAGCTCGGCGTACGCGTGCCGCTCGTGCACCTCCTGGTGGCCGAGCGGGTGCAGGGCGGCGGCCGGTACGCCGAGCCGTTCGGCGCCGTAGCGCAGCGCCACCTGCTGGGCCATCGTCCCGGTCGGGAAGAGCACGGCGTCCTGCGTGCCGAGCAGCCCGGCCACCCGCTTCTCCAGGACGGTCACCGGGCCGCCGCCGTAGAAGTCGGGCAGGCCGTCCAGGTCGGCGGCGGTCTCCAGGGCGACGACGTGCTCGCGCATGGTCTTCGGTCTGACCCCGGAGAGGATGCGGTCGCATGCTCGTATGGCGGTCTGGCGCCGTTGGATCAAGGAATCCGGCATCAGCGGATGATCGCATGCCACGCGTTTTGTCGGACCCGGTCGCTACTGTTCGCGCCATGCGGAGCACCTTCGTCTTCCCGTCAGGTTGGTATCGACACCGGTCCGCGCGCCGGGGCAGCGCCGGAGTGGCCGCCTTCGTGCCATCCCCGAAGGCGCGTGCCGCGGTGGACGGCGACACCTCCCACCACCGGGAGCGGCTCCGGCAGTGGCTCAACTCGCCAACGACCCCGGAGCCGATCCGGGCCGGCGCACTCGCGTGGCTGGCCGGTTCGCCGGAGACCACCCCACTCGGCGCCGCGGCGGTCCCGGCGATCGCCCAGCTCAACCGTTGGGACAGCACCGACTGGGCGCACCTCTACGCCGATGTGTGGATCGGCGAGCGTGGGCTGCGTTTCGCCGCCGAGGCCGCGGTCGGCCTGCTGGGCCTGGCGGTCAAGGACGCCTTCGTCCCACGCGGCGCCGCGAACGGCGACAAGATGGGCGTGTGCCCGAAGGCGCCCGGCGACGTGAACCACACCGGGGTGGCGGACGCGCCGATGCTGATCCTGCTGCGGGTCCGGCAGGCGCTCGCGGCCGCCTCCGAGGCGGAATACGGCGAGGTGAAGGCCGCGGTGGAGCCGTTCCGGCAGGGCCATCTCTATGAGCGGGTGGCGGCCGCCGTCCTCTTCCCCGAGGAGCGCGCCTGGATCGAGGAGGATGCGGCCGCGGCGGCCGGCGCTCACGACGGATATCTGGCGGCGCTCCTCTTCACCGCCGCGAGCACCCCGGAGGACGTGACGGTCCTGCTGCCGGTGGCGAGCGATTACACCATGTCGAGCTCGCTGCACATGCTGTCCACTCTGGTCGAGGGCGTCGGCCCGGCCGCCGTCCCGGCCCTGTTCCACTGGTTCGACACCGGCTACAACGACGCCGAGACGCGCCGGCGGCTGCTCGCCGTGCTCGCCGTGCTCCCCGGCGACGAGGTGTCCCGCGGGCTGATCGAGCGCATCGACACGAAATACGTTTCCACGGCCCTGCTGGAGCACGCCGACCGCTACCCAGGGCCCGCCCTGCGCCTGCTCGCCGAGGCCGCCGGCAAGCGGGAGATCGCCGAGCTGCTCCGCGCCCACCTGCTGAAACACCGGGATCTGGCCGCCGGGGTCGCTGCTGAGCTGAGCCCCGAGGCGGCCGACCGGGTCGAGCGGATCCTCGCCGACGAGGCGATCGCTGCCCCGCCCGCGCCACTGTCCGCGGTGCCGCCGGTGCTCGCCGACCCGCCGTGGAAACGCGACGCCAAGGCCGTCAAGCCGGTCGTCATCGCCGGGCTGACCTGCGATGACCCGGCCGTCCTCGACTGGCCGGAGGGGGAGCGGGAGCGTTGGGCCGAGACCCGCGTCCATCAGTACGGTGGAGATCGCGAGTGGGAGAGCTACGCGAGCCAAGTCGACACCGCGCACCTGGGTGCGCGGGAGGGGGCACTGCTGTTCCTTGGCGCGCCGGAGGAGACCGCCCGGCGGGTGATGGCCGACTGGGATCCGAGCGACACCTGGTCCATCGGGAAGTACATGCGGCCGGTCGCCGTCCGGCACGGGCTCGGCGCCCTGCCCCTGCTGCTGCGGCTGGCCCGGCGGGCGCCGAGCGAGATGGCGCCGGTGCTGCTGCCGTTCGCCGCGCCGGAGGTCGCCGTGCTGGTGGCGAACTGGCTGGCCCGGCTCAAGAGCATGCGGCCGGAGGCACTGGCGTGGCTGCTGCGGCACCCGTCCACGGCCGCCCGCGCGCTCGTCCCACCGGCCCTCGGCAAGCCCGGCAGGGCCCGGCAGCAGGCGGAGAACGCGCTGGTCACCCTGCACACCAACGGCCTTTCCGAGGCGGTGCGCACGGCCGCACAGGAGAACGGTCCGGAGGCCGCGGCCGCGATCGAGACCCTGCTCGCCACTGATCCGCTCAGCCTCGTCCCCACCAAGGTCCCGCCGGCGCCGGCCTGGGCCGATCCCAGCCTGCTCAAGCCGGTGCTGCTGCGCGACGGCTCCGGGGCGCTTCCCGCCGAACCGGTGACGAACCTGGTCACCGTGCTGGCGATGTCCCGGCTCGGTGAGCCGTACCCGGCGCTGGACCGGATCGTCGAGGCGTGCGAGCCGGCGAGCCTGGCCGCGTTCGCCTGGAGCCTCTTCGAGCGGTGGCAGGCGTCCGGCGGCGTCTCGAAGGAGAACTGGGCACTCGACGCGCTCGGCCTGCTCGGTGACGACGAGACGGTTCGCCGGCTCACCCCGCTGATCCTGGTCTGGCCCGGCCAGGGCGGGCACGCCAAGGCGGTCACCGGATTGCAGGTGCTCGCCGCCATCGGCAGCGACGTGGCCCTCATGCACCTGCACCACATCGCCCAGCGCGCGAAGTTCACCGGGCTCAAGAACGCCGCCCGGCAGAAGATGGACGAGGTGGCGGCCGGGCTGGGGCTGACCGCCGAGCAGCTGGCCGACCGGCTCGTCCCCGGCCTGGGCCTGGAGGCGGACGGCAGCCTGCGCCTCGACTACGGTCCCCGGCAGTTCGTGGTGGGCTTCGACGAGCAGTTGCGGCCGTTCGTGGCGGACGCCGACGGCCGGCGGCTCAAGGCCCTGCCCAAGCCCGGGGCGCGCGACGACGCGGAGCTGGCGCCGGCGGCGTACCAGCGGTTCTCCGCGCTGAAGAAGGACGTCCGGACGATCGCCGCCGACCAGGTCCGCCGGCTGGAACGGGCCATGGTCACGAACCGGCGATGGAGCGGCGCCGACTTCCGGCGGCTCTTCGCCGAGCACCCGCTGGTCTGGCACATCGTGCGCCGCCTGGTCTGGGTCACGTTCGACGCCGACGGTGCGCCGGCCGGATCGTTCCGGGTCGCCGAGGACCGCTCGATCACCACGGTCGACGACGAGGAGACCATGCTGGCCGACGACGCCGTGGTCGGGCTGGCGCACCCGCTCCACCTCGGCGACGAGGTGGCGGCCTGGGGCGAGGTGTTCGCCGACTACCAGATCCTGCAACCGTTCCCGCAGCTCGGACGGCCGGTCTTCACCCTCGGTGAGGACGAGCGCACGGTCGCCCGGCTGGCCCGGTTCGAGGGCGTCAAGGTGCCGACCACCAAGGTGATCGGGCTGGAGCGGCGCGGCTGGCGCCGGGAGGCGCCCCAGGACGCGGGCATCCAGGGCCACATCGAGTTCGTCATCGCCCCCGGCCTGGAGATGGTCGTCGAGCTGGACCCGGGCATCGCGATCGGGGCGCTCGACATCCTCCCGGACCAGCAACTGGAGCGGGTCTACCTGCACGACGGCACGGGCAACCGGTGGCGCTCGGAGGGCCACCTCACCCTCGATCGGCTCGATCCGGTGACCGCCTCCGAGCTCCTCAAGGACCTTGAGGAGCTGGCCCGGCCATAAGGGCCGCCAGGCACTCGGCCGACCCGCACACCTGGCGGCGGCAACTCACCCTCGTCATCCGCGGCGCGGCGCGGGAGGACGCTTGGCGCCCGGTCGGGCGCCAAGCGCGGGGCGTCAGGCGGCGGGGGCCAGGTCTTCCGGGTTCTCCGGATAGTGGGCGCCGAGTTCGACGAAGATGTCGGCGTTGCAGCGGAAGGCGAGCCGGGCCTCGGCCAGCATGATCTCGGCCTGGTCCTCGGTCAGGTCGAGGGCGTCGAGTCGCGCCCGGTAGGCGATCTTGTAGGCGCGCGGGTCGGGGATCTGCTCGAAGCGGTAGAACGAGGTGCCGGCCTCACCCAGGCCGTAGAGATTGGCCAGGGTGCGGCCGATCATCTGGCCGCCGCTGAGGTCGCCCAGGTAACGGACGTAGTGGTGGGCGATGAAGTGGGTGGGCGAGGTGGCCGCCTGTTCACGGAGACGCTCGGCGTAGCGGCGGGTGGAGTCGAGGACGGTGATGACCGACTCGCAGTCCGGGCCGTAGAGGTGGGCCAGGTCGGCTTCCAGGGACGGCACCCGGGTCAGCGCCGGATCGGCGAAGCCCGCGACCAGCTCCCCGGCGGCACCGGCGACCGGACCGGTGCGCATGCGGGCGGCGGCGGACTCCAGCTCCCGGTAGATGGTCAGGTACTGGGCGGTGAGGGCGGCGTAACCGGCCATCGGCACCGAACCGGCCATCAGGCGGGAGATGAAGCTGCGGGTCTCGGCCTCACGGTGTTCAACCATGGTGGCGCGGCGGATGCGGGTGGAGAAGTCGGTCATCTCGGCTCGTCCTTCCTGATCATCGAGTTGGTGGCGCGGCAGGGGGTCACGGGGACGCGACACGACGTCGATGTCATCTCGATCATCCTCATTGAGCGGCCGCCGGGTCCAGACCCGTTGGGCGGTTCTTCAGCCGCCTGCGGGACAGCCCGCGGCGGACAAATCGGAAGGCGACGTACAAGATACCCGCCGCCAGCCGAACGGGCCGTTCACCCGTACCGAGCCGGTGCCGCCGAGACGGACGTTGCCGGTGTTGCCGACCAGGTAGCCGGCGGCGGCGTACGCGGATCGGGCCTACGTCCTGGCCGCCGGACGGGTCCGCGGTGCCGGGGCCGCCCCGGGAGGTGTTCACCGAGGGGTGCTCAGCGACGTGTACCAGCACGGGATCGAGGTGTTCGGCCATCCGCGGGCCGGGACACCGCTCGTGGTGCCGCGACGCTGAACGGGACGTCCAGGGCCGCGAAGAAGCGCTTGGCGCACTCGATCCGCGCCGGGTCGGTGCTCTTGTCGTCTGCGATCACCGTGCAGCCGTTGTCGAGGGCCACCAGCCAGCCGGGGTGGTAGTCGCCGAGTGGGGTGGGGATGACGTAGTCGCCGGGCAGTCGGGCGTAGACGACGACGTCCTCGCGGGTCTCCAGCTCGTGGATCAGGGCGAGGTCGGTGGTGGCGTGGTCGTAGATGTTCTTGGCGAGTCGCGGGCCGGCGCGGGTGAGGTCGATCCTGGGCCGGAGGTCGGTGAAGATCTCCCGGTGGACGGGGAGGATGTCGTAACTGAGCCCCTGCAAGACCAATTCAGACTTTTCCCGGTTTATCAGGATTGCAGTTGCCTCGGTGAAATGGGCGGGGTCGTTGCGGTACAGGCCGAAGGTCTGCGGGTCGACTCCGGCGAGGATGTCCCCGACCGTGTGCCGGGTGAGGCCGGTCGTCTCCGTGATCTCGCCGATCAGGTCCCGGGTCTCGCCGCAGATCGGATATGTCCGTACTTGTTGACCGGCCTGCACCGCGATCCGCAGTGGATCGACACGCAGCGAGGCATCGAGAGCGGCGACACAGCGGGCGATCAGCTCGGTGGAGTCGAAATCGACCCGGTAGACGGCCCGACGGCTGATCCGCTCCACCGCCGCCTGGAACTCCGGCCGGTGGAAGTTGGCGTTGCGCGCGAGCCGGGTGAGACGACGGCCGTCGGTCACGGCCCCGAAACCGGCCTCCTTCTGCAGTCCGGCCACGAAGGACGCGTAGGACTCGTCGGTCACCACGGTCAGCTCGTTGATCTCGTGCACGACGGCCGGATCGTCCATCCGCTCGCCGTCGCGGTCCACCGCGAGCCGCAACCCCCGGCCCACCTCCTGCCGCCGGGACACGATGTTGTCGCTGCTCTTGAGCATGCCCATGACGAAGACGTTCGGGTTGTCCCACCCTTCACGCAGGGCGGAGTGGGAGAAGATGAACCGGACCGGCTCCTCCGGCGACAGCAGCCGCTCCCGATCCCGCAAGATCAGACTATATGCGTCTATATCGGTTGACGTCGGGTCGACCCAGCGCCGGGTGCGCCGGTCGATCGCGAAGTAGCCCTGGTGGGTCCGCTCCACCGGGATCGACGCCAGGTGGCGCCGGTAGTCGCCGTCCGGCTCGGCCGCGACCAGATCCTGATACTCCTCGACGAAGATCCGGGCGTACTCCCCCAGCTCGTCGTCGGCCGAGTAGTCCCGGTACCGGCTGACCCGGTCGATGAAGAGCAGGGACAGCACCTTGATCCCGCGCGCCCAGAGCTCCCGCTCCTTGTCCAGGTGGGCCCGGATCACCTCACGGATCTGCACCCGCCGGATCGCGGCGACCGGCGCCGACGACGGCGACTCCAGCCCGATCACGGTGATCTTTTTGACAAGCCTTTCCCGGTACGCCTCCCGCGCGTCCAGCCGGTGCACCAGATCGTGGGTGACCCGGTGGGTGGCCGAGTACCGCAGCACCATCAGCGGGTCGAACCGGCTCAGTGACGCGAGCGACCGCGCCGAGCCGATCCGCTGCGGCTCGTCGATGATCACGACCGGTCGCGCCGCGCTGATCACGTCGATCGGCCGCCGGGACCGGAACGCGTCCAGCTCGTCGTAGATGCGCCGGTTGTCACGGGCCGCCGAGTTGAACGCCTGAACGTTGATGATCATCACCTGTACGCCGGCGCCGTCCCGGAACCGTTCCAGTTCGTGCAGCTCCGCGGAGTCGTACACGAAATGCCGCGGCCGCGTGCCGTACGCCTGCCGGAAGTGCTCGCCGGTGACCTCGAACGACCGGCGCACCCCCTCGCGGATCGCCACCCCGGGCACCACCACGATGAACTTCGCCCAGCCGTACCGCCGGTTCAGTTCCATGATCGTCTTGATGTAGACGTAGGTCTTGCCGGTGCCCGTCTCCATCTCGACATCCAGGTTCGGGGTGCCGTCCGGGGCCGCGTCGCTGCGGGCCGGCGCCGTGGAGAGCGGCAGCCCGGCCCGCCTCTGCACGGCCCGGATGTTCGCCAGCAGCCGCTCCGGGTCCAGCCGCAGCGGCGCGTTGCGGTTGCCCGGATCCCGTCGCGGCTGCCCGGCGAAGCAGTCCACCACGGCGGCCACCGCCTCGCTCTGGTACGCCTGCACCTTGAACTGGAGCCGCACCGCTCACAGGACCTTCACGTCGGTGGCCGGCGACACCTCGGCGAACACCTGGCCGGCGTTGATCCGGTCGGCGTCCCCGGCGAACGCCGAGTCCCGGAAGACCGCCCACCGCGGCCGCCGCTCGGCGACCGCCCGGACCGCCGCCGGGCTGACCGTGGCGGCGAAACAGGCGACCAGCTCACCGGCGACCAGGATCTCGCGCCCGTCGGCCGTCGCCACCGTGATCGGCGTGGCCGGGTCCAGACCCCAGTCCAGCTGCACCTGGAGCAGCAGGTCCTCCCCGGTGCGCCCGGGCCGGATCCGGTCCGTGTGCGCGACCAGGCCGGCCTGGTCGAGCGTGTCCGGCGGCACCCGGGCGTCGGCGAGACCCGAGGTGTCCCAGCGCAGCACCCGGAACCCGAGGTCCAGGGCCGTGCCGGGGTGCCGGGCGCGGATCTCGGCGGCCACGTTGCGGACCCGGGTCAGGCCGATCTCGAAGATGGACGCCAGCCCGGCCTCGGCGACCGGCAGCGGCTCCGGGATCTGCACGCCGATGAAGCGCCGGTTGCCGCCGTCCGCCAGGTTCTGTTCCAGGACGGCGTGCGCGGTGGTGCCGCTGCCGCTGAAGAAGTCGAGCACGATGTCGCCGTCACCCGGTTCGCCGGCCAGCTGGAGGATGCGCCGGACCAGCTCGACCGGCTTGACCGAGTTGAGAACGTTCGCCGTGTTCTCGAACGGGACGTAGCGCAGCAGTGCCCGTTTGGCGTCCTGGGTGTGCCCGACCTCGTCGTACGGCCACAGCGTCTGCGGGGTGCGCCCGGCCGCCACCTCGGAGAGGAACCGCTTGACCGCGGGCACGTTGTCGCCGTCCGCGCCCCACCAGATCCGCCCGTCCGCGTCCAGCTCGTCGAACCGCTGCCGGGAGATGCGCCAGTAGCTGCCCCGGGGCGGCCCGTCGATGACCCGGCCGGACGGCGCGGTGATCGGGTAGACACCGGCGTCGTACCGGTTGCGGGCCGACATGTTCTCGGCCTTCCACGGGCCGCGCGGGTCGTCGTCGGGGTTGCGGTAGCGCGCCTCCATGGCCTCGGTCCGGGCCAGCGGCCGGGGCTGCCAGCGCTCCCGGTTCCGCGCGAAGACCAGGATGTAGTCGTGGTCCTCGGAGAACCAGCGGGCCGAGTTCTTCGGGGCGTACACCTTCTGCCAGATGATCTGCGCGACGAAGTTCTGCTCACCGAAGATCTCCGTACCGATCTTCTTGAGGTTGTCGATCTCGTGGTCGTCGATCGAGATGAAGATGACCCCGTCGTCGGCCAGCAGGTTCCGGGCCAGGGCCAGCCGCGGGTACATCATGGTCAGCCAGTTCGAGTGGAACCGCCCGCCCCACTCGGGATTGGCGACCAGCGGCACCCCACCCGCGCCGACCTGCCCGGATCCGGTCAGATACCCGGACCGGGTCTGCGAGAAGTCGTCGTCGTAGATGAAGTCGTTGCCGGTGTTGTAAGGCGGGTCGATGTAGATCAGCTTGATCCGCCCGAGGTACGGCTCCTGCAACAGCCGCAGCACGTCGAGGTTGTCGCCCTCGATGAACAGGTTGCCGGTGGTGTCGAAATCCACCGACTCGGAGCGGACGGGACGCAATGTCCCGAATGCCGGTTCACGCGCCTCGCGTTGCGCCCGCCGCTTGCCCGGCCAGTCCAGCCGGTAACGCTCCCGGTCGCCCTCGACCACGTGGTCACCGAGCCGCCGCCGCAGCTGATCGAAGTCGATGGCCCTGGTCGCCCGGCCGTCCGCGCCGATCACCTCGGTGACGGCCATGGGAAACAGCTCGGCGAGCCGGTCGGCGTCGCGCGCCGCCGGGTCCACGCTGTCCCGCCTCAGGCTGTCCACAGGACCCGGAGCCTACTCGCCCAAGCGGTAAAAACCGGACCTTACACCGCCATTTTCGGTACGCGGGGGACAAAGCCCATCAGGAGGGCGATAACCCGGGGACATCGATACCGTTCCGTTCTATGCGATGATCTTTGAACTCTTCTTTCATTCACGGGGTTGATGGATGTTCACTCTCCTTTCTCGATCTTTGATCACCACGGCCGTCTCCGCGGCCGTCCTCGTCAGCACGGCCGGTTCCGCGGTCGCGGCCACGAACACACTGACCGTCACCGCGATCAACCGCTCCGGCGCCAAGGTGAGCATCGCGGCCACCGTGATCAACGTCAGCTCGAACCGTTCGTACACGATCCGTACCGGGAAGGCGAAGAAGCTGCCGAAAGGCACTTACGCCGTGCTGGCCGCGATCCCGACCGGCTACACCACCACCCTCGGCGGCAAGCCGGTGAAGGTGTCCGGCTCGAGCAGGCTGACCCTCGACGCCCGCTACGGCAAGCCGGTCAACCTGGGTCTCAGCCCCGCGGTCACCGGGCTGGCGAAGTCGACGCAGGCGAGGCTCTGCGTCGACGACTTCCAAAGCTCGGCGGTCGAGGCGTACGGCTCCGACGGCAGCCCGGTGTACGTCATCCCCACCGCCTCGAAGAAGATCCAGTTCGCCGCCATGGGCACCTGGAGCAACGGGATCGGCGCCGGGGACAGCTACGCGGTCGTGCACCGGAGCAACGGCGTTCCGAGCACCCCGTCCCGCGCCTTCAAGCGGACGTCGCTCGGCACGGTCACGATCGACTCCCGGCGCGGCACCGGCCTCGCGAACGACAACGGCATCGCCGTGCAGCCGCAGGAGGGGTGCGCCAACGACCTGTACTCGAACCTGTTCAACAGCGAGGCGCCGACCTACTCGAAGGTCCACCTGACCCCGGGTAAGTGGCACGTGCGCAGCGACAGCCACGCGACCGCCACGAGCGGCGAGAGCTGGAACGTCGACAGCCTGTTCGCGCTGCGCACCGTCAAAGCCGGCAAGTCCGCGTTCGTCCGCTTCAACGGGGCGGTCAAGGGGCCGGGCTACGAGCTGCCGACGGTGATCCGGGGACGGCTGGACTACCCCCTCTACGACATGTTCAACGATCCGGCGTTCCGGGATTACGGCGACCCGGCCAAGGTCGTCGCCACCCTCAAGACCGGCGGCAAGACGGTGAAGACCCGGAAGCTGTCCACCTACGGCGCGTACTCGCCGGTGCTCAGCTACTGGGTCAAGAAGCCGGGCTGGTACACCCTCACCGCCAACGCCACCCGGTACTACCCGGGCATCACCCTGCCGAGCGGGATGCTCTCCACCGCATCCGGCGTCGTCTTCCGCTTCCACGCGAAGCCGAACACCAGCGTGCTGCCCGCGCTCTTCTCCGTGCAGCACTTCCCGTCCGGCCTGAACAACTGGAACCGCGCCAAGGCCGGCAGCACCACCAACGTCGCGATCAGCCTCACCCGGGCCGCTCACGACACCGACGCCAAGAGGATCGCGAACCCGAAGCTCAAGTCGCTGACCACGAAGATCTCCTCCGACGGCGGGCGGACCTGGCGTTCCGTCCCGATTCGGAAGATCAACGGCGTCTGGCACGCGATCGTCCCGAACCCGGCGTCCGGCGCGGTCTCGCTGCGCACCCGGGCCATCTACACCAACGGTGGTTACACCGAGGCGACCGTCTTCCGGGCGTACGCGATCGGTTGACGAAGCCGGCGGCCCGGTCTCACCGGCCGGGCCGCCGCACCACGATCCGGATCAGCGCTCCGATGGCGTAGCCGAGGAGCAGCACCCCGATGCCGGAGGCGGTCACCCGCGCCGGCGGCACGTCCGAGACCAGCCCGGCGATCAGGCCGGCCAGCGCGGCCAGACAGACCGCGCCACCGAGCACCCGCAGCGCGGGATCCCGCAGCACCGGCGCGAGCGGCACAAAGTGCAGCCCGACGACCGCACCGACCAGGACCGGGATGTACTCGGACTGATGGACGACGGCGAGCAGCACGGCTCCGAAACCGGCCGCCGCCAGCTCTCCCGCGAAGATCACCAGATACCGGCGGTCGGTGGTCGTGTTCCGTTCCACCGGGCCCTCCCGGTGGGCCCGCAGCACCACCAGCGCGCCGATGCCGGCCACCAGGATCGAGGTCAGGCTGCCCACCACGAGGTAGGTGCCCAGAGGCGGCCGGCTGTCCGGCACGCTGAACCAGATCATTCCGAAGACACCCAGGTAGAGCGCGGTCAAACCGGCCTGTCGCCGCTCGGCCAGCGATGCCTTCACAGTGGTTCCCCTCCACGGACCGGGACAGCCACCGGTCGGCGGCCCATGGCATCTTACGAACGGGGTCGTCATCCGGTTCGCCGGTGGCTGATGTGGAGGACCGGCGCTCGTCCGAACGTCGATGTTTCACTACCCGTCCGGGTGTGAATTGATGGTGATCTCGATGTGGAACGTGAATGGCCGGGAACCTGTCCGCCAGACAGGGTCATGGCCCAGTACTTCGATTTAGTCATCCGTTGCCCGGCGTGCATCGCCGACGGGCGGGACGGCGGATTGCCCGGTTACTGGTATCACCATCAGTGCGGCGGTGGACTCCAGATCGGCGACGACGCCAACTACCAATGCAAGAGCTGCTTTCAGCGCCACCATGTGCGTAATTGGCGGTATGCCTGCCAGCAGCACGAATCGGATTTCCGGGCGACCACCTCCGCCCATCTGGCCAACGCCGTGTCGACCGCCGGCCAGCTCACCAGCGTCGCCGGTCGCCGCTGGCTGATGACCTTCCTGGAAAACCTCGGCGACTGGTGATCACTTATCACCGCCTCTACTTCCGGTGCCCGGCATGCGTCGGCAGCGGGATGCGAAGCACCGTGGCCAGTTACTGGTACCACGACTGCGGCGGGCCACTGGAGCTCGGCAGCAATGCGTCGATCCGCTGTACGAGCTGCTGGGAGGAGAGCCATGTGTCGAATTGGCGCTATTCGTGCAGCAACCACAGTGGTGACTACCGCGCCACCAATTCAGCGCTGTTCGCCGGCTCGATGAGCATGTCCGCCGCCCTCGTACAGGCCGGCGGCCGCCGCTGGCTGATGAGCGTGCTGACCAACCTCGCGGACTGGTGAGGGCGTACCGAAAGGGGAAATGCATTGCGAGTGGCCCAACCCGGCGTCGTCCTGACCGCCGTGCCGGAGGAGCCGCGGCATCGCGGCATGCATCTGGCCGTGGTGGCGGCCGACGTCGCCCCGCGACTCGGCGTCTCCGGCGGGCACGACGACCGCGCACCCCGGTACGTCCGGCTGGTGAACCCGTCCACCGGAGCGGCCGGATACGCCCGCCTGCACACCGGCGAGCACCTCGCGCCGGGCATCGTGGCGGTGCAGGGATACATCATGGACAACGCCGGGATCACCGCCGGTGAGAGCGTCCGGGTGGAGCGGTGGGATCCGGAGCGGGACGCCCGGCCCGCGACCGAGGTGACGCTGGCCCGGGTCGCCGGTCTCCCGGCCGGGCGGGTGCAGGCCGGTGGGGTACGGGTGCGCCTCACCGACTCCGGGCTCACCTTCCTGCCCGGCCACCGGTTCTCGCTGCCGGCCGGCGGGGCGGACCTGACCTTCGAGGTGGTCGCCGCCGACCCGCCCGATGTGCCGGTCCGGTGCACCCCGGAGACCGTGGTGACCCTCCAGGACGCCACCGGCCCGGACACCGCCGACCGCACCACCGGCCGCCCGGAGGCCGCGGAGGACGTCTTCGCGGACATCGGCGGCCTGGACGCGCCGATCCGGCGGATCACCGAGCTGGTCATCTGGCCGGCCGAGCAGCCGGAGCTGTTCACCCGGCTCGGCATCGGCGCGGCCCGCGGCATCATCCTGCACGGCCCGCCGGGCACCGGTAAGACGCTGCTCGCCCGGGCCGTGGCCAAGCGGATGGGCGCCCACTTCTTCCTGATCAACGGCCCCGAGGTGATGTCCAAGTTCTACGGCGAGGCCGAGCGCAAGCTTCGGGAGGTGTTCGCCGAGGCGGCCGAGAAGCAGCCGAGCGTGGTCTTCATCGACGAGCTGGACTCGATCGCGCCGTCCCGGGACCGGGTCTCCGGCGACCTGGAGGTCCGCCTGGTCAGTCAGCTGCTCACGCTGCTGGACGGGTTGCACGGCCGCGGCCAGGTGGTGGTCATCGGCGCCACCAACCGGCCGGCGGCGATCGACCCGGCCCTGCGCCGCCCGGGCCGCTTCGACCACGAGGTGGAGATCGCCGCACCGGATCAGGCCGGGCGCCGCGACATCCTGCGGGTGCACAGCCGTGGCACCCCGCTGGCCGCCGGCGTGGACCTCGACGACCTGGCCGAACGGACCGTCGGGTTCGTCGGCGCCGACCTGGCCAGCCTGGTGCAGGAGGCGGCGTTCGCGGCGGCCCGGCGCCTGATGGGCAGCGGTCTGGATCCGGCCTCGCTGAGCCGCGCCGAGGTGGGCCCGGACGACTTCGCCGAAGGGCTGCGGACCGTGCAGCCGTCGGCGTTCCGTGAGTTGCGCCCGGCGCTCAGCGGACCGGACTGGGACGATCTGACCGGCCTGGAGGCGGCGAAACAGGCCCTGCTCCAGCTCGTCGACTGGCCGCTCACCCGACGGGAACGGCTGGCCGGGCTGGGCGTGGCCCGGCCCGGCGCGCTGCTGCTCACCGGACCGCCGCTCGGCGGCAAGACCTGCCTGGTCGGGGCGCTGGCCCGGCGGATGTCGGCGACGCTCCTGCGCCTGCCGGCGATCGAGCTGCTCAGCCCGTGGGCGGGTGAGGCCGAGCGGATGATCCGCGACACCTTCGTGAAGGCCCGGCAGACGTCGCCGAGCATTGTGCTGATCGACGACCTCGACCGGCTCACCGCCGGCGATGCCGACCTGGTCCGCCGCCTGCTCGCCCAGGTGGACAACGAGATGACCCAGCTGACGTACGCCACCGCGGCCTCGGTGATCGTCACCGCCCGCACCGGGGGCCTGCCTCCGGCGGTCCGGCACGACCCGCTCTTCTCCGACGTCGTCGAGCTGGGCCCGCCGTCGTCCACGGAGATCCGTACGGTCGTGCAGCGCCGCCTCGCCCCGTACCTGGACGGTGAGGTGACCGCCGACGAGCTGGCCGCCGAACTCCGCGACCGTTCGATCGGCGAGGCGCTGCGGGTCTGCGACGACGCGCTGACCGGCGCGCTGTGGGACGAACCGGATCACCCGGTCGTCCGGAAACAACACCTCATCACGGCTCTCGACCGTGCCACACACACCCGTACCACCAGTCCGGAGGAGGACGAGCTCAGTGTCTGACATCCCCAACGGAGGTCGCCGTCAAGCCGTGCCACGGCAGACCATGGAATCGCCGAAGCAGGTGACCCTCCAGTTCCTCGACGACACCTGGGAGCGGCTGCTCAACTCGCTGGAGCGGCTCGAGCAGGTGAGCGAGGGCTACCGCAATCTGACCGCCACCCGGCTCGACCAGCACCCGGACCGGGACCGGATCACCGAGTCGGAGCTGGACGTCCGGTGGGAGGTCCACCTCCAGATCAAGAGCCTCGAACGGATCGTCAAACCGGTCATCGGGGACGCGCAGTGGATGATCGACGACTTTCTGCGCTGGTTCGGCGGCCGGGCCCGGCGGCCGCTCGCGGTCACCGACGAGTACGCCGTACCGGTGCTGCACTGCATCATGGACCACCCGTACGAGCTGCCGGATCTCGACGAGGTCGTGCCCACCGAGACGGACATCCTGGACGCCGCCGAAGCGCTCGGCCGTGGCCTGCACGAGTCCGACAAGATCGAGGAACGGTTCCTCGCCGACTCCCGGCTGGAGGCCAGCCGGCACCTCCACACCCGCGCCCGCAGCCGGAGCAGCGGTCTGGTCCGGCTCAGCGAACTCAACCGGAAGCTGGCCGTGCACCTGGCCTATCTGATCGACCACCCCCAGCCCGCGAAGGAGGAACCGAGATGAGTCAGTACGACACCCAGGTTCCGGAAGCCGAGTGGTTCAGCCTGGTGATGCGCTGCCCGGCCTGCCTGTCCGAACAGAAGGAGCCCGGCCCGGCGGCGCAGTGGTTCCACGCCTCCGACGACGGGTTCGTGCAGGTGGGCAGCAGTGCCCAGTACCGCTGCACGAGCTGCCGGTGCGTCGAGCACGTGAAGAGCTGGCGGTACGCGTGCGAGGCGCACCAGACCGACTTCCGCCCCACCTCGTCCGCGCACCTGGCGAACGCGCTGTCCACCGCCGGGCAGATCACCAGCGTGGCCGGCCGGCAGTGGATGCAGCGGTTCCTGGAGAACCTGGGCGAGTGGTGAGACCGGCGGAGGAGCCGGGGCAGGGTACGCCACCGGCTCCTTCGTCATCAGAGCACCTGATGAAAGATCACTTGGTGAAGGATCACTTGGTGAAGGTGAAGTAGCCGTACGTCGTGTAGTTGGCGCTGTCGCCGGAGGTGCCCTTGAGGTACGCGGCACGAACCCGGAACTTGACGCCGACCCGGTGCGTGCCGGTGAAGGCGGCGACCGACTTCCCGTCCGCTTTCACCGCGACGAAGCTCTTGCTCCAGGCACGCCACTTCCCGCCCGACCAGTACTCGACGGTGACCTGCTGGCGACGGCCGGGGTAGGCGGTCATCGTGGTGGTGAACTTCGGGGTCGCCTTCTTGTGGAAGTAGAAGTAGGAGACCGAGCCCTTCTTAGCGGTCTTGTAGTGCTTCGAGACCGCGGTGGCGACCGCGACCCGGGTCTGCACGGTGGACGTCACGGTGCGTGCGCCGTACCGCTCGTCGCCGGCGAATGCCGCGGTCAGCGTGGTGTTGCGGGTCACCTTGAGGCTCGCGGTGAGGTAGCCGGAGCTGTTCACCGTTCCCCGCTCGAGCAGCCGGTTCGCCTCCGGCCCGTACGGGTCGGCCCAGATCTCCACGACCCGGTTGGTGTGGGTGGCGCCCAGGCGCGCCGTGAAGTTCACCGTGGTGCCGTACCCGAAGATCCCGCCGTTGCCGTTGAGGGCCAGCGCTGGGGTCTGCTTGACGATCGGGTCCGCCGGGGCGTTGAGCACCCAGAGCCGGAACGCCCTGTCGTACTTCGCGACGGCGAACAGCCGCGGGCCGCCCGGCTGCCACGCGATACCCCGGTCCTGCACACCGTCCCTGACCAGCTCACCGGAGCCCGGTTCGGCCTCGCCACCGGCCTCGGGGAGCCGGATGGTCTGCATGGCGGTGGTGCCCGCGCCCTCGAAGACGTAGATGTCGTCACCGGTCGTCTGGTTGGCGACGGAGACGGCGATCCGGCCGTCGGTGGCGACGTCGACGCCGTTGGCCCGGGCCAGGGCCGGGTAGGTCACGACGGTGGACAGGTCGCTGACCCGGATCTGCTCCCCGAACAGGTCGGCGACGCGCACCAGACCCGTCCCGTCGGCGGTGAAGGCGGTCTCCTTGGCCGCCGTCCCCTCGGCGGAACCCCGAACCTTCTCCACCGCGGTCCCGGAGGAGACGTCATACACCGTGATGCTGCCCTCGCGGGCGAACTGGTCGCCGGACACCACGATCGTTCCGGGCGCGGCGGGGCTGCCGTAGACATACGGCTGGCTGTCGGAGAACCCGTCCTCCTTCGACGGCGGGTCGAGCCAGACGGTGGAGTCCGCCGGATCGACCGACCCGAAACTGCCCCGGTCGTCGCGGCCGTAGCCGAACCACAGCTTGCCGCCGGCCGGCACCACATCGCCCGGGTAGACGGTGTCGCCCAGCGGGTACCGCTTCGCCTCGGCCAGGGTGCCGGTGTCCACCTCGACGATCGCGTGCGACGCCCCGAAGTAGAGCCGGCCGGAGTCGGCGGAGAGGGCCAGGTCGCCGACGTACCCGTAGCCCTCCAACTCGTCGATCGACCAGCATCGAATCAACCGAGGGGACGATCCGGGGCCGACGCGTCGTGAAACTGGGCACGGATGCCCGCCTTCATCGAGATCGCTTCGGGCACGCCTAGACTGTGCCGGCGCCCGAAGACCGATTGACCAGGGGAGATCCGCAGTGAAGCTGGCCAGTGAGGTCTCCGCCGACAAGCTGCGGGGCGGCTTCTACTCACCGGCCGGGCTCGTCCAGGTGTGCCTGGAGCGGGTCTCCGCGCTGGTGACCGACACCGATGCCCTCCGGGTGCTGGAGCCCAGCGCCGGCGACGGGGCGTTCCTGCGCGGCATCGCCGGGCACCCGCTCCGCGAGCGGGTCGGCGACGTGGTGGCGGTCGAGATCCTGGAACCCGAGGCGGCCGCGTGCCGGGACAGCGGCGTGGCCCTCGGCGAAAACCTGCACGTGCATCACGGCAGTTTTCTGGACGACTACGTCCGGTTGGCGCCGGCCTTCGACGTGGTGGTGGGCAATCCGCCCTTCGTCCGCTTCCAGTTCGTCGACGCCGACGAGCGGCGCAAGGCGGAGGCGGTCGCCACACAACTCGGCGTCACCCTCAAGGGCGTCTCCAACCTGTGGATCCCGATCCTGCTGAAGGCCATCTCCTGCCTGCGTACGGGCGGGGTGTTCGCCTTCATCCTGCCCGCCGAGTTCCTCACCGGGATCTCCGCCTCGATGGTCCGGGACTGGCTGCTCACCCACACCACCGAACTGCAGATCGACCTCTTCCCGCCGAATTCCTTCCCGGGGGTGCTACAGGAGGTCGTGGTACTCAGCGGGCGACGGTTGGACGCCTCCGCCGAGACGGCGAGCCTCACGGTCTTCGACCACAGTGGGGAGCGGCCGGCCTGGAGCCATCAGGTTCGCCCGGGCGCGCCCACGTGGACGAACTTCCTGCTGACCCCGGCCCAGGCGGACGCGTACACCGGGGCCTCGCAGTTGCCGGGCTGCATCGGCCTCGGTAACGCGGTGCGGTTCAGCGTCGCCACGGTGACCGGCGCGAACGACTTCTTCTCGGTGGACGAGGCGACCGTCGAGAGGTACGAACTCGCCCCCTGGGCCAGGCCGCTGCTGCCCCGCATCCGCAACGCCCCCGGGCTGGTCTTCACCCAGGAGGATCACGACCTGATCCGCAGCGGTGGCAGCAAGGGCCACCTTCTGGACTTCTCCGGCACGGCACCGGACCCGATGGCGGCATCCGGCCCCACCGACTATCTCGGCCTGGGTGAGCAGGATCTGCTGCACGAGCGGTACAAGTGCCGGATCCGTAGCCCGTGGTATCGGGTGCCCGTGGTCGCGCCCGCCGAGCTGATGCTCTCCAAGCGCTCGCACCTGTTCCCGCGGGTCGTCCTCAACACCGTGTCGGCGATCACCACGGACACGATCTACCAGGGCCGGCTCACCGCGGCGTACGCCCAGCGGGGCCGGGCGGTGGCGGCGTCGTTCCACAACTCGCTGACCATCTTGAGCGCCGAGATCGAGGGCCGCAGCTTCGGTGGTGGGGTGCTGGAGCTGGTGCCCAGCGAGGTGGCCCGCCTGCGGATCTTCGTGGCCGACGAACTCGCCGAGGATCTGGACAAACTGGACGGCATCGCCCGGTCCACCGATCCGGACAAGGACAGCCTGCTGGTCGAGGAGACGGATCGGCGGCTGGCGAAGGTGGTGGACGGCCTGGACGACTCGGTTCTCGCCACTCTCGCCGATGCACGTCGTACGCTGCTCCAGCGCCGCCTCGACCGGAACCGGTCAGTCGCGATCTGAGCCCCGGGAGGTCCGTTGACCGAGCTGCCGTCGGACGCCCTGCGTTCCCTCGTCGACACCTTCACGATCGGCGAACCCCAGTACGTCTCACCCCGGCAGAGGTACCTGGAATCGGACGCGCGCAGCGAGTTCATCGACCCGCTGCTACGCGAGCTGGGCTGGGATGTGGAGAACCGGGCCGGCCTGGCCCCGTCCGTCAAGGACGTCGTCCGGGAGCAGAGCCGCCAGTCCGCCACCGGCAAGCCCGACTACACGCTGCGACGGAAGGGGACAGGCGTCCTCTACGTGGAGGCGAAGAAGCCGTCGGTGGACATCACGGCGGACATGGCGAGCGTCTTCCAAGCGCGGGCGTACGGCTACACGGCCGGCCACCCGATCGTGGTGCTGACCAACTTCCGTGACCTCGTCGTCTACGACACCACCGTGCCGGCCGCGGAGACCGACGGCCCGACCGTGTGCCGGCTGCACCACTGGCGTCACCTCGACTTCGTCGACGACTGGGTCGGCATCCGTTCGGTCCTGAGTCGCGACGCGGTGCTGGACCCGACGTGGTCGACCCGGTTCGGCGTCGCCGGCGCCCAGCGGGTGCCCGCGGACGAGGCGTTCGTGGACCAGCTGAACCGGTGGCGTGTCGCCCTCGGTGACGACATCGTCAGCCGCCGTCCGGACATCACGGTCCCGCTCCTGAACGATCTGGTGCAGCGCCTGCTGAACCGGCTGATCTTCGTGCGCATGTGCGAGGACCGCGGCATCGAGGGCGCCGAGGTCCTGCGGACGGCGTTCAGCGGGCAGCAGACCGATATCGCCCAGCTGTTCAGCAGGCTGGACAAGCGATACAACACGGGCCTGTTCCAGCCCTCGCCGGCGGACCGGGATCCTTCCCTCCAGGTCGACAGTGGCCTGCTGCGCGCCATCGTCGAGAACCTGTACGCGCCGTACTCACCGTTCAGCTTCGCCGTGCTGGACGCGACTTTCCTCGGCCTGGTCTACGAGGCGTCACTGGCCGAGCACCTGACGATCGACCGGACCGGCGCCCCGCGCGTCACACTGAACAAGAAACTGGAGTACGCGCGGCGCGAGGTGGTCACCACCCCCGAGGACGTGGTCGCCACGGTCGTCCGGGACGCGGTCGCCGGGCTACCGCCGGAGAACACCGAGCCGAAGGTCCTGGATTTCGCCACCGGATCGGGCCGGTTCCTGCTGCACGCCTTCGACGTCCTGGCCGACCGGCATGCCCGGCGGCTGGCCGAGGCCCGTTCGACGAAGGTCTACAAGACCGGCGACGACGAGTGGCGTCTGCACTTCACCGAGAAGCGGCGCTTCCTCGCGGAGAACTTCTACGGCATCGACGTCGACTACAACGCCGTCGAAATCGCCCGGTTCGGTCTGCTGGTGCGCCTGCTGGAGGACGAGTCCAGTGCCTCGCTTCCCTCCGGCGACCGGATACTGCCTGACCTGACCGGCAACATCGTGCACGGCAACACGCTGGTCCGGGAGCTGCCCGGCGCCACCGAGGAGCAGCTGGCGCACACCCGGCCGCTCAACCTCGGGGACCACCGGCTGCCGGCCGCGTTCGACCTGATCGTCGGCAACCCTCCGTACATGAAGACGGAGGACATGCGCGCCTTCGATCGGCCGGAGTTCGAGTACCTACGGCTCAACTATCGCCTGCTGCACAAGCAGTTCGACAAGTACTTCGCCTTCGTCGAGTTCGGGCTGGACCGGCTGCGCCCGGGCGGCTGCCTGGGCGTGGTGATCCCGAACAAGTGGATGACCCTGGTGACCGGGGAGAAGCTGCGGGAACGCCTGCGGGACGACGTTCGCCCGGTCCGGCTGGCCAATTTCCGCAACGCGCAGATCTTCCCTGGTAAGTCGATCTACGTGTGCGCCCTGGTCGCGCGGCGCGGCCACCGGGACGGCTTCGTCTACAGCGAGCCCGGCTCGCTCGGGGAGTACGCGGGACCGTCCCCGAACGGCATCCTGGTCACCGACAGTCTGCTGCCGGCCGACCCGTGCGCCGCGTGGGTGCTGCCCGCGGACGAACGGGAGGCTCGCGTGCTGGCCGCGCTCCGGGGCCGGTCGAGGCCGCTCGCCGAGCTGGCCGACGCCCGCAACGGCGTGCAGACCAGCCGGAACAAGGTGTACGTGCTGGACCGCCCGGTGGTGAAGAACGACCTGGTGAGCTTCATCAAGGACGGCCGGACCTGGACGGTCGAGGTCGGCATCACCCGCCCCTACCTGGAGGACTCGCGCACCGTCCGGTCCTACCACGCGGTGCGCTCCGACGCCCGGATCATCTTCCCGTACCGGGGGCTCGACCTCATCCCGGTCGCGGAGATGCGGTCCGTGTACCCGTTGGCCTGGGAGTATCTGTCGGCGCAGAGCGAGAGCATGCGCGGGCGGGACATGGACGAGCGCACCCGTCAGCAGTCCTTCTACGCGTACGGCCGTAAACAGGCCACCGACTACTGCACCCAGTCCCCGAAGATCATCTATTCGGTGAACCAGAAGGGCGACAAGTACGGGCTGGACGAGACCGGTGTCGTCTACTCCTCGGGCGGCACGGCCGGCGAGGTGGCCCTCTATCCGCGGGACACCGGTGTCTCGCTGGACTTCCTCCTCGCCTTGCTCGATCAGCCGCCGGTCGAGTTCTTCCTGCGTAAGCGTGGCAGCCCGTTCCGTGGCGGCTATTTCGCCCGGGGCACCGACGTGATCCCGGACGTACCGGTCCCGGCTCTGGACCTGACCGATCCGGCGGATCGCGCCTTCCACGACTCGGTGACGGCCGAGATGGCCCATCTCCGGAAACTGCATCGCGAGCTGGCCGAGTCCGACGATCGCGAGCGCACCGCGATCATCGGGAGGATCGCCGCCGGCAAACGCCGGATGGATCAGTTCTTCCTGGCCCGATGGGGTCTGACCGAGGCGGACGTCACCTGATCCTTCCGGCGGGAGACCGGGTACCGGTCTCCCGCCGGGACGAGATCAGGCCCTGGCCCACTTCTGGTTGGCGGTGCCGCCGCAGTCCCAGAGCGAGAGCTGGGCGCCGTTGGCGTTGTTCCATCCGGTGATGTCGACGCACCGGTTCGCCGAGATGTTCACCAGGTCGCCGGCGGCCGACAGGGTGAACCGCTGGACCGGATTGCCGTTGCAGGTGACCAGCTGGATCGGGGTGCCGTTGGCCAGCGCGCCGCCGGCCGGGTCCATGCACTTGCCCATGGCGCGCAGGGTGCCGTCACTCGCGAAGGTCCACTGCTGGGCGGCGGAGCCGTTGCAGTCGTACATCTGGAGCCGCGCGCCGTCGACGGCGTTGGCGCCGGGGATGTCGATGCAGCGGCCGTTGAAGTTGCTCTTCAGCGCGTTGCCGGTGGCCGGCGGCGGCGTGGTCGAGTCGTTCCAGGCCGAGACGCGCACGTAGTCGACCAGCATGGTCTGCGGGAACGAGGTGCTCGCGTCCGGGCTGCCCGGCCAGTTACCGCCGACCGCGACGTTCAGGATCATGAAGAACGGGTGGTCGAAGACCCACTGGCGGCCGCCGAGCGAGGCCGGGGTGACGCGGAAGTACTCGGCGCCGTCCAGGTACCAGACGATCAGATTCGGAGACCATTCGACCGCGTACGAGTGGAAGGCGTCGCCGAGCGGGGCGCCCAGGGTGCGGCTGCCCCCGATGGCGGCGCCGCCGGAGTAGCCGGGCCCGTGGACGGTGCCGTAGAGCTTGTTCGGCTCCTTGCCGACGTTCTCCATGATGTCGATCTCGCCGGACTGCGGCCAGCCGACGCTGCCCAGGTTGTCGCCGAGCATCCAGAACGCGGGCCAGATGCCCTGCCCCTTCGGGACCTTGATGCCGGCCTCGAACCGGCCGTATTTCTGTGTGAACTTTCCGGACGTGAGGATCCGGCCCGACGTGTACTGACAGGTGCCGTACCAGCACTGGTAGTTGGCCGGGTTCTCCTTACGCGCGGTGATCGCCAGGTGACCCTGGCCGTCCTGGCGGACGTTGCTGGTGGAGTTGGTGTAGTACTGCAACTCGCTGTTGCCGAAACCGCCACCGCCGACGTCGAAGTTCCACTTCGATCCGTCGATCGCCGCGCCGGCCGCGCCGTTGAACTCATCTGACCAGGTCACCGGGCCGATGGCGGCGTCCGCCGTGTCTCCGCGTGACGTGATGGTCAGCGTTCCGGCGAGGGTGAGCGCGACGGTCGCCGCGCCGAGGAGGGCTCGTAACTTTTGCATGGGGATCCTCCGGGGGAGAGGGAACCTGAACCTTATTTGTAACAATCTTTAAAGTTCGATAGCCGCCAGTCAATGACGACGGGTTCCGGAACCGCCGGATAACAGGAAACGCACAGCGACCTTCGGTGAACCATCGACCGGCCCGTGCCGTGGAATCTCTCAGATAAGGTGTCACCCGCCGCATCGCCCACATCGAGGTTGGAGACAGGGTTGCCAAAGTCCGCGAAGCGCCGCACACCCCTGTGGGCGCGGCTGTGCGCCAGTGCCGGCTGCGCACTCATGGTCGTCAGCGGAGGGACCATGGTCGGCGGCCAGGCCCTGGTCGCCAAGTACACCGGTGGTATCACCAACAACGACCTGCTCGACAACGGTGCGGCGCAGGCGGCGCCGGCCGACAAGGAGATCAAGGGCCCGCTGACGATCCTGCTGGTCGGCATCGACCCGCGGAAGTCCTCGACGCCGCCGCTGTCCGACTCGATCCTGATCGCGCACATCCCCGCGGACATGAGCACGGCCTACCTGTTCTCCATGCCCCGCGACCTGTACGTGGACATCCCGGGCGACTCGAAGTCCGGCGTCCGCGCGCACAGCGGGAAGATCAACTCGGCGATGGCGCTGGGCAGCCAGGTGAACGGCAAGATCGACGTCGTGAACGGCTTCCAGCTGCTCTCCAAGACGGTCCGCAACTACACCGGCATCGACAAGTTCGACGCCGCGGCGATCATCAACTTCGGCGGCTTCAAGAAGATGGTCGAGGCGCTCGGCGGCGTCTCCATGGTCATCGACATGGACGTGAAGTCGGAGCACCTGACGCCCGAGGGCAAGCAGCGGCCGCGCAAGTCGAGCTGCCCGGTCACCAGTGACTGCCCGCACCCGTACACGGGACCGCAGGCGTACTACAAGAAGAGCACCAAGCCGGTCCGGCTCCAGCCGTGGCAGGCGCTCGACTACGTGCGGCAGCGCTACCCCAACGCCGGCGTCCCGATGAGCGACTACGACCGGCAGCGTCACCAGCAGCAGTTCATCAAGGCCATGGCCAAGGAGGCGATGAGCAAGAGCGTCATCACCGACGTCAAGAAGCTCACCAAGATCCTGGACGCGGCCGGCGAATCGCTGACCTTCGCGGGCGGCGGCAGCGACCCGCTCGAGTGGGCGTTCGCGCTCAAGGGCCTCAACGTCGACGACATGACCACGATCAAGCTGCCCGGTGGCGGCAAGTTCGAGTCCGACGGCGACTACCTGGGCGAGGAGTTCCGGCCGGCGACGACCGCCGAGGACTTCTTCAAGGCCGTCCGGGAGGACCGGGTCGCCTCGTTCCTGCTGGACAACCCCGGCCTGGTGAACAAGGACAGCTGACCCACGGCCACCAATTGCATCGATATGTTTCCCTGTGTGATGCCGGGGTACGGCTATCACGAGGTGAACCCTATGCGACGATCCACCAGATTTGGAACCGTCCTCTTCACGTCCCTGCTCGGTAGCCTGATCGTGACGGCGCCCGCGGAGGCCGCCGCAGCCGGTAAGGCCCGGGTCTCCGGGACCCGGGTGCTGTACACCGCCGCGAAGGGCGCGCAGAACCGGGTCGTGGTGACCCGGACCGGCAACAGGATCACGGTCGACGACCGGGTCGCGATCAAGGCCGGCGCCGGCTGCAAGGCCGTCAAGGGCGACCGGACCAGGGTCGTCTGCCGCACCGCGGCCGCGCCGACCCGGATCCGGATCGCCACCGGCGACCGGGTCGACACGATCGTCAACCGGACCGGCCTCGGCATGACCGCCGACGGCGGGACCGGCGGCGACACGATCAGCGGCGGGCCGGGCGCGGACATCCTCCGCGGCGGTTCCGGCAGCGACCGGCTCTACGGATACGGCGGCAGCGACATCTTCTACGGCGGCACCGGCGCCGACCGGGTGAACGGCGGCGGCGGCCAGGACTTCATCCGCGGCCAGTCCGGCGACGACGTCCTTCTCGGGGCCGGCGGTGACGACTTCCTTGCCGGCGAACTGGGTGCCGACCGGCTCGACGGCGGCAGCGGCAACGACTCGCTCCGTGGCGACGACCCGGGCCTGGGCCGGGTGGCCGCCGATGTGCTGCGCGGTGGGCCGGGCCGCGACTCGGCCGTCTACGCGACCTACCTCAACACCGTCACGGTCGACCTCGACGGCTCGGCCCGCGACGACGGCCAGGCCGGCGAGCACGATACGGTCGGCGCCGACGTGGAGGACATCTACAGCGGCTACGGCAACGACCGGCTGACCGGCAACGCCTCCGCCAACCGGTTCGACGGCGGCATGGGAGACGACGTGCTTCGCGGCGGCGCCGGCGACGACCTGCTGATCGGCCTGGACGGCCGCGACAGCATCTACGGCGAAGCCGGCGACGACGAGATCGGCGACTTGGACGTGGACGGCGACCTGCTGGACGGCGGCGCCCACGCCACCCTCGGCGACCGGTGCGTGGTCTCCGGCCCGGACACCACGGTCGGCTGCGAGCGCTGACGAAACAGGGGGAAGCGGCCGTGGCCGCTTCCCCCTGTTCCTAGCCTTCGTCAACGCTCGCAGTTGACCCGGCTGTCGTCGTCACCGGGCGTCACGCAGGTGTCGCCGGCCGTGCCGTTGTCGCCGCCGTCCACGAGGTCGACGTCGTCGTCGTGCCCGGCGTCCAGGTGGTCGTCGCCGCCCCGGCCGTAGATCTGGTCGGCGCCGTTGAAGCCGATCAGCGTGTCGGCGCCGCTGGTGCCGTAGAGCCGGTCGTCGCCGTCACCGCCGAACAGTGTCTCGGCGCTGACGATGGTGTCGCCCTCACCGCTGCGGCCGTCGTCCCCGCGCACCCCGTCGGAGTCGGCGCTGATCCCCTCCGTCCGGCGGACGTAGTAGACCCCGTCGGTGCCGTTGCCGGCGGAGAGCCAGTCCGCGTCCGAGGCGGTGGTTTCCCGGCCCTGGACGTGCACGTCGTCGCCGTCGCCGCCGTACTCCCGGTCGTTGCCGGTGCCGCCGTCCAGGATGTCGTCACCGGCGCCGGCCACGAGCAGGTCGTAGCCACTGTCGCCGGAGATCTGGTCGGCGCCGCCCTGGCCGTAGAGACGGTCCGCGCCGGTTCCGCCGTGGAGCTGGTCGCTCCCGGTGCCGCCGATCAGGGTGTCCTTCCCAGAGCTGCCCAGGGCCAACAGCGGCACGTTGCTGCGGTTGGTGACCCGGTCGTCGCCGGAGCCGAGGAACACGCTCACGCCGAGGATCGCCTTGGGCGTGCACCGGACCCTGGTCCTGTCGCCCTTTACCGCCTTGCAGCCCTTGCCGGCCCGGACGGTGACCCGGTCGTCGATGGTGACCGTGCGGCCGGATCGGGTGACCACGACGGTGTTCCGCCGGCCCGGCCCGGCGTTGTAAACGATCTGCCCGGGGTCGCCCGGCTCGGCGTACCGCACGTACACCTGGCCGGTGGTCGCGGCCTGCGCCGGCGCGGCGAGCACACCGACCGCGGCCGTGGTGCCCGCCAGAGCCGCTCCGACCCTGCTCAGCCATGTGGTCCCGGACATCCGCGCCCCCTTTGAAGATCGTGCACGGATGGTAGAGCACCGCTGCCGCACGGTGAGGTATTCAGATTTAAGGATGTTTAAGGTCGCCACACTCTTTACTTTTACTGTTAACAGTCCTAAAGATTGGAGAATCCCCAGATCACTCGAAAGGACGCCGATGAAGCGCTCCCGATCGGTAATCCTCGCTACGGTCACGGCGCTGGTCGCCGGTGGCGCGGCGACCTGGTTCTCGGGCGAGGCCTCGGCCGCCGCGGCCTGTGCGCCCGCGTGGAGTCCGACCGCCGTGTACGTCAACGGCAACGTGGTCTCGCAGAACAGCCACAACTACACGGCCAAGTGGTGGACGCAGAACGAGTCGCCGGCCGTCCGCAGTGGTCAGTGGGACGTCTGGGCGGACAACGGCGTCTGTGGGGGCGGCACCACGCCGCCCACGACGACGCCGCCGACCACCACCCCGCCCACCACGACGCCACCCACCACCACCCCGCCGACGACCACTCCCCCCACCACGACCCCGCCCAACGGCCCGCTGCCGAAACACTTCCTCACCGGCTACTGGCAGAACTTCGACAACGGCGCCGCGCCGCTCAAGCTCGCCGACGTCCCGGCCACGTACGACCTGATCGCGGTCGCCTTCGCGGACGCCACCGCCACCCAGGGCGCGGTCACCTTCAACCTCGACCCGGGCCTGGCCACCGCGGTCGGCGGCTACACCACCGCCCAGTTCAAGGCGGACATCGCCACCCTGCACTCGCGCGGCAAGAAGGTGGTCATCTCGGTCGGCGGTGAGAAGGGCACGGTCGCCGTCAACAGCGCGACCGCGGCCACCGCGTTCGCCGACTCGGTCCACTCGCTGATCCAGACGTACGGGTTCGACGGCGTCGACATCGACCTGGAGAACGGGCTCAACCCGACCTACATGGCGAGCGCGCTGCGCAGCCTGCGGGCCAAGGCCGGCGCCAACCTGATCATCACGATGGCGCCGCAGACCATCGACATGCAGAACCCGCAGTCGTCGTACTTCAAGCTGGCGCTCGACATCAAGGACATCCTGACCGTCGTCTTCACCCAGTACTACAACTCCGGTTCGATGCTGGGCTGCGACAACAACGCCGCGTACAGCCAGGGCACGGTCAACTTCCTGACCGCGCTGGCCTGCATCCCGCTCCAGAACGGGCTGCGCCCGGACCAGATCGCCCTCGGCCTGCCGGCCAGCACCCGGGCCGCCGGTGGCGGTTACGTCGCCCCGTCGGTCGTCAACAACGCCCTGGACTGCCTGGCCAAGGCCACCAACTGCGGCACCTTCAAGCCGCCGGCCACCTACCCGGGCATCCGCGGCGCGATGACCTGGTCGATCAACTGGGACGTGACCAACGGCAACGCCTGGGCCAACACCATCGACCCGCACCTCGCCACCCTCCCCTGAACGGGAATCCCCATGAAGCTGAGCAGGAAAATCGCACTCGTGACATCGGTCGGGGCGGTCGGCGCGGCCGCCGCGATCCTCCCGATGGCCACCTCGAACGCGGCCGTCGCTTGCGCCCCGTCGTGGAGCGCCTCCGCGGTCTACGTGAAGGACAACGTGGCCTCGCAGAGCGGCCACAACTACACCGCCAAGTGGTGGACCCAGAACGAGTCGCCGGCCACCAACAGCAGCCAGTGGGCGGTCTGGATCGACAACGGCGTCTGCGGGGGCACCACCAACCCGACCACGCCGCCGACGACCAACCCCACCACCAACCCCACGACACCCCCGGCGACCGGTACGAAGATGGCCGCCGCCCCGTACATCTACCCGGGCTGGGGTAACCCGCCGGCCCCGTCCACGGTCGTCAACGCCACCGGGATCAAGGCGTTCACCATGGCGTTCGTCCTGGCCAGCAACGGCTGCAACCCGGCGTGGGACGGCTCGAGCGGACTCACCGGCGGCGCGCACGCCAGCACCATCGCGGCGATCCGGGCGGCCGGCGCCGACGTGGTGCCGTCGATCGGCGGCTGGAGCGGCAACAAGCTCGGCCCGAACTGCTCCACCCCGGAGGCGCTCGCCGGCGCGTACCAGAAGGTGATCGACACCTTCCAGCTCAAGGCGATCGACGTCGACATCGAGAACACCGACGAGTTCGAGAACTACGTGGTGGCCGACCGGATCGTGGACGCGCTGAGGATCGTCAAGCAGCGCAACCCGGGCGTGAAGACCATCCTCACCTTCGGCACCTCGACGACCGGCCCGAACGCGCACGGCGTACGGCTGATCCAGCAGGCCAAGGCCAAGGGTGCGAACATCGACATCTTCACCCAGATGCCGTTCGACTTCAGCGGGCACTCCGACATGTACGCCGCGACGGTCGGCGCCACCGAGGGCCTGAAGAACGTGCTCAAGTCGACGTTCGGCTACACCGACGCGCAGGCCTACTCGCACATGGGCATCTCCGGCATGAACGGTCTCTCCGACCAGCAGGAGGTCACCTCGGTGGAGACCTGGACCCGGATCCGTGACTACGCCACGAGCAAGGGCCTGGCCCGCTTCGCGTTCTGGGCGGTCAACCGGGACCGCGGCTGCGCCGGCGGCGGCGTGGTCAGCAACTGCTCCGGCATCGCCCAGGCGGACTGGGCGTTCACCAGGGTGAGCGCCGGGTTCTGAGGCAACAACGGCTGAGGGCCGGCATCCCGTACGGGATGCCGGCCCTCGTCGTTCCTGTCACTCGCAGTTGACCAGGGTGTCCGGGTCGCTGTTGAGCACGCAGTCGTCGGTGCCGGGGCCGCCGTCCAGGGAATCGACCGTCCCGTCCTGCGCACCGTCGAGGTGGTCGTCACCGGCGTCGCCGAAGAGCTGGTCGGCGCCGGGGCCACCGAACAGCACCTCATTTCCGCGACCACCGCGGATGACGTCGTCGCCCGCGCCGCCGTCGAGCCGGTTCACACCGGCGTAGTCCTCGATCAGGTCGTCGCCGCCGTTGCCGAGGATCACGTCGTTGCCGGCCAGCCCGGACAGGTGGTCGGCGCCGGCCGTGCCGGAGAGCCGGTCGTCGCCGAGGCCGCCGACGATGTACTCGGCGCTGATGATGGTGTCGCCCTCGCCGCTGCGGCCGTCGTCGCCGGTCACCCCGTCGGCGTCGGCGCTGAGCGCCTTCTGCCGGCCGGAGTAGGAGACCATGTCCGACCCGGCGCCACCGGAGAGCCGGTCCGCGTCCGTCGCGGTGGTCTCGTTGCCCTGGCTGAGGGTGTCGTCGCCGTCCCCGCCGTACTCCAGGTCGTTGCCGTTGCCGCCGTTGAGGTAGTCGTTTCCGGCGCCGGCCACGAGCGTGTCGTGCCCGGTGTCCCCGACCAGGAAGTCGTCACCGCCGTTGCTGTAGAGACGGTCCGATCCGGTGCCCCCGAACAGCGAGTCCGGCCCGGTGCCGCCGACCATGGTGTCCCGACCGGGTCCGGCCTTGACGAAGATGCCCAGGCCACTCGTGTCGGTGATGCGGTCGTCGCCCGAGCCGAGGGTGAAGGAGAGCCCGCCGAGGTCCGCCGGGATGGCGCAGCGGACCCGGGTCCGGTCACCCTTGACCGCCTTGCAGCCCTTGCCGGCCCGCAGGGTCACCCGGTCGTCGATGGTGAGTGTCTGCCCGGATCGGCTGACCACGACCGAGTTCCGTTTGCCCGAGCCCGCCTTGAAGACCAGGTAGGGCGCCTCGGCGGCCTTGCTGTAGGTCACCGACACGATGCCGGTGGAGGCGGCCTGGGCGGGCGCCGCGAAGACACCCACCGCCGCCGTGGTGCCGAGCAGAGCCACTCCGGCTCTGCCCAGCGGAGAAAACCTCGACATGTTCGTCCTCCCCCGCCCGAAGATCATTGATCGGGGCCTCGCTCCGGTGAGCCGGTCACTTCTCGCAGTTGACCCGCTCGTCCAGGCGGGTGCCGTTGCACAGGTCCCCGCTGGAGTCGTTGACGCCGCCGTCGAGCAGGTCGGCGACCTGCCTACGGCTGTCCTTGCCGTTCAGCCTGTCGTCGCCGGCACCGCCGTACAGCTTGTCCTTGCCGTTGCCGCCGACGAGCCGGTCGTTGCCGTTCCCGCCGCTCAGGTAGTCGGCGCCCTTCTCACCGCGGAGGACGTCGTTGCCATCGCTGCCGTAGAGGCTGTCGCCGCCGGAGCCGCCGAACAGGCGGTCGTCGCCGGTACGGCCGTTGAGGGTGTCCGTGCCGGCCCCTCCCCAGATGCTGTCGTTGCCGCCCCCGCCGTCGATGTCGTCGTTGCCGGCCTGTCCGGAGAGCCGGTCCCGGTTCGTGCCGCCGAGGATGCGGTCATCACCGGTTCCGCCGTACACGGTCGTCGGCACGTCCGAGTCGTTGACGATCTCGTCGTTCTGGTCGTAGGCCCAGACGGTGACCCGTTCCGGCGTCTCCGCCGTCGTGCAGTACACCGCCCGCTTGTCAGTCTCGTCCGCCTCGCAGCCCTTGCCCGCCTTGAGCGGGGCGAATTCGTCCCAGATCGTGATCCGGTTCCCTGAGCGGAGCACCACCACCCGGCTCTGCTGGCCGGTCGCCGCCTTGAACTGAACCTTGCTCGCGGACGTCACCGAGACCACGCCGACGGCGGCGGCCTGCGCGGGGGCGGTGAAAGCGGTGGCCGAGAGGGCGGCGATCAGGCCGGCCGTGGCGAGGCGCGGAATAGAGGGCATGGCTTCCTTTCCAAGATCGATCAATGTCATGGGTCGGCACGGTACCGACCGCGAGCAACCACCGTTATCGATCCGTGATCAGAATCCGCGAACCACTCCCGCCGGGCCCGCATCGCACCAGATGACCGAGCGACAGCGAGCACAACGGGGGAATCCGATGAACATCTTCAACCGCAAGGCCCTGGCCCTCATCGGCGCGACGGCGACGGCCGTGGCCACCAGCGCCCTCTTCGCCTCCGCGGCACAGGCCGCCACCGTCGGCAAGGCCGAGGTGGTGGGCGTGCACAAGAGCATCGTCAGGTTCACCGCCGGCGCCGGGCAGGCGAACTCCCTGACCATCACCATCTCCGGCCGGACCGTCACCCTCGACGACAAGGTCGCGATCAAGGCCGGCAAGGGCTGCAAGACGGTCAAGGGCGACAAGACCAAGGTCAAGTGCACCACTTCCCGTACGCCCACCGAGTTCAGCATCCTGCTCGGCGACCGGACCGACCGGGTCTACAACCGCACCGGCGTCTTCATGGCGGCCGACGGCGGCACCGGCAACGACGTCCTGAGCGGCGGCTCGGCCAGGGACCTGCTGATCGGCGGTACCGGCAAGGACAGGCTGAGCGGCAACGGCGGCAACGACTCGATCGACGGCGAGGCGGGCAACGACCGCCTCTTCGGCGGCGCCGGCAAGGACTGGCTGCACGGCGGCGACGGCGACGACACCCTCACCGGTGGCGCCGGCAAGGACGAGCTCATCGGTGGCCCCGGAGTCGACCGGATCACCCAGTAAGGCCGTTCGCCGTACCCCGTGATCTGGATTTTGTAGTGTGATCACGGGGTACGGAAGGTGATCTTGTCCCCGATCGAGATTCTGGCGGCCAACGAGGTCCTGCTCTGCGCGATCGTCCTCGGCCTCGGACATCTCCTCGGCAATCTCCGGATCCGTGGCATCGCTCTCGGCGTCGCCGCGGTCTTCTTCGTCGGTCTCGGCATCGGCGCGCTGGACGATCGGCTGCGGCTGCCGGACTTCGCCGACGAGTTCGGCCTGGCCCTGTTCGTCTACCTGATCGGGCTCGCCAGCGCCCCGACCTTCTTCGCGGCGCTGCGCCGGCGCGGTCTGCGCGACAACGCCTTCGTCGCCGCGGTCCTCACCGTCGCGGCGCTGACCGCGGTCGTCGCCGCGGCCGCCTTCCACCTGAATCCCGCCACCGCCGCCGGCGTCTTCGCGGGCGCGCTGGTCAACGTGCCGGCGCTGGGCAGCGCCCAGGAGGCGCTACGCGCCATCGACCCGGCCGAGGGGGGACGGCTCGCCAGCGACGCGGCGGTCGGCATGAGCCTCACCTACGGGTACGGCGTGATCGCCATGATCGGCGCCCTGATCACCTACATGATCTTCGTCCGGGTCGACTTCGGGCGTGAGGCCGCCGAGAACACCCGCCTCGCGCCCGCCCCGAAGAAGCTGGTCGAACGCACCCTGCTCGTCACCCGGGGCGCCGGCACCGGCATCCGCGACCTCACCGACCAGCTCGCCCAGGACGGCGAGGCCCTTCTGGTACGGCTACGGCGCGGCGACCTGATGCACCTGGCCGCGACCGTACCCACCCTGCGTGAAGGCGACCTGCTGTCGGTCGTCGGCACCCGCGACGCCACCCGGGACCTCGTCGCCCGGCTCGGCGAGAACGTCAAACCGGCGCTGTCGCTGGACCGCGGCACCCTCGACTTCCGCCGGATCACCGTCTCCGACCCGTCCCTGGCCGGCATGGCCGTCGCCGAGCTCGACCTGCCGCGCCGTCACCACGCGCTGATCACCCGGGTACGGCGGGGCGACCACGACCTCATCGCGACCCCCGCCACCCGGCTGCAACTCGGCGACCGGGTCCGGGTGGTCGCCGACCGGGACCGCATGCCGGAGGTGACGGCGCTGCTCGGCGACTCCGATCAGTCGCTTACCCGGGTCGACTTCACCGGCCTCACCCTCGGCCTCGCGCTGGGCCTTCTCCTGGGCACCATCGCGATACCGCTCACCGGTAACGCCACCCTGCGCCTGGGCCTGGCCGGGGGCCCGCTCATCGCCGGGCTGGTCCTGGGCCGCGCCGGACGGACCGGCCCGATCACCTGGCACCAGCCCCGCTCCACGATCCTGGTGCTGCGCCAGTTGGGCGTGGCGCTGTTCTTCGCGGGAGTCGGCCTGAAATCCGGCGGCGTGCTCGTACGCGGCTTCTCCGACGGCGACGCCTGGAAGATCGTCGCCGCCGGCGCCCTGGTCGCGGCCGGCACCGCCGTCGTCTGCATCGTCGGCGGCCGGATCCTGCGCATGCCCCTCTCCTGGCTGATGGGCGTCATGGCCGGTATCGACACCAACCCCGCCGTGCTCACCTTCGCCGAGGACCGGACCAAGAACGAACTGCCGGCCCTCGCCTACGCCATGGTCTTCCCGATCGCGATGGTCCTGAAGGTCCTCATCGCCCAGCTGATGATCGTGCTGCTCTGAGCGGCGACCCGCTGGTGGGGGCCCGCCAGAGCCGAACCTTGTCGTCCGCGCCGGCGCTGATCACACGTTTGCCGTTCGGGGTGATCCGCACCGACCAGACCGCCCCTTTGTGCCCGGTCAGCGGCACGCCCACGGGCTTCCCGGTCCGGGACTCCCACACCCGTACGGTCCCGTCGTCGCCCCCGGTGGCCAGCAGCCTGCCGTTCGGGCCGAACCGCATCGCCCGCACCGGCCCGGTGTGACCGGCAAGCGGCGCGGCGGCCGGTCGGCGGGTCACCGTGTTCCACAGCTGTACGGTGTTGTCGCCGCCGGACGAGGTGGCCAGGAGCTTCCGTACCCGGCTGAACGTGAGCGCGTAGACCGGCCCGGACGCGCTGATGATCGGCCTGCCCGCCGACTCGCCGGTGGCCGGATTCCACAGCCGCACGACGTTGTTGCCACCGGAGGTGGCGAAGAGCCTGCCGTCGGGGCTGAAGCTCATCGCGTACACCGGGCCCGGCTTCACGGTCAGCACCTCGCTGACGGGCCGGCCGGTGGCGGTCTCCCACAGGCGTACGACATCGCCGGCGCCGGAGGTCGCGAGCCGTTCGCCGTTCTCGCTGAACACGACCGAGTGCACACCGTCGGGGTTGGCGTCGATGGACCGTACCGGTTCCCCGGTTCGATCCCACAGCCGCACCGTGCCGTCGTCACCGGCGGTGGCCATCAGCCGGGCTGGCTTGCTGAACGCCACCGAGCGCACGGGCCCGGCATGGCCGGTCAGCGACGGCCCGGCCGGCTGCCCGGTGGCGGCGTCCCACAGCGAGACGCCGTCATCACCGGCGATCGCCAGCCGCTTGCCGTCGAAGCTGTACGCCACGGAGTGGATCGGTCCGGTATGGCCGGTGATCGTCGCGCCGACCGGCCGCCCGGTCGTCGCGCTCCACTGCCGCACCGTCCCGTGACTCACGGTCGCGAACACCCGCCCGCCGGGGCGCATGGCGATCTCCCCGTCCTCACCGGGCACGACGACGCGCGCTCTGCTCGCCGCGACGGGCTCAGCGCTCAGTGCGGGTGCGGGACCGACGGCGATGAGCGCGAGCAGCCCGATGAGGGCCACCGCGACAGCGCCGACCGAATGGTCACCCCAGGTACTTTCACGATGCCTCTTGGTAGTCACTCCCGAACCGTAGCGACCCCTTGATCAGCCTTCGCGCCGTTTGACCTTTTTACTTCGATCGGGCTTGGCCGTGCCGCCGGGTCACCGGGTCAGCTTCTGCTTCTTGACCTTCGCCTCCGACTGGTTGCCGTCCTTGTCGACGGCGGCGTAGAAGGCGTAAAGCGTGCCCTTCCTGAGGCCCTTGATCTTGACCTGCCAGGTGTTCTTCGCGGTCGGGCGGACCGTGATCGTCCGCGCCTTCCTCAGCGCCTGGTCGAGCGTCTTGGCCTTGATCCACTTCTTGCCGGTGTAGTAGTACCAGGAGCTGCCCCGCTGCTGGATGAAGGCGGTGCCCACCTCTGTCGTCCCCCGGCCCCGGTCACTGACCTTGCCGTTGACGGTGCGCCAGGACGACACGTACGTCGGCTTCTTCGGCCTGGTCAGCGAGATCTGCGGCGGGGTCCCGTCGTACGGGGTGTAGATGCTGCCGATCTCCCGGCCGTAGGCCTCGCCCGCCGCGTTGGTGAGCAGGACTGTCACATACCAGTGCGTCTCGCTCTTGTAGTAGTGCTTGACCTGCGTGGTCGTCCGGCTGACCGTGGTGTCCGTGCCGTCGCCCCACCACACCCGCACCTTGGTGACGTCACTGGGGATGCCGGCCAGGGTGACGACGGCGGGGTCGCCGATGTACACCTCCTTCTTGGCGATCTTGAAGGTGCCGGGCATCCTCACCACGGTGACCGTGGACGTCGCCGCGAAAACGCCGGACGAGGAGTTGCCCGCCCGGTCGGTGAGCCGGACGGTCACGGTGTACGTGCCGGGGTTGAAGAACTGGTGCCGCTCCGACGTCTCGTCGCCGTCCAGGTACGAGAAGCCCCCGTCGCCCCAGTCGATGTACTGACGGATGTCGGCCTGCGCCGTGACGTCGTCGGAGACCTCCAGCGCGGTCAGGGTGGCGCTCTGGCCGTCCCAGAGCTTGGTGAAGTCGAGCTGGTAGCGCCCGGCCGGCGCGGTGACGTCCGGGTCGTCGGCCCTGGCGGGCGCACCGACGGCCAGGGCCGACATGGCGCCTGTCACCACGGTGATCAGCGCGGACAGCGCGCGGTGTCGCAGGGGTCGCATGGTTCTCCCGGGATTGTCACGAAGGGGATGCCGCACCGGCCAGCCGTGCCACGACGTCCCGACGGCGCAGAGTTCGATCAAGATACTCAACCGACATCGATCTATGCGACGGATCGCTCCCGGTTCGTCGTAACGATTAAGTGTCGCCATGCATTAGGATCCCCGAACAGATCGGGAGCCGCCGATGAACGACGGCTCCGGCGAAACGGGGGAAGACGTGACATTCCTGCGCCCGTTGACCGTTCCTACCGCGCTGCTCGCCGGCGTGGCGGGCGCGTTCATGGCCACCGGCCCCGCATCGGCGGACGCCGACGCCGCCAACGTGGTCCTCGAGGTTCTCGCGAAACGCAACATCCTGCCCACGACCGGCTGGTCCAGCGTGGACGTCCAGATCCGCAACGACGGGACACTCCCCGCCGCCGGAGTGACCGTGGCTCTCACGCTGCCGACCGGCCTGCGCCCGTTCAACGACGAGAGCACCAGCGACTGGGAGTGCGACTGGGCCACCCCGGTCATGACGTGCACCCACATCGGCGACCTCGAACCCGGCGAGTCGAAGCGGGTGATGGTCCGCACCGTCGGCGTCGAAGGCGTTCAGGCCGGCGCCGCGCTCCCGGTCAGCGCGACCGCGACGACGACCACGGCGGAGAGCTCGACCGCCGACAACACGGCGACCAGGACCATTCGCATCGTCGCCACCGGAGAGGTCCGCGGCCGCGTCTTCAACGACCTCAACGCCGACGGCGTCCGGCAGACGAGCGAGCCGGCCGTGACCGACGTGGGCCTGTCGATCCGCTCACAGGACGACGACGACAGCTACGGGTTCTCCAACTCCTACAACGGGACGTACCGGTACGACGTACCGAGCAAGCGCTACCGGATCGACACCACCCTGATCCGGAACAACTGGCGGTTCACCACGCCGAACGTCGGCAGTGACGCCACCGACTCCGACCTGCGGATGACCTCCGAGGGGCAGTACCACCAGACCGGTGAGAGCCCGGTGTTCGCGGTGACCGCCGCGACCCCGGCCGTCGTCGACCTGGGCGTGATCGCGGCCTACCGCCCGACCGGGGTCACCCCCGCGTCCGCCCTCCAGGGCACGACACCCGTGGTGCGGCTGACCGGCGACGCGTTCAGCGAGAGCCTGGAGGTCCAGCTCACCCGTGCCGGCTCCGACCCGATCCTCGGCACCGTCTCGAACGTCGCCGCCGACCGCAGGTCGATGGACGTGACGTTCCCGCTGGGCCAGGCCGCGACCGGGGCGTGGACGCTCACCATCGACCGCCAGTACGGCCCGCACGCCGAACTGGCGAACGCCTTCCGCATCACCCTGCCGCCACTGCGGGCCACCACGGTGCCGTCGATCACCGGGACGGTCGCGGTGGGCTCGACGGTGAAGGCCACGACCGGCGCCTGGAGCCCCGCCGCCACGTCCTACACCTATCAGTGGTCGGCGAACGGCACCGCGATCAAGGGCGCGACCGGCGCATCGCTGACGGTTCCGGCGTCCGTGGCCGGCAAGCGGCTGACCGTCAAGGTCACCGCCATCCGGGCCGGCAACGACAACGGGACCGCGGTCTCGGCGGCGACATCGGCGGTGGCGAAGGGCAAGGCCGCCAAGGCGACCAGGAAGCCCAAGATCTCGGGTACGGCGAAGGCCGGCCGGAAGCTGACCGCCAGTGTCGGCTCGTGGTCGCCGAAGGTGGACTCGTACCGGTACGAGTGGCGGGTCAACGGCAAGGTGATCAAGGGCGCGTCCGCCCGTACGCTGAAATTGAAGTCCGCCTGGCGCAACAAGAAGATCACCGTGACGGTGATCGCGGTGAAGGCGGGCTACGCCGACGGCCGTGCCACCAGCAGCGCGGTGAGGGTCCGCTAGCAGCCCGGCCGGTGATCGACGATCACCGGCCGGCCCGTCTTCACCAGGTGATCCTCAACGCCGGCGCAACTGCTCGGTGAGCTGGCGGAGGAACACGGGGTCGTCGTCCGGCCCGACCGGGCGACGAGCGGCCGCGCCGGCCGGCGCGGCCGCGGCACGACCGCCGAGGAACCACACGACCGCGCCGCTGACCGGGATGAGCAGGATGATCGCGGCCCACGCGGCGCGCGGGAACGACCGGACCCGCGACCGGTCGGTGCGCAGGCAGTCGATCAGGGCCAGCACGCTGAGCGCGACGACGGCGAAGAGAAGAATCGTGAGCAGTCGGGTCATGCCCATTACGGTGGCGGCCGTAGGCGGCAGTGCCGGTCCACCCACGGTGCCGATTGGTTGCCGCACATCCGAGATGCCCACGGCCGTCCGATGATTGCCATTGGCCGCCGGGTCGTCCCGGCGGCCAATTCTCATACGTACGTCAGCCGGCCTGCACGGCCTCACAGGCGACCACGATGTTCGTAGGCAACGCCCCACCGGGCCACCCAGAACCTTCGAAAGGTGACGTTCGGATCGGGTCCGGTCAGCCGGTGTGCCGCTGCCCCGATCCGCAGGGATAGGCGAGCCCGCATTGGGTATCCGGCAGGAATTTCGTCGAGCAGAACGTGGAGGTTTCGCCGTGACGACGACGCAGCAGGACCAGGACGTGATCGACCTGCTCCTCACCCAGCACAACGAGATCAGGGCCTTGTTCGCCGAGGTGAAGAGCGCGACCGGCGAGTCCCGCAAGCGTGCCTTCCATCAACTCGTACGCCTGCTCGCCGTGCACGAGAGCGCGGAGGAGCTGGTGGTGCACCCGGCTTCCCGGCACGACATCAGCAAGGCCACGATCGACGGCTTCCTCCGGGAGGAGGGCGACATGAAGCGGGAGCTGAACAACCTGTACGCGATCGGCACCGACGGACCCGGCTTCGACGAGATGTTCGCCGCGTTCGAGCAGGCCGTGATGGCCCACGCCACGCACGAGGAGCAGCGGGAGTTCCCGATGTTGCGACGCAAGGTGGACCCGGCGAAGCTTCGCCGCATGGCGGGTGCCGTGCGCGCCGCCGAGGCCGTCTCGCCCACCCGCCCACACGCCGGCGTAGGCGAGAGCGGCACGACGATGATGCTGGCCGGGCCGCCGATGGCACTCTTCGACCGGATGCGCGACGCCGTCCGGGACTGGCACCGAACGAACGAGGAGTGAGAAGCGGATCTTGTATTCCGACGTTGTTCGGGATCAGGCTCACAACACTTATCCAGCAACTCGATAGGGATTAACGTCAGAGTTTTCGCCGGGACGTCGATCGGGATGGGTGACCGGACACTTGCCCCCGAGAATGAGAGACGTGCCATGCCTCGAATTCTGAAGTCCCTGACGATGAACCGGATCCTGACCACGCTTCCCATCCGGCGTTCGATGCGCCTGGGCTTCTCCGTGGTGGTGGCGTTGCTGGTCTTGCCGGCCGTGGTGGCAGCGGTCAGCCTCGGGCAGTCGACCGGGCGGGTCAGTTCGCTCGCCGACGCCTCGGTGCCGGGTGAGCAGATCGTCGGCCGCATCAGTGCGCTGATGTACGAATACCGCAAGGAGCAGTGGCAGTACCTGGCGCTGCCTACCGGTGACGAGGGGCGCACCGACACGCTGACCTCCATGCAGGAGGAGGACGCGGAGATGAAGGAGCTCTTCGCGGACTACCGGAAGCTGCCGGTCGAGGACACGAGCATCAAGGCGCTGGCGAATTTCGAGGCGCACTGGAACGAGTACGTGAAAGCCACCGCCGGTGAGGCAGCGCTGGCCGACAGGGGCGACGACGAGGCCGCGCGGGAAGTGTTCGACGACGGCCAGGGCGAGGAGCTGTGGGATGCCCTCAAGGACGACGTGAAGTCCTGGCACGCCACCGCCACGGAGATCGCCAACACGGACCGGGACGCCTCCCAGCTCTCCGCGATCGTCGCGTTCAGCCTGCTCGGGGTGCTACTGGCGATCGCCGTGGCGGTCGCGTTCCTGGTCTGGCGGACGCTGTCACGGCGGATCACCGACGGGCTCGACACTCTGACGGAGGCGGCGGAGGGCATCGCCCGCGGTGATCTGGAGCAGCGGGTGGAGATCACGACCGACGACGAGATCGCCCAGGTCGCCGCCGCCTTCGACCGGATGGTGGAGTACCTGACCGGGATAGCCGAGGTGTCGCAGCGGATGGCCGAGGGCCAGTTGGCCGTCAACGCGCGGCCGAAGTCGGAGCAGGACCGGCTCGGGCAGGCGTTCGCGGCGATGGTGGCGAACCTGAACGACTCGATCGGGCAGGTCCACTCCGCCGTGGACGCCCTGGACGAAGCCTCCCAGGACCTGACCGAGGTCTCCGACGGGGTACGCGGCGCCTCCAGCGAGGTCGTCGACAACGCCGGGCGGCAGGTCGCCCTCGTCAAGGAAGCGCAGAACGCGGCCGAGCAGACCGTCGATCTGGTCACCGGCGGCATGGCGACCGTGCAGGAGCTGGACGGTGTGATGCGGGTGCTCGACATCAAGTCCAAGGAGATCGGCGGGATCGTCGAGGCGATCACCCGGATCGCCGCGCAGACGAACCTGCTCGCGCTCAACGCCTCCATCGAGGCCGCCCGCGCGGGTGTGCACGGCTCCGGCTTCGCGGTGGTGGCCGGCGAGGTCCGCGCGCTCGCCGAGGAGAGCGGCGCCTCGGCGCAGTCCATTGCGGACCTGGTCGCCGAGATCCAGCGGACCAGCGGCGACGCCGTACGGATGGTGGACGAGCACGCCCGCGGCGCCTTCGAGCGGATCGCCACCGGCACCTCCTCGCTGCGGGTCGCACTGGACGAGGTCGGTACGTTCGCCAGCGCGAACGTGCAGTCCACCGAGCGGATGGCCGCCGCGACCGCGGCGACCGCCGACTCCGTACGGAAGCTCGGGTCGACCGCCGACCAACTCCGCGGGGTGGCCGGCAGGTTCTCGGTCCAGCCCTGACAGGCGGCCGGCCCGCCGGCACATTCCTGGACGTATCCGCACAGTCGTGCGGTCAGCAGCGCTCCTCGGTCTCCTTGTGCGCCACGTCGGAGATCCCGCCCATCGCCCGGGTGCACACCGACAGCGTGTTGGCGCCCAGGGACCAGACCTCCTTGCCGCTCGAACACTGCAGGTCGCGCAGCGTGCTTCCGGTCACGATCGAGGTGCACACCTGGTACGAGCCGTGGCTGTCCCGGTACTGCTGCCACACGTACGTGTAGGCGTAGTTCTTGCCGCATCCCTTGTACTGCTTGACCGATGCGGCCGTCATGCCACCGGCGGTGACATACGCCGTCGCGCCGATCTGCACCGAGTCGGCGCAGCGCGGATTGACCTCAGCCGCCTGGGCGGGCCCGGTGAACGCCAGCACCGCGGGCACAGCCAACCCGGCGGCCGCGAGGATGCGCACGCCACGTCGGGAAAGGCTCTTCATCGGTGACCTCCTTCAATGCACCGGAGCCCGTCGCGCCCGGTGTCGTCGCCGATCACATTGATGGCCGACGAGACGTGTTCGGTACCCTCTTACACGCTCTGACAACGTCTGACGAAGACGTCTGACATGGGGGTTGGATGGAAGACCAGCGTGCTGCCACCGAGAAGTTCGCAGACCAGTTGCGGACGCTGCGGGCCGGCGTGGGCAATCCGTCATTCCGGAAGATGGCCGGGCGATCGGGCCGGATCTCACACACGACACTGCACGAGGCCGCCGCTGGGACCAGGTTTCCCTCTTGGGAGACCACACGCGAGTTCGTCCGGGCCTGCGAGGCGGACGAGGCCGAGTGGCGGCGCCTCTGGGAGGACGCTCAGTGCCAGGACGAGGTCGAATCCACCACAGAAAGCAACACTTCCGGCACTGTGGACATGAGGACGTTCCCCGCGGTGGATGCTCCGGCGGTCAGCGGAGCCGTCGTGCCCGGCGTCGCCACGTCGTCGAAAGTCGCGCCGGCGGCTCAGCGGACACCGCGCCGCCGGTGGATCGCGGCCATGGCGGCATCGGTGGTGACGGGCCTCGCCGCCGTGGGCGTCATCGTCCGCGGCCGCGGTGACGACCCCGTGGCGACCCCATCGCCGTCAGGAAGCTTCTCGGACTCGCTGATTCCCGGGGACGCGAGCAGATTCGTCGGCGACATCACCTTTCCCGACGGCGCGAAGGTGAAGGTGAACCAACGCTTCGACAAGGTCTGGGCGCTCGCGAACGTGGGATCGGTCGCCTGGCACAAACGCTTCCTGGCTCCGACCAGCCCCACCGGTGAAGGCGGCTGCACCGTACCGGACCGGGTGCAGATCGGCGACACGCCACCCGGCGAGCAGGTGATGATCACCGTTCCGGTCGTCGCGCCGAGCAACCCGGGAAAGTGCATGGTGAGCTGGAAGATGGTCGACGAGCACGGGCAGCCCTACTTTCCCAGCCGCCGGCCGGTGTATTTCTTGGTCAACATCACCGTCTGAACACCGGCTCCGGCGTCAGTCCCGGGCACCATCCGAACTGACAACGCCGTATCCGCCGAGGTCAGCGCCGGTCTGACGGATCTGACAGGAAAGACGGGGTACCGAACAGTAGGTCCCTTCTCGCAAGGTGATGTCCGTTCCGAACGCGACTCACCACCTTCGAGGAGGTTCGACCATGCGCCGTCCGCGGTTAGCCATCGGGCTCGCCACGCTGTGCTTAGCCGTCGGTCTCCCGGCCCACGCCTGGGCCGGGATGTCCGACACCACAGGGCGGCAGACCCTCACCACGGCCGCCCGGCCGGTCGTGGACATGGAGGCCACCGTCCTGGCCGCCCAGATCGACCCCCGCCGTGCCGACAGCACCCTGACCCCGGGCGCGAAGGCGTCCGTCCTCGCTGTCGAGCAGGCGCTCCAGGCCAAGAGCCTGCTGCCCTCGCAGTGGGTTGACGGCTACTTCGGCACCCAGACCGTCTCGGCGTACGCGGCCTACCAGCGCTCGCTGGGCTACACCGGCCTGGACGCCAACGGGCTGCCCGGAACGACATCGCTGACGAAGCTCGGGCAGGACCGGTACACCGTCAGCAACACGATCAGCACCGGCGCGAAGGTCGCGCGTGACGGATACGTCGTCAACGCCCGTACCCAGGCGATGCTCACCGAGGCCGAACGGCTGCTCGGTTACAAGATCGTGCTCGACCAGGGCTCGTACAACCCCGGCGGTGACCCGACCTCGGCCGGCACCCACGACGGCGGCGGCGTCGTCGACATCTCCGTCACCGGCATGACCGCGGCGAAGCGCACCGCCGTCACCAAGGCCCTGCGCCAGGTCGGCTTCGCCGCCTGGGTCCGCAGCCCGAGCCAGGGCGACTGGCCGTGGCACATCCACGCCAACGCGATCAACGACACCGACCTGTCCACCCAGGCACAGCACCAGGTCGGCGATTACTACCTCGGCCTCAACGGCCTGGCCAACCGCGGCCCGGACGACGGCCCTCAGGTCTCGATCAACACCTGGGAGCAGTACAAGCGCGCCCAGTGACCGCTCCCATCCCTCTCTCATCCGCAAAGGAATGGCATGAACATCCGTAAGAACCTCGCCCTCGTCGGCACCGCGCTCGCCATGACCACCTCCATCCTGAGCTTCGGCTCGCCGGCATCGGCGGCGGGCCGCGACGGGACCTGCGACAGCGGCGAGTTCTGCTACTACTACAACAGTGGCAACGCCGGCTCGATCTCGGACTTCACCGAGTCGATCGAGGACTACGGCACCACCCAGCCGTCCTGCTACGAATTCAAGGGCGACGGCAGCGGCCAGGGCCAGTGCATCAAGAACAACGCCGCCTCGGTGTGGAACCGCACCGGCAAGACCGTGCGTGTCTACTTCAACAGCGACTTCGGCGGTGCGACCCAGGACTTCGCCTCCGGGGCGAAGGGCAACCTCAACGCCACCCTGAAGAACAACAACGCCTCCCACGCCATCGGCGGCAGCACCACCTTCCCGGCCGATTCACGCGCGCCCGAGGCCGTCGCGTTCGCTCGGGCCCGGCTCGGCGCCACCGACTGGAACCGCGAGTGCGAGCTGTTCGTCGAGCGGGCGTTCGGCACCAGCGGCCGGTTCGCCACGGCACGCGCCCACTACGTGTGGCAGCGGGACAACGGGCGCATCCACACCGGCTCGGTGCCGCCCGCCGGTACCGCGGTGTTCTTCACCTCCACCGACTCGGCCGGACACGTCATGCTCTCCATCGGCGGCAACAGCGCCATCAGCACCGGCCCGACGGTCTACCAGACCAACACGTTCCGCGACCGGGCCGACTACCTGGGCTGGGCGTACGTCCCGAGCGGCTGGTGACGACCGCGGTGAAGAGGATTCCGGGAATTCTGGTTGCCGTGCTGGCGGCGTTCGTCAGCATCGCGGTGGCGCCGGGCGCGGCATACGCCGCCGACCGTGACGGCGTCTGTGACAGCGGCGAGTTCTGCTACTACTACAACAGCGGTCAGGCCGGCTCGGCCTCGGACTTCGACGACTCGATCGAGGACTACGGGACCACCCAGCCGTCCTGCTACGAATTCAAGAGCGCCGGAAACGGCCAGGGCTTGTGCGTCAAGAACAACGCCGCCTCGGTGTGGAACCGTACGGGCAAGACCGTGCGGGTCTACTTCAACAGCAACTTCGGCGGAGCGACCCAGGACTTCGCGGCCGGGGCGAAGGGCAACCTCAACGCCACGCTGAAGAACAACAACGCCTCGCACCAGTTCGTGGGCGGATCGACGGGTTGCACCACCGACGGCACCAACAGCACGCTGCCGACCAGCATTCTGGTCTACCGGGTCAGTCTCGGCCGGGTCGACCGGGTCGACTTCAAGACGTACGTCAAGAACGTCCTCCCGAACGAATGGGTGACGAGCTGGCCGGACGCCTCGCTGGAGGCCGGCGCCGTGGCGGTCAAGAGCTACGCCTGGTACTGGGCGCTGCACTCGACCCGGAAGACCCCCGGCGGCCAGTGCTACGACGTAGCGGACAACACCAATGACCAGGTCTACAAGCCGTCGTCGGCGCAGTCCTCGACGTCAGCCGCGGTGGACCGCACCTGGTCGACCCGGATGACCCGGAGCGGCAGCATCCTGCGAGCCCACTACTGCGCGACCACGACGGCGTGCGGTGGATGGGTGACCGGGGACTGGCTGTCGCAGTACGGCTCGCGTGACCTCGCGAACGACGGCAAGGGTTACCAGGCGATTCTGCGGTACTACTACAGCAACGTGGTTCTCTCCTGACGTAACGAACCGACCGAGCCGCCCGCCGCATGTCCGCGGCGGGCGGCAGGGTTGTGTCTCAGCTCTGTTCGGCAAGGTCCTCGGCGAGTTCCTTCTCATCGCTCTCGGACAGCGAGGTCTTGAGGATGGTGCCGCCGAAGGGTTGCAGAGCCTTGGCGAACTTGTCCTCAGTGATCTTCGAAGCCATGATCACGATGGCGGAGTGGCCGGGTTCGACCAGATTCTCGACGCGATTGCGGAACGCGGCATCGATTCCCGACTGGTTGAACTTGCCCATCAGCGCGCCCATCGCGCCACCCAGCAGCGCCATGCCCGGGACGAAGAACAGCAGGCCGAGCAGTAGGCCGAAGAGCGCACCACCGGCCGCGGACGTTTTGACGATCCGCTGAGGTGTGTCGACGTGAGTCTTGCCATCGGCGTCGACGTCGACGATGGCCAGTCCGAGCAACTCGACGACGAAGTCGTTCTGCAGACGCTGCACCTGCTCATAGGCCTGTCGAGCGGTCTGCGGGTCCTCGTACCCGATGATGATCAGTTCGGACATTTTCCCTCCAAGTCGGCATCGGCACGCTCGTCAGCCTGATCCGACTCGGTCACCGTTCCCCTCGCGATGGACCTGACCTTGAAGATCCGCCAACGCCTCCCATCCTGCCGGGTCCAGCGAGGTAAATCTGGTGAATGTGGCCGAAACCGGCGACGATGTGGTCGCGTGGAAACGGGCCGGCTCCGGGACGCCCGCATCGCGGCCAATCTGCGCCACCCGTACAGGAAGGTCACCGGCAGTGACCAACTGACCGGAGTGGGCGGGCCATCCGTGGCATGCTGCTGGGGGTGGCCCATCACGTCCGCCGTGCCGCGCCGCTTGGCGCGGGCCAGGTTCGGATCCGTTGATTCTCTCGCGGGGAGTTCATCACATGACCGGCCGGATCGTCGTCGGCATCGACGGCTCAGAGCAGAGCGGTTACGCACTCGATTGGGCGGTGGCCCGAGCGCGTCTCGGCGGCGAGCAGCTTGAGCTGGTCAACTCCTACACGCTTGTTCCTACCGTCAACTTCTTCGGCTTCCACGGCCTCCCAGCGAGCCAGTCCACGGTAGCGCTCATCGAGTTCTCCGAGCACGTGCTCGACGCCGCGGCGGCGCACGTACGCGAGCTTGCCCCCGACCTGACCTGCACTCAGACCTCGACCATGGGCCATCCCGCCGGCGCGTTGGCGGCGGCTTCGGAGGGCGCAGACGCCGTCGTGGTCGGCCGGCGCGGCCTGGGCAGCACCGCGAGCGCCCTGTTGGGTTCGGTGAGCAACCGGCTGACGATCGAGGCGAGGTGCCCGCTGGTCGTCGTCGGAGAGGGCGAGCATCCGTCGACGGGCCCGATCGTCGTGGGCGTCGACGAGTCGGAGTTCGGCACGAACGCGCTCCGCTACGCCATCACCGAGGCGGCTGTGCGCAAGACTTCGGTAAGAGCCGTCGCCGCCCTGGACTCTCTGCTACCCCGCTCGTTTCCCCAACTCGACCCGGAGCTCCTGGCCCGGATGCGGGCGGGCGCCAAGGCGGAAGCCGCCGAAGCCATCACCCGGACGCTCGACGAGGTGCAGGGCAAGGACGCCGCGTCGGTCAGCGTGAGCCCCGTCGTAGTGGAGGGCCGCGCGGCCGAAGCGATCCTGAAGCACGCCGGTGATGCGCAGCTGATCGTCGTCGGCACGCACGGCAAGGGCCTGGTCCACCGGGTCCTGCTCGGTTCGGTGAGCCGAGAGATCTTGAAAGACGCCGACCGGCCGGTCGCCATCGTCGACCTTCCTGACGCTGATACCCCGCCGGTCACCGCTGAGCACCTCTGACCTTCTGATCCGTGGTCGACGCGGACGGCCCGGCCCCGCCGATGTGCGGGACCGGGCCGTTTCACCGTTCAGGTCAGCGGTGGCACCCGTTCGTCAGGCAGGCTGCGCTCGGCTCTCTGTCTGCCCGGCGAGCAGGGTCGACTGGATGACGTCGAGGAGGACCTGCGGGGTGCCGGCGGTGTTCTCGACCGTCGTCACCGTCTTGACCGTGTTGTCGCTGTAGCGAACCACGACCGTGTAGGTGAACCGGTCGCAGCAGGGGTCGGCCGGCAGGTACGCCGACCGCAGGGCGCGGAACCGGCGGCTCGCCGTCGTGGTCAACACATCGGCCGCGTAGCGGTTCGTGATGGTGCGGTCGACGGTGAAGTGTTCGACCAGACCCGTCAGGCCGCCCGAGCGTCGCATCAGGACCGACTCCGTCCGCGGCTCGTCTGGCCCGGCGGCGACCGCCGGAACCGGCGCGGTGGTGCCGGCAACGCTCAGCAGCGTCACCAGCGCGAGGACGGCTGGAAGGCGGTGCCGGAACAGGCGAGCGATCGAATGGTTCATCTGGTTCTCCATCTTTTCATGTCATCGTCACAAGAATACAAATAATGACTCGACGGAGTCGTTCAGATGTCGAATACGCTGCCCGTGGCGCGCAGCAGAAGGCAATTGTTACCGAAGACCTCACGGTACGACGTCATTCTTCCGGCCCAGAGCCCGACAGCGGTGGCAACCACCGGACGATATTCCCGCGTGCAGATTCCGCCGGTGTCCGGAAGAGCGTGAAAGTCGCCGTCGACGGCGCGCAGGTCCTGGCACGCCGCTACGGCCGACCGGTGGCTTCCGCCATCGGCCTCGCAGTACAGCAGTGCGGTCTTGCTGGGCTGTTCAGGCTCGTCAACGAACCGGACGCTGATCAGGAGGGCGGTGCTCGGCCGGTCGTCGCGCGCCTGTGCCCGCGCCTGCGCCGGCACCGCGACAGCCGCAGCGGTCACCGCGCACAATGACGCGATCGTGACGCCGAATCGACGCAACAATTTCATTTTTCCTCCTCGTGGAAGGGGGGTTGATGCGATCTCGATGCGTTCTCGTGGAACCGCACCCTCGGATCGCTTGCATCGGTCACCGCAAAGCTAATTGCGGCACCGGGTCGAGTCAACAGCTCGGGCATTCGACCCAAGGCGATTTGCTTGTTTCCGGGGGGGCCGCGCCGCACCGGACAACCGAAAGGGTGACGCCGGGGGACGGTGGGCGAGAGTCCACCGGGCCCCTCCCGCTGTGGCGCACATCGATGACCGTACGATCGACCGGCATCGTATCGACGTCCGATGCGGGGAACTCTCGACAGGAGCGGGAATGGTTCGTGGAATGTCGGGTCTCGGTCGCCGGCTGATGGCGGGAGCCACGGTGACGGCCGCGGTCGCCGGAGGTATGGCGCTGTCGGCGGGCACCGCGCAGTCGGTCGAGCAGGATCACATGGCTCACCAGGCGCTCGCCGCCATGGCCGGCGCAGCCCAGGTGACCGTCGGATCCGGCCGGATCGCCCTGAACCAGCCGGCCGACCCCTACCTCGGCAAGATCCTCCCGGGCTCGAACGCCCACGTCACCGGCATGTACTCGTCGCAGGTCGCCTGGCCGCTGGTCGGCATCCACATGGCGCTGCTGCCCAACGGTCACGTGGTCGGCTACGGAACCCCGCCGGGCGAGGCGAGGCAGGGCGGCTTCTCCTACGACGACTGGAATCCGGCCACCGGGGTCGGGACCGACGCGCACCGGCAGACGGCGTCCATGCACTCGTACGACGCCTTCTGCAACTCGCTGGAGCGGCTGCCCGACGGCCGGCTACTGATGGTGGGCGGCAACTCCACGACCGCGACCATGATCTACAACCCGGCCACCGGCGGGCAGACGATGGGCGCCCAGCTCAACCGCCAGCGGTGGTACGCCACGGTGCTGCGCCTGCCCGACGACCGGATGCTGGCCCTCGGCGGCGGCAACTCCTACAACGTCGACGCCTTCCAGAAGCCGAACGACAACACGACCGTCGCCACCACCCCCGAGATCAGCAACGGGACCGGGGCGTGGACCAGGCTGACCGGCGCGGACAGCACGGTGGCGTTCGGCGCGCGGGACAACCGCTGGTGGTACCCGCGAGCGTACGTCGCGCCGGACGGCAAGGTCTTCGGCGTCTCGTACGACCGGATGTGGAAACTCGACCCGTCCGGTACGGGCAAGGTCACCTCGCTGGGCACGCTGCCCGTGGCGATCGGCGTCTCCGGCTCCTCGGTGATGTACGCGCCCGGCAAGCTGCTGTTCGCCGGCGGCGGCCAGTACAACAACGGCAGCAACCAGGTCGCCACCAACCGGGCCACCGTCGTCGACATCAACGGCGCCACCCCGAGGACCGCCGCGACCAGCGCGATGCGGCTCGCCCGTAACTGGCTCAACCTGACGGTCCTGCCCAACGGCGAGGTGCTCTCCAACGGCGGCACCCGGGTCGGCACACAGTCGGGCGCGGCGAACTCCACGTACGATTCGGAGATCTGGAACCCGGTCACCGGTAGGTGGCGTGACGCCGCCAAGGCGCAGCGGATCCGCAGCTACCACTCCACCGCGGTGCTGATGCCGAGCGGTTCGGTGCTGACCGCGGGCGGCGGGGTGCCCGGCCCGGAGGACAACTTCAACGCCGAGATCTACTACCCGCCGTACCTGTTCACCAAGGGCGCCGACGGACGGGTGCGCTGGGCGAACCGGCCGCAGATCACCGGCATCAGCGGCTCGCTGGCCTACGGCGGCACGGTGTCGCTCGGCCTCTCCGACAACCGCAAGCTGTCGTCGCTGTCACTGATCCGGGCCACCAGCGTGACCCACTCCTACAACACCGACCAGCGTCGCGTGCCCCTGTCGTTCCGCCAGTCCGGCAACACCGTGACCGCGACGATGCCGGCCAACGCGAACCTGCTGCCGCCCGGCACCTACCTCCTGTCCGGTGTGGACAGCAACGGTGTGCCGACTCCGGCGCAGTTGGTCACGGTCAAGAGGTCCGGCGCGGGCACGGTCACCGTCTACGAGAAGGACCGCACCGCCGCCGACTTCGCCGGCCCGAGCGTGAAGGTGCGCTTCCCGTTCACCGACGGTTACATCAAGGCGGGGCAGAGTCTCCGTGTCGACGCCAGTGACGCCAACCGGATCACCAGCACCGAGCTGCTGATCAACGGCAAGCGCCAACCCTCGCCGCGCTGGGACCCGGCGGCCAGGAACGGTACGGCGACGATGACCGTCCGCGTCTACGACTCTCTGAACAACGTCACGGTGGTCTCCAGGAAAGTGGTCGTCGACAACACCAAGCCGACGCTGCGGATCACCGGCGCGCCGTCGAACAACAGCAAGCTGCGCACCGAGGTGACCATCACGGCCACCGCCGCGGACAAGTCCGGCATCAAGCGGGTGGAGCTGCTGGTCGACGGCAAAGTGGTCGCCATCGACAAGAAGGCCGCCTACCGGCTGGTCCTGGACCCCAAGAAGTACGGCAAGAAGTTCATCATGCGGCTCCGGGCGTACGACCGCGCCGGAAACGTCGTGTACAGCGCGAAGCGCACCTACCGCCGCTGACCTCCGAGCCATGCCCGGAGCTTGTCGCCGAGCTCCGGGCCATGCGGCCGTCATGCAGGGCGCAGCCGCTCAGGTCCCCTCGATCCCGATCGTCAGCGGCATCACGACGACACTGGCGAATTGTCCGTCGTCGTGCTGCTCGGTCAGCACCAGATATCCGGGGAACGGGTTCGCTTCCCCGTTGAAGTTGGCATTCATGTACCAGTAATCGCCCGGGTCGCCTCTATCCGACCAGCTGGCCAACTCCTTGGAGTTGCGGGCGTCCACCAGGCGTATCCCCGCCCTTTCGTTGATGCTGGGCCGGAAATGGACCGACAGCGGCGGGTTGACCGCACCGTTCGGCTTGGGATGGCTCACGGTGGTTCGCGGCGACTGCATCGCCTGCACGCCCCACGCCCCGCCGCCGGCAGCCCGGCGCAGGCTCACCGTGCCGAGCACGCTCCCATTCCGGTTGGTGACCTTGACCAGCCGCGCCTCGCCCTCGCTGTCCTGCTCGACCGAGAAGGCCAGGTCGGACGTCGGAACGCCGAGTTCGGCAAGGAACCGCTCAGCGGTCGGTCCCGGATCATCGTTCGCCGGTCCCGTTCCAGCCTTCCCGCCCACCAGATCCTGCGGCCAGATGATCGGATAGTCGACGGTCGTGCTCTGCCGCGACGCGGCCGTGGGCATGTCGCTGTCCGAGCGATGGTTCACCGCCACCGCGAGAATCACTCCCAGCGCCGCTGTGGCCGGTATCAGGAAACGCTTGTGCACGACTGCCTTCCGCTCTTGGGTCCGTTCCGCAACTCATGCGCCGCGACTCAACGGTCCGGCCCGCTCCTGTCCGCCCGGTCATGCGCGAAGCCGGCCCAGTCCACGGCATCGGCGCCGTTGACTTTGCGATAGAACTCCTGAGCCTCAGTACGCAGCAGCAGCACGGAGGCCGTGGTCAGGGCGAGGAGCACGCCCGCCACCAGCATGCTGTGTGCCATCGGATACCAGGAGACAAGCAAGTCCTTCAAGAGGTAGTACGCCGGGTTTCCCCGGCTGCCCGAGGTCAGCAACTCCGGCGCTACGGCCAGTCCGCAACCCAGACCCGCCCACGCGGCCACAGCCACCATCCACACGCCGACCTGCACCCAACGCAACCGGAAACGAAGCAACCACGCGAGCCAGCCAGTCGCCAGCAGAACCATGCCGGCGGTCAACATGTCGTAGAGCAGCCGCGCGCGGACCTCCCCCGGCACGTCCCCGACCTTCTCTCCCAGAGCCGCCATCGCCTGCAGGTAGACGTAGTAGGAGTCGTCGGCGACATCGAGATGACGCCTGGCGCCGATCGTAATGATCACCAGAGGTACTGCCAGAGCGACCGCGACCAGCAATGCCACCCGCGCCAGCCGCGCCACCAACGGCGGGCGGTCCCCGGCCTCCACTGCCACGGCGACTCCCTCATCAAGTGATCTCGGCAGGTCACGTTAGGGGACGACGTGCCATTCGCCAACGCCGACTTCCGGTGCCACAGCAGGCACAAACGGGATGATCCGGCCGGCGGCAGCCAGGCGTACGTCATCTAGCCCGATCACGTTGGGCAGCGTCAGTGCGAGCCAGCAGATGGGTTCCGCCGATCCCCGCGGCGCCCGTCATCGCCGTGAACATCGAGCGTGTCGGCCCGCTATCGGATCCGAACATGACGCCCGAACTGGCCTTGCTCTGCTCATCTACCTGAATCTGTCAGGCGGCATTGTCACTACTTGATGATGTACTCGCATCCGACCGTGACGTCGCTGGCCGTGGGGTAGCAGTAGTCGCCGCTGGTGCCATTGGTGCCGGCGTCGAGCAGGTCCTTGCGGTTGCTGTTGCCCCAGTCCTCGCCGGAGAGACTGTCGTCGCCGGCTCCGCCGTACACCTTGTCGATGCCGTCGTCACCGGAGAGCCTGTCGTTACCGCCGAAGCCGTAGATGACGTCGTTGCCGGCCAAGCCCTGGATGACGTCTTGGCGTCCGGTGCCGTAGATGTGGTCGTCGTATCCGCTGCCCCACAGCACCTCGATATCGGCGGCGAGGGTGTCGTGTTCGCCCTTGACACCGTCGTCGCCCTTGACACCATCCGCATCGATCGTGACGCCCTTGTGGTAGAAGGCGTAGTCGGCGTAGTCGGTGCCGGCGCCTCCGGAGAAGTAGTCGGCGTCAGCCTTCTCCTGCTTGTAGGGGTACGAGGCCCGGTAGAAATCGTCTCCGGCGTCCCCGTAGAACCGGTCGTTGCCGGGCTCGCCGTCGAGGACGTCATCACCATTGTTGCCGTGGACGATGTCGTTGCCGAAGCCGTCGGAGATCTCGTCGCCGCCGTCGCCGCCGTAAACACGGTCGTTGTCGTAGCTGGAGTCGATCGTGTCGTTGCCGCCCAGGCCCCAGATCGTGTCGTTCCCACGGTATCCGCGCAGGAGGTCGCCTCGAGGACCGCCGGTGATCCGGTCGTTGCCGGTGCCGCCGTCGGCGGTCATCGCCAGGTCGGACTTGTTGACGATCGAATCGTTGCGGTCGTAGGTGTAGATCCGGACCCGGGTCGGCGCCTTCTTCATGGTGCAGCGAACCTTGGACGAGTCGAGCTTCTTGCATCCCTTGCCGGCCTTGACCGCGACCACGTCATCGATCGTGACGCTCATGCCGGAGCGAGTGACGACGACCTTGCTCTGCTTGCCGCTCGCCGCCTTGTACTGCACCTTGGTGCCGTCAACCGACGCGACGCCGACAGAGGCCGCCTGGGCAGGCGCGGCCAAAGCGCCGACCGCGACAGGGGTGAGCAGCGTCAACCCGACACGAAACAGCCACAGGGACTGGGGCACAACGATTCCTTCCACACGCATGCGTGCACATCAGCGCGTGGGGAGCATCGTAGAACGCTACGGCAACGTTCCGGCCACAATAATCCGCGCCGACGCACTCACTCGTATGTTGACCCGAACTCATCGAGCAAATCGGCGCCACCAGCTCGGTGCGGCTCATTGTTTTCGCAGGTCACGGCCATTCCTGGGAAGCGCGGCCGAAGGGACTCCCCTAACCTTCTGATCAGCGGACAGCGCCGCGATCCGGTCCGTGACATCCACCACCTCTGTGCTCCCCGAGAGCCTGCTGTAAGTATGTTTTTAGACTGACCAGTCAGTCTAAAAAGGGGGTCGCCATGTCGGTGCTCACCGCGAGCGGGGCGGGCGTGCGGCACCATCGCCGCTGGCTCGTCCGCGATCTCGACCTGCGGGTCGACGCCGGCGAGACCGTCGCGGTGATCGGTCCACCGGGCAGCGGCCGAACCAGCACCCTGCTCGCACTGGCGCGACGGCTCCGGCTCACCACCGGAAAAATCGAGATCGGGGGTACGGCGGCGCTCGCTCACGTGCCCGGCGTGGAGGAGCCCGAACCCGTGTTCACGGTCCGTGACCACGTCAGAGAGCGACTGGCATTGCTCGGCCACCCTCGGCGCGCGGCCGCCACGGTCCCGCTGTACGGCCTCGACCCGGAGCTGCGAGGGCGGGATCTGTCGCCCTACCAACGGCACCTTCTCGGGCTGGCCCTGGCCATGCTGACCGACCCGGCGGTGATCGCGCTCGACGGCGTCGACGCCGGGCTCGACCACGCGGAGCAGAACGCTCTCTGGAGGCTGCTCGCCGAGATCGCCACCGGCGGGGCCGCGGTGCTGGTCACGGCCCGGGAGATCGACGCGGCCCTCGTGAACCATGTGGTGCTCCTCGACGATCCCCGCACCGGCACCCCGGGCCGCCCGCTGGTCACCTCGACCCCCGGGACCTTCGCCGAGGTAGAAGGCGGCGAGCAGGGGGGCGGGTCACCCGTACCCCGGAGGGAGCTGGAAGAGGGACCGCCGGAGCGCCCGGAGGATGAGCGGCGACCGTCCGCCGGGACCACGTCCGAGGATGTCGAGGAAGAGGTGTGATGCGGGGCTTTCCGACGCTGTCGCTGGCCGCGATGGAGCTGCGGAGATTTCTGCGCGGACGGCTGACGGCCGCGGCGCTGGCGGTGCTCGCGGTGATTCCGTTGCTGTACGGGGCGTTGTACCTGTACGCGTTCTGGGACCCCTACGGTCGGCTGAACCACATTCCGGCGGCGCTGGTGGTGGAGGATCAGCCGGCGCGCACCTCCGAGGGGAAACCCGTGCACGCCGGGAAGGATCTCGCCGACGAACTGGTGGAACGGCAGATCTTCGACTGGCACGTGGTGAACGCGCAGGACGCCGAGGAGGGCCTGCGAGACGGCAGCTACCAGATCGGACTGCGCATACCCGCGGACTTCTCCGCCTCTCTGGCGACCGCCCCGGAGCCGGACGGAGAACCGCGGAACGCCCAGCTGAAAGCGGTCAGCGACGACGCCACCAACTACCTCTCCGGGGTCTTCGCCCGCACCGCTTTCGACGAGGTCCGGGCGGCCGCGTCGGCGAGCGCGTCGGCCGAGTACTTCGACCGGATGCTGATCGGATTCACCGATCTGAAGGAGGAGACCGGCAAGGCCGCGAGCGGCGCCGCCGATCTGCGGGACGGCGCCCGGAAGGCCACATCCGGTGCGGGACAGCTGGCGAACCGCCTGGACTCGGCGGACGACGGCGCGGGGCGGCTGGCTTCCGGACTGCGCCAGGCCGGCTCCGGTGTGGACGGTCTGGCCGACGGTCTGCAGCAGTTGAAGACGGGCTCGGCCCAGGTGGCGTCCGGCACCGCCGAGGCGGCGCGCGGCACCCGGAAGCTGGCCGACAAGGTCGACGCGGCGGCCGAGACGTACGGCCCGTTCCTGACCGAGAACGCGAAGGAGATCGAAGCCGGGGCGAAGCTGGTGGCCCGGGGCGCCGACAAGCTCGCGAACCACGTCGGGGACATCGAGGAAGCCTCGGACCGGGCCGTCACCGAAGCCCGCAAACTGCGCAAGTACCTCGACGGGTTGCCGAGTGAGACACCCGGGCTGGCCGACGCGCAAGCCCTCGCCGACCGGCTGGTGAGCGACGCCGAGCAGCTGCGACGCCAGATCGACGCGGTGGGTTCGGACGAATTGCGGCGCCGCCTCCGGGAGGTGGCCGACATGGCGCGCGACCTGGCGAAGAACGCTCCGCATCTGGCGGCCGACATCACGAAGGCCCGGGCCCAGGTGAACCGGCTCGCCGACGGCATGGACGAACTGGCGGCCGGTTCGCGGAAGGTGAGCGCCGGCAACGCCGAGGCCGCGAAGGGTGCGACCGAGCTGCGCGGCGGCATCTTCCGGCTGGCGAACGGGGCCCGGCAGTTGGACGGCGGCCTGACGAAACTGTCCAAGGGCGGTCACGAGCTGGCCACCGGTCTCGGTGAGTTGCGCAGCGGGGCGGGTCGGCTGGCCGACGGGCTGGCCGACGGCGCCGCCGAGATTCCCGGCTACGACGACGCCGCCCACCGGGCCGACGTGCTCGCCGACCCGGTCTCGCTGGACCGTGACGTGCGGCATCCGGCCGGCACCTACGGGGTCGGATTCGCGCCGTACTTCCTGGCCCTGGCACTCTGGGTCGGAGCGATGATCAACTACATGCTGTTGCGGCCGCTGAACCGGCGCTACCTGATGTCCGGCGCACCACCGCTGCGGGTGGCCCTCGCGGGACTGCTCCCCGGTGTGGTGATGGGCGCCGTCCAGGCCGGCCTGCTCTACGCCGTGGTGCACCTCGTGCTCGGGCTCACGCCGGTGCACGCCGGAGCGACCCTGGCACTGATGTTCGGCACGGCCGCCGTCTTCGCCGGGATCATGCAACTGATCGGCGCGGCACTGGGGCCGGCCGGGCGGGTCATGGCGCTGGCACTGCTGATGTTGCAGCTCACCTCGTCCGGGGGAACCTATCCGGTCCAGACGTCACCGAGCTTCTTTCAGGCCGTCCATCCACTGCTGCCGATGACGTACGTGGTCGAGGCGATCCGGAATGCCGTCGACGGAGGCACCGCCGCGATCGTGACACACGACGCGCTGGTCCTGGCCGTCTTCGGTGTCGCCGCGCTGCTGTCGACCGTGCTGCTGGCCGCCCGCAAGCGCCGGATGCGCACTGCGGACCTGCACCCGGAACTGGTCCTCTAGGGTTTTACTCGTGGAGACGGACGGACGGAGCCGGCGACGCGAGGACACCCGGCAGCGGCTGTACGAGGCCGCTGTCGAACTCATCGCCGAGCAGGGCTTCTCGGCTACCACCGTGGACGACATCGCGCTGCGGGCAAAGGTGGCGAAGGGGACCGTCTACTACAACTTCAAGTCGAAGACGGATCTCTTCGAGGAGCTGCTGCGGCACGGGGTGGGCCTGCTCACCGAGCAGTTCCGGCTGGCGGTGGAGGGGTTGCCGCCGCGGGAGGCGCTGCGTGCGCTGATCCGGGCCCAGCTGGAGTACATCCGGCGGTATCAGGCGTTCGCTCAGCTGCTGCTCTCCGAGATGTGGCGCACCAACCGGGAGTGGCAGCAGACCCTGATCCTCCTGCGCGAGCAGGCGATCGGGGTGATCGCGCGGACCGTGCAGGAGGGCGTCGACTCCGGTGACCTCCCGGCCGAGCTGGACGTGCGGGTGGCGTCGGCGGCCCTCTTCGGGGTGGGGCTCGTGGTGGCTGTCGACTGGCTGATGTTCCAGCCCGACCGGGCGATCGAGGACGTCGAGGAATCGCTGCTGGCGATCGTGCGCCGGGTGGCGTAGGGCAGTCGCCTGGCAGGCGGCTACGGCGTGAGGTGTCCCTGGTCCTGCCGCGGACACCGCACCACGCAGCCGCCCTCCGGCGGCGCGGGCGTGCAGGCCTCGGCCACGTACGGGATCGCCAAGGTGCAGTTGCTGGTCAACGGCAAGGTCGTGAAGACCGGCACCACAGCCGGCTCCGGTGGAGATTACAGTTGCGTCGCAACGGTACCGTTCTATGATGCGGGCGTACCGCCGTCTATGTCGTGCATTCTTCTCCACGGGGGCTTGTCTCATGATCTTCCTCAATCGTCGCGTTCTCGCAGCTGCGGCCGCCGCCGCCACTGCCGCGGCCGGGTCGGCGACTCTCCTCAGCGCTCCCGCCCTCGCCGCCTCGCCGGGTCTGGCACAGGTGCTGGGCTCGTCCACCGTCCAGTTCCGCGCCTCGTCCGGGCTGGCCAACAACGTCGTCCTCACCGCGGTCAACGCCACCACCGTCGTCGTCGACGACGCCTTCGCGATCACCCCCGGTGTCGGCTGCACGGCCACCGACGGCGACGCCACCAAGGTCACCTGTGTCACCTCGGCCGCGGCCGCTCTGTTCGACGTCCAGCTCGGTGACCTCAACGACCGGATCGTCAACCGGACCGCGGTGTCGCTGAACCTGCAGGCCGGTTACGGCAACGACTACGCGGTCGGCGGCTCGGCCGCGGACACGCTGCGGGGTGGCCCGGGCAACGACACCGTTGACGGCCAGGCCGGCAACGACACCATCGTCGGCCAGACCGGCAACGACAAGCTCTACGGCCACTTCGGCAACGACAAGGTCTACGGCGACTCGGGCAACGACAAGCTCTACGGCCAGCCCGGCGACGACAGCCTCTACGGCGCCTCGGGCCGTGACCAGATCTACGGCCTGAGCGGCGACGACAGGATCCACGGCGGCACCGGCGCTGACGTCCTGTACGGGGCCACCGGCGCCGACACCATCTTCGGCAACGACGGCAACGACAGCATCCATGCCGGTTCCGGCGGGGTCACCAACGACTCCGAGTCCACCGGTGACGAGGTCTACGGCGGTCGCGGCAATGACAAGATCTGGGGCGAAGGCGGGACGGACTTCATCCAGGGTCAGTCAGGCAACGACACCATCGAGGCCGGCTCCGGCGACGACCTCGTGATCGGTAACTCCGGCCACGACAAGCTGACCGGCAACAGTGGCTCGGACTTCCTGCTCGGGCTCTCCGGCAACGACACCCTGAGCGGCAACTCGGGTGACGACGTGCTCATCGGCGAGTCGATCAACGAGGACCTGGAGCCCAAGGGCAACCCCCGGGCCAAGGACAAGGCCTACGGCGGCTCCCAGAGCTCGGTGGGCGACCTCTGCCTGGTGACCAAGGGCGGCCGGACCTCCGGCTGCGAGTACACCGAGGTCCCCGCCGGCGACTTCGGCGTGGCGTCCTCCAGCTTCACCAAGTTCAAGGCTCGGCTTGCCGAACTGCTGTCCTGATCGGCGATGACATCGGAACAACACCATCCACGGGGAGGAACACCCATGTCTCGCATCATCTGGCCGGCCCGTGTCGCCGTCCTCCTGATCGGCGGCACCGCCCTGGCCACGATCGGCGCACCCGCGCAGGCCGCGTCCACCGGCATTGCCTCGGTCGACAGCACCAAGGTCCAGTACAAGGCCGCCACCGGCAAGCAGAACCGGGTCGTGCTGACCCGCACCGGCAACACGATCACCATCGACGACGTGGTGGCGGTCAAAGCCGGCAAGGGCTGCAAGGCGGTCTCCGGAGACAAGACCAAGGTGCGGTGTACGACCTCCAAGGCGCCGACTCGGATCGGGGTCTACACGTACGACCGTAACGACACCGTCGCCAACAACGCCGGCGTCCGGAGCACGATCGACGGCGGTTCCGGCAGCGACCGGATCTTCGGCGGCACCGTCGGCGACCGGCTGACCGGTGGCACCGGCAGCGACCTGCTCAACGGCCGCGGCGGCAACGACACCCTGCACGGCCTCTCCGGAAACGACGTCCTCTACGGCGAGACCGGCAACGACGACCTGTTCGGCGAGACCGGCAACGACCGGATCCACGGCGGGGCCGGCGACGACACCCTGTTGGGCTACGAGGGCCGCGACCGGCTCTACGGCGATGCGGGCGTGGACATCATGTCCGGTGACGAGAACGACAAGAACGTGTCGGCGGACGTGATCATGGGCGGCCCGGGCGAGGACTGGGTTCAGTACGGCGGCTACATGAAGGGTGTCCGGGTCGACCTGGACGGCGCCTCCGGCGACGACGGGCGGCCCGGCGAGGGCGACACCGTCGGCGCGGACGTGGAGGTCATCCACGGCAGTTTCGGTAGCGACGTCCTGATCGGCAACGCGTCGGCCAACAACATCCACGGTGACGTCGGCAACGACAAGATCTACGGCCTGGGTGGCAACGACACCCTGTTCGGCAGCAGCGGCAAGGACGCGCTCTACGGCGGGTCCGGCGACGACGTCCTGCTGGGCGACGAGGAACCGAAGACCTCCGACCGTCTCGACGGCGGCACGAACGGCTCGATCGGTGACGAGTGCCAGGGGTTCAAGGGCGACACCGAGGTCGGCTGCGAGCGCTGACCCACCGAAAGAACGAAAATGGCCGCCGGGACGACCCGGCGGCCATTTCTCTACACGTACGTCAGCCGGCTTGCCCGACCGCACCGTCGCTCGTCGAGGTCAGCGCAGCCGCAGGTAGACCTGGTGCCAGAAGGCGTCCCGCGGTGCCAGCCCCGGCGCGTTGGAGGTGAAGACCACCGCCCGGCCGTCGTGGCTGATCGACGGCGGCGCGGTGACGGAAGCGGCGACCTGGGCGCCGATGTCGGACACCGTCACGCGTTCGATCGTGCCGGTCGACAGGTCGGTGACGAACACGTCGCCGCCGTTGTTGGTGTCGCCCTCGACCAGGTTCGACGCCATCGAGGTGTAGGTCACGTGCCCCCCGTCGGCGCTGATTGACGGGCTGCTCGATTCGCCGTTGGCCTCGACCGTACGGCTGGGCGCCGAGACGCGCACCGGCCGGCTCAGCTGCCGGTCGTAGACGAACACGTCGGCCTTGCGGTTGGTGTCCCCGGCGACCAGGTTGGTGCTGGTGGACGTGAAGCTGACGTACCGGTTGTCGGCGCTGATCGTGGGGTCGGACGACGACCCGTTGCCCTGAATGCCGCCCTCGGCCAGCGAGATCCGGGACCGGGTGTTCGCCTGCCGGTCGTAGAGGACGATGTCCGACTTACGGTTCGTGTCGCCGGGCACCTGCCGTGGCGAGTCCGACGCGTAGAGAACGAACTGGCCGTCCGGGCTGATCGTCGGCTGCGCGGTGTTGTACTGCTCGACGGCGTCTACGGCCGGGACCGAGACCCGGGTGGTGGTCCCGGACTCCCGGTCGTGCACGTACACGTCGGCGGTGACCGATGCCCCGCCGCCCGGCGCCAGGTTCGAGGCCCGGGTCACGAAGGCGACGTAGCGGCCGTCGGCGCTGATCGACGGGCTCTGCGAGAAGCTGTCGGCCTGGGTGCCGTCATCGGCGACGGAGACCCTCGTCGTCACGCCGGCGCGCAGGTCGCGTACGAAGACGTCGGCCTGATCGTTGGTGTCGCCGGCGACGAGATTGGTGGCCCCGGACGTGAAGGCGAGGTAGCGGCCGTCGGCGCTCAGCGCGGGTGACCGCGAGTCGCCGTTGCCGGCCGTCCCGTCGGGTGCCACCGAGGCCAGACTGGTCGTGGTGGCGTCCAGGTCCCGGACGAACAGGTCGGTTCGCATCCGGTCGGTCTTGCCGGCGACGAGGTTCGAGGCGGTGGAGGCGAACGCCACGAACCGGCCGTCGGCGCTCATCGACTGCATCACCGAGCCGCCGTTGGCGGGGCTGCCGTCCGGGGCGACGGACACCCGCAGCGTGCCGCCCTGCGCGGCGGCGGCCGCGGCCCCTTCGCCGAGCAGCGCACCGGTCGACGCCGCCAGCAATGCCGCCGCGACGAGGGTGCGTTCTCGTGCGAACCGTCTCATGTGTACACCTTCCCCGAGGTCGCCTGGTTTGCGACGTTCCGGGTGAGGATAACGATCGTCGTCGACGTCTCGGATCACCGCCCTGATCCGAGGTGGTACCTGCCGACAGCAGATCGGCCTGGTGTGCCGCGGTCGGCGTTTCCATGGTGGATAGAACAGTCCGGTCCGCTCACCGTGCCGAGTACGCTCCCGTCCCGGTCAGTGACCTTGACCAGCCGTGTCTCGCTCCCGCTGTCCTGCTCGACCGAGAAGGCCAGGTCGGGCGTGGGGACCCCGAGTTCGGCGAGGAACCGCTCGGCTGTCGGTCCCGGATCATCGGTCGCCGGTCCGAATGGTCTCTCAGAGGGAGGCCCGCTGTCATTGCCGGCCACTTGTCACCAGGGCTGGAACGTCTCGCAGGAGATCAGGGTGACGGTCTCGTATCGGCCGTTGCACACGTCGTTGTTCGCGCCGCCGTCGAGCAGACCGACACCGTAGTAGACGAAGAGAACGTCGTCGCCTGCTTCCCCGTAGAGCTTGTTGTCGCCGTCGCCGCCGCGCAGGTCGTCGTTACCGCTACCCCCGAGGATGGTGTCGTTGCCGCCGAAGCCGTCGATCTCGTTGGCCGCCGCATTGCCGACCAGGCGGTCGTTGCCCGCTCCGCCGGTGAGGCGTTCGACGTCGGCGCCGACGGTATCGTGCTCACCGGCCACGCCGTCGTCACGGGACACGCCGTTCAGGGAGACGGTGAGGGGCTTCCGGTAAAGCTGGTACTCGACCACGTCCCGGCCGGTGCCACCGAGCAGCACGTCGGCGGAGACCTTGCGGTCGTCGGGGTCGCCGTGCAGCTGGTCGTCGCCGGCGCCACCCTCGATGCGGTCCGCGCCGTACCAGGCCCTGAGGAAGTCGTTGCCGTTGTTGCCGTACAACTTGTCGTTACCGTTGTCACCGAAGAGGTCGTCGTCACCGTTGCCGCCGTGGATCACGTCGTTGCCGGCGCGGTCGGGCGCGGTGACGCAGTCGCTGTCGCCGAGGACCTGGTCGTTGCCGTCACCGGCGGAGACGTAATCGGATCCGTCACCCGCGTAGATGAGGTCGTTGCCGCCCTGACCGTAGATCCTGTCGTTGCCGGCTGACTCGGCGCAGAGGTCCTCGCCGTGCAGGACATCGGACTTCGGGCCACCGACGAGGCTGTCGTTGCCCCGGCCGCCGTACGCCTCCATCCTGAGGTCGCTCTTGTTGATCACCGAGTCGTTCCGGTCGTAGAGCCGGACGATCACCTTGGCGGGTGTCTTCGTGGTCCTGCAGCGGACCCGGGTCCTGTCACCCTTGACCTGCTTGCAGTTCTTGCCGGGCTTCACAGCCACCCGATCGTCGATCGTGACGGTCCGCCCGGAGCGGGTGATCACGATCTTGTTCTTGGCGTTGGAATCCGCCGAGAACGAGACCGTCACGGCGCCCGCGGACACCCATCCGTAGCTCGATGCCGCAGCAGGGCCGGCTACGGCCGTGGCGGCAATGGTGGTGGCGACCGCGAGAAGAAGGGCCGACCAGACTTTGCGCGACATCGAAAGACTCCCCTATTCAAGTACCGGCTGCATCATAGGGGGCAACACTGCCCCGCGGCTGGCGTGACCGCCTGACTGCTCAGGTCACTAGGACCTGTATCAAAGTCGGTTACAGCCATTCGTTGATCGCGGCGATGGTCACGGTGGCTTCGTAGCGGACGGCGAGTTTGTCGTACCGAGTAGCGACGGCGCGGTTGCGTTTGAGCCTGTTGATG
>NZ_JAHXZI010000018.1:0-227287 GCF_019429605.1 Actinoplanes hulinensis | reverse complement strand
CGTCCCGGCAACATAAATGTTGCCAAAGGAATCTCCCACCCATCGCCTAAACGATGAGCCGGGGTATTGCCATAATTGGCACTGGCTTATCAAGCACCCTGTTGAGTTCTCAAAGAACAACCGCACACCTTCGAACCGCTCCGCTTTCGCGTCTCGGCCCCCGGGGCACTCGCTCTACTTTACTAGGCCTTTTCGGTGTTGTCAACCGGTTTCTCCCGGTTGGCTCCGATCTGCCCTAGTAAGTCCACCGCGCCAAGCGCGCAGCTATGCTGCGATCTCGGTTCAGAGGATTTGGCAGGACGGCCGGTGTGCGAATCTCTCAGTGCTGAGTGACCCGGTTTACCTCGCCCGTTTCCCTGCCGGCTCGCAAAACACTACCCGCTGGCCTCAGGGCCTCCAAATCGGGGGTCACCCTCAGCAGTTTTCGCAGGCCAGACGCGGTTCAGGGGTGGCGTACCTCGACCATGCCGTCGCGGACCCGGACCGGGAGGACAGGCTGGTCGTTGCCGGCGGGCCCGTGCATCACGGCTCCGTCGGTGAGGCGGAAGGCGCTGCCGTGCCACGGGCACACCACGCACCCGTCGGCGACCTCGCCCTCGCTGAGCGGCCCTCCCTCATGGGAGCAGCGCTCGATCATCGCGGTGACCCGGTCGCCCTGACGGAAGAAGAGGACAGCCGTGTCACCCACCCGGCGAGCGGCCGGCTTGCCGTCGGGCAGTGAGGCGAGCGACCCCGCGACGGTCCACTCGTCGGGGAGGCGCGTCACCTCGGGAGCGGCGTGGCTGATTCCGGCGCCCTGGGCGTACGAGAGATGTCCGCCCAGAAATGCCCCCGCTCCCGCGACCGACAGTCCCGCGTAGGCCAGGGCTTTTCCCTGGGTGACCCGCCCGGTGAGCCGGGCCACCAGGGACGTCGCGTAGAGACCGGCGGCGAGCGCGTTGGCGGCGGCGTGGACGAGACCGACCCGGCGCCGGTCCCTGGTCATCTCGGACCAGTCGACGAGGCCGGCGACCACGGCGGGGGCGACTCCGGCGAGTCCGGCCCCGATGAGCGCGGTGGCCGCCCTACCGGTGGAACGGGAGCTGCCGAGGTCGAGAACCGCCGCGGAGAGGAAGGCGCCGACCGGGACCTGGACCAGCACCGGGTGCAGGGGATGCCCGATCCAGGTGCCGTGCAGGAGGTCACGCAGTGTGCGTGGGCGGACCGTGGCCGTGACCGCGGCCTGGAGCTTGTCGCTGGCGCCGTCGAGGGCGTCCGCCTGTTCGAGCCGGGTGAGAACCTGCCGCAACATGTCTTGGCGGTTCCCACCCGGTCGCGGTCGAAACGTCAGGCGAGTGCTTTCAGTGCGTCGCCGATGCCGCGGTGGAACGTGGGGTACGCCCAGATCTGGCTGTGCAGGGTGCTGATCGGCACCTCGGCGTGGACGGCGACGGCGAGCGCGCCGATCATCTCGCCGCCGGCCGGGCCCGCGGTGGTGGCGCCGACCAGCACACCGCGCTGGTGATCGGCGACGACCTTGATGAAGCCCTCGTTGCCGGGGCCGTGCACGAAGCCGCGGGAGGTGGCGGAGAGCGGGACGTGGCCCACCCGTACGTCGGTGAGCGTGTCGCGGGCCTGCTGTTCGGTGAGGCCGACCGCGCCGATCTCGGGGTCGAGGAAGGTGACCCGGGGCCGGGCGCGGTAGTCGGCGCCGGGCCCGCCCTGGCCGAGGATGTCGCGGACCGCGATGTCGGCCTCGTACATGGCCATGTGGGTGAAGTTGCCGTTGCCGGTGACGTCGCCGACGGCCCAGACCCGGTCGGCGGCGCGCATCCGGTCGTCGGTGGTGAGGAAGCGGGCGCCCGGGTCGAGGCCGATGGTCTCCAGGCCGAGGTCGCCGAGGCGGGCGGCGCGGCCGGTGGCGACGAGCAGCCGGTCGCCGGTGACGGTGCTCCCGTCGGTGAGGGCCACGGTGAAGGCGCCGTCGTGGGTCACGTGGGTGGCTCGGACGCCGGTCTTCACGGTCACCCCGTCGGCGGTCAGGACTCCGGTCGCGACCTCGGAGGATTCGGGTTCCTCCATGGCCAGGATCCGGCCGGAGCCCTCGATGATCGTCACCGCGACGCCGAAGCGGGCGAACACCTGGGCGAACTCGCAGCCGATCGCGCCGCCGCCGAGGATGATCAGGGAGGCGGGCAGGGTGGCGGCTTCGACCGCGTCCCGGTTGGTCCAGTACGGGGTGCCGGCGAGACCGTCGATCGGTGGGATGACGGCCACGGTTCCGGTGGCGAGGACCAGGCCGCGCGCTGCGGCGTACTCCTGCTCTCCGACCCGGACGCGGCCGGGACCGGTGATCGTGGCCCGGCCACGCACGAAGGTCCCGCCTCTACCCGTGAGGCGGTCGACGGCGGCCTTGTCGTTCCAGTCGTCGGTGGCCTGGTCGCGGACGCGCACGGCGACCGGTGTCCAGTCGGGTTCCACGGTGGAGGCGCCGGCCAGGCCGGGGATGCGCCGTGCCTCGGCGAGGGCGCTCCCGGCGCGGACCATCATCTTGGTGGGAATGCATCCCCAGTACGGGCATTCGCCCCCGACCAGGTTGTGTTCCACCCCGACCACGTCGAGGCCGGCCGAGGCGAGCCGTCCGGCGGCCTCCTCGCCGCCCACACCGAGCCCGATGACCACCACGTCCACGTTGCGCACGTCACCCATGGGATCCAGCTAACCATCGGAAGCGGTGAGAGTCGCGGGTCCCGCCGGAGAGACGTTGACGGACGCAACCGCCGGCGGGCCCCGCTCCCGTCCGGCAGGACCGGACGGTGAATCAGTCCCGCAGCCAGACCGCCTCGTCCCGGTGCGATTCCAACGGTCCGGGGTAGTCGAGGCCGCGGCGTTCCGGTTCGGGGAGGCGCCACGGCTGGTGCACGGCGGCGCCGTCGATCCCCTTCAACTCCGGTACGTAGCGACGAACGTACACGCCTTCGGGGTCGAACCGGAGCGCCTGACGGATCGGGTTGAACCTGCGGTAGGGGCGGGTGTCGTTGCCGGTGCCCGCGGTCCACTGCCAGTTGCCCGAGTTGTTCGGCACGTCGCCGTCGAGCAGCCATCGGAAGAACCAGGCCACCCCGGACCGCCAGTCGATGCCGAGGTGTTTGGTGAGGAACGCCGCGGTGATCAGGCGGGCCCGGTTGTGCATCCAGCCCTCGTCGCGCAGCTGGCGCATCCCGGCGTCGACGATCGGGACGCCGGTGAGCCCGTCCTGCCAGTGTTCCAGGGCGTCGGTGTCGTAGCGCCAGTCCCGGTCGGCGGCCGGGCGCAGCGCCTCGGTCGACAGTTTCGGGTGGACGCGGGCGACCTGGTAGTAGAAGTCCCGCCAGCAGAGCTGACGGACGAAGGCTTCGGCGTCTCGCGAGCGCGCCGTCCGGGCCAGGCTGAGCGGGGAGAGACAACCCCAGCGGAGGTACGGGCTGAGCCTGCTCGTGGCATCACCGGGGAGATCGTCGTGCGCGTCGTCGTACCCCTCGATGTCGTGCCTCAGCCACGCGGTGAGCCGGCGCCGGGCCGCGGTCTCGCCACCCTCGCAGGCGTGGGGTGATTCTCCGGCCGGGAGGGCCGGCAGGTCTCCGGGTGTGACGCCGTCCGGCAGGGTGAGCCGGTCCGGTGCGGTCGCCGCGGGTCGCCATCGTGCCGCCGACCAGGAGCGGTAGTAGGGCGTGAAGACCTTGTAGCAGTCTCCGCCGCCGCCCGGCCGGAGCGTTCCGGGTTCGGCGACGGTGAGTCCGGCGTGGAGTTCGAGGGCGATGCGGTGGCGGTCGCACTCGTGTGCGAGGCGGCGTTCCCGGCGGCGGGCGTAGCCGCTCACGTCGGCGGCCAGGGTGATCGTCGTGGCGCAGGTGTCGCGGGCCGTCCGGATGGTCTCGGCGACCGGGTCGCCCTCGCGCACGACCAGGTCGCCGCCCAGCTTCCGGAGTCGGTCGCGCAGGTCGGCGAGGCTCTGGTGGAGGAAGCGGGTGCGGTTCGGGGAGAGGCCGGCGAGCGTGGGGTCGAGGACGTAGAGGGGGACGACCCGGTCGGCGGCGGCGCAGGCGGCGGCGAGGGCCGGGTTGTCGTCCAGGCGCAGGTCCCGGGTGAGCAGGACGACGGCGGTGGACATCAGGCCGCCAGCTGGACGGGTGTCCCGGGGCGGGTGAGCAGGCTGCGGACCGCGACGGCGGCCCGGCGGTGGTGGGGCACGGTGGCCCGGCGGCCGAAGACGTCGTAGCCGATCGCCTCGATCTCGTCGAGGATGCCGCCGTAGAGCTGGAAAGCGGTACGCATGCAGGCCTGGGACGCCGGTTCGAGCAGCGGGATGCCGGGGGCGGCCAGGGCGTAGTGCTCGCGGGCCCGGGCCACCTCGGCCTTGATCAGCGCCTTGACCGCCGGGGTGGCGACGCCGGCGCGCAGGGTGCGGTGGGTGACGCCGAACTCGTCGAGGTGTTCCTCGGGCAGGTAGACGCGGCCGCGGTCGAGGTCCTCGGCGACGTCCCGGATGAAGTTGGTGAGCTGGAAGGCGAAGCCGAGTTGCCGGGCGGGTTCGCGGGCGGCGACCGGGTCGGAGGAGCCGAGGATCGGCAGCATCATGGTGCCGATGACCGCGGCCGAGCCCTCCATGTAGTCGAGCAGGTCGTCATAGGTCCGGTACGACGTGACCGTTATGTCCATCGTCATGCTGCGCAGGAACTTCTCGAAGTCCTCGAGGTCCAGGTCGAAGATCGCGATGGTGTGCAGCACGGCCGGCAGCAGTTCGTCGTCGGTGGGTTCGCCGCGGAGGCCGGCGAGGAACTTGTTCGACCACGCGGCCAGCAGGGCGGCTCGCTCGGCAGAGGGCCGGGACTCGGTCCGGTCGACTATTTCGTCCGCATATCGGGTGAATCCATAGAGGGCATGCACATGCCGGCGCTTCCACGCCGGTAGCAACCGGGTCGCCAGGTAATACGTCCGTCCGTGCTCGCGATGCAGTTCACGGCAGCGCTCGTAGGCCGCTGCCAGATCGGTTTCCATGCCGGGTCCTCCGGTCAAAAGCTCTATAGATTCAGAATCGACGCACGAATCGACGCAACTTCACAAAGTTAGGGTACGGTACTGAGCGTGGCCAATCACACCCTCGAGGGAAATCGCCTCGAAGCGATCCCCCGCCAACCGGTCTCGCACCGAGCGCTGATCGGCGCCGTCGAGGGCACGCTGGCCGACTTCCTCGCCGCCCAGATCGCCGCGCTCGACGCCGTCGACCCCGCCCTGGGCGGATTCACCCGCACCGCCCGTGATCTGGTCATGGCCGGCGGCAAGCGGATCCGGCCGACGTTCGCGTACTGGGGCTGGCGCGGCGTCGTCGGCACCACCGAGCCGGTCGAGGCCGTCTTACCCGCTCTCGCCGCTCTCGAACTCATGCACACCTTCGCCCTGGTGCACGACGACGTGATGGACCGCTCGGCGACCCGCCGGGGCCGGCCCACCGCGCACCGGCTCTTCGCCGCCAAGCACGGCGACCAGTTCGGTGACTCGGCCGCCGTCCTGGTCGGCGACCTCTGCCTGGTCTGGGCCGATCAGCTGCTGGCCCGCACCGCGGCGCCCCCGGCGGTGCTGGTCGAGGTCCGGGCCCGCTACGACCGGATGCGGATCGAGGCGATCGCCGGGCAGTACCTCGACGTCCTCGGCGAGACCGACCCGGCCTCCTGGTCGGTGGAGCGGGCGCTGCTCGTGGCCCGGCACAAGACGGCCAGCTACACCGTGCAGTGGCCGCTCGCGTTCGGGCTGGCCCTCGCCTGCGCGGGGCGCACCGATCTCGACGAGGCCTACCAGGTGTACGGGCTGGCCGTCGGCGAGGCCTTCCAGCTCCGCGACGACCTCCTCGGGGTGTACGGGGACCCGGCGGTGACCGGGAAACCGGCCGGCGACGACCTGCGCACCGGGAAGCCGACGACCCTGCTCATGATGGCCCGCCGAATGGCCACCGAGGCACAGCTCGACGAGCTGGCGGTGGCCGGCGTCGCCCGGCAGGCCGAGATCATCGCGGCGACCGGTGCGCCGGCCCGGGTCGAGGAGATGATCCGGGAGCGGGTCCGGGAGGGTGTGGCGGCGATCACCGATGCGCCCGTTCGAGCCGACGCGCGTACCGCTCTGATCGAACTGGCGGCGGCCGCGAGCCATCGCCCGGCATGATGTTCTCCTTCCCCTCTGGTTTGTTGGCCCCTCTGGTTCTGTTGGGAGTCGTGACGTGCGAACCGTGACCGGACCCACCGACCGCGTCATCGTGGTCGGCGCCGGCCTCGGCGGGCTGGCCTGCGCGCTGCACCTGGCCGCGGCCGGGCGCCAGGTCACCGTGGTCGAGCGGGAGCCGGTCCCGGGCGGGCGGGCCGGGCGGCTGGCCGTGGAGGGGTACGAGTTCGACACCGGCCCCACCGTGCTGACCATGCCCGACCTGATCGCCGAGCCGCTGGCCGCCGTCGGCGAGAAGCTGAGCGACTGGCTGGAGCTGACCCCGCTGGACCCGGCGTACCGGGCGTACTACCCGGACGGCTCCACGCTCGACGTGCGTACCGACACCACCCGGATGGCGGCCGAGATCGCACGGGTCTGCGGCGCCCGCGAGGCCGACGGCTACCTGCGGTTCGTCGACTTCACCCGGCGGCTCTGGCATCTCGAACGCGACCACTTCATCGGCCGGAACCTGGACACCCCGGTCGACCTGCTCAACCTCAACCTGCTGAAACTCCTCGGCATGGGCGCGTTCCGGCGGTTGCAGCCGAAGATCGGGGAGTACTTCCGCGATCCCCGTACCCAGCGGATCTTCTCGTTCCAGGCGATGTACGCGGGCCTCGCCCCGCACGACGCGCTGGCCATCTACGCCGTCATCGCGTACCTGGACTCGGTCGCCGGGGTCTACTTCCCCAAGGGCGGCATGCACGCCGTGCCGAAGGCGCTGGCCGGCGCCGCCGAGAAACACGGCGTGACGTTCCGCTACGACACCACGGTCGAGCGGGTGACCACCGCGCACGGCCGGGCCACCGGAGTGGTCACGGCCGACGGCGAACACATACCGGCCGACGTGGTGGTGCTCAATCCGGACCTTCCGGTCGCCTACCGCGACCTGCTGCCGCCGCGCCGCGGCCTGCGGCGGCTGCGCTTCTCACCCTCGTGCGTGGTCCTGCACATCGGTTCCCGCCAGGCCTATTCGCGGATCGCCCACCACAACATCCATTTCGGTACGGCGTGGAAGGGCACCTTCGACGAGGTGATCCGCCGGGGTCTGCTGATGAGCGACCCGTCCCTGCTGGTCACCAACCCGACGCACACCGACGCGTCTGCGGCGCCCGACGGCCGGCAGACGTACTACGTGCTCGCGCCCACCCCCAACCTCGAGGCCGGGCCGATCGACTGGCGCGGCGGCATGGACCGGCGGTATGCCGACGAACTGCTGCGCGTCCTGGAGCGGCGCGGCTACGTCGGCTTCCGGGACGGTGTCGAGGTTCAGCGGATCATCACTCCCGCGGACTGGGCCGACGCCGGCATGGCCGCCGGCACCCCGTTCGCGGCCGCGCACACGTTCGGCCAGACCGGCCCGTTCCGCCCGTCCAACCTGCACCCGAGCCTGCCGAACGTGGTCTTCACCGGCTCCGGAACACAGCCGGGCGTCGGCGTACCGATGGTGTTGATCTCCGGCAAACTGGCCGCCGCCCGGATCACGGAGGTCTCCTGATGCTGTCCCGCGAAGCCGACCTGGTGGAACTCGTCGACGACCACGGCACGGTCACCGGCTCGGCCACCGTCCTCGACGCGCACGAGTCGCCCGGCCTCCTGCACCGGGCGTTCTCGGTGTTCCTGCGCGACCCGTCCGGACGGGTGCTGCTGCAACAGCGGGCCGCCGCCAAGACCCGGTTCCCGCTGCGCTGGGGCAACACCTGCTGTGGGCACCCCCGGCCGGGCGAGGAACTCACCACCGCCGCCGGCAAGCGCCTGGCCGAGGAGCTCGGTGTCGAGCCGGTGCCGTTCACCGAGGTCGGCGTCTACGTGTACTTCGCCGAGGACCCGGTCACCGGGCGCGTCGAGCGGGAGTACGACCACGTGCTGCTCGGTGACGTACCCGCCGGACTGGAGTTCCGGCCCGATCCGGCCGAGGTCGCGCGCCTGCGCTGGATCACGGTCGACGACCTGCTCCGGGATGTCCAGGCGGCCCCGGAGGCGTACGCGCCCTGGCTCGGCGGGGTGACCGAACGCCTGGCGTCACACCTGCTCGCCGCACCGGAGGGGCCGGGTGGGCGATGAGGGCCTGAGCGCCGGCGCGGCCGCTCGCCGTCTCGGCGTCGCGGTGACCACGCTGCGCACCTGGCATCAGCGGTACGGGCTCGGGCCCAGCGCGCACGAGCCCGGCCATCACCGGCGGTACACCGTCGAGGACATGGTCCGCCTACAGGTCATGCAGCGGCTGACCGCACAGGGTGTGGCGCCCGCCGAGGCGGCCGCCTGGGCGTGCCGCTCGCCTTCCGTAGGAGACCCGGTTGCCTCGCCTTCCCTCGGCGACCCGGTTGCCTCGCCTTCCGTAGGAGACCCGGTTGCCTCGTCTTCCGTAGGCGACCTGGTGACCGTCAACGGGCCGGCCGGGGGCGGGCAGACCATCGCGCTCGGCGGGCGGGCCGACCCGGCCGCCCGTGGACTGGCCCGGGCCGCCATGCGGCTGGACGGGCCGGCGATGCGCCACATCCTGGAATCGGCGGTCACCGGCCGCGGGGTCACCTTCGCCTGGGAACACGTGATGATGCCGGTGCTGATCGGCATCGGCGAACGGTACGAGGCAACCGAACGGTTCGTCGAGGTCGAACACCTGCTCTCCCGCTCGATCACCGAGGCCCTCAGCATCGTGCCCCGCCCGTCGCGCGAACTCGCCCCACGGGTTCTGCTCGCCGCGGCCGACGAGGAACAGCACACCCTTCCCCTGGAGGCGCTGGCGGCCGCGCTGGCCGAAGGCGGGGTGCCGAGCCGTCTGCTGGGGGCGCGGGTCCCACCAAGAGCGCTGCTGGACGCGGTGGACCGTACCGGCCCCACCGTTGTGGTGCTCTGGTCCCAGGTGCCCGCCACCGGAGACGTCATCCAGCTGGACCGCCTGCTGGCCTTGCCCCGCCCGCCACTCGTGATCGGGGCCGCCGGACCCGGCTGGCCGACCGCCTCGCTGCCCCCGCCGGTGACCCGGCTGACCGGCCTCACCGGCGCCGTCCACGTCGTCACGGCCGCCTGCGCCTGACGTTTACCCTGCTCAGAGCCGTGAGAGCAAGAAGGGGGGGTCCCGGTTTGAAGATCAGCACGGGTATCGCATATGCTTTGCATGCCTCAAGCGGGGGGCGCGGTTGGGGCCAAAACCACCAAACGTTGCCAGTCGCGCAGCCAGCGCGATGTGCAATGATGGCGGAGTTGCCCTCATCGTCTAGTGGCCTAGGACGCCGCCCTTTCAAGGCGGTAGCACGGGTTCGAATCCCGTTGGGGGTACTGGTAAGTTAGCAGCGCGAGTTGCTGACAAGCCAAACGGCAAGACAGTTACATAGCAAGGTCCTGTGGAGCAGTTGGAGTGCTCGCCGCCCTGTCAAGGCGGAGGTCGCGGGTTCAAGTCCCGTCAGGACCGCAAGGCAAGTTAACGGCCAGGTAGCTCAGTTGGTACGAGCGTCCGACTGAAAATCGGAAGGTCGGCGGTTCGACCCCGCCCCTGGCCACCAGGCTCTTCGCCGGGCACTGAGCACCGTCCACCAGCGTTTTCGCGCGGTGGACGTTTTGCTTTCCGGGGCTGTTTCGCCATCGCGAAGTCGACCTCTGGTGACCGCCGATTCCCCATGATCGCCGTCCCAGGTCGGACCTTCGCCGCACACCGATCCGCCTCTGCCCCGACCGCCGCTGTGACCCGCACACCGCGGTAGCCAGAGATCAATTCAGCAGTACGGTGCTGGTGCTGCGTGTTCGCTAGTCCTTGAGCGACCAGTCAGCGTCGCCGTCCTTGACTGTCCCGTCGTTGTACTGCGCGCTGTTGGAATTCGGCCATACCCCATTCGGGAAGCTGATGGGATCGACTGCCTCGCCATGAAGGGTGATCAGGGCGTTGACCTGTGTTCCGAGGAAGGCAGCGAGTACGCCGACAGCCGTCGCGATGGCCATCGTGTTGACGGCTCCAGACTCCAGGAAGATCATCGCGCCGACGGCGGAGAAGACAGCCGTGCTGATGGCTGTGGTGGCGGCGACCACCTCGGCGATGAGCTTTGCGATCACGCCTGCGACCACGATGTAGAAGGCCAGACCAGCACCGGCGCACAGCATGAGGTTGTCGGACGTGGTCTTGGCAATGGATCCGATGCGGCCGGCGGCGGCGGATTGGGCTGCTGCTGCACCGAGGTAGGCCTCGCGCCCCTTGCCGGACCAATCGGAGTTGTCGATCACCAGATTTTGGGTGGTGATGTCGGCTGAAACCCCGTTCGCGGCAGCCTTGAGGTCCATCCACTTGTACGCATCCATGAACATGAAGATCGGCGCGGTGGTGCCCTTGAACACATCCAGGATGAAGTTGAGGATCTCGGTCCCCAGTTCGACAGTCTCCCGGGCGATCCACTGGAGCAGTTCCCCCAGGACCTCGGCCACGTACCACTGGCTGGAGGCGCTGTCGGCCGCGGGGATCACCTCGGCGAGTCTGGCCTCAAAGGTCTTCGTTCCGCGCTCGATCTCGCCGATTACTGCCTCGTACTGTGCCAGGCTGAACATCGTTTCCCCGATTCAGTAGACATCCTTGATCCGGTGCGCGCCCGCCCGGTCTTCGGACTCGTAAACATCCGCCGCACGGCGTAGCGTGCCGGCCATATCCGTCATCGCATCCCGGCCCTCCATGCAGCGTGCAGCCATGGCTCGAACGACTTCGTTGTACGGGCTCACCATGATCTGAAACAGGCCGGCCTCGACCCGGCCGAACTCCATGGCCTCGACCTGTGCGCCGAGTTCGGCGAGCCTCCCGCCCTGCGCAGCCCATACCGATGCCTCGGAGCGCAAAGCCTCAGTTGCCAGCGACACGTCTTCCGAACTGGGCAGGCCCATCACGAGTCCCCACTCGTCGGCTGCCGGGCGAAGGCGTTCAACGTGGCCAGAGCATCACCGATCAAGGCATCGAGGTCGGCTTTCACTCCATCGGACGGCGGCAACTTGCGCCTGGCACGACGTAGTGCGGTCAAGAGGCCATCGGTGATCAGGCTGGCCGTGCGATTACGCGCCCAGTCCGGCTCGATGAAGCACTCACTGAGACCACCGGAGTTCAGCGTCAACATGACATGATGTCCGTCATCCGTTCCCTCGACCTCGACAACCGGAGACGGCTCGTTCGCTTGGCTCGCAGTTGCGCGCAGGGTCCTCATGATCTTCTCGTTGAACTCACCGTCCAGCTGCCGACGTCCCACGGGCGACCTGGGCACCGGCCCGTTGCTTCGGAACGGACCCTCCTGAGGCCCTGCGTCCGCTTCCTGCCGGCGCCTCCACCAACGGCGTTCATCCAGGCTTCCAGTAAATGCCTGGGTTGCTGCCTGTCCGGCGTCGTGGGTGGCGTCGAGAACCGCCTGTCCTAGCTGTTCCGGCTCCATCCGGTCCTGCCACCGATCCCGCACCTGAATATCAGTCGGCAGCCCATCTCGCCCGAGTACCACCGACACGCGTCCGCTCGCGTCATAGCCTTCCGACCGTTCGGGTGCGGCAGACGCCAACTCGCTTGCCAGTTGGCCCAGTTCGGCGGCACGCTGCTGAAGCCTCTGCAAGCGTTGCGTCAGATCCGAATCCACCTCAGCGCGCCTCTCTCGTTCCGGACGCCTGCACGACCGCACGGCCTCCCAGAGCAACCAGCACAGCCGCGCAAGTCAGCAGTAGGCCCACGGCGAACTGAGCACTGTCGGCGAACAGGAAGAGGAACGCCATCACCGCCACAAGAGCAGCAGCGACGATCGACATTGCCACGGCGATCGCACGCGTCGCGGATCCGGTGGTGTGCCGAGCAATGACGGCCGATGCGCAAACCACAATGGCGGCCCCGACGGTCACAATCAGGGTCCCGAGCCGACCGAAGAGCGTCGCGTCTGCGACATCATCGGAGGATGTCACCAGGAGCGCCACGGTCAGCAGCAATATCGAAGCCGTGCTGCACAGCATCAGCAGGGTGAAGCCACCGAAGCGTTCCCCGCGACTCGTTCGCCCGGCCATGGCGCCTACTCCTCGTCCACGAGCTGTCCGACAGGGTGTTCGGGTCAGCTATGTGCGCGAGTGGCTACTTGCGTAGTCAACTGGTCGCACAGATCCCTAGAGATGGAAGCCGACCTATCCACAGTCGTACACGCCCTCGTGGACGGGTTGGTTCACCGCGGCTTCGGAACATCGCTTACCGGGAATCCGACAGTCAGGATGCACTTGAACGCGCGCTGCCTCGGCGATCTTCATCCACGCACGCAGTCGGGCGAAGCTGGTTCGGGCCAACGCTGCGATGTATTCCGGGATGGTGTGGTGGCGTTGCGGACCAGGCCCAGGGCCAACTCCTCACCGATTCGGTGTGGCGGCGGGCCATCCAGGCGGCGCGTTCACCACGGCAGGATCGTCGCCCCGGTCTTTCACCCGTGCTGACCTGTCCTTATGTCCCTGGCTGAAATCGTAAGGCCGGCGGGTCGACCCCGCCCCGGGACACCATCACCGAAACTCGGTATGCAAGCCCTCACCCGCGATCAGGCGGTTGCGGGCTTCGCCTTTCTCCGGGCTCTGCACATCGGGACGGCTATTGCCGCGGGCTGGGCCCGGCGGCGAAGACGGGTCGAACGGCCCCTGTCGGCGTGCCTGTTCCCTGCCGATGTGAGGGACAACTATCGCGCTGGTTGTGGCCAAAGGAGGCGGCATCATGGTGCAGGCGACTTCGTCAGCTAAGGGTTCCGGGGAGAACGGCTACCGGATCGGGTCGAGTCATGATGCCCCGATACCTACGGGGACGGCCTCGTCCGGCGGCGGCAAGTTGCCGCCGATCGTGTGGCAGCGCACCGACTACGGCAAGATCATGCGCGGGGATCTGCTCGGCGCCGGGAAGAGCGTGGTGATGGCGCTGATCGGGATAGCCGTCTTCGTCGCCATCGGGATGGGCATCGCGCTCCTCGTTACGACGATCATCAATACCCTCGGATACGACCCGTCGTCGTCGTACTGATCCCGGTTCTGCTCTTGGAAAGGGAAACGGCCCGGCCGCTGAACGCGGCCGGGCCGTCCCGGTGAGAAACGCTGATCAGGAGAGACGGCCGAGGATGCCCGCAGACGAGGCGGTCACACCGTAGGGCGAGTCGGGCACCGACCGGTACTCGCAGGATGCCTTGCCGCTCTTGAGAACGAGGCAGATGTCGACGCCGGAGCCACCGGTCACCTTGTCCTTGGCGCTGGCGCTGCCGATCGCCTGGAACTGGCTGTTGATGTTCTCGCCGACGAGAATGTCGTCGCCGGAGCCGCCCTTGATGGTGTCGTTGCCGGACTGGCCGAGCACGGCGTCATCACCGGAGCCGGAGTCGACGATGTCGTTGCCGGAACCGGCCTCGATCAGGTCTTCGCCACTCTCGCCGTAGATCGTGTCGTTGCCCGAGTTGCCGAAGACCTCGTCGCCGAGACGGTACGGGTCGCCCGGGACAGCGACACCGGCGCCCGCGTACACCTTGTCGTTGCCCGCGCCCGCGTAGATCTTGTCCAGGCCCGCCGCACCGTTCAGCAGGTCGGCACCCGCGCCGCCGTAGAGCCGGTCGTCGCCGTCCTGGCCGTAGATCTTGTCGTTGCCGGTGCCGCCGGAGACGTTGTCCGTGCCCGCGCCGCCGTAGACGATGTCGTTGCCGGAGTTGCCGTAGATGACCTCGCCGCCGGCGCCGCCGTAGATCTTGTCGTTGCCGCTGCCGCCGACGATGCGGTCGTTCGCCGAGCCGCCGACGAGGGTGTCGTTGCCGGCGCCGCCGTCGATGGAGATCCCCAACGCGGTCTTGTTCTTGACCCAGTCGTTCTTGTCGCCGAGGTTGACGGAGAGGGAGCTGATCTTCGTGGCGGTGCAGGTGACCTTGGTCTTGTCACCGGCGACCGCGGCACATCCGGCGCCGGCCTTGATGGTGACCAGGTCGTCGAGGGTGACGGTCTGGCCGGAGACGGTGATGGTGAGCCCGTTGGTCTTGCCCGTCGAGGCAGCGAAGCTGACCACGCCGTACGCGTCGACCTTCGCCGAGCCGACCGCGGCGGCCTGAGCCGGGGCGGCGAGCAGAGCGGTGGAGCCGACGGCCGCGGCGGTCGCGCCGATCATGGCGAGGAGCTTGCGGTTGGGCAGGTACATGTAGGAACCCCCGTGATGAACCCGGCCGGAACCCCAGCCAGTGATGCCGATGATAATAGAACGGTACCGTTTCGACGTCATGCCTATATTTAGTGACTCACATCACTGGACTGACGTCAGGTGTACGAGGCCCGGATCTTCGCGACCCGGTCGAGGATCGTGGCGACCTCCGCCGACGGGGCAACCGAGAGGGTGCCCGTCTTTTCGGGGAACTCGAAGAGCTCGCAGCCGGCGGTCCGGGCGCCCGGGGTCACCAGGCAGATGTCGCCGATGGTCGCGTGGGCGCCGCCGTTGACCAGGTCGGTCGCGGTGGCGCTGCCGATCGGCGCGTCGTTCTCGTCGACGTCCTCGTTCACCAGGATGTCGTCGCCGTCGCTGCCGTAGATCGCGTCGTTACCGCCCTCGCCGAACGCGACGTCGTCACCGGTGCCGGCATCGATCAGGTCGTCGCCCTCGGATCCGAACAGGACGTCGACGTCGCCCTCACCGAAGAGCCGGTCGTCGCCCGCACCGCCGTCGACGTAGTCGCCGAAGACGAACTCGCCCTCCTCGTCGACGTAGGTCACCTCACCGGCGCCCGCGTAGACGACGTCCCGGCCCGCACCGGCCAGGACCGAATCGGCGTCGGCGCCACCGAGGATCCGGTCGTCGCCGTCCTCACCGATCAGGAAGTCCTCGCCGGCCTCGCCGTAGATGCTGTCGTTGCCGGAGCCGCCCCTGACGAGGTCGCCCCCCGCACCGCCGAGCACGACGTCGCTTCCGCTCGCGCCCTCGATGATGTCGTCGCCGGCCTCGCCGTACGCCCGGTCGTTGCCGGTGCCCGCATAGATCTGGTCGTAGCCGGTCCCGCCGCGCAGGGTGTCGTTGCCGCCCTCGCCGTACAGCTTGTCGATGCCGCCGTTGCCGTACAGCGTGTCGTTGCCGCCGCCACCGCGCAGCTCCTCGCCCGCCGCGCCGCCGATCAGGGTGTCGTTGCCCAGGCTGCCGGTGGCCACCAGGTGGACCGAGGTCTTGTTGCGCACCCAGTCGTTCTTGTCGCCGAGGTTGACGTCGAGGGTCGCGGTCTTGGCCGAGGTGGTGCAGCGGACCTTGGTCCGGTCCCCGGAGACGGCCTTGCAGCCCTTGCCGGGGGTGATGGCGACCTTGTCGTCGAGCGTGACGGTCCGGCCGGAAATGGTGATGGTGAGGCCGTTGGCCTTGCCGGTGACGGCCCGGAACTGGACGGTCTTGCTACCGACGACCTTGGCCGCACCGCCGGCGGCCGCCTGCGCGGGCGCGCCGAGGAAGGCGGTGGAAGCGACCGCGGCGGCGCCGGCGCCGATGACGGCCAGCATCCTGCGATTGATCAGGAACATGTGATCCCCCGTGAGCACTGGTCAGGGTCGGTGCCGCTGACACATCGGCAAGGATCGTAGAACGCTACCGTTTCGACGCGCCTCGGCCGAACAGATGATCCACAGAAGAGAAGGAACGGCCCGGCCGGAGAAGCAGCCGGGCCGTTCGAAAGGTAGGTGTTACCTACTTCGCCGCGCGGATCTTGGCGAAGCGGGAGAAGTCGCCGGCCTTGCCGGCCACCGAGAGGCCCGCCGAGTCGGTCACGACCCCTTCGCAGAGGCTGGTCGTGGAAGAGCCCGTCACCAGGCACAGGTCCGAGTTGTTGCCACCGTTGACCCGGTCGGCCGCGGAGGCGCTGCCGACCGCGAGGAAGGTGTCGCCGTAGAAGGTGTAGTCGTCGCCGGCGAGCAGGTCGTCGCCGTCGTCACCCCAGATGGAGTCGTTGCCGTCGTTGCCCTTGACGACGTCCAGGTCGGCACCGGCCGAGATCCGGTCGTTGCCGGTGCCACCCTCGATGATGTCGGTGTCACCCTCGCCGTAGATCACGTCGTTGCCCGCGTCACCGTAGAAGGTGTCACCGTAGATGTCGCCGCCGGAGACGTACTCGCCGGTGCCACCGAAGAGGTAGTCGTTGCCGTCGGCACCGCTGAGGACGTCCACCTCGGTGCCGCCGTTGAGGAGGTCGTTCCCGCTTCCACCGTGGAGGTTGTCGAGACCGGCGTTGCCGTAGAGCTTGTCGGCGCCCGTCCAGCCCGAGGCCCGGTCGTTCCCGGCGCCGCCCACGATGTAGTCGTTGCCGGTCTCGCCGAACAGCTTGTCGTTGCCGCCGTTGCCGTAGAGCTTGTCGTTGCCGCTGTCGCCCTGCAGCTCCTCGCTGGCGTTGCCACCGATCACGGTGTCGTTGCCGGAGCCGGCGTCGGCGAGCATGTAGACGTTGGTGTAGTTGCGCACGTAGTCGTTCTTGTCGCCCAGCGCGACGTTCAGCTTCGCGGTCTTCACCTTGGTGGTGCAGCGAACCTTCTTCGAGTTGACCGACTTGCAGCCCTTGCCGGCCTTGATGGCGACCTTGTCGGTGATCGTCACGGTGCGACCGGAGATGGTCAGCTTCACCGAGTTCGACTTACCGAGAAGGGCCTGGAACTGGACCGTCTTGGTGCCGACGACCTTGGCGAGGCCGGCCGAAGCCGCCGCCTGGGCCGGGGTCGCGAAGAGAGCGGTGGTGGCGATCGCGATGGCGGTGGCGCCAACAGCGGCAAGAGTCTTGCGGTTGATCAGAGACATCGAAAAAACTCCCCGTTCGAGAGCGGGCGGAAGCCGTCCACGAAGAAGGATCGTAGAACGTTACCGTTTCGGCCCGCTCGCCCGTTTGCAGTGACGCATGTCACTAAATCATTTCGTACGTGTGTCAGCAGCCGAGTACAGCCCCCACCCGGCGGCCGAGCGGGCGCATCGTGACCCGCACCCGGTCCACCCCCGCCGACGCACGGAGCACCGGAATCGGCGAGCAGTCGAAGTCACGCCCCAGCGCGGTCAGACGAAGAGCCTCGTCCTCCACCCGCACCCCGTCGACGGCCGGCAACCCGCCGAGCGCCTCCCGCACCGCCGAGCGCTCCTCCACGCTCGCGTCCGGCACCATGTACACCGCGACGGTGAACTCGCGCTCGGGCGTGTGCCGCCAGCCGGCGTAGTACATGACCCCGGTGGCCGAGGCCGCTCCGAGGATCAGCGTGACCGCGGCCACCGCCAGAAGCAGGAGCCAGCGCCGATTCCGCTCCACATCGAACACTTCCCCGTCGGTCATGAAGCGAGAAGTTATCTCAGCGCGTCCGCACACGGTTGTCCACAGGTCCGCGAACGGGCCTTGTACGGTCCCGCCCGTTCCTCCAGAGTGTGTTATCGGGATCGGTCAACCCGGACGCGAGGAGGCGTCGTCGTGCAGACTTTCACGAACGATGCGGAGCAGGCGGCCTACACGCTCGCTGAGGCGCTCAGCGAGAAGGCGCTGTCGTGCATGAAGCACGCGGAGGAGGCGGCCGAGGCGTTCCGCGCCGGGAAGATGGCGATGCGCCGCCAGTTCAAGGCTCGCGGCCTCTCCGAGGCGGAGGCGGACATCCGCTGGTCCGGCACGTCACAGGCGGCTCGCGCGATCGCCGACAACAGCTTCTTCATGTCACAGGCGTCGATGTACAACAACGCCGCCGCCGCTCAGTACGCGAAGGCGCTCTACCTCAAATCGAAGTGACCTCGGTGCCGCCCAGGTGGGCGACCTGCCCGGCCTGGAAGCCGCGGAGGATCCCGCTGCCCCGCAACCGTCGCGGCCGCATCCGGGCCAGTTGGGGGTAGGCCTCGTCCCGCCGGCGCTCGACCAGGTCGGTCCGGTCGACGAGCACGATCTCCGCGCCCGGCGTCGCGGCTGCCGCGGATCGTTCGGCCGCCCAGAGCCGCCCGCTGATCGCCTGGGTGTAACCGGCCATCCACGATCGGCGGTAGGCCGCCGCGTGCTCGCCCTCCGGCACCGGGCTGGCGGCGAGGCCGTGCGCGGCCTGCACCAGAAGAGAGGTGAAGAGCAACTCGACCCGCTCCAGATCGGCCGTGTGCCCGAAGAGGTGGCTGCGGGCCAGCCCGCGCCGCTCGAGATGGACCACCCGGCAGCGCATCGGGGCGGCTACGGCGGCGAGCAGTCCGGCCTTGTCCCGCGCGTAGGGCGGATCGACGGTGACGACCCGGTCGCCCACCGGGTCGGCCGTGGGATCCTCGGCGGCGACCATCGCCTGGTCGACACCGTATTTGGCGATCAGCTCGGCGGCCTTCGCGGTGAACGCCTCGGCTTCGCCGGGCGTACAGGCCGGATCCTCGGCCATGGCGAGCAGCTTGCGCACCCGGGCCAGCAGGGCGTCAGACATCAGAGGTACGCGTGAAGCAGGTCACGCGGCCCGATGGCGCAGTGTCGCGACCGTCGACCCGGCCAGCGCGAGCAGGCAGTCCGGCAGGGTCCCGTCGGCGATCGCCGCACCGAACAGCGCCTCACCGGTCGGGAAGTCACCGTTCACATACGCACTGACGAACCGGGCCACCCACCGCTTGTCGTAGCGCGCGTCGTCGATCCCGGGGAACTCGAGGGTCCAGGCGCCACCGCCGGGAACCTGCCCGACCATGGTCGCCGCGAGGCACCAGGCGACGTCCCAGGCACCGACGACACCGTCCCGGTCGACGACCGCGTCGAAGGTGTCGGCCACAGCCGCGCTGTCGCCGCTGAGCGCACACTGCAGAACCTGCGCGGCGTCGTCGAATGCGTGCTGTGGTACTTCGGTCACGTCAGAAAAGGTACGTCGGACCGTCAAGGAACGCACGGCGACGAGGGAATTCAGGCACCACGGAGAAGACAGGTGATCCGGGCGGTGCAGACACGGTCGCCGCCCTCGTCGGTGATGACCACCTCGTAGGTCGCCACCGCCCGGCCCCGGTGGACCGGAACGGCCACGCCGGTGACCAGCCCGGAGCGGGCCGCCTTGTGGTGGGTGGCGTTGATGTCGACGCCGACGGCGAACGGCCGGTCCACGGTCCGCCCGTGCAGCACCGCACCGACCGAGCCGAGCGTCTCGGCGAGCACGCAGGACGCACCGCCGTGCAGCAGACCGTACGGCTGGGTGTTGCCCTCGACGGGCATGATGCCTACGACCCGTTCCGCGGTGGCCTCGGTGATCTCGATGCCCATCCGTTCCGCGAGCGCACCGCCGCCACCGCTGGTGAACAGGTGTTGCTTGCCGTCTTCAGCAATATCCACGTCGGCGTACGTTACGCCCGTCGCCGGGCCGGACCAGCGACAACCATCACAGGACCGGGGACTGACCGATTGAACCGATGGGTACTGAGCGGCCGTGACGGCCGGCCCCTCGGCCGACGAGAGGAGCACCATGACCGATCCGCAGGAGACCGTGGAGACCCGCGGCGACGATCGCGTCGACCTGCTCGCCAAGGACACGAGTGGCGACGGCCGGCCGGACGTCTGGGTGTCGGACACCGACGGCAACGGCAAGCCCGACCTCTACCAGTTCGACACCGACGGGGACGGGAAGGTCGACCTGACCATGGTCGACCTGGACGAGGACGGCACCCCGGACGTGATCGTCGACGGGGACGGCGGCCTTCCCCCGGCCTGACGCCGTCAACTCCCCAGAGCTGACAGCGCCACCCACAGCACGGCGATGGCCACCGCGGCGGTGCCCACCGTCGAGGCGGTGTGCCGCCAGGATCGTGCCCCCTCGACCGCCTCCGGATGCCCGAGAGCGGCGAGGGTGGCGCGGTGCTCGCGTACCGCGGTGGCCTCCGCTTCGGCCGGCCCGTCCGGGTCACGGCTCAGCGCGACGGCGAGGGCGGCCTGGGCGCGCTGCAGACGGCGTACCGCTGATCTGGCTTTTCGGCCCGCGTGCACCGCGGCGTGCCGCCGGGCCGCGCCCCGCCGGGAGCCGGACCCGAGCACCCGCAGCTCACCCTCGGTGATCAGTGCCGGGTCGCGGACCGTGGCCAGGACTCCCACGTAGTAGGCCGCCTCCCGGTCGTGCGCCCGCCGCACCAGGTAGAGGACCAGCAGTAATGGCGGTAACCCTTTGAAGACGAGCACCGCGAGCAGGGCCGGCGCGCCGTCACCGAGGCTCTCCCGGAACAGCGGCGAGTTCCACAGCGAGTGCGAGGCCCAGGCCGCGAACAGGGCCAGGGCGGCGACCGCGATCCGGCGACCGCGGGACCGGTGCCGGTTCACCACCAGATAGCCGATGCCGGCCCCGGCCAGGGCGCCGAACAGGGTGTGGCTCCAGACCCCGGCCAGGAACCCACGAACCAGGAACGTGGTGATCACCGGCTGCACCTGGTCGCCCTCGCCGGCCTGCTGTACCGCCCCGATCGCGAAGACCACGTCCTCGACGATCTGGAAACCCAGGCCGACCAGCGCCCCGTAGACGATGCCGTCGAGCACGCTGTTGACCTGTGCCCGGGCGATCAGCACGATCGCGACCACACCGAGCGTCTTGGCGATCTCCTCGACCGTCGGCCCGGCCAGAGCGGCGCCCCACTCGGCGGCGAGGTCGGGCGAGCCGAGCTTGGCGATCAGGTTGTCCAGCGCGATGCTGCCCGGGATCGACACGCTGGTGGCGACCAGGCCGCCCCAGGCGAAGGCGAGCACGCGCAGGCTCGGTGGCTCGCGTTCCAGGAAGTCCAATTCCGAGACGAACAGCCAGAACGGTACGGCGAGCAGGGCGAAAAGCAGGATCGCGGTGGTCGTGGCCACCGGGTAGGCGGTGAAGAACAGCACGGCGATCTGGGAGATCCGTACGGCGCCGGCCGCCAGGATCGTGATGACCACCCAGAACGCGGGCTGCCGGAGGAACGCTGCCGACCGGGTGGTCCCGGGCCGGACGGCGTCGCTCATTTCTCCGTCTCGTAGCGCAGGGTGCGGGTGCTGGCGTCGATCCGCGGGAGCGCCCTCTCCAGGTCGGCGTCGTTCCCGCTGACCATGACCTCGATGATGAGCCCGTCGGCGACGAAGACCGCGTACCGCCCGTCCCGGTCACCGGCGGTGTACCCGCCCTCGACCCCGGCGAGCCCACCGGCCGTGGAGACCGTGAGGTGGGTGCCGGTGACCTGGTTCCCGGAGGTGCCGGTGATGCGCTGTCGCAGCCGGACGGCCGCGGCGGTGAGGTCGCCTTCGAAGGGTTCGACGCCGATCGCGTACTGCACGCGGCCGAGCCGGAACAGTGCGGTCCCGCGCTCGGCGCCCGGCCTGGTGCCGGTGGCGTCGAGGCTCGCCCCGTCCGGCGGCACGATCGTCACGCCCGCGGCGACCCGGTAGGGCTCACCGGCGGCGACCGGTCGTTCGGCCGGAACGGCCCGGTCCAGGGCGGGGAGACCGAAGGCGAGAACGGCCAGAATCGATGCCAGCGCGAGTGCGATGAGCAGACTCAGGATGCCGGGCAGGTCGGTGAGCTGACGCCGAGTGACCCTCCCCATCCGTCCAAGCTAACGGCGGCGACCCGCCGCTGTCCGGAGAACCGGAGTCCGGACACAGTGGATGGTCGATCAACCTGGCAGATTACGGATTTGTCCGTTTTTCCGATAAGTGCTGTGACGGCACGATCGCGGTAAGCCATACCCCGTTGTCACTGCGGTGGAACACGTGCCCCTGCTCCGCCATCACCCCCGCCGCGACGCGGAGGACGACCACGTCCGGCGAGCGCCGGCGACCGACGGTCACGGCCGTCGGCACGTCGACCGACAGGTGTACGTGATGACGGCTCCGCGGGCGCAACCCCTCCCGGAGGATCGCCTCCAGATTCGCCCGCGGGGTGCCGTGGAACAGCTCGGCGGGCGGAACCGCGGGCGGCAGATCGAGATCCACGGCGACCCGCCGGGAGTGCCCCTGGCTGGCCCGGATCCGGTCGACCCCGTCCGGGCCGGTGGACACCGCGAAGCGTGCCTTGTCGTTGTGCGCGACCACCTGGTCGAGCTCGGCCCGGGTGACGCCGAGGGCGGCCAGCAGCTCGGCGACCGGCACCCAGCCGTTCGCGTCGAGGGTCAGGCCGGCCGTCTCCGGCCGGTGCCGCAGAACCAGGGACATCCGCTTGCTGAGGCGCACCTGGTCACGGTTGAGAACTGTCATTCCATCAACTCCATGACCGCAAGGTAGTACGGGTGGTCGTGGTCGTCGATGGATTTCAGGCGCCACGCGGTGCCCTTGAGCAGCTCCTCCAGCTCGTCGACCGAGCAGTTCAGGTAGTCGAACCAGTCGCTGGCCACCTCCCGGTAGCGCAGCCGGATCCGCAGCTGCCCGCCGAACCGCCCGCGGGCCCGGTTCTCCTCGTGATAGGCCACCTGCACCGGATCGGTCGTCCCGTACGGGTCGGTGCCCTGCGCCACGATCCGCGCGCCGGGCGCCGCCAGCCGGGCCAGCGCGGCCAGGAACGCCGGCGCCCGCTCCCGGCCCTCGATCAGCCCCAGGTTGTTGCCGAGCAGCAGGAACGTGTCGTACCGGACGCTGGCGCGGGAGAACTCGTCCACCGTGTTCAACACGGTGTCGCGCAGCCCCCGCTTCCGGGCCACCTCGATCGCGCCGGCCGAGGTGTCCAGCCCGGTGACCGCGATCCCCCGGCGCTGCAACTCGACGGCCGACCGGCCGGCGCCCACCCCGACGTCGAGCACCCGGCCCCGGCAGAACGTCATGGCCCGGTGGTCGAAGGGCCGCCAGTCCGCCGGCTCACTCAGGTAGTGGGCCGCGAGCGCCCCGTTGATCAGCCCGTCGTCGCGCTCGATCACCTCGATCACCGGTCGCGGGTACCGCCCGCCGGCCAGGGGACGCCGCCCGGCCCCGATGTGCACCGCGTACGCGTCCCGGATCATCTCGCCGAAGGCGTCACCGGTCGTCGGCTCTGTCATGGTCACTACTCTTGACGCATGGCCGCACTGGAGCAACTAGGCTCGGAGAAGTACGTCCTGCTCACCACGTTCCGCCGGGACGGGCGGGCGGTGCCGACCCCGCTGTGGGTGATACCCGACGGCTCCGGTCTGGGCTTCTGGACCGTGGCGGGCAGCGGAAAACTGAAGCGGATCCGCAACAGCGGCCGGGTCACGGTGGCCGCCTGCGACATGCGGGGCAACCCCACGGGCGAGGCGATCGAGGCGACCGCGCGGATCGGCGACCACGACGACCGGCTGCGCGTCGGCGAGGGCATCAAGAAGAAGTACGGAATCGTCGGACGGCTCACCATGCTCGGCAGCCGACTGCGACGCGGCATCGACGGCACTGTCGCCGTATTGGTCGACTGACTCACCCGTACCCCGGAAAAGGAAGAAGGCGCCGACGAATGCCGGCGCCTTCAAACAAAGCCCTCAAACGAAGAAGGGGCGATCGCCTTCCCCAGCGTTCGCCCCTTGCAACGATTTTCGGTCGACTGGGTCAGTCGCCCTGGCGCTGCGTGGGAATCTGCCCCTGCAGCAGGGCACGAACCTCCGACTCCCGATAGCGACGGTGGCCACCCAACGTGCGAATTGCGCTGAGCTTGCCCGCCTTCGCCCACCGAGTCACGGTCTTCGGGTCGACACGGAACATCGACGCCACCTCGGCCGGCGTTAGTAGCGGCTCAGGATCGTGCGTACGCGATGCCATCGGTCACTCCTCCACAGGTGCCTAAAAACATCGGCCGGGGTCCCGCCGGCCGGTGCGTCTCTCATGGTCCGGCTAGTCCCCGATGTCCGACATGGGCCGAACGGACGAACGTCCCCAGATAGACGGATGAAGCATGCCCGATTTTTGCGTGTTTTCTACGCCAGATAGTGTCTCGTTTAGTCCGATTATCACGCTTCGCCCGGCAGTGATTACGAAGAGTGCTCGCTTCGGGAGCGCTTCCATGGGCAGAGTTACGTGCCCGTCTGTCCCATTTCCGCAGGTCAATTGCACCGTTCAAGAAGTTGGACGACACGCCAGCGCGCCACCAGCTCCTCATATGCCTCGGTTGCTGACTCAGTGTCACCGCGAGAAAGTGCCGAAAGTCCGGCTGCCACCAGTCCGGGGGAATCGTCCGCTGTCAGGCTGTCCTCCGGTAGGAGGTTGACGAGGCCGCCGTAGTCGAGCTCCACCACCGACCGTGGATGGAACTCCTCCAGCCAGCGGGTGCCCTCCTCGACCGCCTCGGTGATCGGCGCGTCGCCCAGCGACTTGCGCAGCACCGAGACCGCCCGGTGGGCACGGCGCCGCGCCTTCGAGATCTCGGTCCGGTAGCGCAGCACCCGCCGCCGGCTGGCCAGCGAGATCTCCCGCTCCTCCAGGTCGACGAAGGCGAACCAGCGCAACGGCACACCCCACGTGGAGATCTGCTCGTGCACCCGGGGCACGCCCTGCTCGAGGACCTTGGCGCCGCTGCGCCAGTCCTCCACCACCGCCTTCGCCTGGCCGGCCAGCACCGGCGGCACGAAGGCGTCGGCCAGCACGGCCGGCACACCGTCACGCGCGTTCAGCGCGGCCTCGGCCACCCGCAGACGCAGGTTCCACGGACAGACCAGCACGGCGCCGTCCCACTCCAGGACATAGGCCTCGTCGGGCAGGTCGGGCAGCCGGGTCCAGCCGGCGCCGAGCGCCTCGAGTACGGCGGTGCGCTGGCGGGCCGGGCCCTCCACGAGGCCCAGGTCGCGGCCCTCCCGCGCGTACTCACGCCAGAAGACCTGCCGCTCCCGGTCGAAGGCGGTCAGTGGCTCGTAAACCCGTAGGTACGACGCGAACAGTGACGGCACGGCGCGATCCTTTCACGAAATCGGCCGGCTGGAACTTCCCGCACGGACGTAATCGCCGCGCCATTCGCACGACTACGCTCCTGGTGACCGGCTCAACCCCGCCGGGAACATGGCCCCACGAAGGCCTCGCAAGAGATCAGGAGTCCAACCATGGACGTGTTTGACGCCAGTGGGCACGAACAGGTCGTCTTCTGTCAGGACCGGGAGACCGGCCTGAAGGCGATCATCGGCATCTATTCCACGGCGCTCGGTCCCGCGCTCGGCGGCACCCGCTTCTACCCGTACGAGAGCGAGTCGGACGCCCTCGCCGACGTGCTCAAGCTCTCCCGCGGCATGGCCTACAAGAACGCCCTGGCCGGACTGGACCTCGGCGGTGGCAAGGCGGTCATCTGGGGCGACCCGGCCCGGCTGAAGAGTGAGGCGCTGCTCCGGGCGTACGGGCGGTTCGTCGAGTCCCTGAACGGCCGCTACTACACCGCCTGCGACGTCGGCACCTACGTGCAGGACATGGACGTGGTCGCCCGCGAGACCCGGTACGCGACCGGCCGCAGCGTGGAGCACGGCGGCGCTGGCGACTCCTCGGTGCTCACCGCCTGGGGCGTCTTCCAGGGCATGCGCGCCGCCGCCGAGCACACCTGGGGCACCCCGTCGCTGCGGGGCCGCACGGTCGGTGTCGCCGGGCTCGGCAAGGTCGGCCGGTACCTGTGCGGGCACCTGCTCGACGACGGCGCCACGGTGGTCGCCACCGATGTCAGCGAGGCCGCCCGTACCTGGGCCCGCACCACCCACCCGCAGATCACGCTGGTGCCGGACACGACCGCCCTGATCACCTCGGACATCGACGTCTACGCCCCGTGCGCCCTCGGCGGCGCGCTGAACGACGACACGGTCCCGGTGCTGCGTGCCCGGGTGGTGACCGGCGCGGCCAACAACCAGCTGGCCCACCCCGGCGTCAGCAAGCTGCTGGAGGACCGCGGCATCCTCTACACCCCGGACTATCTGGTGAACGCCGGCGGCGTCATCCAGGTGGCCGACGAGATCCAGGGCTTCAACTTCGAGCGGGCCAAGCTGCGGGCCACCGGGATCTTCGAGACCACCGGGCGCATCCTCCAGCTCGCCGGCGACGAGGGTGTGCCGCCCGCGATCGCCGCCGACCGGCTCGCTGAGCGGCGGATGGCGGAGGTCGGCCGCCTCCGCTCGATCTACCTCGGCTGAGGGCTTCGAGGGCCTGCCGCGCGCCGCTGGAGAAGCTCATCCGCGACGCGCGGCAGTGTCACACGCAACCCGAGGTGCCGAACGCGCCATCGTCCATGTACCGTAAGACCCACGAGAGATGCCTGACGTCATCGGGGACCGCCTTCGGGCTGCCCCGAATTCTGTGCGAGGGGGTCGAGCCATGGGGCGCGGCCGTGCTAAGGCCAAGCAGACGAAGGTGGCCCGGGAGTTGAAGTATCACTCCCCGAACACCGACCTCACCGCCTTGCAGCGCGAATTGGCGGGTGCCCGCCAATCGGACCGTCACTTCGACGACGACAACGACGAGTTCGTCGACGATGACGAGGACGACGCTGCAGACGACGACCAGGACACCTGGGAGCAGGACCCTTGGTCGCCGACAAGGCGGCGCTGACCCCGTTTGGCACAGAGCACGCGGATTGACCGCGTGCTCCGGTGTGTCACGTGGTCACGATTCCTACGGTTGACAACGAAGCCCACGCGGGCTCTCTCCGCGTGGGCTTCGACCGAATCACGCGTCAGCGTGGCCGGTTGTTCCAGTTGTAGAACGTAGGAATGTTCTCGAAGTGGTTCCAGGCGCAGACCGCCGACCCGCCATCCTGCGGCGTCTCCTCGGCGCGCTGTCTGCGGGCCGCTTCCGCCTCCGCGATGAGCGCGGCCAGTCCGGCCCGGGTGTCGTGCACCCGTGCCGTCACCGGATCCGTCTCCACGCCGTCAGACAGCCGTGGCCTCGTGATCTCGGGCATGGTCCAGCACTCCCTCCAATAGGCGAATCTTGCTGTTCCGGCAGTGGTCCGTCTCGGTGACGTCGAACCTGCCGTGTTCGAAGTACCGGTTGGCCGCGTGTGCACCACCGCAGAAGCCGAAGTAGGGGCAGGCGCCGCGGCATGCCTCGACACCGCGGAGGAACTCCTGGATCCAGGGCGTCCCGGTGGCGCCGGCCAGGATCTCCGGCAGTGGGGTGGTCAGCACGTTGCCACTGGTGAAGTCGCCGTACCGCGGGTCGTGGAAGCCGGCCAGTTCGGGCGAGAGCAGGACCACCGACCCGTCGTGGGCGATCGTCGGGATCGGGTCGTGCCGGCGCGGGAGCAGCTCGTCGGCGCTGCCGTCGAGGACCGCCGCGGCGTAGCGCAGCGACCACTCGACCTCCCGCAGGTGGATCCGCGGATCACGGCGCCATGCTCCGACCAGCTCGGCCCAGAAGGCGCTCACCGCGGCCGGATCGTGCCGGTTCAGCCGGGTGTTGACGCCCTCCAGCTCCTCCACGTTGATGCCGAGCACCTCGCAGCCCAGGCCGAGGAAGTACTCGTACAGCTCGGTGGCGACGCCGGGACCGGGATCACCGACCACGCACAGGGTGGAGAACGGGATGCCGTGGGCGCGCAGCCGGTCGATGCCTCGGATGATCAGGTCGTAGGCGGGTTTGCCGCCCCGGTCCACCCGGTCACCGTTACGCCGGCGCGGCCCGTCCACGCTGACGCTGACGCGGACGTCGTGCTCGGTGAAGAACTCGCACCAGTCGTCGTCGATCAGGGTGGCGTTGGTCTGCACGTGATGCTCGACACCCGCGCCGAACGGCGCGAACAGCGCGGCCAGGTGGTCCCGGCCCGCCGCGAGCGGCTCACCCCCGTGCCACACGACCGAGAACCTCCCGGTACGCGCGAAGCCGGCGACTCCGGCCGCCACCGCCTCGGCCACCGCCACCGGCATCTTCCGGTTCTCCCGCCGGAACGGCAGGTAGCAGTAGTCGCACGCCAGATTGCAGAGCGTAGTGGGCTGCATGACAACGTACCCAGGCTCCGCCGAGACGCCCCGCATCCCGCTCCACGCGACCGCCATGGTCACGCACCTCCGTCCGGCCTCCACCGGTGACCGCTGACATACGCACTCAGCTCGCCCCGGTGGAAAACCTTGAGCCAGTGACCCGTGCGGCGCCAGCCGCCCGGGTCGGACCGTGCGGCGCTGGCCGCCCGGTCAGGTTAGGGCACCCAGTCCACCAGAACGCGAAAGATCCGCATGTGCCGGACATCGACACAGGCGGATCATTTCACGCTCGGACTGTTACCAACCAGAAGTAACTGCCGGTCAGCCGCGGGTGTACGAGCTCATCATCTGCACCTCACCGGTGCCCTCGACGACCTCGCCCACCTGCCACGCCTCGACGCCGCGGCCGGTCAGGTAGGCCATCGCACGGTCCGCGTCGTCAGAGGAGACGACCGCGAACATGCCGACGCCCATGTTGAAGGTGGCCTCCATCTCCGTGTCCTCGATCCGGCCCTTGGCCTGGATCAGGTCGAAGATCGGCTGCGGGCGCCAGGTCGAACGGTCCACCACGGCGTCCATGGTGTCGGGGAGGACCCGGTTCAGGTTGCCGGGGATGCCGCCGCCGGTGACGTGCGAGAACGCCCGGACCTCGGTCTCCTCGATCAGGCCCAGGCAGTCCTTGGCGTAGATCTTGGTGGGGGTGAGCAGCTCCTCACCCAGGGTGCGCTGCGTGCCGAAGTCGTCGACCACGGTGTCCAGCCGCATCCGGCCGGCGCCCAGCAGCACGTGCCGAACCAGCGAGTAGCCGTTGGAGTGCAGACCGGACGAGCGCATCGCGATGATCGCGTCGCCCAGCTCGACCCGCTCCTTGCCGAGGATCTCGCTCTCCTCGACCACACCGACGCCGGTGGCGGAGACGTCGTACTCGTCCGGGCGCAGCACGCCCGGGTGCTCGGCGGTCTCGCCGCCCAGCAGGGCACAGCCGGCGTACCGGCAGCCGTCGGCGATGCCGGCACCGATCTCGGCGACCTTGTCCGGGACGACCTCGCCGCAGGCGATGTAGTCCAGCAGGAACAGCGGCTCCGCGCCGCAGGCCACCAGGTCGTCCACGACCATGGCGACCAGGTCGATGCCGATCGTGTCGTGGATGTCGAGCTGCTGGGCGATGACCAGCTTGGTGCCCACGCCGTCGGTGGAGGAGGCCAGGATCGGGCTCTTGTACTTAGCCGTGTTCAGCCGGAACAGGCCGGAGAAGCCGCCCAGGTCACCGATCACCTCGGGCCGGGAGGTCTTCTTCACCTTGGACTTGAGCAGCTCGACGGCCCGGTCGCCGGCGTGGATGGAGACACCCGCTTCCGCGTACGTGGCCGGGCGCTTGCGCGCGCCCCGGCCGGAGCCGGCCGTCCACAGCTGACGGTCGCCTCCCTCGGCGCCGTTGGATCCGGCACTGCTGCGCTCGGACACGTGCGTCACGGTTCTCCCCTTAGCGGTTCTGTGAAACTGAAAGTCACGGGTGGTGCAGCGCGTTCGCGCCGCCGGGGCTGGCGACCAGCGGCGCCGATGCCGTCCGATCGTCGCCCGCATACTCGCGGGTCTCATAATCGGACTCGAGATCGGCGACCGCGGCCGTGGCCGCCTCCTTCGTGGCGCCCGGCATGCTGGCACGCCGGCCGACACCCTCCAGGACGTGCTTGCCGATCAGGTCGCCGGCCGGCAGCTCGATCGGGTACTCCCCGTCGAAGCAGGCCATGCAGAGCCGGGACTTCGGCTGCTCGGTCGCCTGGACGAGCCCGTCCAGCGAGACGTAGCCGAGGCTGTCGGCGCCGATCGAGCGGCGGATCCCGTCGATCTCCAGGCCGTTGGCGATCAGCTCGGCCCGGGTGGCGAAGTCGATGCCGTAGAAGCACGGCCACTTCACCGGCGGCGAGGAGATCCGCACGTGCACCTCGAGGGCGCCGGCCTCACGCAGCATCCGGATCTGGGCGCGCTGGGTGTTCCCGCGGACGATCGAGTCGTCGACCACGACGATCCGCTTGCCGCGGACCACCTCGCGCAGCGGGTTCAGCTTCAGCCGGATGCCGAGCTGCCGGATGGTCTGCGACGGCTGGATGAAGGTGCGGCCGACATACGCGTTCTTCATGAAGCCGGCGCTGTACGGGATGCCGGAGGCTTCCGCATATCCGATAGCGGCGGGAATGCCGGACTCGGGCACGCCGATCACCAGGTCCGCCTCGACCGGGTGCTCCTTGGCCAGCTTGCGGCCGACCTCGACGCGGGCCGAGTAGATGTTGCGGCCGGCGATCGTGGTGTCCGGGCGGGCGAGATACACATACTCGAAGAGGCAGCCCTTGGGCTCCGGGGCGGCGAACCGGCTGGACCGCAGACCGTGCTCGTCTATCGCGATGATCTCGCCCGGCTCGACCTCACGGACGAAGCTGGCGCCGGTGATGTCCAGCGCGGCGGTCTCGCTCGCGACCACCCAGCCGCGCTCCATCCGGCCCAGCACCAGGGGCCGGACACCCTGCGGATCGCGAGCCGCGTACAGCGTGTGCTCGTCCATGAAGACGAAGCTGAAGGCGCCCCGCAGAGTCGGCAGCAGTTCGAGCGCCGCGGCCTCGACCGAAAGGTCGGGGCGACCGGCCAGGAGGGTGGTCACCAGGGCGGTGTCGGAGGTGGCGTCGCCCACCTCGAGGCCGCGGGCGGCGACCTCCTTGGCCAGCTCGGCGGTGTTGACCAGGTTGCCGTTGTGGGCCAGCGCGATCGTCGTGCCGGCCGGGGTCGCCCGGATGGTGGGCTGCGCGTTCTCCCAGTTGGAGCCGCCGGTCGTGGAGTAGCGCGCGTGGCCGATCGCGAGGTGGCCGCGCAGGCTGGCCAGGGTCGGCTCGTCGAAGACCTGGGAGACCAGGCCGATGTCCTTGTACACCACCACGCCGGAGCCGTCACTCACCGCGATGCCGGCTGCCTCCTGGCCGCGGTGCTGAAGTGCGTAGAGCCCGAAGTAGGTGAGTTTCGCGACCTCTTCCTCGGGGGCCCAGACGCCGAAGACGCCGCAGGCATCCTGGGGGCCGCGCTCCTGGGGGTCGAGATCGTCGGTCAATCGGCCGTCGCCTCGGGGCACCTGCTCGCTCCCTCATGTCAGGGTCTGCACGGACCGCGAACTCGCTGGTCCGTCCGACCGCCCAGTGTACGCGAGCCGGAGGGGAGGCGACCCGGGCTCATCGACCGATGAGCGGCAGGTACTCGGTGAGATCGGTCCGTACCCCACTGGCCCGGAGGCGCCCGTCGGCGACCGCGGACGGCCAGTCGAGACGCCCGGAAGCCAGGAGCAGCCAGGTCATCGGATCCGTTTCGACCACATTGGGCGGTGTGCCGCGGGTGTGCCGCGGACCGGCAACGCACTGAATCGCGCCGAAAGGTGGAATTCGCACCTCCACCGAACGGCCAGGCGCTCGGCGGGACAACTCGGTCAGCAGTGCTCGCACCGCGTCACGGAGCACCACGCGGCCGGGTTCGACACCCCGGTCCAGCGCGTCCAACGCCTCCGCCACCGAGTCGGAATTATTGTGCGCAGGTGACATGTCAGGACAATACGACCCGGCCTGCCGACAACGGCACACCGCCCTGGGTCGCGCGAGTGACGTATGACAAGGCATAGTTGCCGACGGTGTACACGTCGCGGGATCTCACCGGGCACCCGAAACCGGGAACCGCGCGACCGGAAGGCGGTGGACGTGACCACGCACCTACGAGCCCGGACGGCCCAGGCCGGTGCGTTCCTGGCGCTGGCCGCCGGCTTGGTGGCCGGTGTGCAATCTCCTGCCCTGGCTGACCCCCCAGAAATCCAGATCCAGCTCTCGAATACCGAGGTCGACTCTGGAAGTACTGTAACCATGCAGTACACCGTGCGTAACCCCGGGGGCCAGGACCAGCAGGGTGACAACCGGGCCTCCATCAAGGTCAGCGGCATGAGCTGCTCCGGTGAGTGCAGCCCCTCAGGCCAGCCGATTCAGCCCGAGGCCACCGCTGACTTCGACGCCACGCTCACCGCGCCGACCGTGAGCGCCGGGCAGAACCGGTCCGTCACGGTCACCGTGACCGCGACGCTCAACGGCGAGACCGGCACCGCCTCCGAGACGATCACCGTCAACGGGCCCGCGGCGCCGACCACCGTCCGCCAGGTCAGCGGCCGCATCAAGGACGACGGCGGCGCCCGGGTCTCCGGTGTGCAGGTGGCGATCCAGGACAGCGCGGGCCACTCGTACAGCACCACCACGGGCGGCGGCGGCGAATACTCGTTCAACTCGTCGGACTCCAAGCCGATCGCGGCCGGCTCGATCACGGTGGGCGCGGCCAAGGACGGCTACGAGTCCACCACGGTGAGGGTGGAGGGCACCGCCGGCCGGACCGTCAACGTGCCGCTGACCATCAAGAAGGTCGCCGCGGAGACCACCTCCCCGACCCCGGCCGCGAGCACCTCGACGAGTGCCGCGCCGGAGGAGGAGATCACCGAGGAGGAGCCCGGCGAGACCACGGCGCCGCTGCTCAACCAAGGGCTGGACAACACCTCCAACACCGAGGAAGAGGGCAGCAACTGGCTGCTCATCATCATGGGTGTGCTGCTCGTGGCCGCCGGTATCGGCGCCATGGCGCTGGTCTGGATGCGGCGTAAGAACGCGAACGAGCTCGGCTCGGACACCGGCCTCGGCAAGGCCGTCCCGGCGGCGGCCGGGGGCTTCGACGCCACCCGGGTGGCCGCGCCGGTCGGCGGTGGCCGCGGCGGCGACGCCACGATGGTCGCTCCGGCGGGCGGCATGGGTGCTCAGCGCGGCGGCAGCCTGGCCGACGCCCCCACGATGATCCACCGGCCGCCGGTCGAGGACGAGTTCCCGGACCCGTACGGCGCTCCGATGCCGGCCGGCGGTGGCTTCGCCGGCGGCGGTAACCAGTGGGGTGCCGACCAGGGCGGCGCCTACGGTGGCGCCACGCAGACCTACGGGCAGCAGGGCGGCGGTTACGGCGCGGCCGACCAGGGCGGCTACATCGAGGCCGGCCAGGGTGGCTACAACGACCCGGGCCAGCAGCGCTACGACGAGCACACCAACCTGTACCAGCCGGAGCAGCCGCAGCAGCCGCAGCGCTACGACGAGCACACCAACCTGTACCAGCCCGAGCCGGGCGGCTACCCGCAGCAGCAGGGTGGCGACTACGGTGTCGGCGGCTACGACCAGGGCGGTTACGACCAGCAGGGTGGCTACGGCGACCAGGGTGGCTGGGGCGGTCAGGAAGCCGGCGGTTACGACCAGCAGCAGGGTGGCTACGACCAGCAGCAGGGCGGCAACTACGGCGGAGGGTACGCCCAGCAGCAGGGCGGCTACCCGCAGCAGCAGCAGGGCGGCTACGACGACGGTGGCTACGACCAGCAGCAGGGCGGCAACTACGGTGGCTACGACCAACAGCAGGGTGGCTACGGCGACCAGCAGCGTGGCACGTACGGGAATCCTCGCCCGAACCGCGACTGGGACGGCAACTAAACCGGACGCATAGAAGAAGGGCCCCGCGCGGATCGCGCGGGGCCCTTCTTCTATGGCTTGCTCAGGCGTCGGCCGACGGGTTGATCGGCCCACCCGGCACCTGCGGGCTCAGCTCGAGCGTGACCGAGCGGACCGGGGCGGGCGCCTCAGCCTGCTCGGGCTGCTCGGCGGGCTCGGTGTCGGCGTGCCGGTTGACCAGCTCGGCGGTGCCGCCGAACAGGTTCCGCAGCGTCGACGACCAGACCTCGCGCAGCTCGTCCAGCGGGATGCTGAACTGGCCCTCCACCTGGAGCGCCGGCTCCTCGGAGGTGACACCGAGCGGGGTGACCGGCACGCCGTGCTCCGCCACGAGGGCGAGGAACGCCTTGTCGTGCCCGCGCGGCACGGCCACGAGCACGCGGCCCGCGGACTCGCTGAACAGGTGGACGAACGGCGAGTTGCCGTCCTCCGGGAAGGTCACCTTGGCGCCGATGCCGCGCCGCAGCGTGCTCTCCACCAGTACCTGCGCCAGACCACCGTCGGAGAGGTCGTGCGCCGCGCTGACCAGCCCGGACCGCGAGGCCTGGGCCATCACCTTGGCGAGCGCCTGCTCAGCCGCGAGGTCGACCTTCGGCGGACGGCCGCCGAGGTGGCTGTGGGTCACCCAGGCCCACTCCGAGCCGGACAGCTCCACGCGGGTCTCACCGAGCAGGAAGAGCAGGTCGCCGCCGGCCTTGGTGGGCGGCGGGAAGCCCATCGGGATGCGGCGGGACACGTCGTCGAAGACACCGAGCACGCCGACCACCGGGGTCGGGTGGATGGCAGCCGCGCCGGTCTGGTTGTAGAAGCTGACGTTGCCACCGGTGACCGGGGTGCCCAGCTCCAGGCAGCCGTCGGCGAGACCACGGCAGGCCTCGGAGAACTGCCACATCACGGTCGGATCCTCGGGGGAGCCGAAGTTGAGGCAGTCGGTGATCGCGACCGGCTCGGCGCCGGTGACGGCCACGTTCCGGTACGACTCGGCGAGCGCGAGCCTGGCGCCCTCGTACGGGTCGAGGCGGGCGAACCGCCCGTTCCCGTCGACGGACAGCGCGATCCCGAGCCCGGTCTCCTCGTCGATCCGCAGCACGCCGGAGTCCTCCGGCTGGGCCAGGATCGTGTTGCCGAGCACATACCGGTCGTACTGCTCGGTGACCCAGGTCTTGTCGCACAGGTTCGGCGAGCCGGCCATCCGCAGCAGGGTGGCGCGCAGCTCGTCGCCGGTCGACGGGCGGGGCAGCGTCTCGGCACGGTCGGCCTGGAGCAGCATCAGGTCGTTCGGCTCGCGGAACGGCCGGTTGTAGACCGGGCCGTCGTCGGCGAGCGAACCCGGCGGCACGTCCACGACGACGTGGTCGTTCCAGGTGATGTGCAGGCGGCCCGGGGTGCCGTCCTCGGCGGCCGCGGTGACCTCGCCGATGGCGGTGGCCCAGACGCCCCACTTCTCGGCGACCTTGAGCACCGCGTCCAGGTTCTCCGGCGTGACGATCAGGAGCATGCGCTCCTGGGACTCGCTGGCCAGGATCTCGGTCGGCGACATCGACGCCTCGCGCAGCGGGACCCGCTCCAGCCAGACCCGCATGCCGGTGCCGGCGGCCGCGGCGGTCTCGGTGAGGGCGCAGGTGAGGCCCGCGCCGCCGAGGTCCTGGATGCCGCTGACCAGGCCGGCGTCGTACAGCTCGAGGCAGCTCTCGATCAGGAGCTTCTCCATGAACGGGTCGCCGACCTGCACCGACGGGCGGCGCTGCTCGGCCTCCTCGTCGAAGGTCGCCGAGGCCAGCACGGAGACACCGCCGATGCCGTCCCGGCCGGTACGCGCGCCGAGGAGCACCACGATGTTGCCGGTGCCGGTGGCTTCCTTCTTCTGGAGCCGCTCGACCGGCAGGACACCGATCGACAGCGCGTTGACCAGCGGGTTGCCCTGGTAGCAGGGGTCGAAGACGATCTCGCCACCGATGTTGGGCAGGCCCAGGCAGTTGCCGTAGCCGCCGATGCCGGCCACCACGCCGGGCAGCACCCGGGCGGTGTCGGGGTGGTCGGCCGCACCGAAGCGCAGCGGGTCCATCACCGCGACCGGCCGGGCGCCCATGGCCAGGATGTCGCGGACGATGCCGCCGACACCGGTGGCCGCGCCCTGGTAGGGCTCCACGTAGCTGGGGTGGTTGTGCGACTCGACCTTGAAGGTGACCGCGATCTTCTCGGAGATCTGCACCACACCGGCGTTCTCACCGATGCCGGCCAGCATCCGGACGTTCTTCGGGGCCTTCTCGCTGAACTGCTTGAGGTGCACCTTGCTCGACTTGTACGAGCAGTGCTCACTCCACATGATCGAGTACATCGCCAGTTCGGAAGCGGTCGGCCGGCGGCCGAGGATCTCCCGGATCTTGGCGTACTCGTCGTCCTTCAGGCCCAGATCACCATAGGGCTGGAGGTCGTCCGGGGACTTCTCCGCCCGCTCGACGGTGTCGGGCTCGTCGGAGCCGGTGGCGAGCACGTCGGTCGCAGCGAAGCCACTCTGCTGCGTCGTCACTGTTGTCCCCCTGCGAGCTGACCGTCCTTCGCCAGGCTGCGCAGGACGGAGGTGAAGAAGCCGAGGCCGTCGAGCGACGGGCCGGTCAGCGCCTCCACGGCGTGTTCCGGGTGCGGCATGATGCCGACGACGTTGCCGGCCTCGTTGGTGATTCCGGCGATGTCACGCTGCGAGCCGTTCGGGTTGCCCTTGATGTAGCGGGCGATGACCCGGCCCTCGGCCTCGAGCGCGTCGAGCGTGTGCGTGTCCGCGACGAAGCAGCCTTCACCGTTCTTCACCGGGATCAGGATCTCCTGACCGGGGGTGAAGCCGTTGGTCCAGGCGGTGCCGGTGGCCTCGACCTTGAGCCACTGGTCGCGGTTGCGGAAGTGCAGGTGCTGGTTCCGGGTCAGCGCGCCGGGCAGCAGGTGCGCCTCGCAGAGGACCTGGAAACCGTTGCAGATGCCGAGCACGGGCAGACCGCCACGTGCCGCATCGATGATGGACTCCATCACCGGCGCGAACCGGGCGATGGCGCCGCAGCGCAGATAGTCGCCGTACGAGAACCCGCCGGGAAGGACGACCGCGTCGACCCCGTGCAGATCCGGGTCGCCGTGCCAGAGACGCACGGCCTCGGCCCCGGCGATCCGGGCGGCGCGGGCGGCGTCCCCGTCGTCCAGTGAGCCAGGGAAGGTGACCACACCGATCCGCATGGTCAGGCGACCTCCGCGCCCTCGACGAGGCGAACCTCGTAGTCCTCGATCACCGGGTTGGCGAGCAGCTTGTCGGCGATCTCCCGGGCCCGATCGAGGTCGGCCTCCCCGGTGAAATCGATCTCGATCCGACGACCGATGCGGACAGACGAGACATCGGTGACGCCGAGCCGGGGCAGCGCATTGGCCACCGCTTGACCCTGCGGGTCCAGGATCTCCGGCTTGAGCATGACGTCGACCACGACGCGAGCCACGGGCACTCCTGACTGATAGATGTAAGCAGCCCGAAGCCTACCTGGTAAGGCCTTGCGACGACCCACGGGTCGGTGTCGGCAGGCCGACCCGAGCGTCATTGAGCAGGCAAGGCGTGCCGGGCCCAGGGGCATCCCACAGTGATATGTATCAATTGGGCTGAGAGGCCGGCGGCACCGGCGACCTAGGTTTCATCCATCGAATTCGATTGGATCAATACGCGTACCTCGTCGACCCGATCCCCAGAAAGGAAACTCGACGTGCGCATTCGCCTTCTGGCCGCCGCCGCCGGTGTCATCGCGACCCTGGTCGCCCCCTCCGCCGCGCAGGCCGCCGACCCGGTCACCCCCTACATCATCGGCGGGAGCACGGTCTCCTCCGCGCCCTGGGCCGCGGCCGTCTTCAGCAACGGCAGCTTCACCTGCTCCGGCACGATCATCTCGGCCAACTACGTGCTCACCGCGCGGCACTGCGTCAGCGGGACGATGTCGGTACGCGTCGGCAGCGTGAACCGCACCTCCGGCGGCGTCACCCGGACCGTCTCGTCCAGCTCCACCCGGTACGACCTCGCGCTGCTGCGCCTGAGCAGCTCGGTGAGCACCAGCTACATGCCGCTGTCCAGCGCGTACCCGCCGGTCGGCTCCACCAACAGCATCTACGGCTGGGGCATGACCTGCTACTCCGGCTGCTCCGCGTCGACCACGCTGAAGACCGCCACGGTCTCGGTGACGTCGACCAACGCGACCGACGCCTACAACGGCCGGGCGATCGCCAGCACCCGCGTCAACGGCAACGCCTGGCGGGGCGACTCGGGTGGGCCGCAGGTCTACAACGGCGCCCAGGTGGGTGTCGCGTCGACCGCCGACGGCACGAGCCGGCAGTACTACGGCAGCGTCGCCTACAACCGGGCGTGGATCACCTCGGTGGCCGGCGTCTAGAAGAAGAGTGGTGCGGGGGCCCCCCGGCGCCCCCCCCCCCCCCCCGCCCCACGAGTGGCGCGGGGGCGGTCCCCCCCCCCCGGGGGGGCCGGGGTCTTTTATGAGGGGGGGGCGGGGCGCAGGGGGGCCCCCGCCCCACGACTTCGTCACAGGATGGGCGCGGGAGCGTACCCCGCCGCCTGGGGGTTTTGCGCCACGATCTCGCCGATCCGCGCGGCAACCGCCTGGACCTGCGCCGGCGCCGCGCCCACGAACGCGGCGCGGTCCGCGACCAGCGTGTCGATCTCGGCGCGCGAGAGCCGCAGGCGCTCGTCGGCGGCCAGCCGGTCGAACAGGTCGTTGACCGCGGCGCCCTTCTCCCGCATGGCCAGCGCCACGGCGACCGCGTGCTCCTTGATCACCTCGTGCGCGACCTCCCGGCCGACGCCCTTGCGCACCGCGGCGACCAGCACCTTCGTGGTGGCCAGGAAGGGCAGGAAGCGGTCCAGCTCCCGGGCGATCACCGCGGGGTACGCCCCGAACTCGTCGAGCACCGTGAGGAACGTCTGGAACAGCCCGTCGGTGGCGAAGAACGCGTCCGGCAGCGCGACCCGGCGCACCACGGAACAGGAGACGTCGCCCTCGTTCCACTGGTCGCCGGCCAGCTCGCCGGTCATCGACAGGTAGCCGCGGACGATCACCGCGAGGCCGTTTACCCGCTCCGAGGACCGGGTGTTCATCTTGTGCGGCATCGCCGAGGAGCCGACCTGGCCGGGCTTGAAGCCCTCCGTCACCAGCTCCTGGCCGACCATCAGCCGGATGGTGGTGGCCAGCGACGACGGGCCGGCGACGATCTGGGCCAGCGCCGAGACCACGTCGAAGTCCAGCGAGCGCGGGTAGACCTGGCCGACGCTGGACAGCACCCGGGCGAACCCGAGGTGCTCGGCGACCTTCTTCTCCAGCTCCGCGGCCTTGTCGAAGGAACCGTCGAAAAGGTCGAGCTGGTCGGCCGCGGTGCCGACCGGGCCCTTGATGCCACGCAGCGGGTAACGGTTGATCAGGTCGTCGAGACGCTCGTACGCGATCAGCAGCTCCTCCGCCGCCGAGGCGAACCGCTTGCCCAGCGTGGTCGCCTGCGCCGCGACGTTGTGCGAGCGACCGGTCAGCACCAGATCGGAGTGCTCGACGGCGAGCGCCGCGAGCCGGGACAGCGTGGCCACCACCCGGTCCCGGATCAGCTCGAGCGACGCCCGGATCTGGAGCTGTTCGACGTTCTCCGTGAGGTCGCGGGAGGTCATCCCCTTGTGGATCTGCTCGAACCCGGCCAGCTCGGAGAACTCCTCGATGCGGGCCTTCACGTCGTGCCGGGTGATCCGCTCACGGGCCGCGATCGACGCCAGGTCGACCCGGTCGAGAACCGCCTCGTACGCCTCGACGGCGCCCTCCGGAACGTCGACACCGAGATCACGCTGAGCCTTCAGGACCGCGAGCCACAGCTTGCGCTCCATCCGGATCTTCTCCTCCGGGGACCAGAGGGTGACGAGGTCGGCGGAGGCGTACCGGGCAGCGAGCACGTTCGGGATGGTCACGGCACTGATTCTTTCACGGGCTGGACGGCGTCTCCCGGCAGCCGGTGACGCAGGGTACGGACATCACGGCTGAGCAGCATCGCGGCGACGGACAGGAACATCAGCACCGCACACCCGATCAGGGTGGGCCGCAGCCCGGCCGCCTCGGCGATCGGGCCGACCAGGACCTCGCCGACCGGCATGGCCAGGAACGACCCGAGCATGTCGTACGAGTACACCCGCGCCAGCTTGTCGGCCGGCACGTGCTCCTGCATCGTGGTGTCCCAGGCGATGCCGAACTGCTCCAGCCCGATCCCGGCGATGAACCCGGTGACCAGCAGCACCGGCACGGTCGGCCGGACACCGAGGGCCAGCATCGGCAGGGCGAGCAGGCCGCACCCGAACGTCCCGAAGAGCAGCAGCCGCCGCACCCGCAACCGGATCGCCAGCAGCGCCCCGGCCACCATGCCGAGGGTCTGCGCGGCGAGGATCAGGCCCCACGCCGTCCGGCCGAAGGTCTGGTCGGCGACCACCGGGCCCAGCACGTTCGCCGAGCCGGACCACGCCACGTTGCCGATGCAGGCACAGGCCACCACCACCCACAGCCACTCGCGGGAGCGGAACTCGGTCCAGCCGCCACGCAGCTCGGTCAGGACGCCGGGCCGCACCGAAACCGGCCGGGAGGCCAGGCGGAGGAAGGCGAAACAGAGCGCCGAGACCGCGAAGGTGGCCGCGTCCACGGCGATGCCCCAGCCCGGCCCCACGATCGCGACCAGTACGCCGCCCAGCGGGGCGCCCACGATCATCGCGCCGTTGGAGCACATCCGGTTCAGCGCGTTGGCCTGCTGCCGGACGTCCTCCGGAACGGTCTGCGGCACCACCGCCGCGGTGGCCGGCAGAGCCAGGGCGGACACCACGCCGTTGACCGCCGAAACACCGACGAGCAGCGGGATGGTCGCGGAGCCGGTGAGCACCAGGGCGGCCACCACACCCTGGGTGACGGCTGCGGCGAGCCCGGCACCGACCAGCACCAGGCCGCGTGGCAGCCGGTCCGCCAGTACCCCGCCGAACAGCAGGAACAACACATTGGTCAGGGTCCGGACCCCCACGACGAGACCGAGGTCGCGGACCGAGCCGGTCAGGTCGAGGACGGCGAAGGAGAGGGCGATCGGCGCGATCGAGTTACCGAGTGCGTTGACGGTCCGCCCGGCCAGCAGGAGCCGGAAGTTACGGTGCCGCAAGGGGGCCAGCGCGCTCACTCCGGAACCCGCATCTCGAACATCGCCACGGTCGTGCTGGTGCGGACCGTGCCGGGGGTACGCGGCGGCTGAGCCACCTCGTGCAGCTCCAGCAGGGCGCCGGCGATCCGGTCCCGGATCTCCTTCCACTTCTCCGGATCGACCCAGAACTCGCCGTCGCCGAGCACGCCGGCACCGGACCAGTCGCCCTGGGCCGACCGGCGGATCAACTCGTTGGCGGCGGCCGGGTAGAGCGCCCGGCGATCCTCCGGGCCCGGCTTTCCGAAGCGCCCGGCGTCGTAGCGGTACCGCTTCGCCACCCCACCGCGGATCTTCTCCTCGCCGGCCACCGCGATCAGGCCGCCGGACTGGAGGTTGCGCAGGTGGTAGCTGGCGTTGGCGTGGGTGATCCCGAGCTCCCTGGCGATTTCGGCGGCGGTCAGCGCGGCCCCGGTGAGCAGGGACATGATCTGTAGGCGGACCGGATGGGCCAGCGCTCGGAGCGCGGCCGTGCCGCCGGACTCGGCATCTCCCAAAGACATGTTGGGGAGTCTATGTATTCGGAGGGGCAACTGTCCAACAGTTGTTTGAGAGTGGCACACTGCACGGGCTACCGGCATCCTCGCTAGGGCTACCGGTGGGTAGCCTGGCCGATCACCCGAAAGGACTACTGATGACGGATTTCAGCCCCGAGTCGCTCGCCGCGATCGGCCCGAAGGAGTTCACTCAGCTGGTCAAGTCCACCCCGGACTCGAAGATCGCCGAGGTGATGGCGTCCGACACCCGCACCAAGATCCTGGACGAGGTGTTCAACCGGATGCCCACGCTCTTCCGCGCGGAGCGGTCCGGGGACACCGCCGCCGTCATGCACTGGATCATCACGGGCGGGCCGAACGGCCAGGACACCTACGAGACGGTGATCGAGAACAAGACCTGCACCGTCACCAGCGAGCCGGTCCGCCAGCCCAGGCTGGCCATGACCATGGACGCGCTGACGTTCCTGAAGACGATCACCGGCGCCGGGAACCCGATGATGCTGTTCATGACCGGCAAGATCAAGGCGAAGGGCGACCTGAGCCTGGCCACCAGCATCCCGAAGCTCTTCGACATCCCGAAGGGCTGACCCTCACAGCAGGCCGTGGTCCCGGGCGTAGATCGCGGCCTGCGTCCGGTCCCGCAGGCCCAGCCTCGCGAGGATGTGCGAGACGTGGTTCTTGACCGTCCCCTCGCTCACGAAGAGCCGCACGGCGATCTCCCGGTTCGTCGCGCCCCCGGCGATCAGCCGCAGCACCGCGTGCTCCCGGTCGGTCAGGTCGGCGCGGGGGGTCGCTATCGGCTCCCCGCGGTCCAGGGCCGCCACCAGGCGCCGCACCACCGCGCTGTCGTGCTGGTCGACGCCGGACCGCGCCAGCCGCACGGCCCGGGCGAGATCCCGCGGCGGCAGATCCTTGAGCAGGTAGCCGCCCGTCCCGGCCCGCAGCGCCCGGATCACGTACTCCTCGTCGTCGAAGGTCGTCAGCATCAGCACTCGGCAGGCCGGCAGGCGCTCCCGAAGCAGTTCGGCGGCGCGAAGACCATCAAGAACCGGCATGCGTACGTCCATGAGCACCACGTCCGGAACCGTGGCCAGGGCGAGTTCCACCGCGGCACGGCCGTCCGCCGCGGTGCCGACCACCTCGATACCCGGCTCGATGCCCAGCAGTGAGGCGATGCCCTCCCGGATCAGCGCCTGGTCGTCGGCGATGAGAACCCGCACCGGGGCGTCGGCGGTCACCGGGTCCCCGCCGGGACACTCGCCACGATCCGGGTGCCGTGTCCGGGCCTCGACTCCACCCGTACGCTGCCGCCGAGAACGGCCAGGCGCTCGCGCATCCCGCTGAGCCCACCACCGACCGCGGTGTCCGGGGTGAAACCCTGGCCGTTGTCCTCCACCTCCAGGACCGCGCCGTCGTCACCGCGCCGGACCGCCACCCGGACCAGGTCGGCCCCGGCGTGCCGACGGGCGTTGGTGAGCGCCTCCTGGGCGACCCGGTAGAGCGCCTCCGACCCGGCCCGCCCCTGGTCGAGGTCCGCGTCGCCGACGTCGAGCACCACCCGGAAATCCGCGTCGTGCAGCCCTTCGACCAGCGCGAACAGAGCGGTGGCCAGAGAGAACGGCTCGGTTCGGAGGGCGCCGACCGACTCCCGTACCTCCCGGAGCGCCCGGCCCGCGGCCCGGTGGGCGTCCGCGACCGCCCGGTCAGCCACCTCCGGGTCGCGGTCCCGGAACGCCTCCGCCTTCGCCAACTGGACGCTGATCGCGGTCAGATGGTGGCCGACGCTGTCGTGGATGTCCCGGGCCAGCCGGTTGCGCTCGCTCGCCGCGCTCAGCTCGGCCACCCGCTGCTGCGTCGCGGTCAGCTCGGTCACCAGCCGCTCGGCCCGCAACCGGCTCCGCCGCTGCTCGGCCGCGACGGCCGCGGTGGCCACCGTCAGGACCAGGCCGATGAAGAGCATGAACAGATCGGAGACCACCTCGGGATCGGTCCAGCCGCCGGTCACGGTACCGGCCCGGGCCAGCGCGGCGGACAGGTAGAACACCGCCAGGCCGATCCCGGCGGCACGGCCCAGCCAGAGGTACGCGAAGAACGGCACCAGGACGAAGAGGGCCCGGGAGAAGCCGGCCTGATCGGCGGAGTTGACGGTCTCCAGCAGCACGATCCGGACCACCAGCAGGGCCACCGCCCAGCGCCGGGACCGGGGCCGCCGCCAGTCGACCTGCTCGACGGCCAGCAGTGCGACCAGGCCCCCCACGAAGACCGCCAGCTCGGCGCCGGACCAGTCCGGCGCCAGACCGGTGACGACGTAGTAGAGCCCGGTCAGCATCACCGCCCCGTAGAGCAGCGAGGCCATCCAGCGCAGCGGCGGTGCGTCGAGAGCCATACCGTCACGCTAGGTGGCCGGAGCATCCACGCCCATGCCCGGCGCTCAGGTTTGGCCATTCGTCATGTGCCGTCCGGCCGGCGACCGCCCGCCGCTCCTGGCCGCGCGGCACTGTCCCCGCTCCGGGCCGGCCGGGCACGGTATCGACGTCCGATACCGAAGGAGTCCGACAATGTCCGAACGGGATCTGTACCGTCTCGCCGCCCTGACCGGCCTGGCCGGCGGCGTCCTCACCCTGATCGCCGTCGCCCGCCGTGCCGGGCTGCTGCCGGAGAACGGGTTCACCCACGCCCTGGCCCCGCCGGCCTCCGCGCTGCTGCTGCTCACCCTCACCGCGCTCTACCTGTGCCAGCGGCGAGAGTCGGGCCGGCTGGGTCTGGCCGGTTTCGTGCTGAACCACCTCGGCCTGAGCGGGCTGTTCGCGGTCGAGTTCCTCACCCACGCGGTCCTGCAATACCAGGACGCCGCGACCCGGGAGGCCGTGCTCACCGGGCCGGGACGGCCGTACTTCCTGGTGGTGGCGCTGACCTTCCTGGCCGGGGTGCTGCTCTTCGGCGCCGCTTCCTGGCGTGCCGGGGTGCTGCCCCGGGCCGCCATCGCCCTGTACGTGCTCGGGCTGAGCGCCGCGGCCCTGCGAGCCGCGGCACCCGAGTGGCTCTACCTCTCCGGGCTGATCGCCGGCAGCCTGGGCGTGCTGTGGCTGTCCGTGGCCCTGCTGCGGGACGCCGGCCGGACAACGCTCGTCACAGCGTGATCCGGCCCTCGACAGCGCGCAGGGCGATGTCCGTGCGGTACTGCGCGCCGTCCAGCCGGACGCCCTCGACCAGGGCGTAGGCGGCCGCGCGGGCGGCGGGCAGGTCGGCGCCGGCCGCGGTGACGCTCAGCACCCGGCCGCCGGCCGAGACCAGCGCGCCGTCGGCGTTGCGGGCGGTGCCGGCGTGGATGACGCCCGGGCGCTCGGCCCCCTCGATGACGTCGCCGGTCCGCGGGACGCCGGGGTAGTTGTGACTCGCCACGACGATCGTGATCGCCGAGCCGTCCTTCCAGCGCAGCGGGCCGTGTTCGGCCAGGGTGCCGGTGGCGGCGGCGTTGAGCAGCCCGGCGAGCGGGGTGCCCAGCAGCTCCAGCACCACCTGGGTCTCCGGGTCGCCGAACCGGGCGTTGAACTCGATCACCTTCGGGCCGTCCGGGGTGAGCGCGAGTCCGACGTAGAGCAGGCCGGCGAACGGGGTGCCACGCTTGCGCATCTCGGCCAGGGTCGGCTCGACGGTCTCCCGCAGCACCCGCTCGGTGAGGTCGGCCGGCGCCCAGTCCAGCGGCGCGTACGCCCCCATGCCGCCGGTGTTCGGGCCCTCGTCGCCGTCGGCCAGCCGCTTGAAGTCCTGCGCCGGCATCAGCGGGGCGGCCGCCGTGCCGTCGGTGACCACGAAGAGCGAGACCTCCGGACCGGACAGGTACTCCTCGATGACGACCGTGCCGCACGCCTCGGCGTGGATCAGGGCCTCGTCGAGATCGTCGGTCACCACGACGCCCTTGCCCGCGGCCAGGCCGTCGTTCTTCACCACGTAGGGAGCGCCCAGCTCGGTGAGGGCGGCGCGGACCGCCTCCATGTCCGAGCAGGCGAAGGAACGCGCGGTCGGCACCCCGGCCGCGGTCATGACCTCCTTGGCGAACGTCTTCGAGCCCTCGAGCCGCGCGGCCGCGGCCGACGGACCGAAGCAGGCGATGCCCTTGGCCCGCACCGCGTCGGCCACACCGGCCACCAGCGGGGCCTCCGGGCCGACCACGACCAGGTCGGCGCTCAGCTCGACGGCGAGCGCCGCGACCGCGGCGGGATCAGTGACCTTGACCTCATGCAGCTCGGCGACCTGGGCGATGCCCGGGTTGCCCGGCGCGGCGGCCAGGAAGTCGACGGACGGGTCGGCGGAGAGCCCGACGGCAAGCGCGTGCTCGCGCCCACCGGAGCCGATCAGAAGTACGCGCACGACGGCCCATCCTACCTGCGTCACCGTCCAGTAAACTTCGGCAGTACCCGGGCTCCTCCAGGTACGACCTTGGGGAAAGGCAACACTCAAAGTGCCGGTGATCGTGTTGGTCGGCGCCCAGTGGGGCGACGAGGGCAAGGGCAAAGCCACGGACCTGCTGGGCGACCGGCTGGACTACGTGGTCAAGTTCAACGGTGGCAACAACGCGGGCCACACCGTCGTCATCGACGGCGAGAAGTACGCGCTCCACCTCCTTCCGAGCGGGATCCTCTCCCCGAACGTCGTACCGGTGATCGGCAACGGTGTCGTCGTCGATCTCAACGTGCTGTTCCAGGAGATCGACGGCCTGGAGGCCCGCGGCATCGACACCTCCCGGCTCCGGATCAGCGCGAACGCGCATGTCATCGCGTCGTACAACCGGACTCTCGACAAGGTCACCGAGCGGTTCCTCGGCTCGCGCCGGATCGGCACGACGGGCCGTGGCATCGGCCCCACCTACGCCGACAAGATGAACCGGATCGGCATCCGGGTGCAGGACCTCTTCGACGAGTCGATCCTGCGGCAGAAGGTCACGGCCGCGCTGGGCTTCAAGAACCAGGTGCTGTCGAAGATCTACAACCGGACCGGGGCGAAGGTCGACGACGTGGTCCGGGAGCTGCTCTCCTACGTCGACCGGCTGCGGCCCTATGTGGCCGACACCGCCCTGGAGCTGTCCCAGGCCATCGACGGCGGCAAGGTCGTGCTCTGCGAGGCCGGCCAGGCCACCCTGCTCGACGTGGACCACGGCACCTACCCGTTCGTGACCAGCTCGAACGCGACGTCCGGCGGCGCCTGCACCGGCTCGGGCATCCCGCCGACCCGGATCGACCGGGTGGTTGCCGTGCTCAAGGCGTTCACCTCCCGCGTCGGTGAGGGCCCGTTCCCGACCGAGCTGCACGACAAGTGGGGCGACTACCTGCGTGAGGTCGGTCACGAGTACGGCACCACCACCGGCCGCCCGCGCCGCATCGGCTGGCTGGACCTGGTGATCGGCCGCTACGCGCAGCGCATCAACGGGGTCACCGACTTCGCGATGACCAAGCTGGACAACTACGACGGGCTCGACGAGATCCCGGTCTGCGTGGCGTACGAGGTGAACGGCGTCCGGCACGACGAGATGCCGGTCAACCAGACCGACTTCCACCACGCGAAGCCGATCTTCGAGACGCTGCCCGGCTGGAAGCAGGACATCACCGGTTGCCGCAAGTTCGAGGACCTGCCCCAGGAGGCGCAGGACTTCGTCGAGTTCGTCGAGCAGCGGATCGGCGCGCGGATCTCGATCGTCGGCGTCGGTCCCGGCCGTGAGGCGGTCATCGAGCGGCACTCGGTGCTCGGCGGTAACTGACCGTGTACGACGTGGTGCTCCTCAGCCTGGCCGAGGGGTCGGGCGACGGCTGCGGTTCCGGGTGCGGCGGCTGTGCGTCCGCCTGCGCGACTCCGCGTACCCCCGTGCTGGCCTGCGCGGACGCGCTTCGTGAGGCCGGCGCCCGGGTGGAGACCGTGCTGGCCGGTTCGGATCAGGAGATCGACGCGGTGCTGGCCCGTTTCGACGGGCCCGCCCGGCCGGACGGTCTCGCCTGGCCGGACCCGGACACCAAGCTGCGGCTGGTGGTGGCGAGCGCCACCGACGGCCAGTTGCGCGCCGTCGTGCGCCGGCTGGTCCGGCGGTACGCTCCGCCGCCCAGCAGGCGCCCCTCCGATCTGGCGGCCGGCCGCACCGTGCCGGATCTCCCGCCGCTCGCGATCCTGCCGCTCGACCCGGGCAACTCCAGCGATCTGGCCGCTCAGCTCGGCCTTCCCCGGACCCCGGCCGAGGTGGCCGCGGCCGTGATGAACGGGCCGGTCCGCCGCCTCGACCTGCTGCGCAACGACGGCGGTTCGGTGACGCTGGACGGCGCTCTGCTCGGCGGTTCCGACGACGAGGGCCGGGCGGTGCCGTGGCGTGGCCGGGTCGAGGTCGACGACGCGCTGCTCACCGACGGTGAGGAGCCGGTGCTGGCCTGTGTGGTCGGCAACGCGGCCGGTTACGCCGAGTTCGACGGCCTGCGGCTGCTCGCCGAGGGCGACCCCACCGACGGGCGGGTCGAGGTCGCGGTGGCGGTCCCGGTCGTGGTCAAACAGCGTTTCAAGGGCACGAGGGTCCGGGTGGAGGTGCGCCGGGCGCGCGGCCGTGCGGTGTCCGTGCTGCCCCGCGAGGGCGACCTGCAGTTCCTCGACGACGGGGTGGCGGGTTCCACCAGCCGCAAGCGTTCGTGGTGGACCGAGGCGGGCGCCTGGGCGGTGTTCACGAGCTAGCACGATCCTTCTGGGCGACCCCGGTTCCGATGCGGAACCGGGGTCGCGCTGTTTCTCCGGTTTCTCGCCTATGTCGGGTTCCACGAGTCGTGACGGACCGAGCAAACGTATGTACGCAAACGTATGCGGTGCGCGGTACGGTCCCGGCAACCCGGCACTCGGGTCGGGGCTGACTCGACAGGAGGCACGTGGGATGAGGACCCGTCAGCGGTTGTCCCTCCTGACCGTCGCGGCCATGATCGGGGTCACCGGCTGCTCCCAGGGGACTGAGCCGACCGAATCCACGGCCGGGCAGAACGTGGCCGCCACGACCAGCTGCGCCGGTAAGGGCGAACTCACCATGTGGGAGCGCTCGGGTGGCAACAAGGACATGGTGGACATGCTGGTCGCGGCGTGGAACACGAAGAATCCCGACTGCAAGATCGCACTGACCTACATTCCGCACACCGAGATGGTCGGCAAGATCGCCCAGGGCATCGCCTCCGGGCAGGTTCCCGACCTGATGGGGATGGATCTGATCTACGCGCCCCAGTTCGAGAAGGCCGGCCAGCTCGTCGACCTCACCGACCGGATCCGCGCCTGGCCCGAGCTGGCGACCGCCAGCAGCGGGCACATGACGGTCGCGACGTACGACCAGCGGCTCTACGGCGTCCCGCTCTACGCCGACGTGTCGGCGCTCTTCTACAACAAGGACCTCTTCAAGCGAGCGGGCCTCGACCCGGCCGAGCCACCGGCCAGCCTGTCCGAGCTGCGGTCCTACGCCGACAGGATCACCGCGCTGGGCGGGGACGTGAAGGGCTACTACCTGCCGGGCAACTGCGCGGGCTGCAACATCTTCACGGTCGGGCCGCTGATGTGGGCCTCGGGCGCCAAGATCGAGGCGGCCGGCCCGGGTGACGAGCCGCTCGTCGGCGACGGCGTGAAGCAGGTGCTCCAGTTCGAGCGGGACATGGTCAGGGCCGGCAACGTCCACGACGGCGACCGGACCGAGAACGGCGAGACGTTCCACCTCCAGTTCGGCTCCGGCAAGGTCGGCATGATGGGCACCGGCAACTTCAACATCACGCTCGCCCGCCAGCAGAACCCCGGGATGGACTTCGGCATCTCCCTGCTGCCCGGCGTGGCGCCGAACTCCAGCGCCTCGTTCATCGGCGGCGACCTCGTCGTGGTGCCCAAGGGCAGCAAGCGGGTCAACGACGCGGTCAACTTCATGAAGTTCCTACTCTCCGACGACGTCCAGGTCGAGGTGTACGCGAAGGCGCTGAACCTGACCACGCGCAGCGACATGGTCGACAACAAGTACTTCCAGGCCGAACCGCTGGTCCAGGACGTGGCGAAGGCGCTGACCGTCGGCCGTACGCCGTACACGCTGACCTTCTTCGAGCAGATCAACTCGCCGCAGGGCCCCTGGCTCAAGATGCTCCAGCGCGCCTACTACTCCGACGACGACCTCGACACGGTCATCGCCGACGCCAAGAAGGAAATGAAGGAGATCGCCGCGAAGTCCTGACGGAGGGGAAAACCATGCAGGGTACGCGGCGGAACAGATGGACCGGCCTGGCGTACGTGGCCCCGGCACTGGTGTTCGTGCTGGTGTTCACGGTCTACCCGCTGGGCCGGATGATCTGGATGTCACTGCACGAGTGGTCGCTGATCGCCGAGCCGCACTTCATCGGCCTGGACAACTTCCGGCGGGCGTTCGGCGACGAGCAGTTCTGGACGTCGTTCCGGTTCACTCTGGAGTACACGGTCCTGATCACCCCGGTCCTCATCGTGGGCGGCTACCTGCTGGCCCTGCTGACCGCGCCACCGTCGCGGGTGCGCGCTGTCACCCGTACCGTGATATTCGTCCCTGTCGTCATCGGTCTAGGGGTTTCCAGCCTGCTCTGGTACTGGCTGTTCAGCACGAATTTCGGGGTGATCAACCGGATCCTGCTCGACCTCGGTGTCATCGACCGGCCGGTGCTCTGGCTCGGGGTGGACGCCGGCACGTCGAACTTCGCGATCAGCACGTCGGTGGTCTGGAAGGTGATCGGCTTCGGGATGATCCTGTTCGTCGGCGCGATCCAGGCCATCCCCACCGAGATCACCGAGTCGAGCCTGGTGGACGGCGCCGGTTACCGGCAGCGGCTCACCCGCGTGGTCCTGCCGCTCACCATGCGTACGGTCCTGCTGGTCACCCTGCTCAGCGTGATCGGCTCGCTGCTGGCGTTCGACCAGTTCTACATCATGACCGCCGGCCAACCGCAGAACGAGACGGCGACCTCGGTGTTCTTCGTCTATCTCAACTCGTTCCCGTACCTGAGGCTGGGTTACGGCGCCGCCCTGTCGCTGATCCTCGCGGTGACCATCCTGGCGTTCACCATCGTGCAGCTCGTGCTCACCCGCCGGAGCGAGTCGTGACCGCGCGCACCGGATACCTGGTGACGGCCGCCTGCGCCGCGATCAGCACGGTCATGCTGCTGCCGCTGGTCTACTCGATGCTGGCCTCGATCAAGCCGACCGCCGAGGCGGCCGCCACCCCACCGACCTACCTGCCGCACGGGGTGAGCCTGGACAGTTACCGGCGGCTCTGGGACTACCAGGAGGGTCTGCTCACCTATCTGGGCAACAGCTTCGGCACGGCGCTCCTGACGATCGTCTTCACGCTGCTGCTGACGGTGCCCGCCGGTTACGGGCTGTCACGCTTCCCGGTGCCCGGCCGCGAGGTGATCTTCGTGGTGCTCCTGCTCGCGCTGATCATTCCGTACCAGGCTCTGCTGACCCCGATGTTCCTGATGTTCGCCCGGGTCGGCCTGACCAACTCGCTGGTCGGGCTGGCCGTCCTGCACACCAGCATCCAGTTGCCGTTCAGCCTCTACATCCTGCGCAACACGTTCGCCGCGGTGCCGCGGGAGATCGAGGAGGCCGCCGTCATGGACGGGGCCGGCTCGCTGCAGATCCTGCTGCGGGTCTTCCTCCCGCCGACGGTGCCGGCCGTCGTCACCGTCACCCTGTTCGCCTTCATCACGTCCTGGAACGAGTTCCTCGGCGCGCTGGTGATGATGAGTTCGAGCGCGAAGTTCACCCTGCCCGTGATCCTGGCGACGGCCCGGACCGAGACCAGTCTCGGCGGCACCGACTGGGGCATGCTCCAGGCCGGCGTCACCATCTCGATCATCCCCTGCGTGCTCGTCTACCTGTTGCTCCAGCGGTACTACATGGCCGGTCTGATGAGCGGAGCCGTGAAATGAGCGTGTCAGTGGTGCAGCCGTCCCGGACCGCCTGGTCCCGGCTCCGTCCGTTCGGCGCCGAGCAGGTCGATCTGCGCACCGGCTTCTGGGCCGACCGGGTCCGGATCAACCGGGAACACACCATCCCGCACGGTCTCGACCAGCTCCGCCGCGCCGGGACGCTGGACAATCTGCGGCTCGCGGACGGGTACCGTGCCGCCGCCGACTCGACCGGGACCACCCTACCGTTCCTCGACTCCGATGTGTACAAGTGGCTCGAAGCGGTCGGGTGGGAGCTCGCCCGCGGACCCGACCCGGGCCTGGCCGCGTCCGCCGACGAGGTGATCGCCCTGGTCACCGCCACACAGCGGGCCGACGGCTATCTGAACAGCTACGTCCAGGCCGGCGACGGCGAGCCGTACCGTGACCTGTCCTGGGGCCACGAGCTCTACTGCCTCGGGCACCTGATCCAGGCCGCGGTGGCCTGGCATCGCGCGCTCGGCGACGACCGGCTGCTCGACGTCGCGATCCGGGCCGCCGACCACCTGCCCGGACCGCTCGTCGACGGCCATCCCAACATCGAGATGGCGCTGGTGGAGCTCGCGCGGGTGACCGGGGACCGGCGCCGTCTGACGACGGCCGCCCGGATGCTCGAACTGCGTGGTCACGGCACGCTGCCCGGCGCGCGGTTCGGCGCCGGTTACTGGCAGGACCATGAGCCGGTACGCGACGCGGCCACCGTCGCCGGCCATGCCGTCCGGCAGCTCTACCTGGACTGCGGCGCCGTCGACGTGGCCGTCGAACTCGGCGACGACCGGCTGCTCGGCGCGGTCCGGCGGCGATGGGACGACATGATCCGGACCCGCACGTACCTCACCGGGGGACTCGGCAGCCGGCACCGCGACGAGGCCTTCGGCGATCCTTACGAGCTGCCACCGGACCGGGCGTACGCCGAGACCTGCGCGGCCATCGCCAGCGTCATGCTCGCCTGGCGCCTGCTGCTGGCCACCGGCGAGGCCGGGTACGCCGACGCGATCGAGCGGACCATGTACAACGGTGTCCTGCCCGGCATCTCGCTCACCGGAACCCGGTTCTTCTACACCAACCCGCTGCAACGCCGTACCCACCGCGTGCTCGACGGAGCCGGGCCACGGCTGCCCTGGTATCCGTGCGCCTGCTGCCCGCCCAACCTGATGCGCCTGCTCAGCACGTGGCAGCAGTACCTGGCGACCGGTGACGACAGCGGCATCCAGGTGCACCAGTACGCCGCGGCCGAGGTGCGAACCGAACTGCCGTCCGGCCCGGCCCGGCTGCGGATCGACACCGGCTACCCCTGGGACGGCCGCATCGTCCTGTCCCTGCTGGAGACGCCGGCGGAGCCGTGGACCCTGTCCCTGCGGGTGCCCCGATGGTGCCGGACGGCGACCCTGACCGGGCCGGACGGCACCCTCGCGGTCGGCGCCGGGATGGTCAAGCGGCACCGGCGGTGGCAGCCCGGTGACGTCGTCGAACTGAGCCTCGACCTGCCGGCCCGGATCACCGAGCCGGACCCGCGGATCGACGCGGTACGCGGGTGCGTGGCGGTGGAACGGGGCCCGCTCGTCTACTGCATCGAGACCGCGGACGCGCCCGGGCGTACCGAGATCGAGGAGTTGATCTGGGATCCGAGCCGGGAGCCGGACGTGCAGCCGCGGCCCGACGTCGCCGAGGCGATGATCGGCGTCACCGTCCCGGTGCTCCGCCGCCGGTCCGGTGCGCCGGCGACAGCCGGAGCCATCCCCTATTTCGCGTGGGCCAACCGCGAACCGGGCGCCATGCGGGTCTGGATCCCCCGATGATCAGGGCCGCTCCGGCGGCGCGGTGGAGTCCCGCACGACCAGCGGCAACTGGAAGACGGTCACGTCCGGCTCGCGGCCACCCGACGGATCCCGGGCCAGCGACACCGCCCGGGCCACGCCGAAGCCGACGATCTCCGCGATCGGCATCCGCAGCGTGGTGAGCGCGGGCACGGTGTGCGACGCGATGAGGATGTCGTCGAAACCGACCACCGACAGCCGGCCGGGCACCGGGATGCCGAGACCGTGCGCGGCATGCAGCGCGCCCACTCCCACCAGGTCGGTGGAGGCGGCCACCGCGGTCGGCGGCTCCGGCAGGCTCATCAGGTCGGTCAGCGCAGACTCGCCGCCGTCCAGGGTGCCGGGACAGCGCCGCAGATAGCCGGAGGGGACACCGCCGAACCGCTCCCGCATGAAATCGGCGTACGCCTCCTCGCGGATGCGGTACTCGTTGGGCAACTCCGCGCTGAGGAACCCGATCCGCCGGTGCCCCAGCGACGCGAGATGCTCCAGCCCCGCCCGCACACCCGCCCGGTCGTCCGGGTTGACGGCCGGGAACTCGAGCGGGCTCACGCCCTGCCACAGCCCCACCACCGGCACCGACGATCCGCGCAGGTCGTCGAGGAACTCCGGGTACGCCTGCATGTCACCGAGCAGGATGATCGCGTCCGTGTGCCGGGTCTCCAGCACGGTGGTGAGCGGGGTTCCGGCGTCCAGCCGCCCGTGGACGTGGCCCAGCACCACGTGGTAACCGTGCGCCATCGACTCGACGACCAGCGCCTCGATGACCCCGGCGTAGAAGACGTCACTGAAGTCCCGGACGACCGCGCCGATCAGGTTGGTCGACGCGCCGCGCAGCCCCCGGGCCAGCGGATTGGGCCGGTAACCCAGCTCCCGTGCCGCCCGGATCACCCGCTCCCGGGTCTCCGGGGCGATCGGCACCCGGGTGGGCGCGTTGTTGAGCACCCGTGACACGGTGCTCTGCGAAACCCCGGAGGCGGCCGCGATGTCCCGCATCGTGACCACGGAACGCGGGGACGGTGGCATCGCAGCGAGCGTAACACCGGCCGCCCGGCATGCCCGCATACGATTTCATGCGGGCCGGGCCGCTGCCGCCCGCTACCGCAGGAGACAAGGATCCGAGGTCCGTGCAACTCTGGACGGGCACTTCAGCCGATCGTGATACCGGAGGTCTCATCCGTGGCGGACGAGAACGCCGACCGTGTCCACGCCCCGGGGGCCGAGTCCGCTCCGCCGGCCCGGGACGTGGAGCCGTTCTGGGCCGACGAGCCCGAGACGCCGGTGCACGGCCGTGCCGTGCCACTGACCGATCGGACGCCACCGGTCGGGATGACGCAGGTCGAGCCGGGCGTCTACCGGCCCTCCGGGGACACGTCCCTGCCACCCGGGGTGCATCTGCCCAGCCAGCGGCCGCCGGCCGAGGCGGCGCCGTGGCCCGGTCCGGATCCGGTCGTCCCGGCCGTGGCCGACTCCCCGTGGGCGCACCCGCCGCACCGTCCGGCGGAGAGCGCCCCGGTGCCGCCGGCCACCCAGCCGGTCCCGGTGCAGCCGGTCTCGCCGGTCTCTCCGCTGTCGGCCCAGCCCGCCTGGCCCGGACCCGCTGAACCGGCCTCCGTCCTGCCGGCGCCGCCACTGTCGGTTCCGGTGGAGCCCGTTTCGGTCCAGCCGGTCCCACCGGCGGTCGGCGCCTCCGTCGTACCCCCGCCGTTTGAACAGCCGACGCCGCCGCAGGCCGCCGTCGGGACGCCGAGCCCCACAGAGGCCGCGCCGTGGCCGCCGCAGGCCGCCGTCGGAATGCCGCCCACCGCGGACGGCTTCCCGCCGCAGGCCGTCGGTGAGGCGCCCGTGCACACGACGCCGTTGTCGCCACCTCAGCAGCAGGCAGTGCCGCCCGGCGCCGCTGAGATCGACCCGTTCCAGGATCTGCTCGACGCGACGCCGACGGCGGAGGAGTTCGCCCGGCGGCGGCTCGCCCGGCCGTCCCAGCAGAGCGCCACGATGGGTGCCCGGGCGATGCTCCGGAAGAGCACGTTCGGGCTGCTCAACATGGCTCCGGGCCAGCATGAGCTGGAGTACAAGCAGGACGTGGAGATGGTCCGCCGCAACTTCGGCGGGCTGCGCCAGGTAACCGTGGTCAACCCGAAGGGCGGCGCCGGGAAGACGGTGGCCGTGCTGCTGCTGGCGATGACGTTCGGGCAGAAGCGCGGCGGCTACGTGCTGGCCTGGGACAACAACGAGACGCAGGGCACGCTGGGCATGCGGGCGCAGCAGGACTTCCACGCCCGTACGGTCCGGGACATGATGCGTGACCTGCATCTCTTCCAGGGCGCGCAGGGCCGGGTCGGTGACCTGTCGCAGTATGTCCGGGCCCAGGGCGAGGGCATGTTCGACGTGCTCGCCTCGGACGAGTCGGCGACCGCCGGCGAGATGCTGACCGCGGACTCGTTCGCCGAGATCCGTGACGTGGTGAGCCGGTTCTACAAGCTGATCTTCGTGGACACCGGCAACAACGTCCGCGCGGAGAACTGGCAGGCCGCCATGGACGCCACCGACCAGTTGGTGATCACCATGTCGGCCCGTAACGACTCGGCCGAGACCGCGGCCCGGGCGCTCGACCACCTGGAGCAGAGCGGTCGCCGGCGACTGGTCCGCCAGGCGGTGACGATCGTCACCATGCCGCCGACCCGCAAGGACATCGACCTGCCGTGGATCCAGCAGCACTTCGCGGCCCGGACCAGGGCGGTGCTGCTGGCCCCCTACGAGCGGCTGATCGACTCCGGCGAGCCGATCCGGTACGGCGAACTGTCCAGCAGCACCAAGGACGCCTGGCTCAAGATCGCCGCTGCGGTCGCTGAGGGGCTCTGACGAAAATGGACGGCGAGCGCCGAAGACGCTCGCCGTCCGAAACGGATCAGGTCAGGGCGTCGGCCGCCGCCGGGTCGCTGTCCCGCAGGAACTGGGCGCAACGGGCCGCCTCGTCCGCCTCACCGATCACGGCGGCGGCCAGCGACAGGACGTGCAGGCAGCGCAGGAAGCCCTGGTTCGGCTCGTGCGCCCAGGGCACCGGGCCGTGGCCCTTCCACCCGTTGCGGCGCAGCGCGTCCAGGCCGCGGTGGTATCCGGTGCGGGCGTACGCGTACGCGGTGACCGGCTCGTCGGCGGCCAGCGCCGCGGCGGCCAGAGGCGCCCAGGCGGCGCTGTACGCGGGGTACTTGGCGGCGACCGCCTTGAAGGCCTCGTCGGTGCCCGCGGCGGAGGCCTCGGCGAGAGCCTTGTCGGCCTCGGCGTCGGCGGGCAGGCGGGTGGCCGGCGGCTCGGGAAGGAGGTTCTGCATGACCCCATTCAACCCGTCCGGGCGGGCCGCATTCCCGTCAAGACGGCGTTTCCCCGAATGAACAGCCGATGATCAGTCCCAGGCCCTGCCGAGACGGAACAGCCGGCCGGCGTACTCGATCTGGGTCTGCCACTCGTCCGGCCACGCGGAGAGGCCGAGCGAGGCGCCCGCGAAAGCCCCCGCCAGGCAGGCGATGGAGTCGGAGTCGCCGGACGAGGCCGCGCCACGGCCGACGACGGTGACCGGCTCGTGCGGCGAGATCAGGTAGCAGTAGAGGGCCGTGGCCAGCGCTTCCTCGGCGATCCAGCCGGCGCCGGTGGCCAGGCACGGGTCGCCGGCGTGGTCGCCCTTCGCGAGCGCGGCCTCGACCCGGTCCAGCGCGGCGGCGCACTCGTCCCAGCCGCGGGCGATGAAGTCCTCCGGCGAGGTCACCGTCGGGCGCTGCCACAGCTCCCCCAGCCAGTCGCCCCGATAGACCTTCCGCTGCGCGGCGCAGCGATCCCGGAGGGCGGCGAGCAGATCGGCCGGCGCGAGGCCGTTCCGGAGCCAAAGGCAGGCGTACGCGGTGAGCTCGCTCGCCGCCAGCCCGGTCGGATGGCCGTGTGTGAGGGCCGCCTGGAACTGTGCCACCCCGGCCCGCTGGTCGTCGGTGAGACCGGGAACCAGGCCCACCGGGGTGACCCGCATGTTGGCGCCGCAGCCCTTCGAGCCGGCCTGGGTGGCCCGGGTCCACGGTCGGCCGTCGGCGAGCAGCTCGATGGCCCGCAGGCAGGTCATGCCGGGCGCCCGGTCGTTCTCCGGGCTGGCCGCCCAGGACAGGAAGCGGCGGCGCAGCACCGGCTCCAGAGCGGCCGGGGTGACGTCGGCGCCGACCTCGAGCAGCGCCTCACCGACCGCCAGGGCCATCTGCGTGTCGTCGGTCACCAGGGCCGGCTCGCCGACCAGTTGCCGTGGGCCGCCGGGACCGTACCGGGCGACGATCGAGGCGTACTCCTGGAACTCGGTCGGCTTCCCGAGCGAATCCCCGTACGCCAATCCGAACAGTGACCCCGACGCAGCACGCATGCCGACAACTTTAGGTAGTACGTCAACGACGTGCTCGGTGCGAGCAAGATGGACGGTATGCCCGATCCCCTGCAACCAGTGCTCGGCGGCGACACGCCCTTCGACGCGACCGCCGACGAGATCGAGACCCGAGCCGAACTGAACGTGCACCTGGCCAGGAACACCCTGGCCGGCCTGTGTGTCCTGGGCCTGCGCCTGGACCAGGATCCGCCCGACCTGAGCGGCACCGACGTCCGCGACACCGTCTTCGTCGGCTGCCATCTGGCCGGGCTGGAGGTGGAGGCCGACCTGATCCGGCGCGGGGCGCACGTGGTCCCGCCCTTCGACGGCCGGCCCTACCCGACACATCCGGCGCTGCTGTACACGGCGGAGGACCTGTCCGCCGGGTTCGCCGAGCACGGCTTCGCCGGCATGTACGACACCACCGTCTACGACCATTTCGTGGCGCACGGCGGCGCTGTTCCGGACATCCGGGAGGCGCTCGCCCAGCGGCTGCACGACGCCGGGATCGACAACGCGCTGGGCAAGGCGCTCAACGCGTGGGCGAGGATGTCCGGGCCGGGCGGGGCGATCGGGATCATGGGCGGGCATGCCGCGCCACGGGGCTCGGGGCCGTACCGGATGGTCGCGGCCCTGGCCCGCCGCCTGGCCGCCGCCGGGCGCCTGATCGTGACCGGCGGCGGCCCGGGCGTGATGGAGGCCGCCAACCTGGGCGCCTACTTCTCCTCGTTCCCGGAGGCCGACCTCACCGTCGCGATCGACCGGCTCGCGGTCGCGCCGCAGTTCCTGGACCACGTGCCGTACACCGCGGCCGCGCTGGCGGTGCGTGCCACCTGGCCGTTGCCACCGCTCGACGTGGCCGGCCGGCTCCGGCACGGCGGCTTGGCCCTGCCCACCTGGCTGTACGGGCACGAGCCGGCCAACCTGTTCGCCGGCCAGATCGGCAAGTACTTCTCCAACGCGGTCCGCGAGGACTCGATCCTGCGGCTGTCCCGGGGCGGGATCGTGTTCGCACCGGGCTGGGCCGGGACCGTGCAGGAGATCTTCCAGGCGGCGACCAAGACGTTCTACGCCACCGACGGGCCGTCCGGGGCGTACGTGTTCCTCGGTGTGGAGCACTGGGCCGCGCTGCCCGTGGCGGACCTCCTCGGACCGTTGCTGGCCCGTTCCCCACGCGGCGACCAGTCCGGTCTGATCGTGGTCACCGACTCACTGGACGAGGCCATGTCGGCCCTCTCACCCGCGCCTTCGGCGAAGTAGCGGGGGTGTCGCACACTGCACCCATGGATCTGACCGTGTTCTTCATCGTCGTCATCGCGCTGTTGGCGGTCTCACTGTTCCTCAAGATCATCAGGGGCGGCGCCCGGCGCGCCGGCCGGTCCCGCTCCCACAACAACGGCGCCTGGGTGGCGGCCCCGCACAGCCACCACCACGACGGTGGCTCCTCGGACGACCACTCGTGGAGCGACAGCGGCTCGTCGTCGAGTGACAGCGGCGGCTGGAGCGGCTCCGACAGCGGCGGTGGCGGCGGCTGGAGCGGCGGGGACAGTGGCGGCGGTGGCTGGAGCGGCGGTGGGGACAGTGGCGGTGGCGGCAGCTACTGACCTCTCAGGCGACGTGCACGCGCCGCCAGTGCACGGCGGGCAGCTCGGCCTCGGGGACGTCGGTGATGCCGTTCTCGTCCATGGCGTTGTAGATCGCGAGGCGCGCGCCGTCGAAGAGGAATTCGACGGCGTGCAGCACGCGGGGCCGCCAGTCGGCCGAGGTGGTCCGCTCGATGATGTTGACGGCACGAAGCGGGCGGTCACGGGCCTGGCGCAGCGCGGCGTTCGGGTCGGACCGCCAGTCGAAGTGTTCGTACCAGTCGATCGGGACGCTCATGTCGATCTGGTCCCAGGTGATCGCGCACTCATCGAATTTACGGTGAGTGATCTCTACGCGACTCATTCCGAAGTCGAGGATCACCGGACCGTCGGCGAACCAACCACGCTGAGCCACATCCCACATGAGATGGCTTGATCGCAGTTTCCGGCCGATGAGCCGCACGAACATGTGTCGATGGGCGGCAGCGAGGGCTTCGGCATCGTGATGCCACTCGGGTTTCCAGCCCTCGATTCCGAGCACGACCACCGTCCCGCCGATCTTGATCGGTCGATGGTACCCGTGCCTCTGCGTGACCCCGCAAGACAACGACGGCCGGTCCCCACGAAGGGGACCGGCCGTCGTCGCGGAATTACTTGGCGAACGTGGTTCCGGTCGAGCGGAGGTGCTCGCAGGCCTCGAGGACCCGCTTGGCGAGACCGTTCTCGGCCAGCTTGCCCCAGGCGCGCGGGTCGTAGGCCTTCTTGTTGCCGACCTCGCCGTCCACCTTGAGCACACCGTCGTAGTTGCGGAAGAAGTGGTCCGCGACCGGGCGGGAGAACGCGTACTGGGTGTCGGTGTCGATGTTCATCTTGACGACACCGAAGTCCAGAGCGCCGTGGATCTCCGACAGCAGCGAGCCCGAGCCGCCGTGGAAGACCAGGTCGAGCGGCTTCTCCTTGCCGTACTTGGCGCCGATCGCGTCCTGGATCTCCTTGAGGATCTCCGGGCGCAGCTTGACGTTGCCCGGCTTGTAGACGCCGTGCACGTTGCCGAAGGTGAGGGCGGTCAGGTAGCGGCCCTTCTCACCCAGGCCCAGGGCGGCGGCGGTGGCCAGGCCGTCCTCGACGGTCGAGTAGAGCTTGTCGTCGATCGCGGCGGTGACGCCGTCCTCCTCGCCACCGACGACGCCGACCTCGATCTCCAGGATGATCTTGGCGGCCGCGGTCCTGGCCAGCAGCTCCTCGGCGATCTGGAGGTTCTCGTCCAGCGGCACGGCCGAGCCGTCCCACATGTGCGACTGGAACAGCGGGTTCTGGCCCTTGGCGACACGCTCGGCGGAGATGTCGATCAGCGGCCGGACGAACCCGTCGAGGTGGTTCTTCGGGCAGTGGTCGGTGTGCAGCGCGATGTTGACCGGGTAGTGCTTCGCGACGTGGTGCGCGAACTCGGCCAGCGCCACGGCGCCGGTGACCTTGTCCTTGATGGTCGGGCCCGAGACGTACTCGGCACCACCCGTGGAGATCTGGATGATGCCGTCGCTGCCGGCCTCCGCGAAGCCCTGGAGGGCCGCGTTGAGGGTCTGCGAGGACGTCACGTTGATCGCCGGGTAGGCGAACGCGCCGGCCTTGGCGCGATCGATCATTTCGGCGTAGACCTCGGGAGAAGCGATAGGCATCGGTGCGCTCCTTGCTCTTTGGTACGGGCAGCAGAGGGCAGGACCGCGCTGTCCTCCAGCAGGCAGTATTCCGCAGTCGCGTTGCGTAGCGGAAATCGCCCCGAAATCCGGACCGCGAGCCCCGCGATTGGTATATAAGCGGCAATCTCCCGGCCGGTTCGCGGCGGACTGTGGCCCTTGTTCCCCTTGCGCTCCGTGATCGGGCCGCTCGCGCCACCGCCAGAAGAAGCGGCACCTGCCCGTTTGTGCGGCATCCCGGCCGGGCAACGCGCACCATGAGACGAGGACCACACGCCCGAGCACCGGAGAGACCGGACCACCCCGGAGCCGATAGCCGCCGAGAACGGAAGGGAGCCGAGGATGACGCAGCCGATGGAGATCGACCTGGAGACACCCGAGTTCGACGCGGCAGAGCAGGCGATGATCGCGGTCCCCAGCCTGCAGGACGACGACTCGGACGACGAGCCGCCCCACACCGGCGACGTCAGCGAGTGGGACGCCCAGGAACAGGTCCGCGTGGTCGAATTCGACGACGACTACCGCTGACCGGCGGGCACAAATCGATCGCCGGAGTCGCGGGCTGCTGACACGATCGACGCGTGCTGCTCACCCTGACGACCACCCACCGGCCCGCCACCGACCTGGGCTACCTGCTGGTCAAGCATCCCGGCAAGGTGCACTCCTTCGACGTGCCCACCGGCACGGCGCACGTCCTCTACCCCGAGGCGGAGGAGGACCGGTGCACCGCGGCCCTGCTGCTGGACATCGACCCACAGCGGCTGCGGGCGCAGCGGGACGCGTTCGAGCTGAGCCAGTACGTGAACGATCGGCCGTACGCGGCCTCCAGCCTGTTGGCGAGCGCCCTGGCCAAGGTGTTCCGCAGCGCCCTGCGCGGCGCCTCGCGGGACCGGCCGGAACTGGCCGCCACCAGCATCCCGCTGGAGATCCACGTGCCGGTGCTGCGCGGCACTCCGGAGCTGGTGAGCCGCCTGTTCACCCCGCTCGGCTGGCAGGTCACGGCCACCCCCATCCCGTTCGAGGCGGAGATCGGCGGCGACAGCCGCTATGTCGACGTGCACCTGTCCGGCGAGCTGCGGGTCGCCGACGCGCTGAACCATCTGTACGTGCTGCTGCCGGTGCTGGACGACGGGAAGCACTACTGGGTCGCTCCGGACGAGATCGAGAAGCTGCTGCGCTCCGGTGAGGGATGGCTCGCCGCCCACCCGGAGAAGGTGCTGATCGCCCGGCGCTACCTGGCGCACCGCCGGTCGCTGGCGACCACCGCCCTCCAGCTGCTGGAGGCGGATCAGCCGGCCACCGAGGAGGAGGCCGAGCTGCCGGTGACCCGCCGCGCCCCGCTGGCCGAGCAGCGCCGGGAGGCCGTGCTGGCCGCTCTCACCGAGGTGGGCGCGTCCCGCGTCCTGGACCTGGGCTGCGGTGGCGGCGCGCTGCTGACCGCCCTGGTCAAGGACCGGGCTCTCACCGAGATCGTCGGTGCCGACGTGTCCACCCGCTCGCTGGAGCAGGCGGCCCGGCGGCTCCGGCTGGACCGGCTGCCCGAGCGGCAGAAGGACCGGATCCGCTTGATCCAGACCGCGCTGACCTACCGCGACGACCGGCTCCGCGGTTTCGACGCGGCGGTGCTGATGGAGGTCATCGAGCACATCGACCTACCCCGGCTGCCCGCTCTGGAGGCCGCCGTCTTCGGTCACGCGCGGCCCGGCGCCGTGATCGTGACCACGCCGAACGTGGAGTACAACGTGCACTACGAGGGGCTGACCGGGATGCGCCACTCGGACCACCGCTTCGAGTGGACCCGGACCGAGTTCGCCGCGTGGGCGGAGTCGGTCGCCGCGGCACACGGCTACACGGTGACGATCCGTGGGGTCGGCGAGGCGGACGAGGTCACCGGCGCACCCACCCAGCTCGCTCTCTTCAAGATCTCGGAGGTGACCGCATGATCCTCGACGTTCCCGAGCTGTCGCTCGTGGCCCTGGTCGGCATCTCCGGTTCCGGCAAGTCGACCTTCGCGGCCCGGCACTGGGCGCCCACCCAGGTCCTCTCCTCGGACTTCTTCCGTGGCCTGGTGGCCGACGACGAGAACGACCAGTCCGCCTCGTCCGACGCGTTCGACGTGCTGCACTACGTGGCCGGCAAGCGGCTGGCCGCCGGACGGCTGACCGTGGTGGACGCGACGAACCTCCAGTCGCACGCCCGGGCCGGTCTGGTCAAGGTGGCCCGTGAGCACGACGTGCTGCCGGTGGCGGTCGTGCTGGACGTGCCGGAGTCACTGGCCTGGGAGCGCACGCAGGGCCGTACGGACCGGACCTTCGGCCGCCAGGTGATCACCCGGATGCACCGTGACCTGCGGCGTTCTCTCGGGCAGCTCGCCAAGGAGGGCTTCCGCAAGATCCACGTCCTGCGCGGGGTGGACGAGATCGCCGCCGCCGAGATCCGCTACGAGAAGCTCTTCAACGACCTGAAGGGCGAGCACGGACCGTTCGACATCATCGGGGACGTGCACGGCTGCCGGGCCGAGCTGGAGGCGCTGCTCGGCAAGCTGGGCTGGCACCTGGTCCGCGACGAGCGCGACCGGCCGGTCGACGCCACGCACCCGGAGGGCCGCAAGGCGGTCTTCGTCGGTGACCTGGTCGACCGCGGTCCCGATTCGCCGGGGGTCCTGCGGCTGGTCATGGGCATGGTGGCGGCCGGGCACGCGATCTGTGTGCCGGGCAACCACGAGCAGAAACTGGCTCGCAAGCTGAACGGGCGCAACGTCCAGCTCACCCACGGCCTGCCGGAGACCCTGGAGCAGCTCGAGGCGGAGGACCCGGCGTTCGTCGCCGAGGTGCGGGTCTTCATCGACGGCCTGGTCAGCCACTACGTGCTCGACGACGGCAACCTGGTGGTGGCGCACGCCGGCCTCAAGGAGGCCTACCACGGGCGGGCCTCGGGCCGGGTGCGCAGCTTCGCGCTCTACGGCGAGACCACCGGCGAGACCGACGAGTACGGCCTGCCGGTCCGCTACCCCTGGGCCCGTGAGTACCGCGGCTCGGCCGCCGTCGTCTACGGCCACGTGCCCACCCCGGTTCCGGAGTGGATCAACAACACCATCTGCCTGGACACCGGTTGCGTCTTCGGCGGCGCGCTCACCGCGCTCCGCTGGCCGTCGCGCGAGCTGGTCGCGGTCCCGGCCGCGAAGGAGTACTACGCACCGGTCCGGCCGCTGCTCACGACTCCGGCCAAACCCGATCAGGGCCTGGACATCGCGGACGTGACGGGTCGTCGGCACATCGATTACGGGTACGGACAGACCACCGTCCCCGCCGAGAACGCGGCCGCGGCCCTGGAGGTCATGGGGCGGTTCTCGGTCGACCCGGAGACTCTGGTCTGGCTGCCGCCCACGATGGCGCCGTGCACGAGCTCGACCGTGGAGGGCTACCTGGAGCACCCGTCCTCGGCCTTCGCGGACCTGCGTGCCGCCGGGGTGGAGCGGGTGGTGTGCGAGGAGAAACACATGGGCTCCCGTGCCGTGGTGCGGGTCTCCGTCTCCGGCACGGGCGACGCCGTCTGGACCAGGACCGGCCGCCCGTTCTTCGGCCCGGAACTGGACGAGCCGCTGCTGGCCCGCATCCGGGCCGCGGCCGCCCCGCTCTTCGCCGAGCTGGAGACCGGCTGGCTGCTCCTGGACACCGAGTTGCTGCCCTGGTCGGCGAAGGCGGGCAGCCTCATCCGGGACCAGTACGCCGGGGTCGGCGCGGCCGGCCGGGCCGCGCTGCCCGCCGCGCTCACGGTGCTGGAGCGGGTGGCCGGGCGCGGGCTCGACGTCGGCGAACTGCGGGACCGGCTGGAGCTGCGGGCCACCGAGATCGAGGGATACTCGGCGGCCTACCGGGCCTATGTGAAACCGACCGACGGCCTCACCGGGGTCACCCTCGCTCCGTTCGCCGTGCTGGCGGGCGCCGGGGTCTCGTACGCGAAAAGGGACCACGACTGGCACCTGGCGCTGGCGGACCGCCTGGTCGCGGCAGACCCGGAGCTCTTCACGCCCACCCGGCGGATGATCGTCGATCTGGACGATCCGGCGGCGGAGGCCGCCGCCACCGAGTGGTGGCTGACCCTGACGGCGGCCGGCGGCGAGGGCATGGTGGTCAAGCCGTGGGCCGGGCTCGCCCGGACCGACGCGAAGGGCCGTCTCGTCCAGCCCGGCGTGAAGTGCCGCGGCCGTGAGTACCTGCGGATCATCTACGGTCCGGAGTACACCCGGCCGGAACAGCTGGACCAGCTCCGCCGGCGGAACCTGGGCCGTAAGCGGTCGCTGGCTCTGCGTGAGCACGGCCTCGGCCTGGCGGCGCTGGACCGGCTGGCCGAGGGCGCTCCGGCCTGGCGGGTGCACGAGCTGGTCTTCGCGATCCTGGCAGCCGAGTCGGAACCGGTGGATCCTCGTTTGTGACCGGTCGGTCACTTTCTGAACCGCACAGCATTCATACAGGTACCGGCCGCACATCGGCCGGTACCCTGGCTCCTCGTGGACATCCATGCGCTCACGGAGCAGCTCGCGCTGAACCCGATGGACCCGAAGGACCTTCTCAGTGCCTTCGGGTTGCCGGGTGTCTTGGCCATCCTCTTCGCGGAGACCGGCCTGCTGGTCGGCTTCTTCTTCCCCGGTGACTCTCTGCTGTTCCTGGCGGGCGTGGCGGCCTCCGAGGTGGCCGACTCGATCTTCGGCCCGGGCGCCAAGCTGTCCATCGTCGGTCTGCTGATCGGCGCCCCGATCTGTGCCATCATCGGCGCCCAGTTCGGGCACTGGCTGGGCGCGAGGTACGGGCGCCGGATGTTCGACAAGCCGGACTCGAAACTCTTCAAGAAGGAGTACGTCGAGAAGGCGGAGTACTACTTCGAGAAGTTCGGCCCGGCCAAGGCTGTGGTGCTGGCGCGCTTCATCCCGATCGTCCGCACGTTCCTCAACCCGGTCGCCGGCACGCTCGGCATGCCGGCCCGCCAGTTCCTGGTGTGGAACATCGTGGGCGCCGTCCTCTGGACCGACGGCATCATCCTGCTCGGCTACCTGCTGGCGCAGCAGATCTACGACGCCATCGGCGACAAGATCGACCACTACATCCTGCCGGTGGTCGTGCTGATCGTCCTGATCTCGGTGCTGCCGATCGGTATCGAGCTCCTGCGTGAGCGGAAGGCCAAGAAGCAGGGCCTGCACAAGGGCCCGGAGCCGGCGGCCGCCATCGGTGTCGTCGCCGCGGCCAGCGTCGCGGGCATGGCCGACGCCGCCCGCCACGAGTTCCAGGAGTTTCAGGAGCACCACCACCATGCCCCGCAGCAGCCGGCCTACCCGCAGCAGGCTCAGCCGCAGGGCCACCCCCAGCAGCAGGCGTACGGGCAGCCCACCTACCCGCAACAGCAGTACCCGCCCCAGCAGTACGGGCAGCAGCAGCCCTACGGCGACCAGCAGCAGTGGCCGCCACGCAACTGACGGCGGACAGACGGAAGGCCGGCCCCGGTATCGGGAGCCGGCCTTTCCGTTCCTGCCTACACCGTTACGGCGGTGGGTCCGGAGAGCCGCTCCAGGAACTCCTCCGGGCACTCCCGAAGGTTCTCCAGCCGGCCCGCGGTGAGCGCCCGGTACGTGAGCGACGCCGCCTCCTCCAGATTGCGCGCCCGTTTGTGCGCGAGTTCCACGGAGTCGCCCATCACCACGCACCCGTGCTGGCTGAGCACCAGACAGTCGGTGCCGTCGGCGGCCATCGCCGCGGTCAGCGCGGCCAGTTCGGTGCTGCCCGGCAGCCGGAACGGCACGGTCGACACCCGCCGCAGGTAGTACGCGTGATCGGTGGTCACGATCCGGATGTGCTCGCCCAGGGCGTCCAGCAGCAGAGCCGTCTGCGGGTGGAGATGAACCACCGCGTTGATGTCCGGCCGTGCCCGGTAGAGCGCGAGGTGCAGCGCCAGCTCACTGGTCGGCTCGATCCGTGCCGGCGGTATGGCCCCGACGACGGCGGGCGCCCCGTCGGAGATCCGCACCGGCGCGAAGGTGCTCCGGCTCAGCCGGTCCAGCCAGGATCCGCTCGCGGTGACCCAGATGGCGTCCTCGTCGGGAATGCGGGCGGACAGGTTGCCGCCCGATCCACACACGAGGCCCGCCTGCACCACGTCGTAACCCACGTGCGCGAGTTGGTCACGCAGGTCACCGGGGACGTAGTTCACCCGTTCCTCCTCAGGTCCGCCGGCCCAGTCCGTTGAGCCGGGGTCCTCGGCCTGGCGCCACGCCCCCCATAGATCAGTGACGCCAGGTCGCTACCGACAGCTCAGCGGGCCTTCTTGGTGGCCCGCTTCCGCGGCGGGGTCAGCAGGTCCGCGATGGTGGCGATGGCGGTCGGCACCAGCCGGTAGTACGCCCACACACCACGCTTCTCACGCTCCAGCAGACCCGCCTCCGTCAGGATCCGCAGGTGGTGACTCACGGTCGGCTGCGAAAGGCCCAGGGGGGCCGTCAGGTCGCAGACGCACGCCTCGCCATCCGTGGCGGACTGGATAAGGCTCAACAGCCGTAGCCGAGCCGGGTCGGCGAGCGCCTTGAGCACTCCCGCCAGGCGCTCAGCGTCAGCGCGTTCAATAGGCTCGCCGGCAAGCGGCGAGATCTGAGGCATCGTCATTTCCGCCAACGCAGTTCCCACGATCTCCATCCTTCCACCAACTGCATCGATTCTCCTGCATGTCAGCAGGAACGAACCGGTTAACTTTCGGGCCGTAAGGCCGACATCGATCGCCGAGTCGGCCGACCGGACACCCTCACCCAGTCCACCTTTCGTGCGATGACGACTTCGGTCTCTGCCTCCTGCAACGCCTCAGTCGCCTTCTGGTCGCTACCCATCCGTGTCGAGGTCTCGATCCCCGCCTTCGGAGTGAGGCGGACCACATTGTCATTTCGTCGATTTTTTCGGTCCACCGATCCTCGACGATGACTCAACACGGAACGCGTCGAGACCATCACGCCACCCTGCGCGATCATCAGTTCGCCACTCACCCCACGACCCGATGAAAGCACGACACCACGCTGCGCGACGGACAATTCAGTGATGAATTTACCCAGGTCGTGCCTTGCTTCCATGACATCGAGCGTACTGGCTGTTCGGAAACCGGAAACTTTCCCCCCGGCAGGACGGAACGGAACTATTGACGCATGGCTTTGGCCCATTTTGTAAAGAAGGTTTACAGATCCAGCAACTGATCTCGGCCCTTCCTCGGAGCATAGATGCTGCTCAAAGCACCTAACGTCTGCACGGTACCCGCGCCAGCCTCAGGATCACCTGATGGTCGGGCTGTGAAGAGCCTGTGAACCCGCGAAATCACGTTTGTCCGTACGGGCGAAAACACCCACCGTCCGGCCGATCTCGATCTATCCGGACAGCCGATCGAGTGACAGCGACAGAAACGGACCGTACCCGTTCGAGTGACCCACAGTCGTCGATACGGAACCGCGCACTCCTACGGTCGTGACCAGTACTCGTCTTCCGGGTTCGGTTCCGACTTCGACGGCGCCGGTTGATCCGAGAACTGATCGGGTTCGGACCGGCCGGTAACAAAAGGCTGCGATTGTGGGGCAGCCCACCCGGTGGACGGCGCGACGATTTGGCTGGGCGGCACAAAACCCGGCAGGGCGGTCCCGGCGGGAGCGGTCCGGCCGAAGAACTCACCCGGCGCGGCGAGCAGCAGGACACCCACGACGAGGTAGCCGATCACCTGCGCGACGGCCACCGCGATGTTGAGCACGATCCACCCTTCGGGGTACGCCTCGCTCAGCGCCTCACCCACCGAACCGGGCAGCGCCTCCCCCGACCGCTCGGCAGCGAGCACGGCGAGCGTCCCGCAGCCGCCCAGGATGCCGAGGACGCACACGCCCAGGGTCACCGCGCGGGCCAGCCGGCTGCCGCGCCGCAGCGCGATCCCGAGCACCGCGAAGAGTGCCACCACGAGCAGGGCCAGCACGAGGGCGAGCGCGGAGATCAGCCAGACCACGGAGATGAAGTTCTCGGCGGCCTCCGAACCGGCGGCGTCACGGAACCGGCCGACCACCCCGGGCGTGACCGCCACCATGCCGACCGCATAGGTGAGACCGGCCACGGCCATGGCCCAGAGCAGGGCCACCGCCAGGGTGACGGCGGCCGGCCGGGGGGCGGCCTGGGGCTCGGCGGCGGGCGGCGGCTGGGCGGCGTACGACATCGATGGCTCCCGCAGGGTTCGGCTGGCAAGAACCTATCGCGTAGCGGACCCGGAAGTGGCCGGACCGGTCCATCCGGATGGATGGACCGGTCCGATAGCGATCAGCCGGCGGGCCGCTGGGGCGGCTCGTCCTCAGGTGCTCCCCCGTCCGCCGGGGGCTCCTGCGCGGGCGGAGCCGAGGACGGCGGTGAGGACGCGGGCGGCGCCGAGGACGGCGGTGAGGACGCGGGCGGCGCCGAGGACGGCGGCGGGGGCGGGGGCGCCCACGGATCGCTGGACGGCTCCAGCGCCGGCGGCGGCACGCTGCCCGGCTGGCCGGGATAGGGCGGCAGGCCGGGAGCCGGTTCACCCGGCCGTCCGTACTGCTCGGGCGAACCGAAGTGGCTGGGCGGTAGCGGCGGATACGTCGGTGCACCCGGATACGTCGGCTGCACCGGGAAGGCCGGCGGCTGAGCCGGCGGATAGGTGGGCTGCGGGTAGAACCCGGGCTGCGGCTGCGCCGGATATCCCGCCTGGTGCGGGTATCCGGGTTGGACTGGGAAACCGGGCTGTCCGGGCAGGCTCGGGTAGGGCCCGTACGGCATCGCCGGGTTCCACGGCACCGGGCGGCGGAAGAACGCGTTGGACTGCGGCAGCGCGAGCAGGATGATCGCGCCGAGCAGCGCCAGCACGGTGATCACCGAGGTGAGGAGACTGATCGCGTCGTACCAGCCCGGCATGGCGGCCGCCACGTCCGCCTCGATCTGGGCCTGTTCGGTGGACGACCCGGTCCCGCCGACCGCGGTGCCGGCCACCGTGCCGCCCAGGCCGAGCGAGTTGCAGCACAGGCCGAGGCCCGCGATCACCCAGGTGGTGATGCGTGCTCCGTTCTTGCCGCGGTTGTTGAAGATCGCCAGGACGACGAGGCCGACCGCGATCAGCAGATAGACGCCCGCCGTGACGACCAGCACGATGCTGATGAAGGTGTTGATCTCAGCGGGGAAGTCGTCGGCGTCCATGGCGTCCCGGTACGCCTCGGTGACCGTACCGATCATCGAGACCACCAGGCCGGCGCTCAGCAACTGCATGGCCACCACGAGATAAAGCAATATCGATGAAGCGGTCACCGTGGCCGGTCGTGCCGGTTGTGGATGATGGCCCGGATATGTCGGTACGGACACACTGCCCTCCTATAGATCAATTCACGGTATCCGCCGGAGGCCAGACAAGGCGACCGAGCCCGAATGACCGTAAAACGTCGCTCGATCGGGGGGCGGCAGGCCTGGACTGCGCCACCTAAACTTCGATGCCATGGCGGCCGACTGGAAGCGAGCAGCTCCAGCGATCCGCCGTGCCCGCACGAGTCGCCCGCCCCGCCCACATCTCCCCGGGGCCGAGGCAGACCGGCTGACGGCGCCCTTCCGACCATGCCGGCCGCGTGACCACACCGCGGCCGCCCCAGACCTGTTAAGGACCGGTGAGTCCCATGCCCCACGCCGACACCCTCGACGTCGTTCACCATGACGACACCCGGACACGTTTCACCGATGTCCGGTACCAATTACACCGAGACGGCATACGGATCTGGTCCGCGGACGGCGAGCACGCCATCACGGACGTACTGATGACACAGGCCTACCGGCAGCGGGAGGCGGACAGGTGAGGAAGGGCCCCGGGAGTCTCCCCCGGGGCCCTTCACCGTCAGAGGCCGCGCCGGACCGACAGGCCGTCCTTGCCCTCGCTCAGGTCGACCACCACGGTGTCCCCGTCCCGGATCTCGCCGGACAGCAGCGCCTTGGCCAGCAGATCGCCGATCGAGGACTGGACCAACCGGCGCAGCGGCCGGGCGCCGTAGATCGGGTCGTACCCGTGCTCGCCCAGCCAATCCACCGCGCCGGGGGCGACCACGAGTTCGAGACGCCGCTCGGCCAGCCGGGCCCGCAGCCGGGCCAGCTGGATGTCGACGATCGCGGTCAGGTCGTCCTTGGTGAGGGCGTGGAAGACCACGATGTCGTCCAGCCGGTTCAGGAACTCGGGCTTGAAGTGCGCCCGGACGGCGGCCAGCACCTCGTCGTGGCGTTCCTCGTCGCTCATCGTGAAGTCGGCGGTCGCCGAGCCGAGGTTCGACGTCAGCACCAGGATGGCGTTGCGGAAGTCGACCGTCCGCCCCTGGCCGTCGGTGAGCCGGCCGTCGTCGAGCACCTGGAGCAGCACGTCGAAGACGTCGGGGTGGGCCTTCTCCACCTCGTCCAGCAGGACCACGCTGTACGGCCGGCGCCGCACCGCCTCGGTGAGCTGGCCGCCCTCCTCATAACCCACGTAGCCGGGCGGGGCGCCGACCAGCCGGGCCACCGAGTGCTTCTCGCCATACTCGCTCATGTCGATGCGGACCATGGCCCGCTCGTCGTCGAAGAGGAACCCGGCCAGCGCCTTCACCAGCTCGGTCTTGCCGACACCGGTGGGACCGAGGAAGAGGAAGCTGCCGGTCGGCCGGTCGGGGTCGGCGATCCCGGCCCGGGCCCGGCGCACGGCACCGGAAACCGCCGTGATCGCCTCGCGCTGGCCGATCACCTTGGCGGCGAGCGACTCCTCCATGCGCAGCAGCTTGGCGGTCTCACCCTCCATCATCCGGCCGGCCGGGATGCCGGTCCACGAGGAGACGACCTCGGCGATGTCGTCGGCGCCGACCTCGTCCTTGACCATCGGCGGTTCGGAGCTCTCCTCCTCGGAGTCGGCCGCCGCCTGGATCTCCTTCTCCAGAGTGGGGATCACCTCGTAGAGCAGCCGGGACGCCGCGAGCAACTCGCCGTCGCGCTGGGCTCGCTCCTGCGCGGCCCGGGCCTCGTCGAGCTGCTTCTTCAGCTCACCCACCCGGTTCAGCCCGCCGCGCTCCCGCTCCCACCGGGCGTTGAGGGCGGTCAGGTCCTCCTCGCGGTCGGCCAGGTCGGCGATCAGGCGCTCCAACCGGGCCTTCGACGCCGGGTCGGTCTCCTTCTCCAGGGCGAGCCGCTCCACCCGCATCCGGTCGACCTGCCGCTGGAGCTGGTCCAGCTCGACGGGACGGGAGTCGATCTCCATCCGCAACCGGGAGGCGGCCTCGTCGATCAGGTCGATCGCCTTGTCCGGCAGGAACCGGTCGCTGATGTAGCGGTCGGAGAGGCTGGCCGCCGCGACCAGGGCGGCGTCGGTGATCTGCACGCGGTGGTGCGCCTCGTAACGGCCCTTGAGCCCGCGCAGGATGCCGATGGTGTCCTCGACGGTGGGCTCACCGACGACCACCGGCTGGAACCGGCGCTCCAGGGCCGGGTCCTTCTCGATGTGTTCCCGGTACTCGTCCAGCGTGGTGGCGCCGACCATGCGCAGTTCACCGCGGGCCAGCATCGGCTTGAGCATGTTGCCGGCGTCCATCGAGCCCTCGCCCTTGCCGGCGCCGACGACCGTGTGCAGCTCGTCGAGGAACGTGACGACCTGCCCGTTGGAGCTGCGGATCTCCTCGAGCACACTCTTCAGGCGCTCCTCGAACTGGCCGCGGTACTGAGCGCCGGCGACCATGGCGCCGAGGTCGAGCGAGACCAGCTTCTTGTCGCGCAGCGTCTCCGGCACGTCGCCGGCCACGATGCGCTGGGCCAGGCCCTCGACGATCGCGGTCTTGCCGACGCCCGGCTCGCCGATCAGCACCGGATTGTTCTTGGTCCGGCGGGACAGCACCTGGACGACCCGGCGGATCTCGGCGTCCCGGCCGATCACCGGGTCGATCTTCCCTTCCCGGGCCAGCGCGGTGAGGTCGACGCTGTACTTCTCCAGGGACTTGTAGGTCTGCTCCGGGTCGGCCGTGGTGACCCGCCGATCCCCGCCACGCACCTGCGGGAACGCGGCGACCAGCGCCTCCTCGGTGGCGCCGGCCGCCTTGAGCACCTGCGACACCGCGCCACCGACCCGGGCCAGGCCGGCCAGCAGGTGCTCGGTCGACACATACTCATCGCCGAGGGGCTTGGCGATGAGCTCGGCCGAGCCGATGGCGTTGACGAACTCACGGGCCAGACCGGGCTCGACGGTGCTCGCGCCGCGCGCGGACGGCAGCTGCTCGATCGCGCGCACCGCGGCCCGGCGGATGTCGGCCGGGTTGGCGCCGACGGCCCGCAACAGCGCGGTGGCGGTGGAGCCACCGGTGTCGAGCAGCGCCTGCAGCATGTGCCAGGGCTCGACCGTGGCGTGCCCGCGGCGACCGGCGTCAGCGACCGCGGAGGTGATCACTTCGCGACTCTTCGTGGTCAAGCGTTCGGTGTTCATGAGCTCCCCTGCAGCCGACAAACTTGAGCGTAGCGCGCTCAACTTTAGCGCGCCGGTTCGAGGAGCCGTAACGTGCCGGACGTGAAGGTTTCCTTCCGGTTGTCCCGTCGTCTCCTCCCGCTCGGCATGGTCTTCCTGACCTCGGGCATCGCCACCGCGGTGGTCGGGCCCTTCCTCGGCCTCTTCCTCAGCACCGAGGTGCACGCCGGACCGGTCCAGACCGCCACGTTCCTGATCGTCGCCTCACTGTCCGGGGTGGCGGTGTCGTCGGCCATCGGGCGCGTCTCGGACCGCTTCCCGATCCGCCGCGCGCTGCTCATCGCGGCCGCGCTGGCCGGCTTCGCCGCCAGCGGGCTGACCGCCTTCATCCGGGACTACTGGATTCTGCTCGCGGTCACCGCGACGGTGACGGCCGCGTCCGGGGCGCTCTATCCACAATCCTTCGCGTACGCCCGTCAGGTGCTGCAACGAGATGATCCGAACCGGACCGCCCTCGGGATCAGCACACTGCGTACCGTCTTCTCGATCGCCTGGGTGGGCGGCCCGTCCCTGGCCGCACTGCTGCTCGACACCGGCGACTTCCGCCACGTCTACGGCGCGGCCGCCCTCCTCTATCTGCTCGCCGCCCTGATCGCGGTCCGCTTCCTGCCCGGCGTGGAGGCACCGTCCGCACCGCGGGAGAGGAAGGCCGAGCCGCCCGCCCGCGCGCCCCGGGTGCTGTGGCCGATCCTGTGCGGATTCGCCCTGCTCCAGACCACCATGGTGCTGGGCGGTCAGGTCATGCCGCTGTTCCTGAGCACCGAACTGAACGGCTCGGTCCGCGACGCCGGCCTGCTCTTCGGCCTCTGTGCCGCCCTGGAGATCCCGCTCATGCTGGGCTTCGGGGTTCTGTCCACCCGCGTCCCGCTGCGCCGGATCATCCTCGGCGGGACGGCGTGCGCGGTCGCGTACCAGCTCGTCGTGGTCACCTCGTCGTCGGTCGGGACACTCGTCGCGGCCCAGATCCCGAACGCGGTCTTCATCGCCGCGACGGCCGGGCTCGGCATCACCTACGTACAGGATCTGATGCCGGAGCAGCCGGGACGGGCCACCACGCTGTTCACCAACAGCTTCCCGATCGGGCAGGTCCTGGCGGCGCCGCTCTTCGGCCTGTCCCAGCAGTACGGTTTCCGCCTGGCCTTCGGGATCAATCTGGCGCTCAGCGCGATCGGCCTCGTCCTGCTGTTCCTGGCCCGCTCGCGCCGGCGGTCGATGGAGCCGCCGGTTCGTCCGGTCACCGACGCGGCGTGCCCGGCGGAGGGCTAACGTAGAGATCGTGCGCGTACGGGTGGAACAGACTCCGCTGCCGGGAATCGGCGTCCGCCATGACCTGGTGACCTCGTCGGGCCGGACGGTCGGGGTGGTCTCCCACCGCAACGGCCGCCGTGACCTGGTGCTGTACGACGTGGACGATCCCGACTCCAGCCTGGCGTCGATACCACTCACCGACGACGAGGCCGAAGCCCTCGCCGACGTGCTCGGCGCCTCGCTGATGCTGGGCCAGCTGGCCGGCCTGCGACAGCAGGCGGCCGGTCTGCTCACCGAGCAGATCGCGCTGCCGGCCGGCTCCCCGTTCGTCGGGCGGAAGCTGGGCGACACCCGCGCCCGTAGCCGGACCAGCGCTTCGATAGTGGCCGTGCTGCGCGATCGCGAGGTGATCGCCTCGCCCGGCCCGTCGTTCCGGTTCGAGGCGAACGACATGGTGGTCGCGGTCGGGACACGGCACGGGCTGGACGGCGTCACCGCCATCCTGGCCGGCGACGACGGCGGCTGACCGGCCGTGCAGCACCACACGACGATCCTGCTCATCGAGATCGGCGCGCTCCTCTTCGGTCTCGGGATGCTCGGTCGGCTGGGTCGCCGGTTCGGCATGTCCCCGATTCCGCTCTATCTGCTGGCCGGCGTGGCGTTCGGTCAGGGCGGGCTGATACCGCTCTCGGCGAGCGAGGAGTTCATCGCGGTCGGCGCCCAGATCGGGGTGATCCTGCTCCTGGTCATGCTCGGCCTGGAGTACTCGGCCGACGAGCTGGTGGGCAACCTGCGGATGGCGGCGCCGGCCGGTCTGATCGACATGCTGCTGAACGCCCTGCCCGGAGCGGCGTTCGCGCTGCTGCTCGGCTGGGGCTGGGAGGCGGCGCTGGTGCTGGCCGGCATCACCTGGGTGTCCTCGTCCGGGGTGATCGCGAAGGTGCTGAGCGATCTCGGCCGGGTCGGTAACCGGGAGACCCCGACGATCCTGTCGGTGCTGGTCATCGAGGACCTGGCAATGGCCTTCTACCTGCCGGTGGTGACCGCCGTGCTGGCCGGCCTGAGCCTGGCCAACGGCCTGAGCACGCTCGGGGTCGCGGTGGTCACGGTGGTCGCGGTCCTGGTCGTCGCGATCCGGTACGGCGGTGAGATCAGCCGGTTCATGTCGGTGAAGGATCCGGAGGCCCTGCTGCTCAGCGTTCTCGGCCTGACACTCTTCATCGCCGGGGTGGCCGGCGAGCTGAAGGTCTCCGAGGCGGTCGGCGCGTTCCTGGTCGGCATCGCCATCTCCGGGCCGGTGGCGCACAACGCCACCCAGATCCTGTCCCCGCTGCGCGACCTGTTCGCCGCGGTGTTCTTCGTCTTCTTCGGGCTCTCCACGGACCCGGCCGACATGCCACCGGTGCTGCTTCCGGCGCTCGGGCTGGCCGTGCTGACGATGCTGACCAAGGTGCTGACCGGATATCTGGCGGCCCGCCGGGTGGGCATCGCGCTGCCGGGCCGGATCCGGGCCGGGCTGGCGCTGATGCCCCGTGGTGAGTTCTCGGTGGTGATCGCCGGCCTCGCGGTGGTGTACGGCGTCGACGCCCGGCTCGCGCCGCTCGCCACGGCTTATGTACTGATCACGGTGGTGTCCGGGCCATTGTTGGCACGTCTGTCCGATTACGCCTGGTTCAAGGAGTGGGTGCGCAAGCGGATGGCGGCTCAGCGGGCCGCTCAGAAACCGCTGTCATCCCCGGAGTGACCTGCATCTCCGTAGAAAAAGCCCAAAGTTACTGTCCAGTATCTGAATGTGAGCCCTTGACACTTCCCTAGCGGGACTCCACACGCTAACGTTGCGCGGCGACGACTCTGAGTATTGGGACGTTCGCCACTATGGTCGGCGAGTGATGTCGACCGCGTTGCGAACGGTTGAGTGAGGCGGCGGCGTGAGCGTGCGTGAGGCTACATTCCTCGGTTTCGGCAATCCGGTCGACCCCCGACCCGACGAGCTGCAGACCTGGGCATACAACCCTGAGTCGGTCCCGCTGAGCAGCATGCCGAAGGACTGGGATCTCCTGATCTCCGGCGACGTGCTCGGCCCGACGCTGTTCGAGCTCGCCATGGACCGGCAGTGCCCGGCCCGGCGGTTCGCGCAGCATTGCATGTACATCTACGCCGCGGACGGGGCGCGGCAGAACGCGAGCGGGCAGCGGAAGCGCCGGCTCAAGAAGTTCATCGAGCGCGCGGAGGAGGTCGGCGACGAGCCGATGCAGATCTGGGCGCACAACTGCCGGGTTCTGATGACCCGGCCCGAGCTCTTCGACCACCACGACTGGATGGAGGGCGGCCTGGTGCGCTACCCGCGCCGACTGGGTCTGTTCAATCGCCGCTGACTACGTCGAGTAGTCACGCGGTAACTACATGCTGTAGCGGCGGCCCGATCCGGGCCGCCGCTGTCATTTGTCAGAGGAACGGCGCGGGCGCCACACCACCAGGGCAGTCGAGTGGGTCTCCTGGCGCACCAGATCGCGGCCCGAGTACGGGTTGCTCATCGCCTCCATCTGAGCGATCCGGGAGTACGCCGCCTCCAGCTGCTGCTCGAGCTCGGCCACCCGGTGCTGGAGGTCGCCGACCAGGTGCTCCAGGCCGATGATGCGCTTGACGCCGGCCAGGTTGACGCCGTCCTCCTGGCTGAGTCTCTGCACCTCACGCAGTAGTGCGACGTCGCGTTCGCTGTACCGCCGACCACCACCGCCGGCCCGGCCGGGCTGAACCAGGCCGAGCCGGTCGTACTGCCGGAGGGTCTGCGGGTGCATCCCGGCGAGCCGTGCGGCAACCGAGATGATCAAAACCTTCGCGTCGGAGGCCTGTTCTATCGAGATGTCGATCTCTTCGTACATTTACACCTCCCCGAGACGGGGTTTCCTTCAGACGCGATCTAGTCGGCCCGGCGCAGGCGGGCTTCGAGCCGCTCCCGCGCCGGCGGTGGGGTGAGCTTTCCGAACTTCTCCAGCGCGTCCCGGGCCTCGCCGGTGACGGTCGCCGGGATCTGCACGTCGACGGTGACGATCAGATCGCCGGCCTGGCCCTCCTTGCGGGCCACGCCCTTGCCCCGGGCCCGCAGCTTGCGGCCGCTCGGTGTGCCCGGCGGCACGCGCAACGTGACCGGGCCGTCCAGCGTCGGCACCTTCAGGTCGGTGCCCAGCACGGCCTCGACGATCGTGATCGGCACGGTCAGCGTCAGGTCGTCGCCACTGCGCCCGAACAGGTCGTCGGGCCGGACCTTGACCTGCACGTACAGGTCGCCGGCCGGACCGCCCCGGTCGCCCGGCTCGCCCCGGCCGCTGAGCCGGATCCGCTGGCCGTCGGCGACGCCCGCCGGGAACCGGACGTTGATCGAGCGGGTCTTGGTGACCCCGCCGGTGCCCCGGCACTCCGGGCACTTCTCGTCCACGACGCTGCCCGAGCCCTGACAGTCACGGCACGGTTCGGAGAAGCTGAACGAGCCCTGGTTGCTGGAGATCAGGCCGGTGCCGTGACACTTCGGACAGGCGCGCGGGGTGGTCCCCGGTTTCGCGCCGTTGCCCCGGCAGGTGTCGCAGGCGCCAGGGGTACGCAGTGTCAGTGGCAGCGTGGTGCCGCGAACCGCCTGCACGAAGTCCAGGGTGACCTCGGTCTCGACATCCCGCCCGCGCTGGGGCCCCCGCCGCGCGGTCGAGCCGGGAGGCTGGCCGCCGGAGAAGATCGAGCTGAAGATGTCGGAGAAGCCGGAGCCACCGAACCGGCGATCGGCGCCCGGAGCAGCGCCGCCGGAGAAGCCGCCGAACAGGTCGGACGGATCGAACTGCGTGCCACCGCCCCGTGCCCCGCGGCGGAACGCGCCCGAGCCGAACAGCGAGCGCATCTCGTCGTACTCTTTGCGCTTCTTGTCGTCGGCCAGCACGTCGTACGCCTCGGAAGCGGCCTTGAACTTCTCCTCCGCCTCCTTGTTTCCCGGGTTCCGGTCGGGGTGCAGATCGCGGGCGAGCTTCCGGTACGCCTTCTTGATCTCGTCCGGGGAGGCGGACCTGTTCACGCCGAGCACGGCGTAGAAGTCCTTCTCGAGCCAGTCCTTCGAGCTCATGTCAATCCACCTCCTCGAGTTGGCGACGTCCCGCCCGCCGGCGCACCGGCGGACGGGACATGATCATCGATCTCACTCCGGGTCGGCGACCGCGACCATCGCGGGGCGGAGCAGACGCTCGCCCAGCGAATAGCCACGACGCATCACCTCGACACAGGTCGGCTCGGAGACGTCCGCGGACGTCTGGTGCGCGACCGCCTCGTGGCGGTTCGGGTCGAAGGGGTCGCCCTTCTCCCCGAAGGCCACCAGGCCCAGCTTGCCGGTCACCGCGGTGAGCTGCTCGGCCACCGAGGCGAACGGACCGACCAGGTCACCGTGCTCACGGGCCCGGTCGATGTCGTCCAGCACCGGGAGCAGGTCGGTGAGGACCTTGCCGGTGGTCTGCTCGGCGGCCGCGCCGCGGTCACGGTCGACCCGCTTGCGGTAGTTGGCGTACTCGGCCGTCACCCGCTGGAGGTCGTGGGTCCGCTCGTCGAGCTCGCCACGCAGCGCCTCCAGCTCGGCACCGAGACCGGGCTTGACGTTGTCGGCCGCCGGGGCCGACTCCTCCTCGGGGGCGCGGTGCGCGCCGACCGGCTTCTGCGCCGGCTCCTCGGCGGGAGTCTCCTCGGCCGTCTCCTCGATCTCTCCCTGGATGACTTCCCGCTCGGCCGCCGGACCGTCGTTCTCGTCGTCCCTGGCAGTCACTTCTTGTCGTCCTCCACGATCTCGGCGTCGACCACGTCGTCGCCACCGGCAGCCGGGCCGGTCGCGCCACCCGGCGCATCGCCCGCGGCGGCCTGCGGGGCCTCGCCCTGCGAGTAGAGCAGCGAACCGGCCTCCTGGGAGACCTGGGACAGCCGCTCGTGGGCCGACTTGATCTTCTCGATGTCGGTGCCGCCGAGTGCGCCACGCAGCTCGCCGAGCGCCTCGTTGATCTTGCTCTTGCTCTCCTCGGGGAGCTTGTCGCCGCTCTCCGCCAGGAACTTCTCGGTCTGCCACTGGAGCTGCTCGGCCAGGTTGCGGGCCTCGGCGTCCTCGCGGCGCTTCTTGTCGTCGTCCGCGTGGTCCTGAGCGTCGCGCATCATGCGCTCGATGTCTTCCTTCGGCAGCGCGGAGCCACCGGTGATCGTCATCTTCTGCTCCTTGCCCGTGCCCAGGTCCTTGGCGGACACGTGCACGATGCCGTTCGCGTCGATGTCGAAGGAGACCTCGATCTGCGGGACGCCGCGCGGGGCCGGGGCGATGCCGCTCAGCTCGAAGGTGCCGAGCTTCTTGTTGTTCGACGCCATCTCGCGCTCACCCTGGTAGACCTGGATCAGCACGGAGGGCTGGTTGTCGTCGGCCGTGGTGTAGACCTCGGAGCGGTGCGCCGGGATGGTGGTGTTGCGCTCCACCAGCTTGTGCATGATGCCGCCCTTGGTCTCGATGCCGAGGGACAGCGGGGTCACGTCGAGGAGCAGGACGTCCTTGACCTCACCCTTGAGCACACCGGCCTGGAGCGCGGCGCCGACGGCGACGACCTCGTCCGGGTTGACGCCCTTGTTCGGCTCACGGCCGATCAGGCTCTGCACCAGCTCGGTGACCGCCGGCATCCGCGTCGAGCCACCGACCAGGATGACGTGGTCGATGTCGGAGAGCTTGACATCGGCGTCCTTGATGGCCGCCTCGAACGGGCCCTTGCAGCGGTCCAGCAGGTCCTGCGTCATCCGCTGGAACTCGGCGCGGCTCAGCGACGTGTCCAGGTGCAGCGGGCCGTTCGCCCCCGCGGTGATGTAGGGCAGGTTGATACTGGTGGTGCTGGCGGCGGACAGCTCGATCTTCGCCTTCTCGGCCGCCTCACGCAGACGCTGCAGAGCCATCTTGTCCTGGGAGAGGTCGATGCCGTGCTCGCCGCGGAAGGTCTTGACCAGGTGGTCGATGACCCGCTGGTCCCAGTCGTCGCCGCCCAGGTGGTTGTCACCGGAGGTGGACTTCACCTCGATGACGCCGTCGCCGAGCTCGAGCAGCGAGACGTCGAAGGTGCCGCCGCCGAGGTCGAAGACCAGGACGGTCTGCTCCTTGGAGCCCTTGTCCAGCCCGTACGCCAGAGCGGCGGCGGTGGGCTCGTTGACGATCCGCAGGACGTTGAGCCCCGCGATCTCGCCGGCCTCCTTGGTGGCCTGACGCTGGGCGTCGTTGAAATACGCCGGAACGGTGATGACCGCGTCGGTGATGGTCTCACCGAGGTAGGCCTCGGCGTCCCGCTTGAGCTTCATCAGCACACGGGCCGAGATCTCCTGCGGGGTGTACTGCTTGCCGTCGATGTCGATCGACCAGTTCGTGCCGATCTCCCGCTTGACCGAGCGAATCGTCCGGTCGGGGTTCGTCACCGCCTGGCGCTTGGCGACCTCACCGACGAGCACCTCGCCGTTGCGGGCGAAGGCGACGATCGACGGAGTCGTCCGGGAGCCCTCCGCGTTGGCGATGACGGTGGGCTCGCCTCCTTCCAGAACGCTGACGCAGGAGTTCGTGGTGCCGAGGTCGATGCCGACCGCACGTGCCATGGTGTTCCTCGCTTTGCTACCCGACAGGGCCTAGCTACCGACAGGGTTGAGTGGAATCGACTCAATGATGCCACGGGTCTGCACACCGTCAAATCGAAGTTGAGTCCGAGGGGCGCAAGTCAACGCGTGCGACATACCTGTCAGGTCACGGCATACCGGGACCCGTTGTCCTGGATGCATAGATCGTGCACGCTTTACCCGTGACGACGCACGGAGACGCGGTCGGTCCGTCGGCCCTTTCCGCCGTCCCCGCCGCATCGAATGAGAAACAGCAGGTCAAAGCGGCCATAGAACCACTTGATCGTACGGGGGGTGGCCAGGTCCGGCAGCCGAACCTGCAAAACGTGCCGCCCGCGGTGGGACGGCTCGCGACCGCGCTCACCCGGTTGCGGGCAGCACTCGGCACGGTCTCGTACCCCCTGGCGCTGCCCTCCGCGGACGAGGCCCGGCGGGTCGGCTCGGCCCTGATCGCCCAGCTCGACGACTACCTGCTGCCCCGGCTGGCCCGGCTCGACGCACCCCTGCTGGTGGTCGTCGGCGGCTCCACCGGCGCGGGCAAGTCGACCCTGGTGAACAGCCTGGTCCAGGCGCCCGTGAGCACGGCCGGGGTGCTGCGGCCGACCACCCGCTCACCGGTTCTGGTGTGCCATCCGGACGATGTGAACTGGTTCGGCCGTGGTGGGCTGCTGCCCGGCCTGACGCGGACCGGCGCGTCGAGCACGGCATCCGACGCCCTACAGGTGGTGGCCACCCCGACGATCGGGCCCGGCCTGGCCCTGCTCGACGCGCCGGACATCGACTCGGTGGTCGACCACAACCGCCAGCTCGCCGCCCAGCTGCTGGCCGCCGCCGACCTGTGGCTCTTCGTCACCACCGCCGCCCGGTACGCCGACGCCGTCCCGTGGGAGCTGCTCACCACCGCCCGCCTCCGCGGCACGGTGATCGCCCTGGTCCTGGACCGGGTGCCGATCGGTGCGGCCGCCGAGATCGCCGCCCACCTGGGTGAGATGCTCACCGCCAACGACCTGGGCACCGCACCGCTGTTCGTGCTGCCGGAGACCGAGCTGGACGAGCGCGGCCTGCTGCCGGACTCGGCGATCGGCCCGATGCGGGTCTGGTTCGCCCAGTTGGCGGGAGACGCCAACGCCCGGGGCACGGTGGTCCGGCAGACCCTCGACGGCGCGCTCGGCGCCCTGGCCCCGGCGCTCGGCGGGCTCGGTGAGGCCGCCGACGACCAGGCCCGGGCGTCGTACGCGCTGGACGAACGGGTGGAGTCCGCCTACCGCAACGCGCTGCGCGCCGCCGATGAGGGGCTGCGTGACGGCCGGATGCTCCGCGGCGAGGTGCTGGCCCGCTGGCAGGAGTTCGTCGGCACCGGCGACTTCCTTCGCAGCCTCGAGTCACGGGTCGGGCACATGCGCGACCGGATCGCCGCGGCCCTCAGCGGCCGGCCGGCACCCGGGCGCAACCTGCGGGTGGCCATGGAGTCCCAGCTGGTGACCCTGCTGCGCGGGGTGGCCGCCGACGCCGCCGAGCAGACGTACGCCGCCTGGCACGCGCACCCGGCCGGCGCCGCACTGCTCGCGCCCGAGCTGCAGAGGCCCTCGGACGACCTGCCGCTGCGCGCCGACCGCATGATCCGGGACTGGCAGCAGTGGGTCCTCGATCTGGTCCGCCGGGAGGCGTCGGACAAGCGGGCGGTGGCCCGCGGCGCGGCGTACGCGGTGAACGGCGCCGGGCTGGCTGTCATGATCGCGGTGTTCACGTCGACCGCCTTCATCCCGACCGGGCTGGAGGTGGCGGCCGGCGCCGGCAGCGCGGTCGCCGGGCAGAAGGTGCTCGAGGCGGTCTTCGGCGACCAGGCCATCCGTACGCTCGCGACACGCGCCCGTACCGAGTTGATGACCCGGTTCGAGGAGCTGCTCACCGTCGAGGCCGTCCGGTTCACCGAGCGGACCGCGGCGGCACGCCACGAGACGTCGAACGGCGCCGTGCTGCGCCAGCTCGCCGTCGAGGTGGAGAACGCCAGGAAGGAACTTTCGTTGACCGGGTCCGGGTCATGAACGTGGCACAGAGGGTGCCCGGCAAGCGGGTCGACGGCGACGAGCTGGCCCGCCGGCTGGAGGCGCTGTCCCGGTTCCTGCGGGTGGTCGACCCGTACCTTCCGGACAGCGACCTGGTCACCGCGCACACGCTGGTGGAACGGGCCGGCAACCGGCTCTCGCTCTCGCTCGACCACACCGTGGTGGCGCTCGCCGGCAGCACCGGCAGCGGCAAGTCGAGCCTGTTCAACGCGCTGGCCCGGTTCAAGCTCTCCCAGGTCGGGGTGCGGCGGCCGACCACCGGCACGGCACACGCCTGCGTGTGGGGGCCGCTGGAGGCGGCGAACCGTCTGCTCGACTGGGTCGGTGTGCTGCCCCGGCAACGGTTCGTGCGGGAGAGCGCGCTGGACGGCGACGACGAGGCGGCGCTGCGCGGGCTGGTCCTGCTCGACCTGCCCGACTTCGACTCGGTCGAGCGCAGCCACCAGCTCGAGGTGGACCGCCTGCTCGGCCTGGTCGACCAGATCGTCTGGGTGGTCGACCCGCAGAAGTACGGCGACCGGGTCCTGCACCGGGCGTACCTGTCCCAGTTCAGCGCGCACGCCGGCGTCACCATCGTGGTGCTCAACCAGGCCGACCGGCTCAGCCCCGGCGACACCGAGGTGGTGCTCGGCGACCTGACCCGGCTCCTGGAGGAGGACGGGCTCACCGGCACTCCGGTGATCGCCTCCTCGGCCAAGCAACCCGGGATGCTCCGGGAGTTGCGGTCCGCACTGGAGAGCACGGTGGCCAACAAGCAGGCCGCGCTGCGCCGGCTGGACGCCGACCTGGACGCGGTCGCCGAGGAGCTGGGCGGCATGATCGGGCCGCCGGCCGCCGAGGACGAGGTGGACCGGGCGACCGTCCGGCAGCTGTGCGACGCGCTGGCCGAGTCGGCCGGAGTGCCGGGGGTGGCGGACGCGACCGCGGGCGCCTACCGGCACCGGGCCGCGGTGGCGACCGGCTGGCCGCTGGTCCGGGGGCTGCGCCGGCTACGGCCCGACCCGCTGCGCCGGCTGCATCTGGAGCCGGTCAAGACCGATGCGGTGTCCACGGATGTCGTTCCGCGTACCTCGGTGCCGGAGGCCGATGCCGCGCAGAAGTCGGCGGTCGGCCTCTCGGTCCGGGCTGTCGCGGCCCGGGCCGCCGCACCGCTGCCCGAGGTGTGGGCACCCGCGCTGAACACCGCGGCCCGCTCCCGGGCGGCAGATCTGCCGGACGCACTGGACCGGGCCGTCGCGCAGACCGACCTCGGCATGGAACGCTCGCCGTTCTGGTGGCGGGTCACCGGGATCCTGCAGTGGGCGCTGCTGGCCACCGCGACCGCCGGGCTCGGCTGGCTCGTCCTCGGCTACATCCTGACCGCCCTCGGACTGCCGGAGCTCGACAATCCCGAGGTCGGCGTGGTTCCGCTGCCCACCCTGCTGCTGCTCGGCGGGATCCTCGGCGGTCTGCTGCTCTGGCTGCTTCTGCGCCCCGTCATCGAGGCCGGCGCACGCCGGGCGCGGCGCCGGGCCGAGCAGCGGCTGCGGGCAGCGGTCACCGACATCGGCCGGGGGTACGTGGTGGCGCCGGTCCGCGAGGTGCTGAACGCCTACGCCCAGGCGAGGGAAGCGCTCGGAGTCGTGCGCGCGGAGTAGTTCGGGCCGGGGCGCGGGCGTAGGCTCGCGGCATGCCCGCACCCCGGACCGCGTACGACGCCGTGTTGCACGCGGCCCGCGACGTCACGAAACTGGGCTGCGCGCTCGATGCCGAGATGCTCGGCGCCGCGCTGCTCGGCAGTGTCTACGCGATGGCCGCGGAGGATCGCGCCGAGGCCGTGCGCGACTTCGTGGGCCGATTCCTGACCGCCACGGTCCATTCCGGCACACCCGCCGCGGTGACCATCCGCGACGTCTTCGCCACCCTGGTCCCGGAGGCCGACGGCGCCGGCCGGGTCGGCCACGACCGGCGATCACCGTCGTGGGCCGGCCAGCTCGGCCGGGTCCGGGCCACCGGTTGCTGGGCCTATGGCGATGTGTACGGCGACCAGACGTCCTACCTGGTCACCTTCGCGTACGAGGACGCCGTCGCCGGTGGGCCCGAGCACGCCGTGGTGGCCCTCGTCGACCACAACATCGGCATCACCAAGGACGTCTTCGTGGCCACCTCGGCGGAGACGCTGCTCGACCAGGTGCGGCAGATCTGCGAGGCCGACGAGCTGACCTGGTTCCGCAGCGAGGACCCGGGCCGGCTGCGCGACGAGGTGAGCCGGCACCTGGAGGTCACCGACGGTCTGGGCGAGCTGCCGTCGGACGGGTCGCTCGCCACCGACCGCACGCTGGCCGGGGTTCGGCTCGCGCTGCTGCCGGCGGCGACCACGCCGCCGCTCAGCGAGCCGTCCGGACCGGACGACACCGGCCTGATCCGGGACTTCCTGACCTCTCCGGAGGCGGCCCGGTTCGACCTGCCCACCGGGCCGGCCGCGACACCGGAGAGCGCGTCGCTGGAGTTCTGTCTCAGCCTCCTGCTGGACCATGGCGCCACCCTGCCCGGTGCCGACCCGCTGCGCTGGAGCCCGGCGGTGGCCGGGCTGTTCCTGCTCGACTGGGTGCACCGGCGGGCCGTGCTGGACCTGGACGACGCGGCCATGCTGCCCCGGGTGGTCCGGGCCTGGTCGGCGTTCGCGATGCGCCGCCGGGGGTTGCCCACGGCCGCCGCCGAGCAGGCCGAGGCGGCGCTGGAGGAACTGATCCCGGAGTTCGCCCGCCTCTACACGACGGGCGAACGACGCAGCCCCGCCACGGCGGCGGTGGCCCAGCTCATCGCCGAGGGCGTCGACCCGAACGACACCGCCGCCATAGACGCCTGGCTGGAAGCCAACCGCGACGACTGAGTTGGATTGCTGTGCCTGATGGCTCCGCTTCGCTCCGCGGCAAAACGCTGGGCCTGATGGCTCCGCTTCGCTCCGCGGCAAAACGCTGGGCCTGATGGCTCCGCTTCGCTCCGCGGCAAAACGCCTTGTAACCGGTGTCGAGGCAGGTGATTTCCCGCCGCAGCACACCCCGCTGCGTCGGCAAATCACTTGCCTCGACACCGGCGGCGTTTTGCGGGGGGACGTTGAGTGCACCGCCGTCCGGCTCGGGTGAGCGTTTCGTGGGTGGGATGAGTTAGCCAGCCGGGCCGAACGGTCAGCGGCGATTGATGTAGTGGTCGGGGGCCCGGTCGGCGTGATGCCGGCCTACGCGGGAGCTGCGGTCGCTCCTGCGCTCCTCCGGGTAGTTGGTGTGCTCGGCCCGGTGCTGACCCCGATAGGGGCGGTTGGCGAGGCGGTTCTCCTCGGAGTTGGAGTCGCTGAGCAGGCGGCGGACCGCGTTCCCGCCCGAGTAGCTCTGCTCGAGGATCCGCGACGAGCGGATGTTGTGGTTGTGATCGGTCATCGCTGACCTCCGACGGTGTCGGGGCCGGTCCGGCGACCGGCTGCCATGGACGGTGAAGCGGGGAGTGGCCCGTGGTCGGGGCAGGGCGATTCGTCGTGGTCCGAGGAACCCCGGTCGGGTTCGTCGGGTACGGCGCGTGGGCTTGGTGTGGCCCGTCGGCCCCGGTTCGATTTGTCGGGCACGACCGGTAGGTCACCCGCGGAGTGCTGATCCCGGGACGGCGTGGACGGCCGGTCCGGCCCGCCATCCCGATCCGGGGAACGCTGATCCGAACGCTGATCCCAGGACGGACGGTCCTGGGACCAGCCATCCGAGGAGTCGTCCGGGCGATAAAGGTCCCGGTCTGAACGGTCCCGGTCTGAACGGTCCCGGTCTGAACGGTCCCGGTCTGAATGATCCCGGTCTGAACGATCCTGGGATGAACGATCCCGGTCTGAACGATCCTGGGATGAACGGGACGGCTTTTCGGGGACGGGTGGCAGGCCGGCAACGGACGGGAAAGAGGACGAACGGGACGAGTTCGGGACTTCGTCCTCTGCTGGAACGGCCGGCAGTTCCGGAACGGTGGGGATACCGCCGGGCGCGGAACGGGCCATCCGCTGAGGTTGGACCCGCTTCGGCCGGGCCGGTCGGGCCGGCACCGCCGGCCGCGACGGCACGACACCGGCCGGAGGTGAGGACGGCGCTGTCGGCGGCAAGGTTCGCGGCGGCTTCCGATCCGGGGGCCGCGGAGACGTCCGGCCCGGGGTCCGCGGGGACTGCGGAGACGGCTGAACGGGGGACGGGGCGAGCACCTGGGCCGGGGCCGGGATGTCCGCCTTCGGGGAGGTGGACGAAGAGGACGGGGACGGGTGACGGGACGCGGCCGGACGGGAGGGTGTGCCGGATTTCCCGGGGCGGGTGCTCTGGCCGTACCCCTGATCGGTTTGCGGTCTGTCCGGAGCCCCGACCGAGGGCGGCGGGAAAGGCCGCACCGGGCCGTTCGACGGAGGCGGCAGGAATGGCACGTCCATCGCGCCGGACCGATCCGTGCCGGTGATCTCGCTGCTGCCGGCCGTGAGGACGGCGAGGGTCGGCACCGAGGCCAGCCCGACCAGGAGCGCGACCATCAGCACGTAGCGCCGGGTCGGGCCGGAGAAGCCGAGGTCCTCGCGGTACACCCCGTTCAGGCGCTTGCGCAGCACCTTGAGTGGCGGCTCGTAGCCATCGTCGTCGGGCAGGCGTGGCACGCGCGGATCCCCCCAGGAGAAAAGATCGACTCGGATCAGTTCCGGTCACTGGGGATGAACGACGGTCGGCAAATTCGGCTGCGGCGTAGTAGGGCCATTCGTACCAAAGTGAGGGTACAAAAGTTACTAAACCGGGCAAATACTGTTGACGATACGTCGACAGGATCTCTTTTCGTGATCTACGCAGCCTGTAATGCGGCTCACTCTCTCTGTCAGGATGGGGGCGACGGCATCGCCGCTGTCGCCTTCCGCCGACCAAGCGGGGTTACAGCGTGCCGTCCCGGCGACCTGCCGGAGATTGCCGCGCGCCAGCCCCACCCGGGCCAGGCGCGGCTCCCAGTGGTCAGTCGCGTGGCCGGGAGACACCCGCCGCGGGCTTAGTTGAGGAAACAGGAGACACGGATGGCGAAAGGCGAGAGCGTGGCCGGCAGCGACATTCCGGCCGGCGGCTTCGTCCAACTGCTGACCCCCGACGGGGAACGCATCGACACCGTCACCACGGCTGACGGCACGACGTACTCCGTCGACTTCACCGACGAGGAGTACCGCGGTCTCTACCGGGACCTGGTCACGGTCCGGCGTCTCGACAGCGAGGCGGTCGCCCTGCAGCGGCAGGGTGAGCTGGGCATCTGGGCCAGTCTGCTCGGGCAGGAGGCGGCACAGGTCGGCTCCGGGCGGGCGCTGCGCCCCCAGGACATGGCCTTCCCGACCTACCGCGAGCACGGTGTCCTCTACTGCCGCGGCATCGACCCGATCATGCCGTTCGGCCTGTTCCGGGGCGTGGACCAGGGCGGTTGGGATCCGAACGAGTTCAAGTTCAACACCTACACGATCGTGATCGGCTCGCAGACGCTGCACGCGACCGGCTACGCCATGGGCGTCACCATGGACGGCAAGACCGGTTCGGCCGACGGCGAGGCGGTGATCGCCTACTTCGGCGACGGCGCGACCAGCCAGGGCGAGGTCAACGAGTCGTTCGTGTGGTCCGGCGTCTTCAACGCGCCGATCGTCTTCTTCTGCCAGAACAACCAGTACGCGATCTCCGAGCCCCTGGAGCGCCAGACCCGGGTCCCGCTGTACCAGCGGGCCGGCGGTTACGGCTTCCCCGGCATCCGGGTGGACGGCAACGACGTGCTCGCCACCTACGCGGTGACCCGGGCCGCGCTGGACAACGCGCGCAACGGCCAGGGCCCGACGCTGATCGAGGCGTACACGTACCGGATGGGGGCGCACACCAGCTCCGACGACCCGACCCGCTACCGGATCGCCAGCGAGGTCGAGGCCTGGAAGGCGAAGGACCCGATCAGCCGGCTCAAGGCCTTCCTGTCCAAGCAGAAGATCGCCAAGAAGGACTTCTTCGCCGAGGTCGACGCGGAAGCCACCCGGCAGGCCCTCGATCTACGGGAACGGGTGCTGGCGATGCCTGATCCGCAACCCGTGACCCTCTTCGACAACGTCTACCCGAACGGCTCGCCGGAGATCGACGCCCAGCGGACCGCCTTCACCGAGTACCAGGCCTCGTTCGAGGGGAGCGCGCACTGATGATCACCCTGGGTAAAGCGCTCAACCACGGACTCCGCCGCGCGCTCGAGGACGACCCCAAGGTCGTCATCATGGGCGAGGACGTCGGCAAGCTCGGCGGCGTCTTCCGGATCACCGACGCCCTCCAGAAGGACTTCGGCGAGGACCGGGTCATCGACACCCCGCTGGCCGAGGCCGGCATCATCGGGACCGCGGTCGGCCTGGCCATCCGTGGCTACCGGCCGGTCTGCGAGATCCAGTTCGACGGGTTCGTGTTCCCGGCGTACAACCAGATCGTCGCCCAGGTGGCGAAGATGCACTACCGCTCCAAGGGCAAGGTGCGGCTGCCGCTCGTCATCCGGATCCCGTACGGCGGTGGCATCGGCGCGGTCGAGCACCACTCCGAGTCGCCCGAGGCGTACTTCGCGCACACCCCCGGCCTCAAGGTGGTGACCTGCGCCAACCCGGCGGACGCGTACACGATGATCCAGCAGGCGATCGCCACCGACGACCCGGTGGTCTTCTTCGAGCCTAAGCGGCGGTACTGGGAGAAGGGCGAGGTCGACCTCGACGCGCCACTGACCGGGGCGTTCCCGCTGCACTCGGCACGGGTGGCCCGGGCCGGCTCGGACGCGACCGTGCTCGCGTACGGCCCGATGGTCCGGGTGGCGCTCGACGCCGCCACGGCCGCCGCCGAGGACGGGCGGGAGCTGGAGGTCATCGACCTGCGCTCGCTCTCCCCGATCGACTACCCGGTGATCTTCGAGTCGGTCCGGCGGACCGGCCGGGCGGTCGTCGTCCACGAGGCGCCCGGCAACGTGGGTCTCGGCGCCGAGATCGCGGCCCGGATCACCGAGGAGTGCTTCTACTCACTGGAGGCGCCGGTGCTGCGGGTGACCGGTTACGACACGCCGTACCCGGCGGCCCGCATCGAGGAGGAGTACCTCCCCGACCTGGACCGGGTGCTGGACGCCGTCGACCGTTCCTTCGGCTGGTGACGCCGATGTCGCGGATCAAGGAGTTCAACCTGCCCGACCTCGGCGAGGGACTGACCGAGGGCGAGATCCTGGCCTGGCTGGTCAAGGTCGGCGACACGATCGAGCTGAACCAGCCGATCGTCGAGGTCGAGACCGCCAAGGCGGCCGTCGAGATCCCCGCGAAGTGGGGCGGCGTGGTCACCCGGATCTTCCACGAGGCCGGGACGGTCGTGGAGGTCGGCAAGCCGATCATCGCCATCGACACCCAGCCCGGCACCCCGCTGCCCGCCGAGCCTCAGGCTCCGGAAGCGCCGGCCGCGTCGACATCGCCGGCTTCTTCGAAATCGCGTGCCTCTTCGGAATCGCCGGCTTCTTCGGAATCCGGCGACGAGGCCGAGGCCGGCCTCATCGGCGGACCGGCACCTGGCGGGCGCACGGCTGTGCTCGTCGGTTACGGCCCGCGAACCACCAGCGCCACAAGACGACCCCGCATCGGTACGCCCGTCGCGTCCACGACCGCGACCACGCCTACCCCGCCTCCGGCGGCTGCCGAGGTCCGTCCGGCCGCACCCGTAGGCCCGGCACAGGAGACCGTGGCCCCGGTCGTCCGCACCGGCCCCGTGCTGGCCAAGCCGCCGGTGCGGAAGCTGGCCCGGGACCTCGGCGTCGACCTGACCACGGTCACCGGCACGGGGCCGCTGGGTTCGGTGACGCGGGACGACGTACATCTGGCGGTTTCTTCTCCGGCGCGGGAGCCGGCGCCGACGGCGGCGAGCCCGGCCACCGCGGTTTTCGACGCCTCCCGGGAGCAGCGCATCCCGATCAAGGGCGTGCGGAAGCTGACCGCGGAGAACATGGTCGCGTCCGCGTTCACCGCGCCGCACGTCACGGAGTTCCTGACCGTCGACGTGACCCGCGCGATGAAGGCGCTGGAGAAGCTGCGGAAGCGTCCCGAGTTCGAGGGCGCCCGGATCTCGCCGCTGCTGCTGGTGGCGAAGGCCGTGCTGCTCGCGGTCAAACGGCACCCGATGGTCAACTCATCCTGGTCCGGGGCGACCGGCGAGATCGTGGTCAAGGACTACGTGAATCTCGGCATCGCCGCGGCGACCGAGCGCGGGCTGATCGTCCCGAACGTCAAGGACGCCGGCCGGCTCACCCTGCGGGAGCTCGCCGAGGCGCTGAACGAGCTGGTCCGGACCGCCAAGTCGGGGAAGACGTCCCCGGCCGACATGTCCGGCGGCACCCTCTCGATCACCAACGTGGGGGTGTTCGGCATCGACACCGGGACGCCGATCCTGCCGCCCGGCGAGTCGGCGATCCTGGCGTTCGGCGCGATCCGGCCGACGCCGTGGGTGCACAAGGGCAAGATCCGGATCCGCGAGGTGACCACGCTGGGGCTCTCCTTCGACCACCGGATCATCGACGGCGAGCTGGGTTCCCGGTTCCTGCGCGACATCGGCGCCTTCCTCGAGGACCCGGAGGCGACGCTGCTCAGTTGGACCTAGGGTCTTTCGGCCTGTTAGGCGGTTGACTTTCGATCCTTAGGTTCATGACCCGGATCACCCCACGAATCGATGGCCACGTCCCCGGTGTAGGCGCATAATTGAGTCAACACCGGGACGTGCGCCGGGGGGTCCGCCACAAGCGGGCAGGCGGCGGCGTCAGATCCGACAGCCGGCCACCGCCGGGGAAGTGAGCACCGCCATGGACAACATGATCGACCGTTTCCGCCAGCGCCGCAGGATCAGCCGCGAGAACCGCGCCATCGACCGCGCTCTCCAGTCGGCGCCCACGCAGGCGATGCGTGACGAACTCGCGATCCTCGCCCAGCGCCGCCCTTACTGATCTCCCCGATCAGGGCAGTCACCACGTCGAACGGCCCGTCCGGATCACCCGGGCGGGCCGTTTCGTGTCCCATCCCACCTTCTGAAGATCGGGCACTCGTCACCTCCGGGCGTACACCGGGATTCCTCCCGCCGCACACGCCCGGTACCGTGGGCACGGTCCCCAACCCGGCACGGCCGGTCGGTGCGGAGACCGGGGCCACCGGCGGTTAACCGTCCGCGACGGACCCAGCACGGCCAGGCCGGAAAGCTGGCACGGCCCTTGGCGGAAGGTCGCCGGTGGGGCCGCGTCCGTGCAAAGCTGGCACGGCCGCATCGATGAGGAGGCGCGTATGACGTCCGAGGGGCAGAACGCCGGTCAGCCGGCCGAGGCCACGTCGGGCGGACCCACGTCGGGCGGGTTCCCGCACGATTCCGACGGTCAGCGGATCGCCGGCCGGGCCTCGGCGGCCCAGTCGCCCGCTGAGGGCTTCCCCAATTCTTACGGTCCGCCGCCGACCAGCACCCCCGGTGGGGGCTCGCCGTTCGTCGTGCCGGCCGTGTCCACCTTCGGCGCCGGCGCCGGCGCCGGCCAGGGCGGCACCTCCTACGGTTCGGCCCGCGTGCCGCAGCCCGACGGTGACGAGCCGCCACAGCGTGGGAGCGCCTCGCCGTACGGGTCGGTGTCGCCCGAATCGCCGTACGGTCCCGCCTCCGGCACCTACGGGGCCCGGCCTGACGGTTCGCCCTGGGCGCCGTCCGGCGCCGAGCCCGCGGCGCCCGGTTCGCCGGCCTCCTACGGCTCCGCGGCTGCTTCACCGGCCTCCTACGGTTCCGCAGCCGAGGCACCCCCCTCCTACGGTTCCGCGGCTGCTTCACCGGCTTCCTTCGGTTCCGCAGCCGCTTCACCGGCTTCCTTCGGTTCCGCGGCCGCGTTCCCGCCCGCCGGCCGGCCCGCGCAAACCTCCGCGTCGGTGCCGCCGCCCGCCGCGCCCGCCACCGACAATCCGGCCGGTGGCGCCCCGCTGAAGCTCAGCTCCAGCGGGCTGCCCACCCGGACGCCCGGTGCGACCGCGCCCGAGGACGGCGGCCTCGGCCACACCCCGTTCTCCGCCTTCGGCGACCAGCCGGTCCGCGTACCCGGCGCCAACCTCGGCGATCTTCCCGCCGGTTCCAGGTCCGGCCCGGCGGGCTCCGCCGCGGGCCAGGCTGGCTCCGTGCTCGGGTCTACGGGCTCCGTGCTCGGGTCAGCAGGATCCGCGCTCGGGTCAGCAGGCTCCGCGCCCGGTTCGGCGGGGTCCGCGCCCGGTTCGACGGGCTCCGCACCCGGTTCGGCGGGTTTCACAGCCGGACCGGCGCAGAACAGCTGGATGCAGAGCGCCCGGCCCGCGGAGACCTCGACCGATTCGGCCTCGGCCCGCCCGGCCTCCGACACCTTCCCGTCCCGGCGTGGCGACGGCGGCGGCTTCCCGCTGCGCGCCCCGGCCGGTCCGCAGGTGGAGACCGACAACGGCTCCGCGCCCGGCCTCGACCTGCCGATCCGCAGCCAGCAGCCGTTCGGCGACGCCCAGCCCGAGGCGCCCGCCGGCGACCCGGCCGGCGGTTCCGGCTTCCCACAGCGCGTCCCCGGCGCGGCGCTCGCCTCCGGCGGCACCGTTCCGGCGGCCGGCATGCACAGCGCCCCGTCCGCGGCGGACCCGCTCAGCTCGCTCGCCGGGCCGGAGCAGCGCGGCTCGTTCCCCGGATCCGGTCCGGAGTCGCGTGCTCCGTTCCCGGAGCCCGACGGACCCAACTCGCTTCCGCCTTTCCCGGGGCCCGGCCTTCACGGCTCGCAGGGCGCCGACTCGCGTGCCGCATTCCCCGGTACCGACGCCTCCTTCCCGGGAGCCGATCGGAACGGTTCTGTAGCGGGTGCCGACGCGGAGCCGAACGCCTCGCTGTCGCAGGGGGATTCGCAGAGCGCCTCGTCCGCGGTGCCGCAGCCGCGCGACCCGGGTGTGAAGCCCGCGTTCGGGTCGGCCCGGCCGGTCACGGCCAGCGCTTCGGTGCCCGGTGTCCGGGTCACCCCGCCGGAGGCCGGCGAGCTTCCGCCGCCCAGCCCGGCCCCGCAGGCCCGGGTCTACGGTCGGCCGGCCCCAGCTCCGGCGGACGAGCCGGAAACCGGTTCGGACGAGGCGCAGTCCGGCGGTTACGGCGCGGCTCCGTTCTCTCCGGCCGCGGCTTCGCCGTATGGCGGTGACGGCCCGGAAGGCTCCTTCGGCGGCTTCACTTCGGGTCAGCAGCCGGAGAGCCCGTACGGCGCGGCCGCACCGCAGAGCGACTTCGGGCTGCCCCAGCAGGACGAAAGCCCGTCCGGCGGGTTCCCTCTGAACCGGCCGCAGACCGATAACGGCTACGGCCTGCCCCCGCAGGACGAAAGCCCGTCAGGCGGTTACGGCCTGCCGCCGCAGAGCGAAGGCCCCTCCGGTGGCTTCGGCCGCCCCCAGCCAGGCGACGGCCCCTCGGGTGGTTACGGCCTGACCCAGCCGGGCGACGGCTCGTCCGACGATTTCGGACGGTCCCAGTCGGGCAACGGCCCCTCGGGTGGTTACGGCCTGACCCAGCCGGGCGACGGCTCGTCCGACGATTTCGGACGGTCCCAGTCGGGCAACGGCCCCTCGGGTGGTTACGGCCTGGCCCAGCCGGGCGACGGCTCGTCCGACGGTTTCGGCCGGCCCCAACCCGGCGACGGCCCTTCAGGCGTTTATGGCATGGCCCAGCCGGGGGACAGTTCCTCTGACGGCTTCGGCCAGCCCCAGCCGGGCGACGGCCCTTCGGGTGGTTACGCACCGCAGAACGACGGCGGCTTCGGACTACCGCAGCGTGGTGCCGACGATCGTGGCCGGAGTGGGCGCGCTTCGATCCCGCCGCTGTCCCGTCCGGACGACGAAGCCCCTTCGGATGGATTCGCCCCGAGCGGCCGTGACGGAATCGGTGGTCCGGCCGGTGACGGCTTCGGTGGCTTCCCGCCACCGTCCGGTGACGGCCCCGGCGCTCCCGGTGTCGCTCCGCAGTCCCCGGCTCGGGCGACCGCCCGGGCAACGGCCAGCGCGCGGGTCTCGCCGCCGGAGGCTACGGGCAGCGCTTCCCCGTATTCGATGCCGGGCTCGCCGCAGTTCCCCGGACCGGGCGGCCCCGCGATGCCCGGGTCGTCGCAGGGTCCCGGACAGAACGACTCGGCCATGCCGGGTTCGCTGTTCCCGGGAGCGGGCGACTCGACCATGCCGGGCTCCCCGTTCCCAGGAGCGGGCAACTCCACCATGCCGGGTTCGCCGTTCCCAGGAGCGGGTGACCCGACCATGCCGGGCTCCCCGTACTCCGGAGCAGGCGCGCCCGGATCGCCGCAGTTCCCGGGACAGGGCGACACCACCATGCCCGGGTCTCCCTACCCGGGGGCAGGCGAGCCCACCATGCCGGGGTCCTCGCAGTTCCCGGGCGCGAACGGTCCCGGGATGCCCGGGTCGTCGGCGTTCGGTGCGCCGTACAGCGACCTCACCACCGATATCGCCGGCCGGGGCAACGCTCCGAGCGGCCTGCCGGACCATTACAACGAGCACACCACGGACGTGTCCGGCCGAAGCAACTCGCCGTACGTTCCGGCGCCCGCGCTGCCGCCGCTCCCCGGTGAGCAGCCCGGCGGCGGGGCCTACCCGAACAGCCCGGCCGCCCGCGCCACGGTGACGCCGCCCGGTCCGGAGGACACCACCAGCTGGCCCGGACCCGCCGAAGAGCAGGGGCGATTCGACCAGTTCAAGGCCACCGAGGCCGCACCCCCGCCCGCCAAGCCGAACGTCAAGACCGTGCCGGTGGCCCTCGCCGTCGCACTCGGCGCCGCGGTTCTGCTCGCGGTGGTGTTCGGCCTGGTCTACCTGATCTCGGGCATGGGTGACGAGGAGTTCAAGGTCGCCCAGGGCGAATGCGTCAAGCGTGAGGGCAGCAGCCCCGTGGTGGCCCCCTGCTCGGAGGCGGGCACGTTCGAGGTCGTCTCGATCGTCAACGCCAAGGGCCAGTGTGCCGACGCCACCCAGCCCTACATCGTCGTCCCCAAGGACAACGGCGACCAGGTCCTCTGCCTGAAGGCCAACTGAGCCTGATTGCTGCGCTTCGCTCCGCGGCAAAGCTGGGCCTGATTGCTGCGCTTCGCTCCGCGGCAAAGCTGGGCCTGATTGCTGCGCTTCGCTCCGCGGCAAAACGCCTTGTAACCGGTGTCGAGGCAGGTGATTTCCCGCCGCCAGCAAACCCCGCTGGCGTCGGCAAATCACTTGCCTCGACACCGGCGGCGTTTTGCGGGGGTGCTGAGTGCACCCCCGTGCCGCTCAACGGGAATGCTCCGTGGCAGGGACGGGTGCGTGATCTTCACGGCTGGCTCCCAGTGCTGACCCCGCTGGTCGATTGCCCCCACTGTCATCCGCCGCCCGCGCTGTCCGGTCCGGTGGGCGCTCACGTCGCGCCGTCCGTGTGCCCGGCCTGCCGCTATGACGCGGGCGGGCGACCACGGGAACCGTAACGTGTGCGCTGGCCGGCGCAAACGAGCCGGGGAACGGACAGCGGACCAATCGACCAGCAGGGTCAGCGCTGTCTCGAGGGCCTTGAAACAGCTCCCTCAGCCAGCGTGCGGCGGTCCGCAAGGGCGCGCTGAGCCGGTGAGGCACGATGGGCGGATGGAATTTCGCGTGCGTGCGCCCGAACTCAAGGGTCGCGGTTGGCTCAACACCGGCGAAAAGGCCCTCACCCTGGCCGATTTGCGGGGGAAGATCCTGGTTTTGGATTTCTGGACGTTCTGTTGCATCAATTGCCTGCACGTCCTGGATGAGCTGCGACCGCTGGAGGAGAAGTACGGCGACGCGCTCGTCGTGATCGGCGTGCACTCGCCGAAGTTCGAGCACGAGCGTGACCCGGTGGCACTGGCCGCCGCCGTGGAGCGGTACGGCGTACATCACCCGGTCGTCGACGACGGGGACATGCACATCTGGCAGCAGTACGCCGCGAAGGCCTGGCCGACGCTGTCCGTGGTCGATCCGGCCGGCTACCTGGTCGCCTCGATGGCCGGCGAGGGGCACGCCGAGGGCCTGTCCCGGCTGATCGACGAGCTGATCGTGAAGCACGAGGCGGACGGCACCCTGCACCGCGGTGACGGCCCGTACGTTCCTCCGCCCGCCCCGGAGAGCCTGCTCCGTTTCCCGGGCAAGGTGATCGAGCTGCCGAACGGGAATCTGCTGGTCTCCGACTCGGCCCGGCACTCGCTTGCCGAACTGTCCGCGGACGGCGAGACGCTGGTCCGCCGGTTCGGCAGCGAGGTCCGGGGTGAGCCGTTCAGCGAGCCGCAGGGCCTGGTTCTGCTGCCCGAGGCGGTGGCCGGAACCGCGGGCTACGACGTGGTTGTCGCCGACACGGTCAACCACCAGCTGCGCGGCCTGAACCTGAAAACGGGGGAGGTCACGCTGGTGGCCGGTTCCGGTCGTCCGTGGCGGTCGGCGGTCGACGATCACGCCCACGACTCCCTCGCCGCCGACCTGTCGTCGCCGTGGGACCTGGCCTGGTACGACGACCGCGTGATCATCGCAATGGCCGGCATCCACCAGCTGTGGTGGTTCGATCCGATCAAGCGCACGGTCGGCGTCTACGCGGGCACCACGGTCGAGGCACTGCGGGACGGCCCGCTGCCGGATGTGTGGATGGCCCAGCCGAGCGGCCTGTCGGTCAGCGCGGACGGGAAGCGGCTGTGGATCGCCGACAGCGAGACGTCGGCGCTGCGGTATGTCGAGGACGGCGTGATGCACACCGTGGTCGGCCAGGGCCTGTTCGATTTCGGTCACGTGGACGGCCCGGCGGGTGAGGCGCTGTTCCAGCATCCGCTCGGTGTGGCGGCGCTGGCCGACGGTTCGGTGCTGGTGGCGGACACCTACAACGGCGCGGTGCGCCGTTTCGACCCGGCGAAGGGCGAGGTGTCCACGGTGGATGCGAATGTCGCCGAGCCCAGCGATGTCCTCGTGACGAGGGACGGGCAGGTCATCGTGGTGGAGTCGGCCGCACACCGGCTGTCCCGTCTGGCTCCGGGCGCGGTGAAGACGGTCAGCGGGGAGCGGCACCGGACCGAGCGCCCGCCGTCGTACCTGGCCCCGGGCGAGGTCACCCTCGACGTGATCTTCACGCCCGCGCCGGGCCAGAAGCTGGACTTCCAGTTCGGGTCGCCGCTGCGCCTGGTGGTGTCGGCGTCACCGGCCGAGCTGCTGCTGGACGGCGAGGGCACCACCACCGACCTGTCGCGGAAGATCGTGCTCAACCCGGACGTGCCGAAGGGTGTGCTCCAGGTCGTCGCCCAGGCCGCGACGTGCGATGTGGACGCCGAGTTCGGCGCCTGCCACCTGACCCGTCAGGACTGGGGCGTGCCGATCGTGATCGCCCCGAACGGTCCCGACCGGCTGCCGCTGATCCTGCGCGGCATGGACGCGTAAATCTCAGGCGAGGGCGAAGGCGAAGGGCCTGACCTCCAGCCCGGCGGCACGGAGCCCGTCCCGTACGGCCCGGGCCAGCTCGACCGCACCCGGCGTGTCGCCGTGCAGGCAGATCGACCGGACCGGGCAGGGCACCGCGGAGCCGTCGGCGGCCGTCACCGAGCCGTCGGCGGCCATCCGCACCGCCCGCTGGACTACCTGGCCGGGCTCGTGGACCAGCGCGTCCGGCCGGGAGCGGGGCACGAGACGCCCGTCCGGCAGGTAGCCGCGGTCCGCGAAACCCTCACCGACGACGGTCAGGCCCCGATGCAGGGCCTGACCCGCCAGCTCCGAGCCGGGCTGGCAGAGCACGGGAAGCGCGGGGTCATAGGCCAGCACCGCGTCCACCACGGCCGACGCCTGCCCGGGATCGACCGCCGCGGTGTTGTAGAGGGCGCCGTGCGGCTTCACATAGCGGACCCGATCCCCCGCGGCCCGGCAGAACGCCTCCAGCGCCCCGATCTGGTACAGGATGTCGTCCCGCAGTTCGTCGTGGTCGTAGTCGATCCGCCGCCGCCCGAATCCGGCCAGGTCCCGGTAGCCGACCTGGGCGCCGATCGCGACGCCCTTCGCGACGGCCGTCCGGCACACCCGATGCATCGTGGACGGATCACCGGCGTGGAATCCGCAGGCCACGTTCGCCGAGGTCACCACGTCCAGCAGGGCGTCATCGTCGCCAAGCTTCCAGGCGCCGAAGCCCTCGCCGAGGTCCGCGTTCAGATCAATCCAGCTCACGGAACCTCACGGTAGTCCCCGGTTGCGCCTGGGCCAGCGGCGCGACGTCGTCGATCACCCCGACCACCGGGTATCCGCCGGTGGTGGGATGGTCTGCCAGGAAGATGATCGGCTGCCCGTCCGCCGGGACCTGCACGGCGCCGAGCACCACTCCTTCGGAGGGCAATTCGCCGGCCCGGGTGCGGGTCAGGGCGGTGCCGGCCAGCCGGCTTCCGACCCGGTTGCTCAACGGGCTGATTCGGTACGGGGACCCGAACAGCCCTTTCGTGTCGAACCAGTCGTCGCGCGGCCCGAGGCGCATCCCGAGAACCAGTTCTCCGCCCGGCCGTGCCGGCTCCCCGACCAGTACGGGCGCCGCCGTGGGGACGCCGACCGGCAGTGTGTCCCCGTCCGCCAGGCGGGCCGGGCCCAGTCCGGAGAGCGTGTCCGTCGAGCGGCTGCCCAGCACCGGTTCGACCGCGATCCCACCGGCCACCGCGATGTAGGAGCGCACCCCCCGCGTGGCCCGCTTCACGTCGACCACCCCACCGGCCGGCACCTCGAAGAGCTGGCAGCCACGGAGCCGCTCGACCGGCCGGGAGTCGACGTCGATGTCGGCGACCGCACCGGTGACGGCGACCAGTGCGGGCCGCTCGAAACGCAGGGCGCAGCCGAGCATCGTGGTCTCCAGTCCGGCGGCGTCGTCAGGATTGCCGACGAAACGGTTGGCGAGACGCAGGGCGGGCGCGTCGAGGGCACCCGAGCGGGGTACGCCCAGGTGTGCCCACCCCGGCCGGCCCTGATCCTGCACCGTGGTGAGCGGCCCGGCCCGCAGCACGGTGATCACATCGCCACCAGCCGTACCCGGGTGCCGGGAGTGAGCAGGGCCGGGTGCTCACGTCGTACGTCGAAGAGGTTTTGATCCGTCCGGCCGACCAGCCGCCACCCGCCCGGAGAGGCCGTGGGATAGATGCCCGCGTAGCCACCCGCAAGGGCGACCGATCCGGCCGGCACGCGAGGCCGCGGAGCGGCGAGCCGGGGGACCGCCCACTCGTCGGCGAGTCCGCGCAGATAGGCGAAACCGGGCGCGAAGCCGGAGAACGCGACGGTCAGCGGCGTGTCGACCAGGCGCCGCACGGCCGTGTCCACGGTGACCCCCCACAGATCGGCGACCGATTCCAGGTCCTCGCCGTCGAAGACCGTGTGGATCTCCACGAGGGGTCCTTCGGCCTGAATTCCACCGGGTGCCGGCTCCCATCCGGGCAGGGCCTCCGCGGTCCCGGGAGCCGCGCCGTCGAGCAGCACGGTACGGGCGCCGGGCACGATCTCCACCACCCGCAGCTCACCGGCGGCACGACGTTTCCACAGCTCAGCCCGCCAATCCTCGACCCGTTGGGCGTCCGGGCACTCGATCAGCAAACCGGCGGTCCCCACCCGTCGTATCTTCATGGGGAAATCATCCGGCAGCGTCAACCGTATCCCGCGTCACTACCCATTAGTAACCTACGGTGCCGTAACCTAGGGGACGTGACGACCTCAGCCCCGTTTCGGATGTCGCCGACCGACCTCGGCAAGCCGCGACTACGCGGCCGGTTGCATCAGTACGCATTCTTCGTCGCCGCGGTCTGCGGCATCGTGCTCAGTTCGATCGCACTGAGCCGCCCCGGCATCGCCCCGTTCGTGAGCTGCCTGCTCTACAGCGTCACGGTGTGCGGGCTCTTCGGGACCAGCGCGCTCTACCACCGACGGGTCTGGAGCGAGCGCGGCTACCAGATCATGCGGCGCGCCGACCATTCGATGATCTTCATCTTCATCGCCGGCAGTTACACGCCGTTCTGCGTCCTGCTCCTGGAAGGCACGCAGCAGGTCGTCCTGCTCAGCCTGGTCTGGGGCGGCGCCACCGGCGGTGTCGCGCTGAAGATGGTCTGGCCGCATCTGCCCCGCTGGGCGGGCGCCCCGCTCTACGTGGCACTCGGCTGGGTGGCCGTCGCGATCATCCCGGAGGTGCTGCACGTCGGCGGGGTGACCTGCCTGGTCCTGCTCATCGTGGGCGGCGCGATCTACACGGTCGGCGCCGTCTTCTACGCGCTGCGCCGGCCCAACCCCTGGCCCACCGTCTTCGGCCACCACGAGTTCTTCCACGCGTGCACGCTGGTGGCCGCCATCTGCCACCACATCGCGGTCTACTTCGCCCTGTACGCGTGAACGAAGGCCCAGGCATCAGCCTGGGCCTTCGCAATCTCAGGAGTACGCCGGGGGAGGCGGCGGCGGGACGTCGTCCCGTCGGACCTCGCGATACTCGGTGTAACCGGCTTCGGCGACCGGCTGCCGCGTACGAGTCACCACGGTACGGCGACGGTTGCTCCAGAACGCCAGCGTGATGACCAGGCCGGCCAGCCCGGCCAGCATCAGGATCCAGCCGATCACGCCGATGTCGAGACCGCTGATGTCCGCCTCCACGGCGAACGCCAGGATCGCCCCCAGAGCCAGCAGGAAAATGCTTGCGCCGATACCCATCGGACCCTCCTCGATTGGTGTCCGCCCGGCCGGGCGACGCCGCTCGACCGTGGTGAATGCGTCGATCGAGCGTTTACCCGCCCGCATGACATTCCAATCAGGCAAGCTGTACCGATGACCACGCGGACGCTCATCCTGCTGCGCCATGCCAAGGCCGAGACCCCCGGCGACTTCGACGATTACGACCGCGCCCTGGCGGCTCGCGGAGTGGCCGACGCGGAGGCGGCCGGCGTCTGGTTGGCCGACGAGCGACTGCACCCCGACCTGGTGATCTGCTCGCCCGCGAAACGCACCCGGCAGACCTGGCAGAACGCGGCCATCGCGCTGAGCACCGGCCCCGGCCCCCGGCCGGCGCCCGAGGTGCATTACGAGGAGTCGCTCTATCTGGGTCGCGGCGGCGAGGTCTTCGACCTGCTCCGGGCCGTTTCAGACACCATTCGTACGGTCCTCGTCGTCGGCCACAATCCGACCATGTCCGAAGTGTCCGCCCTGCTGGTGCCGGACGAGCAGTACACCGGCACGGTCGTCGAGATGCGCACCTCCGGACTGGCCGTCCACAGCGGCGACCAGCCCTGGTCCCAGGCCGAACCGGGGGCGATGCGCCTGACCCGCTCGCACACCGCCCGCGGCTGAGCCCTACTTCCGGTACCAGGTCCGGGTGCTGGTGTACTTCACGTTGCCGAGCTTGTCGTACGCCCGGACCTGCACCTTCATCGTCTTCCGCTGCTTACTGGCGTTGAAGCTCAACAGGTAGCCCGCAGTCACATCCCGGGCCACGACCCTCCCGTTCACGATCAGCTCGACCCGCGCGATCCCACTGGCGTCCGAGGCTTTCACGTACACCTTGGTCGTGCCCTTGATCTTCGCCTTGTTCTTCGGCGCCTTACTGATCGCCAGAGCCGGTCCCGCGTTGTCCGCGATGACCGTTCGCGTATAGGTCCGGATGTTGCCGAACCGGTCGGTGAGCCGCCAGCTGAGGACGACGGAACCGTTGGCGGCACCGGAATTCACCGCCAGCGAGTACGGCGCGACGTTATCGGTTCCGACATACCTCCCGTTCGCCCACAGCTCCGCCCTGGCGACACCGATCACGTCCTGGACACCCTGCAACATGCTGGTGAACGTGCCGCGTACCCGGGTGTTCGCGGCCGGGGTCAAGCCGGTGATCATCGGGCCCTCGTCGTCGATGGTGACCGGCCGGCTCTCCCGGATCACGTTGTCAGCGGCATCGACGACCATCATCTCAACCGGGGAGGCCGCGGGGACCTCACCGATCCAGCGGTCGGTTCCCGGCACCTGCGTCAAGGTGACGCCATTGGCGGTGATCCGGTGCGGCGCAGTCTCCGGCGTGCGTATCTCGACGGTGACCGACCCGTGGACCACGTCGAAATAGAACGGGCTGACCACGGTCATCTTCGGTGCGATGGTGTCGACCGGCACCACTGTGCTGATGCGGCCGACCCGTCCGGCGAGATCGATCGCCTCGACCGTGACCGTCACCTCGCCCTCGAAAACGGCCGGCGGCCTCCAGGTCATCGGGGCCGCCTGCATGGTGGCGGCCGTCGCGCCGACCTCGGTGCCGTCGACGAGCAACCGGTAACCGGCCACCGCGTGATCGTCAGCGGCCTTGGGCCGCACCGTTATCCCATCGACGGACACAGGGCGGGGCACGGTGAACCCGATGTCGGTCACCGTGGGTGCCTGCTCGTCGTCCTTCGCGAAGGCGTAGATCACCCGCGCGGCGTCCACCAGGGGTGCCGAATGAGTGGGCTGCCCGCTCGGACGGAATCCGGAGCTCATGATGGCGGCTCTGACCTCAGCGGCCGGGACATCGGATCCGGTGGAGAACGCGAGAGCCGCGATCCCGGAGACGATGCTGGACGCCACCGAGGTTCCGTTCGGGAAGGTGACGTGGCTGCCGCTGCCGACGCCGAACATGTCGTCGGCGGCCGCGTCGATCCACTGGTCGGTCACGCTGTTCTGGTTGGTGGGCCCATGCGGGCGGCCGGTGTTGGTGACGGCCCCGACCGCCACCACCGGCTCGAAGGCCGCGGGGTAGGCACGCGCCGTACCGCCGTCGTTGCCGGCAGCGGCCACCACCAAGGCACCGAGTTGGGTGGCCCGGTCGACCGCATCCCGCAACAGCTCGCTCTCGACCGGCGTACTGAACGAGACGTTGACAACCTGCGCGCCCTGTTCGGCGGCCCAGACGATCCCGGCGGCGGCATCGGCGACCGCGCCCGCCGCGGGGCCCTCCGCCTGCTGGTCCAGGACCCGGACCGGAAGAATCCGGCACGACATGCAGACGCCCGCGTTGCCGTAGTAGTTGTTCGCCTCGGCCGCGATGAGCGTCGCCATCGCCGTGCCGTGCCCGTCCGCGTCGGCCGGGGAGGTGTCACCGTCGACGAAGTCGTAGCCGGTCAGCACACGTCCGTCGTCCAGATCCCGGTTCCGGGTCACACCGGAGTCCACCACGGCCACGGTGACGGCCGTGCTGCCGGTGGTCCAGGTCCATGCGTCAGGGACGCGGTTCACCGCCAGGTGGAACAGTTCGTTGGAGGTCTGCGGATCGTTGACCGTCACCGCGTCGGCGTGGACCTGCCCGTCCGGTTCGGCGTACCGGACGCCGCTGTGATCCCTCAACGTCGCGATCACGGAGTCGCGGTCGGGCTCGGCCACCTCGACGGTGATCGCGTCCAGACCGTGCACCCGCTTCACCACACCGGCCCGGTCACCGAGTCCGGTCAGGACGGCCGCCGGTTCAGCACCCGCGACCAGGCCGACATTGAGGCGTACCGGCTCCTCCGCGGCGGCAGCCGGGGTGGCTACCAGGCCTACCAGCAGGAGTGAGGCGAGACAGGATGAAGCGATGCGCACCGATGGTCCCCGCGTTCAACGACCCACAAGAGAATGACGATCATCGTAGCGGACGTCGATACGATTGCGTAGCGCCGAACCAAAAACGAAGGCCCGGTGGACGTCGTTGTCCGCCGGGCCCTCGTCTTTTTCAGGAGAGTGGGAAAAGCTTGATCAGAACGCGTCCTCGTCCAGGTCCATCAGGTCGAGGGTGGTGTTCTCGATGATCCGGCGGTCGGCGCCGATCCGCGGCAGGATCTCCCGTACGAAGAACCGGGCCGCGGCCACCTTGCCGGTGTAGAACTTCTTGTCCGCCTCGGAGACCTCGCCGTTCAGGGCGGTCAGGGCCACCTCGGCCTGGCGCAGCAGCAGCCACGCGAGGACCACGTCGCCGAGGGCGAGCAGGATCCGGCGGGAGCTCAGGCCGATCTTGTAGAGCTCGCGGGCCTCGCCGTTGCCGACCGCCTGCAGCCAGCCCAGCGTGATGCCGAGGATGTTCTGCATCTCGGCGAGCGCCTTGCCGAGGCCGAGCCGCTCGTCCTTGAGCTGACCGTTGCCGGCCTCGCTCTCGACGAAGCCCTGGATCTCGGCGGCCACCGCACCGAGCGCCAGACCGTTGTCCTTGACGATCTTGCGGAAGATCAGGTCGAGGCTCTGGATCGCGGTCGTGCCCTCGTACAGGGTGTCGATCTTCGCGTCCCGGACGTACTGCTCCAGCGGGTAGTCCTGGAGGAAGCCGGAGCCACCGAAGGTCTGCAGCGACTCGGCGCCGAGCAGCTCGTACGCCCGCTCGGAGCCCACGCCCTTGACCAGCGGCAGCAGGAAGTCGTTGATCTTGGCGGCCTGCTTGGCGGCCTTCTCGTCGCCGGCGGCCTCCGCGATGGCGACCTTGTCCTGCCAGGTCGCCGTGTAGATGACCAGGGCGCGCAGCGCCTCGGCGTAGGCCTTCTGGGTCATCAGCGACCGGCGTACGTCCGGGTGGTTGGTGATGGTGACGCGCGGGGCGTCCTTGTCACCGCTCTGCAGCAGGTCGGCGCCCTGGACGCGGTTCTTCGCGTACTCGAGCGCGTTCAGGTAACCCGTCGACAGGGTGGCGATCGCCTTGGTGCCGACCATCATCCGGGCGTTCTCGATGATCAGGAACATCTGCCGGATGCCCTGGTGCACCTCGCCGAGCAGCCAGCCCTTGGCCGGGGTGCCGTGCTCACCGAAGGTCATCTCGCACGTGTTGGAGACCTTGAGGCCCATCTTGTGCTCGACGTTGGTGGCGTAGACGCCGTTGCGCTCACCGAGCTCACCGGTGGCCGGGTCGAAGTGGTACTTCGGCACGATGAAGAGCGAGAGGCCCTTGGTGCCGGGTCCGCCGACGCCCTCGACGCCCACCGGGCGGGCCAGGACGTAGTGGATGATGTTGTCGCTCAGGTCGTGCTCACCCGAGGTGATGAAACGCTTGACGCCCTCGATGTGCCACGAGCCGTCCGGCTGCGCGATGGCGCGGGCACGGCCGGCGCCGACGTCCGAACCGGCGTCCGGCTCGGTGAGGACCATGGTCGAGCCCCACTGCTTCTCGACGAAGAGCTTGGCCCACTCCTTCTGCTCCTCGGTGCCCTCGTGCCAGATGACGTTGGCGAAGGAGGGACCCGACGAGTACATCCAGATCGGGGCGTTGGCGCCCAGGATCTGCTCGGCGACGGCCCAGACGAGGCTCCGCGGCGCCGGGGTGCCGCCCAGGCCGGACGGCAGGTCGAGCCGCCAGAACTCGGACGCCATGAACGTCTCGAAGGACTTCTTGAACGACTCCGGCAGCGGCGCGGTGTTCGTCGCCGGGTCGAAGACCGGTGGGTTGCGGTCAGCGTCGGTGTAGCTGGCGGCGAGATCCTCCCGGGCCAGCCGGTCGACCTCGGCGAGCACGTCGCGGGCGCTCTCCAGGTCGAACTCGTCGAACGGCGCCTGGCCGAGCGACTTCTCCGCTCCGAAGACCTCGAACAGGTTGAACTGGAGGTCACGAAGGTTGCTCTTGTAGTGCGTCATGGTGCTTGGCCCCGCTCTCCGGACGCGAGTTACCCGTCAGTAACCACACTGTATTACTCATCGGTAGCTTGCGACAAGCCGGGAGCGTTCTTCGTGTGTGCCGACCTGTAGGAGCCGGTTGTCCGTCGGTTCGCGGGTCAAACGTCTCCGATCGGGTGGACCCCGGGACAGCCGTTCGGCCATTTGCCTACTTCGACACTCGGATCACGTATCGGGGACCCGAATGGTTCGTTTCACCGGATAGACAGCCACGAACAGGGGGACGCCATGTTCGCCACGATCAAGAGCTTGATTCCGGAGCCGCGCCAAGCGAACCAACCGCGCAACTACATCGGCCGGCATCGTCAGCCCGACCAGCTTCCGCCTGCTCCGGCTCCGACCTCACCGGCCGCCCCGGCCGAACCCGAGGAAGACGCGGCCTGAGTCAGCTGCCCGCCGCTCCGACTTCCCAGCTCGGCACCGAGACGGCAGCGCCGCCGTCCGGACCGGCGTACTCCAGCAGAACCAGGGCGATGTCGTCCTCGAGACGGCCGTAGACCCAGTCGACCAGTGCGGTCTCGAGCGATGCCAGACCGTCGCCGACCGTGCCGTGGCCGAGCAGGCGCCACGCACGGTCGGCGGTCGGGAAGAACTCCCCCTCCCGGCGCGCCTCGCCGAGACCGTCGGTGAACAGCAGCAACCGGTCACCCGGCTCCAGCCGCTCCACCCGGGGCTTGACCTCGGGCATGAAGCCGAGCGGCGGGGCCGGCGCCGGCGGCTCCAGCGGAATGACCTGGCCCCGGCGCAGCAGCAGCGGCGCGGGATGTCCACAGTTGACGATGGTCAGGGTGCCGCCGCGCTCCTCGACCAGCGCGGCGGTCACGAAGTCCTCGTCGCCGACACTGCGGGCCACCGCGCGGTCCAGGTCCTCCACGATCAGCTTCAGATCGGCACGCTCGTACGCCACGTGCCGGTACGACCCCAGCACGATGCTCGCCAGCCGGACCGCGTCCAGGCCCTTGCCGCGCACGTCACCGATGATGATCCGAACCCCGTACGGCGTGTTGAGGGCCTCGTAGAGGTCTCCTCCGATGTCCGCCGCCGCGGTCGCCGAGATGTACCGGCCGGCCACCGCCAGGGCGCCCACCTGCGGCCCGATCGGCCGCAGCACCGCCTGCTGGGCCACCGCGGCGAGCCGCAGCAGCTCGGTGATCTGCTCGGCCTGCCGCTGCCGGATGGTGGCCCCGGCGGCCGCCACACCGGTCGCCAGCATGATGCCCATCAGATTGATCAGCCCGGCCATCCCGACCTGCCCGCCGCCCACGCCCACGAAGACCGCGCCGACCACGGTGGCGAGCAGTCCGGCGCCGAGCACCACCTGCCAGACGGCGAAGACCGCGGCCACGAACGGAACCGCTGCCAGCAGGCCGACGTAGTGCACCTCTTTGGGGCCGTCGGCGACCTCCACGGCGGACACGACGGCGAGCAGCACGAGGGCCGCGCCGAGTCCGGCGCGGTTCCCTGGGCTCAGCGGGCGTCGGCCCGGCAGGAAAGTATGCATGGTTCCGCCGAACAGCATGCCCGATCGACCACACGTCGGGCATCAACTTGACCCGTAGGCTGAACAGGTTCTGGCCCACCGTCGGGTTCGGCGTCATTCGGTCGGTCCAAGGAGGGCGACAGCCGGTGACAGGATGTCCGCGTGACCGATGATCTCCGTGATCTCCTGCGCTCCACGTTCCGCTGGACCGACCTCGGCCCCGGCACCGACTACATGGTCAGTGATCGCTCCGGCTGGTGGCGTGACCCGCGGATCCTGAACGGGCTCGGACCGGCTCTCGCCGGCCTCTTCCAGACGGAGCGCCCCACGGTGGTGGTGTCACCCGAGGTCACCGGATTCATGGTCGGCCCGCTGGTGGCACGGGCGCTGGGGGTGGGTTTCGTCGAGGCGTACCGGGCCGGCGCGCGCCGGGCCATCGCCGAGCCGATGATCTGGGCCGACGTCCCGGCCGACCATCGCGGCGAGACACAGCGCCTGGGCATCCGGCGGAACCTGGTCGGCGACTCCGACCGCGCGCTGGTCGTCGACGACTGGGCGGCCACCGGCGCCCAGGCCCGGGGCCTGCGGGACCTGCTCGGCGCGGCCTACGTGGGCACCGCGGTGATCGTCGACGAGTGCCCGCCCGAGATCAGCGCCGAGCTGGCCATCCGGAGCCTCCTGACCGGAACGGATCTCGATCCGTAGGCCGCCCACCACGATGGACCGGCGCCCGGCCGGTCAGCTCTTGCGCACGCGCTGGTAACCGGCGAGGGCGCCACGGGCCGGGTGCCAGCCGGTCGCGGTGTAGGAGGCCAGGCCACGCTGTACGTACGGGTCCTTGGCGAGCAGCTCGTGCGCCTCGGCCTCGGTGTCCACGTCCAGCAGGATGATGCCCCCGGTCGGCGGGTCGATCCGGCCCGCCGTGACCGAGTAACCGGCCTCCTCCAGCTCGGTGACGAAGGCCAGGTGATCGGCGCGGGCCTCATCCACCTCGGCGAGCGGCTTCAGGTACGTCGAAATCATCAGATACACGCCGCCATCGTAGATCCAGCCAAGGCCCGACGCTGATTTCCCTCTGAGACGCTGATTTCCCTCTAACGGGTGGGCCAGGTCCGGAAGTTCTCGGCGGACCGGCTCGCGGTGGGCCCGCGCTGTCCCTGGTAGCGGGAGCCGTAGACGTCCGACCCGTACGGGTGCTCGGCGGGGCTGGACAGCCGGAAGATGCAGAGCTGGCCGATCTTCATCCCCGGCCAGAGCTTGATCGGCAGGTTCGCCACATTGGAGAGCTCCAGCGTGACGTGGCCGGAGAACCCCGGGTCGATGAAGCCGGCGGTGGAGTGGGTGAGCAGGCCGAGACGGCCCAGGCTGCTCTTGCCCTCGAGCCGGGCGGCCAGGTCCTGTCCGAGGGTGACCACCTCGAGCGTCGACGCCAGGACGAACTCACCCGGGTGCAGCACGAACGGCTGGCCGTCCGCCACCTCGACCGCGGCGGTGAGCTCGTCCTGCTGCTCGGCCGGGTCGATGTGGGTGTACAAGTGGTTGTTGAAGACCCGGAAGAAGCGGTCCAGCCGGACGTCGATGCTGGACGGCTGCATGAGCGTCGGCTCGAACGGCTCCAGCGAGAGGCCACCGGTCTTGATCTCGGCGACCAGGTCACGGTCGGAAAGGAGCATTGCGACACCATACCGACCTGCCCGAATACCGATCTGCCCGGATCCGCGTGTTCGGTGGCTGTCTCGAACACATGTTCGATAGAATGCCCGCATGGCTACCTGGTCCGCTTTCGCCGCCGCCGAGCCGGCGCTCGCCGACGGCATCCGCGCGCTGCTCGAGCAGTACGGTCCCGGCATGGGCTACCTGGCGACCATCCGCCCCGACGGCGGCCCTCGCCTGCACCCGGTCTCGCCGGTCTTCACCGACGACGGGCTGTTCTGCTTCATCGTCGACTCACCGAAACGCCGCGACCTCGAGCGCGACGGCCGCTACGCCCTCCACGCCTATCCACCGGAGGACAACGACGACGAGGCCTGCCTGACCGGCCGTGCCGTCCCGGTGCGTGACCCGCTCACGGTCGGCCGCCTGGCCGGCGCCCTGCACGCGTCGCCCGACGTCGACTGGCGGCTCTTCGAGCTGACCGTCGACACGGCCATGCTGCGGCGCCACGGCCCGGCCGGCGCGCTCCCGCTGGCCGCCACCCCGTTCGTCCCCGCCTTCGCCCAGACCTGGCGGGCGCCGCGCGGCTTACGGCGCCCGCTCGCTGTCGCCAGCTGATCGCGGGGCGGTGCCGCCACCGAGATGGATAATCAGGTACAGTGGGGCAGCTTGCGGGTGTAGTTCAATGGCAGAACATCAGCTTCCCAAGCTGACAGCGCGGGTTCGATTCCCGTCACCCGCTCCACTCACGGAAGCCCTGGCCAGGACCTACGGTCCGCCAGGGCTTCCGTGTTCTCCGGGCGTCCCTTCCGGAACGGTGCTCAACCGCCGATGTGGACGAACACGTCGTCGATCTCGCCGGCGAACTGGTCGTTGCCCTGGCCCGGGCCCTTGCCGCCGATGCGCAGCGGCTCGGCGTTGGCGATCGACACCTGCGGCGGGACGGGGACGGAGGCTCGGGGCGCGCCGTCGACGAACATGACGAGGCGGTCGACGGTGCGGCGGCATTCGAGGTCGTGCCAGGCGCCGTCGGCCACGTCGATCCACGGTTCGGCGCGGTAGATCCGGGCCCGCTGGCCGGCGATGACGCAACTGGGGTGGCCCTGACGGTGGTCGACCTGGAGCTTGTACTGGCTGACGCCGCCGACCGAGTAGCCCTTCTGGAGGACGTTGGCGCCGTCGGCGAGGTCGGCGTGGGTCATCAGGATGGACGCGCCGTAGCGCAGAAGACGCTGCCCGGGATTGAAGCTGTCGTCGCGGGTCCCCTCCAGGATCGCCCGGGGGCAATCGCGTTCCCTCAGCAGGGTGCACCGGTCCGGGTAGGCGACGGCAAGACCGGACCCCTGGGGTACGAGGCGGAGCACCCCGCCGTTCTGGCCCAGCGGTCGTAGCTCATGACTACCGGTGGCGTCGGCGATCGGGTGGCCGACGCCGTCGTCGAAGTCGTAGTGGACGATGAACGGCCCACCGGCGGTGCGGATCCGGCCGGGCGCCACGGGCATCGAGAAGGCGCCGGCGTTGTTGAGGAAGCCCGGCGCCGGGCGGGCGACGGTCGAAGCGGCCGGGCCCGAGGGCGTCGGTGTCGTATCGGCCACGCCGGCTTCCGAGGGCGTGTACTGCGAGAGGGAAAATATCCAGGCCAGGACGAGGGCCGCGGAGAGGGTGCCGATCGGCAGGGCACGCCGACAGGAGTGACGCATGAAGGCTATTGTCCGGATTGCCGCTTACTTCGCTAACCGAAACTCCGTGACGCAAGCGGTTCCCCGGAAATTCCCTCGAACGTGGTCAGCCGAACCTCCGACACCGATCCGGGATGACGCGGGTCATCGCGCCCGGACCGCCGGGTGCGCGGTGCCGGCCGGCTCACCGATGACGGCGTGCAGCACGTCGTCCAGAGTGATCACGCCGAGCGGCCGCCGCCCGTCACTGACCAGGACGATGTGCAGCCGGTCCCGGCGCATGGTGAGCAGCAGGTCGGCCAGGCCCCGGTCCGGCGGCACCACGGCCAGCGGGCGGATCACCTCGGGCGGGATGGGCAGCCTGCGTTGCGTCGCGGCGTACCCGAGAACGTCCTTGACGTGAACGAAGCCCAGCACCCGCCGGGTCTCGCGCTGGACCACCGGAAAGCGCGACCGCCCGCTGCGGGTGGCCACCGCCTCCAGGGTTGCCGGTGACACGTCCGCCGCCACCGTGGTGACCCGGGACCAGGGCAGCAGCGTGTCGCCGGCGGTGCGGTTGTTGAGGCCGAGAGCGGCGTGGATGCGGGCGTACTGCTCCGAGCCGAGCAGGCCCTCGCTGCGCGCCTGGGTGACCATGCCGGCCAGCTCCTCGGCGGTGAAGACGGTCTTCACCGCGTCGGTGGTCTCGATCCTCCAGATCCGCAGGATCACCTTGGCCGCCCAGCGCATCGCGTTGAGCAGGGGCTTGGTGGCGGTGCAGAAGGCGAGCATGAACGGGCCCAGGATGAGCGCTGAGCGCTCCGGGCCGGCCAGCGTGATGTTCTTCGGCACCATCTCGCCGACCACCGTGTGCAGGAATGTCACGATCATCAGTGCCAGCACGAAGGCGATCGGGTGCACCATGTTGGCCGGCAGGCCGATACGCGAGAACGGGCCCTCCAGCAGATGTGCCACCGTCGGCTCGGCGATCGCACCGAGGACCAGCGTGCAGATCGTGATGCCCAGCTGCGCGCCGGCGATCATCAGCGGAATCTGGTTCATCGCCGACAGCGCCCACCGGGCGGCCTTGGACGTCTCGGCGAGCGGTTCCAGCGCGGTACGCCGGGAGGCGATCAGCGCGAACTCACCGCCCACGAACAGCCCGTTACCGACCAGCAGAACCGCCACGAACAGAAGTTCAGTCATCGGTGCTCTCCGCCGGCGCGACCACCCGGACCTGCTCGATCCGGTGCCGGTCGACCTGCATCACGGTGAACTCCCACCCGTCTTCCTCCAGCGATTCCCCGGCGACCGGGATATGGCCGAGCCGGGCGAGCAGGAAGCCGGCAAGCGTCTCGTACGGGCCCTCGGGCAGCCGGAAGCCGGTCTGCTCATGCGCCTCGTCCTCCCGCAGGAGACCGTCGACCAGAAACGTCTTCTCCCCACCCGGGGCGGTCAGCTCCTGTGTGCCGGTCTCGGCGAGGTCGGTGTCGTACTCGTCGGCGATCTCCCCGACCAGTTCCTCGACCAGGTCCTCGGTGGTGACCACGCCGTCGGTGCCGCCGTACTCGTCGACCACGATGGCCAGATCGGCGCCCGCCGCCCGCAGCGCCTCCAGCACCTTGTCGAGACTCAGACTCTCCGGTACGTAGACCGGCTCCCTGGCCAGCGTGGAGACGCGAGTGGCGGCCCGGCGCTCGGGCGGCACGCCGAGGGCCTCGTTCACACCGACGACCCCGGTCACGACGTCGAGCGTGTTCTCGTACACCGGAAATCGGGTGTGGCCGGTCGCCCGCGCCACCGTGATCAGATCCGCGGCGCTCGCGGTGGTCTTGAGGCCGACCACGTCGACGCGTGGCGTCATCGCCTTGGCCGCCCGTTTCTCGCCGAACCGGATGGTCCGGCGCATCAGGGTGGCGGTCTCGGCCGGCAGCGCGCCGGCCGAGGCGCTGATCGCGGCGAGCAGGCCGAGCTCCTCCGGCGAGCGGGCGCTGGCCAGTTCCTCCTGCGGTTCGATGCCGAGCCGGCGGACCAGCCAGTTGGCGGTGCCGTTGAGCGCGGCGATCAGCCATTTGAAGAGGGTCGAGAAGCCGCGCAGCGGGGTGGTGGTGCGCAGCGCGATCCCCATCGGACGGGCCAGCGCCGCGTTCTTGGGCACCAGCTCGCCGAAGAGCATCGAGATCAGGGTGGCCACGACCAGGGCGATCACGTGGGTGACGGTCCCGGTCGACGCGCCGGCCACCGGTTCCACCACGGGAGTGAAGATCGCGGAGAACGCCGGCTCGGCCAGGTAGCCGGTGAGCAGCGCGGTCAGCGTGATGCCCAGCTGCGCCCCGGAGAGCTGGAAGGAGAGTTCTCGCAGGGCGGTACGGACCTTGGCTGCGCGCCGGTCCCCGGCCTGGGCACGCGCGTCGATCTCAGCACGATCGACGGTCACCAGCCCGAACTCGGCTGCCACGAAGAACGCGTTGCCACCCGTCAGTAGCGCGAACGCGACCAGCGGGAGCACCGCGGTCAGGAGCAGGCCGTCCATGATCGCTTCACCTCGGCACTCATTGTGCCGGACCGGGACGTCCCGCACTAACCGCGCCGGGTGTGACATCCCGCCCGGGACAGGCCGATGGCCGGCCGCCTACGGCGACCGGCCATCAGTGGAGATCTTTCAGGCGTCCTTCTTGAGCGAGCGGAGCAGGACGGTGGCCACGTCGACCACCTCGACCTCTTCCTGCTTGCCCTTGCCGGTGACCCCGTCGCCGATCATCGTGTAGCAGAACGGGCAGCCCACGGCGATCGTCTTGGCGCCGGTGGCCAGGGCCTCCTCGGTGCGCTCGACGTTGATCCGCTTGCCGATCCGCTCCTCCATCCACATCCGGGCGCCGCCGGCGCCGCAGCAGAAGGAGCGTTCCTGGTTACGCGGCATCTCTTGGATATCGCCCGCGATGGACGAGCCCAGCAGCTCGCGAGGAGCGTCGAAGACTCGGTTGTGGCGGCCCAGGTAGCAGGGGTCGTGGTAGGTGACGCCGCCGTCTACCGGCTGCACCGGCGTGAGCTTCCCGGCGGCGACCAGGTGCGCCAGCAGCTGGGTGTGGTGGACCACCTCGACCTTGAGACCGAGCTGCTCGTACTCGTTGCCGAGGGTGTTGAAGCAGTGCGGGCAGGTCGCGACGATCTTCTTGGTGGTGTTCTCGCCGAGCGCCTCGGTCAGCACCTCGACGTTCTGCTGGGCGAGCATCTGGAAGATGAACTCGTTGCCGATCCGGCGGGCCGGGTCGCCGGTGCAGGTCTCACCCTCGCCGAGGATGGCGTACTTGACGCCGGCCTCGTTGAGCAGCGTGGCCACCGCGCGGGTGGTCTTCTTGGCCCGGTCCTCGAAGGCGCCGGCGCAGCCGACCCAGAACAGGTAGTCGAAGTCCTCGACCTCGCCGACCCGCGGCACCTCGAAGTCCAGGCCCTTGGTCCAGTCCTCGCGGGTGTTCTGCGGGGCGCCCCACGGGTTGCCCTTGTTCTCCAGGTTGCGCAGCATGACGCCGGCCTCGGAGGGGAAGCTCGACTCGATCAGCACCTGGTAGCGGCGCATGTCGACGATGTGGTCGATGTGCTCGATGTCGACCGGGCACTGCTCGACGCAGGCGCCGCAGGTGGTGCAGGACCAGAGCACGTCCGGGTCGATGACGCCCTGCTCCTCGGCGGTGCCGATCAGCGGGCGGTTGCCCTCGGCGAGCGCGAGGACGTCCATGTGCGCGAGCTGCGCCTCGGTGGCCTTCTCCTCGCCCATCAGGTCCTTGCCACCGCCGGCGAGCAGGTAGGGCGCCTTGGCGTAGGCGTGGTCACGCAGCGAGAGCACGAGCAGCTTCGGCGACAGCGGCTTGGCCGTGTTCCACGCCGGGCACTGCGACTGGCAGCGGCCGCACTCGGTGCAGGTGGAGAAGTCCAGCAGGCCCTTCCAGGTGAACTGCTCGACCTGGTTGACGCCGAAGAGGTCCTTCTCCGGGTCGGCCTCCTCGAAGTCGAGCGGCTTGCCCTCGCTCATCATCGGCTTCAGGGCGCCCAGGCCGGAACCGGCCGGCTTCTCCGGGCTGCGCTTGAAGTAGATGTTGAAGAACGCCAGGAAGCGGTGCCAGGCGACACCCATCGTCGGGTTCAGCGAGATGGTGATCAGCCAGGTCATCGAGATGAGGATCTTGACGAGCGCGGCCCAGGTGGCGCCGTCCTCCCAGGCCGGGAGCACCGAGCCGATGGCGTGGCTCAGCGGGGTGGCCCACAGCGGGTACTCGAAGTGCTCGGTGGCGACCTTGAAGCCCCGGATCAGGAAGCCGAAGATCAGCACGCCGACGATGACGGCCTCGACGAAGTACGCCTGCCACATTGTCGAGCCCAGGAACCGGCTCCGCTTCACCGCGCCCGGCTTCTGGCGCTGGCGGACGAATATCAGGTAGAGGATGCCGACCGTGCCGAGAATGCCGATCCACTCGGTGACCAGGCCGAAGACGACCCAGTGCCCGATGATCGGCAGGCCCAGGTCCGGGTCGACGACCTCGAAGTAGGCCTCGAGGACCAGCGACGACAGGATGACGAACGAGACCATCACGAACCAGTGGGCCGCGCCGATGGCGGACCACTTCAGCATCCTGGTGTGACCGACGGTCTCCACCACCATGGTCTTCGTCCGGACCTTCGGCTCGGCGAATCGGGCCGGATCGGGCTGGCCCTGCCGGATCACCGCGGTGATGGTCAGGACGGCACGAACCGCCAGATAGACGGCCACCACCGTGATTGCCCCTGCTAAGACGGTGGCGATTATCTGCGCGATGCCCATCTGGTGCCTCCTCGGTCGGCGGTGCGCCAGCCTATGTTACCCACGAGTAATAGACGGGCGCGCGCCGCAGGTCAAGGCGATGCACCCCCACGCCGAAAGCGCACCCCACGACGAGCGGGGGTGCGCTTACTTCTGCAGTTTTTCACGTGACCGCGCTATGGCGGGGTGTGAGATTCAGCGCCAGCGCGAGAGCAGGCCCAGTGAGGCCACCATGCAGCCGAAGCCCACCGCGAGGTTCCAGTACTGCCAGCTCTCCACCGGCCACTGCTGGGAGGACAGGTAGTAGACGACGAGCCACGCGATGCCGATGACGATCAGGGCGACCGCGGTCGCCGGAACCCACACCGGACTCGGCTTGTTGGACGCACCCTTGACTGCCGGGCTGATGTCCGACGGCGGGGTGTAGACCTTCTTCTTGCGAACCTGTGACTTGGGCACGGTGCTCTCCTGAGGGCAACAAGTGGTGAACAACCCACCGTTGAGCGGCTCCGGGAGTCCCGAATGCTGCCCGTGGCGAATACTGTTCGACAGCTAGCGTAGTCAAGGCGTTGTGCAGAGAGGCACCCGCCGGGGCAGGAAAATACCTCGGCGTCTGTTCTTGAGGGGGCGGGGTGGGTTTTCGAGTGGTAGGCGACGTGGACGACGGCGCTGCCGGGGCCTCCTGGAAACTCGTTCTCCGGCGCGTCGCCCGCGGCCTCCGGCCACGGCGCGAACAGCACCGTTCCGTCTGGTCGGTGGGGGTTCCGCTGATCGCGCTGGCGGCGGGTCTGCTCTTCACCACCTCAGCGAACACCGCCGACGGTACGGCACTGCGCGACGACCGGCGCCCGAAACTGACCCAGCTGATCGCCGAGAAGCGGGACCGCCTGGCGGCCGGCGAGAAGCGCGCGACCGAGCTGCGGACGTCGGTGGACGCCGAGACCGCCCGGCTGGCCGAACTGGACCGCCCGGCCCTCGACCAGGCCGGCGTCCTACGTCAGTCGGCCGGCTTCTCGAAGATGCACGGTCCGGGTCTGAGCATCACCCTCGACGACTCCCCCCGACGTGATTCCGACTTCGGCGACAACGCTCCGGACAACGACGCTCTGGTCGTCCACCAGGGCGATGTCCAGGCCGTCGTGAACGCTCTCTGGGCTGGTGGGGCCGAGGCCATGACGATCATGGATGTCCGAGTGATCTCCACGAGCGCGGTACGCTGCGTCGGCAACACGCTGCTCCTTCACGGCCAGGTCTTCTCACCACCCTTCAAGATCACAGCGATCGGCGAACCCACAGCGCTGAGTCGCGCGTTGGAGTCGTCAGAGGGAGTCAGGCAGTTCCGGGAGGCCGTCGCCGACTTCGGGCTCGGTTACCAGGAAAAGGTGGAGAAGAACGTGACTTTGCAGGCGTACGACGGTTCGACCGATCTCCGATCGGCGCAGGCTGCCCGGTGATGGTTCCCCCGGAGTACCCGGCACGCCCGTCCGGATCGGGCCGCCATCGCGCACCGGACAGCGACGCGCAGACCGCCTACATCCCCCGGATCACCGATGCGGCGCCCGACGGGGTGCCCGGCGGGCCACTCGCGCCGCCGATCGGGCCGGGCGGCAACGTCGACCCGCGTCCCGAGCCCACCGCGTCGCGGGCCGGCGGGAACACTTTCCCCGCGAAGGCCCCCGCAAACGATCTGGGCGGCCCGACAGTGCCGATCCCCAACCGGACCCCCACTCCGGCGGTCCCGCCGCCCAGCGAGCCGCTGAGCCCGCCCGCGGACCCGGTGGCGATCACCGCCGGGGCGCCCACCGCCGGACGGCAGCCCAGTGACCGCTGGTCGCGCACCGACCCGGCCTGGCCCCCGCCGGAGGTGCCCGGCTCCCCCAGCGGAACCACCGCCTGGCTGCCCACGGCGGGCACACCGGCGCAGCCCTGGACGGCCGGCCCGACACGGGACCCGAGCGTCACCACGGTCATCCGTACGGTGGACGCTCCGACCGGCATTCTCCCGACGATCCCGGAGAAACCCGCGAAGAGCGCGGCGGATGCCGCCCGGGAGGCGGCCGGGCCGGACGCCGCGCTCGGAGCCGCATCGGTGACCACCACTGCCGGAGCAGGCTCCGGTGGCGGCTCGGCCGGCACCGACGCACCGGACCCGGACCCCGCGGAGCCCGCCAAGGCGAAGCGGGGTGAGCGGGTGGTCCAGCTGCGGCCGGAGCAGACCGGCGAGGGCTACAAGAGCGTCTATTCGGAGCTGACCCGCCCCACCATCGGCACCCGGATCCGGACCGTCATCCGCACCTCCGGCGAAATCATGATCACTTTCGGTCTGGTGGTGCTGCTCTTCGCCGGCTACCAGGTCTTCGGGAACTCCGCGGCGGTGCAGGCCGAGCAGGACAACCTCGGCGAGGAACTGGACCAGGCCTGGGCCGACCCGACCGTGGCACCGACCGCGAGCACGGCGGTCAAGGGCCCCAAGGCGCCCGGCGCCAATCTGGTCGGCCGCCTCTACATCCCGAAGTTCGACAAGAAGTGGGTGGTCGTCGACGGCGTGCAGCCCGACGACATCCGGTACGCGCCGGGCCACTACCCGGAGACCGCGAAACCCGGGAAGGTCGGCAACTTCTCGGTCGCCGGCCACCGGATCAAAAAGATCTTCTGGCGCCTCGACGAGCTCCAGCCCGGCGACGTGATCGGCGTCGAGACCCGGGAGAGCTGGTTCGTCTACCGCGTCTACGACCAGGAGATCGTGAAGCCGAACCAGGTCGAGGTGGTCGCCGCGGTCCCCGGCAAGCCCAAGGCGAAACCCACCAAGGCGCTGCTCACGCTGACCACCTGCAACCCGAAGTTCAACAACTACCAGCGCCTGGTCGTCCACGCCGAACTCGTCCAGACCGTCCCCCGGGATCAGGCCCTGCCCGACGCCGGCATGCCGGCCGAGATGAAGGCATAACGGATGTACGCATGGATCTGGCGCAAGCTGCCGGGCGGCCGCTGGAGCAAGCTGACCATGTCGCTGGCACTGGTGTCGGTGGTCGGGCTGCTGCTCTGGTACGTGGTGTTCCCGTGGGCCACCCCGCTGCTGCCGTTCGACGACGTCCAGGTGGAGGCCGGCACCGGGGAGGACGCCGGCGGCACCACCGTCGTCCCGGGTGACGACGAGCTTCCCTACAGCACGACCTCCAATCAACCGCAGCCCAGCCCCAGCAGGTGATGACGTGCGCATTCTGGTGATCGACAACTACGACTCGTTCGTTTTCAACCTGGTGCAGTACCTCGGCCAGCTCGGCGCCGACTGCGAGGTGCGGCGCAACGACGAGATCTCGGTGGCCGAGGTGGGCGGCTTCGGCGCGGCCGGCATCCTGCTGTCGCCCGGCCCCGGCGAGCCGACCCGTGCCGGGATCATGATGGACGTCATCAAGGAGTACGCCGGGAAGATCCCGATGTTCGGTGTCTGCCTGGGCCATCAGGCGATCGGCGCCGCGTTCGGGGCGACCGTGGCCCGCGCCCCCGAGCTGCTGCACGGCAAGACGTCCGACGTGCACCACACGGGTGTGGGTGTGCTCGCCGGGCTGCCCGACCCGTTCACCGCGACCCGCTACCACTCGCTCGCCGTCGTGCCGGAGACGCTGCCCGCGGAGATCGAGGTGACCGGCACGACCGAGTCCGGCGTGGTGATGGCGATGCGGCACCGCGAGCTGCCGATCGAGGGCGTGCAGTTCCACCCGGAGTCGGTGCTGACCGAGGGCGGTCACACCATGCTGGCGAACTGGCTGGCCGCGTGCGGCCTGCCGTCCGCCCTGGAGAAGGCCCCGGCGCTGGCCGCCGAGGTGGAGACCCGCCGCCGCGCCGCCTTCGCCACCGCCTGACCTGACGACACGAAAAAGGCCGGGGAGTCCCCGGCCTTTTTCGTGGTCGTACGTCTCAGTCGAATTCCACGCCGGCGCCCGCGCCGGTCGTGTCGGGCGACGGGGAACCGCTGGGGTTCGGGTCGGCCTCGACGATCACTTGCAGTTTGACCTGCGTGTTCTTCTTTACCTTCTTCCCGGCGGCGGGAGTCTGGGTGAACACGGTGCCCGGCTCGCCGTCGACCTGGACGAAGACCACGTCGAAGGTCAGGAAGTTCTCCTCCAGCAGGGCCTCGGCGGTCTCCTGGGAGCGGCCCTTCACGTCCGGCACGATCACCAGATTGTTGTTCGACACCTTGACCGTGATCGTGGTGCCGGGCGCGACCTTCTCGCCCTCGCTCTCGACCTCGAGAACCTGACCCTTCTCGGCCACGCTGTCGACGCTGCGGAAGTCCACCTCGAGACCGACGCCCTCCAAAGCCTTCTTGGCCTGGGCGCTGGTGCCACCGACCAGGGTGTCCGGCACGGGCACCTCGTCCGGCTTGTTGCACACCTGGTAGGTGACCTGCTGGGTGAGCTCCGTGGTGGTGCCGGGCTGCGGGTCCTGGTCGACGATCTTGCCGGTGCAGTCCTCACCCGTCGTCGGCTTCTTGGGAACGACGTTGGTCAGCCCCACCCGGTTGAGTTCCGCGTTCGCCTGGTCCAGGGTCAGATCCACCAGCGTCGGCATGGGGACCGACTGCGGCTCGTTGTTGGTGGGCGTCTTGTTGTCGCGGTCCATCGCCAGGGCCACACCGAGAACCACCACGACCAGTACGGCCACGCCGGCCACCGCGGCCATCACCCACGACGACCGGCTCTCCGGCTTCTGGGGCGCGCCCATCCCCGGCGAGACCGGCCGCTGCATGGTGGTGGCGGCCTGCGGCTGCCACTGCTGGTGCGGGCCGCCGGTCATCGCCACGGTCTCGGCCTGGCTCATCACCGGGGTGGCCATCACCGGGCGGCCGGAGACGGCACGCAGCGCGTCGGCGCGCATCTCCTGGGCGCTCTGATAACGGTTGAGCGGGTTCTTGGCCAGCGCCTTCAGCACGATCGCGTCGATGTCCGGCGGGATGTCACGGTTGATCGAGCTGGGCGTCCGCGGGTCCTCCCGGACGTGCTGGTAGGCCACGCTCACCGGGCTGTCACCGACGAACGGCGGGTGGCCGATGACCAGCTCGAAGAGGACGCAACCGGCGGCGTACACATCGGACCGGGCGTCGACCGACTCGCCGCGCGCCTGCTCCGGGGAAAGGTACTGCGCCGTGCCGATGACCGCGCTGGTCTGTGTCATCGTGGTAGCGCCACTGGCCAGCGCCCGGGCGATGCCGAAGTCCATCACCTTGATCTGGCCGTTCTGCGTGACCATCACGTTGCCGGGCTTGATGTCCCGGTGGATGATCCCGTGCCGGTGGCTGAACTCCAGGGCGGCGCAGATGTCGGCGATGATCTCGAGGGCCCGGCGTGGCTGGAGGCGCTGCTCCTGGGCGAGCACCTCCTTGAGGGTCCGTCCGTTGACGAACTCCATCACGATGAACGGGAGCTTCTCGCCGGTGGCCGACACCTCTTCACCGGTGTCGTAGACGGCGACGATGGCGGGGTGGTTCAGCGCCGCGGAGTTCTGCGCCTCGCGGCGGAACCGCTCCTGGAAAGTGGCGTCACGAGCCAGGTCGGTACGCAGCATCTTGATCGCGACGTCGCGCCCGAGCCGGAGGTCACGGCCACGGTGCACCTCGGCCATGCCGCCGTAGCCGAGCAGCTCGCCGACCTGGTACCTGCCGCCGAGCAGGCGGGCCTGCGCCGTCATAACGTCTGTCGTCCTTCGTTCGGTCGGATCCAGCCGAGCTGGGCATCGGCTTTCGTAAGACGGTACGACGCCACCGACACAGGGTCAGCGACCGCGTCCGAGCGGAGGATAGCCGGGGAGCTGCTGTGATAGCCCAGCGTGTTGCTCCCGGCGGTGGTGCCGTTGCCATGTCGTAACAGGAAAGAGATGACCCCGGCGCAGAGCAGCACCAGGAGCGCCAGTACGACGGCGAGGACAACCAGCACCTGGCGTCCGAAGGAGCTCTCCGGCTTGGCGGCCGGAGGATGGTAGGCATTGACCGGCGGAGCCGACTGCTGCCGGTAGGGGGCCGGCGACATCGGTGGCGCCACCGGCGGTGGGACCGGCACCGACGCCGCTCCCCGGGCACCGGAGACCGGCCGGGGCACCGCGGCCCGGGCCGCCCCCGCGGTGGGGCCGCCGGACTGCGGACGGTTCATCGGCGGCGCCGGGCTGACCGGCGGGGCCGGCTGAACGACCGGCTGCTGCACGTTCGTGGTCAGCGAGGACGCCGCCTGCCGGGCCACCGCGGCCATCGCCGAGGCGCTGGGCCAGCGGGCCGCCGGGTCCTTGGCCATGGCGCGTTCCACGATGGCGCGGACCGCGGGCGGGATGTCGCCGGGCAGCGGCCGCGGGGTCTCCCGGACGTGCTTCATGGCGATCTCGATCGGGGTCGCGCCGTCGAACGGCCGGTGGCCGGAGAGGCACTGGTAGGCGACGACACCGAGGGCGTACACATCGGAGGCCGGGGTGGCGACGTCGCCGGCGGCCTGTTCCGGGGAGATGTACGACGCCGTGCCCAGCACCGCGCCGGCCACGGTGAGCTGGCCCACGAGTGCCGAGCGGGCGATGCCGAAGTCGGTCAGGACCAGGGTGCCGTTCGGGCGTACCAGAAGGTTTCCGGGTTTGACGTCGCGATGCACGATGCCGTTGGCGTGTGCGGCCTGGAGTGCGTCGGCGGCCTGCGCGACAAGCGCCATGGTCCGGGCCGGCGTCAGCCGGCCCACCCGGCTCAGCGTCCGGGAGAGGGCGTCACCCTCGACGTACTCCATGACCAGGAACGCGATCTGCTGGTCGCTGCCGTAGTCGTAGACGTCCACGACGCCCGGGTGGTTGATGGTCGCCATGGTCCGGGCCTCACCGCGGAACCGCTCGGCGAAGCCCGGCTCGTCGAGCAGGGCGGGCAGCAGGATCTTGACCGCGACGGTACGGCCCAGCACGTCATCCGTGCCGCGCCAGACGTCGCCCATGCCGCCCCCGGCGATCCGCTCCTCCAAGCGGTATCGCCCCCCGAGCGTGACCCCCGGGCGGATCATGTCAGTTCCCTCCCTGGCCCGCGGCGGCCTTCATGATGAGCCCGGCGATCCGGGCAGCCTCGGCACTGGCGTGCCCGCCGGGCACGTTCTCCAGCATGACGCACACCGCGGAGACCGGTTTGCCGTCCTCATCAAGGGCGTAGCCGACGAACCACCCGTGCGGGTCGGCGCCCGCGACGTTCTGTGCGGTACCGGTCTTGCCGCCGACGGTGAGCCCGGAGATCCGCGCGTTCTTGCCGGTGCCCTCCTCGACGACGCTCTGCATCATCTCCTGGAGGTCCTTCGCGACTGAGGAGTCGATCGGCTGGCGCAGTTCCTTCGGCTTGGCCGTGTAGATCGTCCGGCGGTCCGAGTCGAGCTGCTGTTGCACCAGGTAGGGCTGCATCTGGCTGCCGTTGTTGGCGACCGTCGCGGCGATCAGGGCGCCCTGCATCGGGGTCATCCGGACGTCGCGCTGGCCGAGCGAGGACTGGGCCAGCGCGGCCTTGTCCACGGAGCCGTCCTCGTTCGCGATGGCGCCGGTCCGGCTGGCCGCCACCGACAGGCCCTTCTTGCTCTCCAGGTCGCCGACGACGAGGCCCTCGTCCTCGAAGCCCCACTTCTTCGCTGTGTCGATCACCACATCGCGGCCGAGCTTCACGCCGAGCCGCGAATACGCGGTGTTACAGCTCGTGGTCAGGGCTTCCTTCAGCGTGATCGTGCTGCCGGGGCAGACCTCGTCCTCGGAGTTGCGGATCGTCGCGCCGCCCTCCTGGTAGACGTTGCCCGCCTGGAGCTCGCTGCCGATGTTGTAGTTGTGCTCCAGCGCGGCCGCCGAGACGATCACCTTGAACACCGAGCCGGGCGGCAGGGTGTTCGCCACCGCACGGTTCAGCAGCGGCTTGTCCTTGTCGGCCTCGAGCTTGTCGTAGGCCTGCCGGGCCACCGCCGTGTCGTGGCTGACCAGCGGGTTCGGGTTGTAACTCGGCATCGACACCATGGCCTGCACGGCGCCGGTGGCCGGGTCGATCGCGACCGCCGCGCCCTTGGTGACACCGCGCTCGTTGTCGGTCATCTGCTTCCAGGCGACCTCCTGCGCACGCGGGTTGATCGACAGGACGATGTTGCCGCCGCTGGTGCTGTCACCGGTGAACATGTCGCTGAGCCGGTCCGCGAAGAGCTTGTCGCTGGCGCCGGAGAGGATGTCGTTCTCGGCCGCCTCGATGCCGACCGCGGCGCCGTCCACCGGCTTGTAACCGAGGATCGGCGCGTAGATCTCCTTCTTCGGGTAGACCCGCTGGTACTTCAGCTCGCCCTCGGTCTCGGTGTTCTGGGCGAGGGCGACACCGCCGGCCGCCTCGATCGAACCGCGGGGGCGTTCGTACTCCGCGACCTGGACCCGCTGGTTGCGCGGATCGGTGCGGTAGTCGTCGGCCTTGTACGCCTGGATCCAGTTGAGATTGGCGAAGATCAGGCCGAACAGGACGAGGATGACGACGCCGGAGCGTCGGAGGGGGGCGTTCACGGCTTGATCACCTCCGTCATGGCGCCGTGCAACTGGGTGGGTGCCTTCTTAGGGCCGCTGGTCCGCTCGGCGATGCTGTTCGCCGGCCGGCGCGCGGCATCGGAGATCCGCAACAGCATGGCGATGAGCAACCAGTTCGCCATCAGCGACGAGCCACCGGCGGAGAGGAACGGGGTGGTCTGGCCGGTCAGCGGGATGAGGCCGGTGATGCCGCCGAGGATGACGAAGACCTGCAGGCCGAGGGTGAAGGCCAGACCGCCGGCGACCAGCTTGCCGAACGAGTCGCGGACCGCCAGCGCGGCGTGCAGGCCACGCTCCACGATCAGCAGGTAGATGACCAGCAGCGCGGCGAGCCCGAACAGGCCGATCTCCTCACCGAGGCCGGCGAAGATGAAGTCGGTCCGGACCTCGGGCACCTTGCCCGGTGAGCCGGCGCCCGGCCCGGTGCCGAAGAGGCCGCCGGTGCCGAGCCCGAGCAGGCCCTGGACCAGCTGGTAGCTGTTGCCGCTCTCGCGTGTGTAGTTCTCCTGGGAGAACGGGTCGAGCCACAGCTCGGCGCGGTCGTAGAAGTTCGCGAACGGGCCGCCGATCGCGGCGCCCAGCAGGTACGCCACGTAGACGCCGCCGAAGAACAGGACCAGGCCGATGATCAGCCAGCTGGACCGCTCGGTGGCGACGTACAGCGTGACGACGAAGAGCCCGAAGTACAGCAGGGCGGTGCCGAGGTCCTTCTCGAAGACGAGGACGAGGAGGCTGAACAGCCACACCGTGACGACCGGGCCCAGGTCCCGGCCACGCGGGAAGTCGATGCCGAGGAAGCGGTGGCTCGCCAGCGACAGGACCTCCCGCTTGCGCACCAGGTAGTACGCGAAGAAGGAGACCAGGGCGAGCTTGGCGAACTCACCCGGCTGGATCGAGACCGACCCGAACCGGATCCACAGCTTCGCGCCGTTGACCTCGGAGATGCTGCTAGGCAGCACCGCCGGGATCATCATCAGCACGATGCCGACCAGGCCCAGGGTGTACGCGTACCGCGAGATCACCTTGTGGTCGCGCAGCAGCAGGAGCAGCACCGCCGCCAGGATCAGCGACAGCAGCGTCCAGGCCAGCTGACGGCCGCCGGTCTCGGCGAAGAAACCCGGCACGGGCTCGTCGTTGGCGATCGCCCGGGCGATGTCGAGGCGGCGCAGGAACGCCACCCCGATGCCGTTGATCAGCGCCACCGCCGGCAGCAGCACCGGGTCGGCGAACGGAGCGGTGAACCGGACGACCACGTGCAGGCCGAGGAACAGGATGCCGATCAGCGCGGCCGGCACCCAGAAGTTCGGCCGGATCTCGTCGAACTGGTTCGCCTCCACCGTCGCGCCGAACGCGGCGACGAGGAGCATGGCGAAGGCGAGCAGTCCGAGCTCGGCGTTGCGGCGCGTCTTCCATTGCCGGATACGCGACATCTCGCCCGTGGAGGCGGGTGTCGGAGCCGGTACGGCGGGCGCGGTCAAGAATTTCCCCAGACGTGTAGGCCGTGTGTTCAGTCGACGGTCCGGCACCCGACCGGGTCGACGCTCGGCGGAGCACTTTCCGAGGCGGCGGCGGACGGGGCCGGCGTGGTCTTCGCCGGCGTTGCCGAGGCGGTGGCCGACGGCGCGACACCGGCGGCGTTGCAGATCGGCTTGAGGTTCGGGTTCGAGGGCTCCTCGCTGGTCAGGCCGGCCAGCGTGGAACGGGCGGCGGCCTGGTTGTCGGCGTGGATGCCCTGCTTGACGCGCTCCTGGGCGACCGACGTGAGGTCTTCCAGGCTGACCTGGCTGGTCTCACTCACGGTCGACAGGTCGACCCCGGCGATCTGGCCTGGCACGCCCTGGAAGATGGCGAGCTGACCCGCGTCGGTCGCGCCGACGTAGTACTGGTCCTGGGTGTACTTCCAGCCCAGCCACAGGCCACCGCCGAGCACTCCGAGCAGCACCAGCACCATGAGCGCGGTCCGGACCGGGTGGCCGGAGGGCTCCGGGTCCCGGTCGTAGCCGTTGGTGGCCGGTTCCGGTTGGGCCGGGCGGGGCTGCGGCTTGAGCGCCGCGGCCCGGGCCGCCGAGGTGGAGCTGTCGGCCACCGTGGTGTTGCCCCGGTCGAGGGAGGCCGCGCCGCCCACGATCGGCGCCTGCTCGACGATGCCGTCGACGGCGTCGGCGATGATCACGGTGATGTTGTCCGGCCCGCCGCCACGGAGGGCCAGTTGCACCAGCCGCTCCACGCACGCCTTCGGGTCGGTGAGCTCACGCATGGTCTGCCCGATCGTCTCCCCGCTGACCACGCCGGAGAGTCCGTCGCTGCAGATCAGGTAGCGGTCGCCCTTGAGCACCTGGCGTACTGAGTACTCGGGGTCGATGTCCCGGCCGTCCAGCGCCCGGGTGAGCAGCGACCGCTGTGGGTGGCTGCTCGCCTCCTCGGGACTGACCCGGCCCTCGTCGACCAGCATCTGGACGTACGTGTCGTCCTTGGTGATCTGCGAGAACTCACCCTTGCGCAGCAGGTACGCACGGGAGTCCCCGATGTGCACCATGCCGAACTTGCTGCCGGAGAAGAGGACCGCGGTGAGCGTGGTCCCCATCCCCTCCAGCTGAGGGTTGGCGTCGACGGTGTCCCGCAACTGCTGGTTGGCGGTTCCGACGGCGTGCCGGAGCGCGTCGACCATGGCGTCCCCGGGGACGTCTTCGTCGAGTGGCGCCATGGCGGCGATAACGATGTTGGACGCGACGTCACCGGCGGCCATGCCGCCCATGCCGTCCGCGACAGCGAGAAGTCGCGGCCCGGCGTAGACGGAGTCCTGGTTCAGGTCTCGGATCAGACCGCGGTCGCTCTGAGCGGCATAGCGCAGGGTCAGGGTCATGGCCGTAACTCGAGAGAAGTGCGCCCGATCCGGATCGGAACGCCAAGGGGGACTGGAGTGGGTCCGGAGACCTTACCGCGATCAAGGTACGTGCCGTTGGTCGAGCCGAGGTCCTCCACGAACCACTGGCCTTCACGGGGCACCAACCGGGCGTGCCGGGCCGACGCGAAGTCATCCGTGATGACGAGCGTCGAGTCCTCGGCGCGGCCGATCGTGATCGGGGCTTCACCGAGCGTGATGCGGGTGCCGGCCAGTTGACCGGCGGTCACGACGAGTTGCCGCGCCGCCTTACCGCGTTTCGCCTTCGCCGGCCGGCCCTGGAGCACCGCGCCACCCACCCCCCGAGGGCTGGCGACGATGCTCTTGGACCGGCCACCGGCGAAGAGATCCCGGCGGATGACCCCGACCACCGTGAACACGAAGATCCACAGAAGGATGAGGAAACCGAATCGGGCGACGGTGAGGACGAATTCGGGCAAGGTCGCTAGCCGTCCACTCGGAAGGTGAGCGTGGTGGTGCCGAGCTGGATCATGTCGCCCGGGTTGAGCGCGACGGCGGACACCCGCTGGCCGTTGACCATGGTGCCGTTCGTCGAGCCCAGATCGGTCAGCACGACCTGGTTGCCGTCGTAGTCCAGTCGGGCGTGGCGCCGCGAGATGCCGACGTCGGGCAGGCGAAGGTTCGCCTGGTCGCCACGGCCGATCACGGTCGAGCCCATCTGCAGCGGGTAGGTCCGGCCGTCGCCGGAGACCAGGCCGACGCTGCGCGGGCCACCGTGGTGCTGCTGGTAGCCACCCTGCTGATGCTGGTCGTAGGGCGAGTACTGCGGGCCGGCGTCGTACGCGGGCTGCTGCACCGGGGCGACCTCGCCGCCGGTGTACACCTCCGCGGTGACCCGGAACATGCCCGTGTCCAGTCCGTCGCCACGCTCGATCTCGACGATCACGTCGCCGTAGACCGTCCAGGCCTGCTCACCGATGAACTCGGCCTGGGACTGCGCCAGCTCCTGGGCCAGCGCGGCGGCATAGGGCGCCAGCCGACTGTGGTCGTATGGCGACAGGTCGATCACATAGCGGTTGGGCACGAGGGTGCGGCCACCGGCGAGGATGGCCTTGTGCGCCTCCGCCTCCCGCTGCATGGCATTCAGAATCTCCACAGGGTGCACGACACCCTTGAACACCTTCGCGAAGGCCCCTTCGACCAGGCCTTCCAATCGCTTCTCAAAGCGCTGCAGCACGCTCACCGGCTCCTCCTCGGGTTCCGAGGACATGATGGTATCCGGCGGCCGCTTGCGCATCCTTAGCCCAAGAGCTGCCGGCACTTCTGACCCTCGTATGACCGCCTCTGACGCCGTGCTAGTGTTTCCAGCGTCGCGAGGCGGTATCTACTCGCTTGGTGACCTGCGACAGCGTAGTCTGTCGCAGCCAGTAACAACGAAGCAGGTTCGACCAGCCCGCTTCGACCGAGAAGGTCGGATGTATGATCTTCGAGGCAAGTCACATGGGGATGTGGCGGAATGGCAGACGCGCACGGTTCAGGTCCGTGTGTCCGAAAGGACGTGGGGGTTCAACTCCCCCCATCCCCACGAGTCGCTGAAGCGCTCTCGGCCCGCTTTGCGGACGAGGGCGCTTCGTCGTTTCCGGGCTCGGGCGATTCAGTCGCGCTTTCGGGTGGCTACAAGATCAACCCCTTTGGAGTACGGGTGATCGCCGGAATTTCACGTCAACTTTCGGGTGAAGGTGTGAGGGGCGTTATGCTCGCCGCCTCATCGGTTCTCAGGGTGGAGTGACGGTCGTGACAGCGACTAGTGCGGGTGTCGGACAGGGCAAGCGCAACGTTCTCGGTGTGCTCGTGGATGCGACCGACTATGCGACCGCGACCGCCCAGATCATCGAGGCCGCCAAGGAGCGGCGCGGGTTCGCCGTGACGGCGCTCGCGGTGCACGGCGTGATGACCGGTGTCGAGGATCCCGCCCACAACGCCCGGCTGAACTCGTTCGATCTGGTCACACCGGACGGCCAGCCGGTCCGCTGGGCACTGAACGTGCTGCACAAGGCCGGCCTGACCGACCGGGTGTACGGACCCGAGCTGACTCTCCGGGTCGTCGAGCAGGCGGCCGCCGAGGGCCTGCCCGTCTACCTGTACGGGTCGACCGAGCCCACCCTGGAACGGCTGGTCCCGGCCCTGATGGGGATGTTCCCGTCGCTCCGGATCGCCGGTGTCGAGGCGTCCAAGTTCCGGAAGTCCGAGCCCGGTGAGGCGGAGGCGATCGCCGAACGGATCAAGGCGTCCGGCGCCCGCGTGGTGCTGGTCGGCCTGGGCTGCCCCCGGCAGGAGATCTTCACCTACGCCATGCGCCCGCTGCTGGACATGCCGCTGCTGGCCGTCGGCGCCGCCTTCGACTACCACGCCGGCCTGCTGAAGAACCCGCCCGCGTGGATGCAGCGGTACGCGCTGGAGTGGCTGTGGCGCCTGGGCCTGGAGCCGAAGCGGCTGTGGAAGCGGTATGTACTGCTCAACCCGGCGTACCTGAGCCGCCTCGCCGTTCAGCGGCTGGGCCTGTGGAAGGCGACCCCGCCGGCGCCCGCCACCGAGCGGGTCCACGAGTTCGCCGTCTGACCGACCGGATCTTGTTTCGGACAGTGCGTCGTAGATCACTGTCCGTTCTAGACGGAGCGTTCTAGAGCGCCTACGCACAGTGCCGTGGAACCCCTACGGGTGCCCGGTCCGGGCATATCCCGGTTTCGGTACGGACGCGCGCGGTGAACGCTGTCGATGTGAACACCGTCGTGGACGTCTTCCTGATCGGCACTCTCGCCGCCGTCTGGCTCTCCGCCGGGCTCCTGGTCGACGGGATGCCCGCCGCCGTGACCGCGCGTCAGCTGCGCCGCCGTGCCGGGCTGCTCTCCGCGCTGGTCGGCGCGGGCGTCACGGTGTTCGCCGCGATCCCCCTGGTCGTCGCCCTGGTGCCGGGTGTCTCGGCGGCGCCGGCCGCCGCACTGCTGCCGGGCGTACCGGCACTGGTCGTCCTGACCGCGACCCTGCGCCGGCTCGGCTGGGTGCGCCGCGGCGCGGGGGCGTTCGCCGCCGCGCCGCTGACGCCGGTTCCGCCGGCTCTGCGGGCCGCCGCCGCCCACCCGCTGCTGTCCGCGCCGTTGCAGATCACCGGGGTGGCCGCGCTGGTGGGCCTACCGATCGCGGCCGGCCTGGTGGACGTGCCCGGCGGCGCGGCGACCGGCATGCTGGGCATCGCCGTCACGGTGATCGTGGTGACCGTCGCCGGCATCGGGATCCGGGCGGCGCTGCGGCACAGCCGCCTGGCCCCGCTGGTGCTGGCCCCGATCGGACGCCGGGACCGGGAGCGGGCGCCGGCCGGCGCCCGCTGATCGTCAGCGCTGTTTGGCTTCCTGGACGTAGAGCAGTTCCAGGATCGAGCGGGTCGCCTCGAACCAGCGGTCCAGCCAATCCGACGGCGGCAGCGTGCCCCGAGCCGGCAGCTCCAGCAGCAGTCCGCGGAGCAGCGGGTGGTCGGCCATCGACTGGTTCGACGAGTCGGACCAGGTTCCGGACGGGAAGACCGGCTCGCTCAGGTTCTGCAGATCCAGGGAGGGCAGCCTCGCGGCCCGGTCCAGCGGGCTGGTCGGCTCGATGCTGTGGGAACGCCCGGGCGACCGGGTCGGCAGGCCGGAGCTGGTACGGGACACCAGCTCACCGTCGCTGTGATCGCCCGTGAGGGCTTCCCGCCGGCCCTGCCGGTACGCGCTCACGCCCCCGCTGAAGCGGTCCTGCGCCGTCGACGAACCGCTGCTGAGGTTCTCGGAACCAATCGTCATCTCTACTGCCTTGCCTCGTCGGTGGTGTGTCCCGGCCCGTCAGCGCGGTCCGGTCCGCGCCTGGAGCTTTCAACGAGGCGAGTCGCGCACAGCGACGCGAATCGGGCAAATAGCAACGGATGGCCCGGCGATCGGATCACCGGGCCGGCCGCTCAGGCATCCTCAGAGGTCGAACTCGCCGTCCTTGGCCCCACCCACGAACGCGTCCCACTCCGCGGTCGTGAAGATCAGCGCCGGTCCTGACGGGTTCTTCGAGTCGCGCACCGCGATAGCCTCGCCGACGAATGCGACCTCGACACAGTTGTCGCAGTTCGGCCCGCTCCGCGTGCTCTTGAACCAGCGTGCCTGGTTCAGATCGACTCGGAGGCCCTTCGCCTCGATTTCCACAATGGCTCCTCTGCCAACTTTTCGATCATTTCAATGGACGCCTCCGGATCCAGGGCGGCAGCCCGGATGGTGCCGAACACCTCGCGGAACTTGCGGAGTTCGTCGTCCTTCTCCAGAAAGAGCCCACCGGCCGCGTTCTCGGCGAACACCAGGGCGGGGTCACCGTCCGAGGGGAAGTCGAGGATCGCGAACGCGCCGTCCATGGCGGCGTGCGCGCCGACCGCGAACGGCAGGATCTGGAGTGTCACGTTCGGCAGGCCGGCGGCCTCGACCAGATGTCGCAACTGATCGCGCATGACCGCGTCGCCACCGACCGGGCGACTCACCACCGCTTCATCGAGCACCACCCAGAGATCGATTGGATCGTCCTGAATCAGTAACGACTGCCGTTCCATACGGACGCGGACCCGTTGCGCGATTTCCTGATCGGGGTCATCCCATCGGGCGGATCGAATGAGAGCCATTGCGTACTGCTCGCTCTGCAGAAGGCCCGGAATGACCTGCTGCTCGTACGCCTGAATTGATCTAGCTTCGGCCTCGAAGCCGACATACGTGCTGTTCAGGACGGTGGAGAAGGGGTGCCACCAACCTTTCTTTCGGGCGTCTCGCGAAATTTCAACTAACTCTCCTGAAATGTCCGGATCGACCCCATAAATAGCTAACATGGCGCTCACGTCAGGCGGACTGGCGGTGGTATGCCCGGTTTCGATCCGGGATATCTTGGATGTCGAGCAGCCCAGCCGCTCGGCGACCACATCAATCGTCACGCCGGCCGCCTCGCGATACCTGCGCAGTTCCACCCCGAGGCGGCGTCGACGGACGGTGGGACTGCGACGTCGATTCACCCGATCAGTCTCCCGAGCCACTCATGATCGTTCAAGCACATTGGATGATCACGGAGAATCACGGAAGCGTGACATGCAACTTGCATCGACGAGACTGGTGGTGCAATCTTTCCGTATGGCTTGCATCACTTAACGTTCTTGAGAGACGCGGGCAAGTCCGACAAATAACATCAAGACGACGTCCGATACGGGGCGCCGAGCCACTTCCGGTCCACGATGGACCTCACCCCGAAGCCGGGTAGATGTGATCGGCGATAGTGACGTTCCGCAACCTCCTTCGATGGTCAAACCCGTCGGAGGCTTGCAAGGGCGTATCAAACCGGCAAACTGGTGCGCCTAGGTCACCAAAGTCCATCTACACGGGTCTCAGGGCAGGAGATGACGTGGTTCTACCTCGGTCCGGTGATGTCATTCACGTGACGAGAGCGGCGAGTGTCCAATTCTCATCACCGATGCTCTTCAGGGTCATCCGGGTCCACGACTGGCCGACCTACGAGGGTTGGGTCTGGCTGGACGGCTACGAACTGAACTCGGCCGGTGACGCGGTCGAACGCCGCTCGATCTTCGTACAGGTCAATGGTCTGCGCCCGGCCGGGAAGGCGCCCGATCCGCGCCTGCGCAACAGCCGTCAGCCGGCCAGCCGTCCCGGGGTGACCCCCGCACGGACGGTCCGCACCCCGCGCTGATTCAACCTCCGATGGAGGACGCCGGTGTCGCCGGAGACGGGTCGCCCGTCCGCGCGGTGGCCACGATGAGGGTCACCCGGGTGTCCGACGGCACCTGCTGACCCTCCGCGGGGTCGCAGTTGATCACCGTTCCCGGCTCGGCGTCGCTCTCCCGGCGGATCACCCGGTAGCCCAGTCCGGAGCGGGTCAGTGCCGCCTGTGCGTCGGCCAGCGGCATCCCGCGCAGCGCGGGCACGGTCACCTCGCGATCCGCCGCGTCGGTCGTCGGCGGTGTGGTGATCGTCTCGGTGACCGTGGGCGGGGTCGTCACGCCGGGATCGGCCGGCTCGGTCGTCGTCGCGCGCACGGCGGGTGTGGCCGGAGTCTCCACCTCGCCGTCCGAATCCCGCACGATCACCATGATGCCGAAGCCCAGCAGCCCGAGCAGGACCAGCGAGACGGTGCCGATGGCGATCGGCGTCCACCAGCGGCCGGACGGCTCGGCGGGCCGGCCGTCGGCCCAGTCGCCGTCCTCGTCGAACTCGTCACGGCGATAGGCCCCGTACGGCCGGACACCGGCCCGGCCGGTCCACACGTCCGAGCCACGGTCCTCCGGTCGCGGGGACGGCTCCTCATCCACTGACGACAACGGGCGGGTCTCGTCATCCCGCTCGGGTTCGCGCTCCTCGGGCATCACCGCGCCCCTTCCGCTCCGTACATCCGCGCTAGTCGCAGCGTCAAGGTATCGAATCTTGCGGCCTGGTTGTGGTTTCCACCAGCCGTAAAGCGGCCGAGTGCCGCCGATCGGCGACCATTTCCCAGACATCGGCGAAGACCAGTACAGTGCCCGGCATGGCCGAGAATGGCTGGACAACACAGGCTGCCACCGCGGCCGGCATCGCGGCCGGGACCGGGGCCGCTCAACTGGGTCTGGGCTACGGCCTGGGTGTCATCACCTGGCCGGTCACGCTCTCCGACGCCGACAGCGTCTGGCTGGGCAGCCTCGGCTGGGCGACCTGGATCACGGCGAGCGCCACGGTGCTCGGCGCGGTCATCGCCGGTCGGCTCCGAGCCGAACGGCCCGGCCGGTGGCGGGCGCTCTGGCGGTTCGCGCTGGCGACGGCCTCGGCGATCGGCGCGCTGGTGTCGGTCGTGCTGGTCGCGCTACCGGCCCGGTCCGCGGTCCGCGCCGACACCCTGTCCCCCCAACTGGTCGCCAGTGGTTATGCGCTCGCCGGTCTGCTGGCCGGCCTCGTGGTCGCGTTCTGGGCGGTGTCGTCCACCCCGGTCGCGGCCAACCTGATCGGCACCGCGCTGTGGCTGTGGACACTGGCCATCTCCGGCGTGGTGGCCGAGCTTGTCACCGGGCGGGACTTCGCCACCTACCTGACCAGCTGGCAGTTCGCCGAGTCGGTGAGTCCCGTCCGCTACGGCGGGATCTACTGGCCGAGCGCCCTGCTGACCCTGGTCGCGGCATTCGTCATCGGCCTGGTCGCGGCCGGCCCGGCGGCGCTGAAGGGCGATCTGGGGCTGGGCACGGCGATCTCCGGCGCGGTCGGGCCGCTGCTGGTCGCCTTCTCGTTCCTCACCCTGGCGCCACTGTTGACCGAGGCGATGGGGCCGCTGCAGTCGGCGTACCTCATCGCTCCGTACGCCGTCCTCGCCGGTATGGGCGGATCCGCGCTCACCGTGGCCCTGGTGACAGGCCGGCGCGGTCGGCTCACTCCCGTCCCCGTCCCGAAGACGGAAAGCGCCCCGGCGAAGCCGGCCAAGGCGACCGGCCGGGTGACCGCACCCGCGCCGGCAAAGGCGACGCCTTCCACCAAGCCGGACGCCAAGCCGGACCCGGCCGACCCGGAGATCGCCGAGGCGTCCCGCCCGACCGGCCGCACCCCGGCCAAGCGCCGCAACGGCAACGGCGACACCGCCCCACGGTCCACCATCACCCCGCCGCCGGCCAGCCCGACGGTGGCCCGGATCAACCCGGACGATCCCAAGAAGCCCGGCAAATAACCTCAGATCGGCCAGGTGTGCACCGGCTCGTTGGTGCGCTGGAATTCGAGGTACCGCTGCGTCATCTCGCGCAGCGCCACCGCGCGGTCCAGGCCGCGTTCCTGGACGGTACGGACCGTCTCGCTCTGCCAGACGGCGCCGTTGCGCCGGGTCCGGCAGCGGTCCTCGATGATGCCGAGGAACCGGTCACGATGCGCCGGGTGCACCCCGTACCGGTCCAGACCGGAATGGGCGCGGGGAAGCAGCACGTCGCGCACCAGATCGGTCACCGGCACCTCGCCGAGGCCGGGCCAGAACAGCCGGGCCTCGATCCCGTCCCGTGCTCCGGTCCGGAAGCCGGCCTCGGCCGCCGCGAAGTCCAGGCACGCCCAGAGCGGCGGATCCTCCTCGGCGAGCTGCCGGACGAGTCCGAAGTAGAACGCCGCGTTGGCCAGCATGTCCGCCACGGTGGGGCCGGACGGCAGGACCCGGTTCTCCACCCGCAGGTGCGGACGGCCGCCGGTAACGTCGTAGACCGGCCGGTTCCACCGGTAGACGGTGCCGTTGTGCAGGCGCAACTCGGGCAGTTCGGGGATGCCGCCGGCGGCCAGGACGGCGACCGGGTCCTCGTCACCGAGTTCCGGCAGCAACGGTGGGAAGTACCGGACGTTCTCCTCGTACAGATCGAGGATCGATTCGATCCATCGATCGCCGAACCAGACCCGCGGTCGTACGCCCTGGGCCGCGAACTCGTCCGGGCGCGCATCGGTGGCCTGCTCGAAGAACGGGATCCGGGTCTCCGCCCAGAGCCGCCGCCGGTAGAGGAACGGCGCGTTGGCGCCGAGCGCCAGCTGAACTCCGGCGATCGCCTGGGACGCGTTCCAGTACCGGGCGAAATCGGCCGGGTTGACCCGCAGGTGGAACTGCGCGCTCGTGCAGGCGCCTTCCGGAGCGATGGTGTCGCTGCTGGTCCGCAGCCGCTCCGGGCCCTGGATGTCGATCCGGAAGGCGTCACCGCGGGCGCCCGCGATCTCGGCGTCCAGCGCGCGGAACCGCTCGTTGTCGGAGATGTCGCCGAGCACCAGCTGACCGGCGGTGAGGGTGGGCAGCATCCCGATCAGGATGAGCCGGGTCTCCCGTTTGCGGGCGGAGTCGCCGGCCGCACGCAGGGCTTGCAGGATCTCCCGCTCGTAATCGCCGAGCCCGTCGCCGGCCAGCGACCGGGGTGGCACGTTCAGCTCGAGGTTGAACCGGCCCAGCTCCAACTGGAAGCGGGGATCGGCCAGGTCGGTCAGGACCTCGGCGTTGCGCATGGCCGGGGCGGCCTCCGCGTCGACCAGGTTGATCTCGATCTCCAGGCCGGTGGTCCGGTCGCCGGCCTCGATCCGGCCCTCCTCGAGCATCCCGGTCAGCGCATCGAGGCCACGGCGGACCCTCCGCCGGAACAGCACCCGATCATGCGGCGAGAAGACGGCGGTCACCAGTTCCTTGCCCATGTGCTGCCCTCCCGGGACGGCTGGGGACGAAACGGATATCGATCACCGCTCTGTGAACGAACGACTGCGCTCGGTTCACCCTGCCATCCCTCGCGGACGACCGCCAGCCATCCGGATACACGGAGAACGCCGCCCGGAACCGGGCGGCGTTCTCCGATGAGGACGATCAGCCCTGCTGCAGGATGGCCTCGCCCTCGATCTCGATCTTGATCTTCTTGCCGATCATCACGCCACCGGTCTCCAGGGCCATGTTGTAGGTCAGGCCCCAGTCCTCCCGGTCGATCTCGGTGTGCGCGCTGAACCCGAAGAGATGCTGCCCGTACGGGCTGGTGGTGGCGCCCTCGAACTCGACGACCAGCTCGACCGGCCGGGTGACGCCCTTGATGGTGAGCTCGCCGTCGAGGACGAACTCGGCGCCCGCATGCGACTTCACGCCGGTGCTGCGGTACTCCATCGTCGGGTACTTCTCGGCCTCGAAGAAGTCACCGGTACGCAGGTGGTTGTCCCGGTCGACCTGGCCGGTCTCGACGCTGCCGGTCTTGATGGAGGCGACGACCGAGGACTCCAGCGGGTTCTCCGCCACGGTGACGGTCGCGGTCGCCTCGGCGAACTGGCCGCGAACCTTGCTCACCATGAGGTGCTTCACCACGAAGCCGACCCGCTTGTGCGCCGCGTCCAGCTCGTAGGTGCCGGCGGCGGGAATCTGGAGGCCTTCGAACTCACGGGTGCTGACGGTCATGACACTGCCTTCTCTCGAAGCTCGGTCCGGATGCTTGTCTGACGGAGCAACTATATGCGCCGCAATATTCCTCCTGTCAAGTGCCTGCTAGAGTCGAAGCGTGAACACGGACCTGGACGACCCACGCCTCACCGCAGTCGGGCTGCTCGCGGAGGCCTACACGGGCCTGATGAACCGGCTGGCCGCGCAGTTCGAGGAGCACCGCCTCTCCCCGGTGGAGTTCGAGGTGCTGATGAGGCTGGCCCGGTCACCCGGCAATCACCTGCGGATGACCGATCTGGCCGGGCAGACCACCCTGTCCACGAGCGGTGTCACCCGGGTCGTCGACCGGATGGAGCGCAGCGGGCTGGTCCGTCGTGAGGCGTGCCCGAGCGACCGGCGCAGCTCCTACGCGGTCATCACCGACGAGGGCATGCAGCGGCTCACCGAGGTCCTGCCGGGTCACCTGGAGCTGGTTCAGCGGTGGTATGTCGGGTTGCTTCCCGAGGAGCGGCTGACCCAGCTGCTGGATTCGCTGCGCACGGTCCGGGACGCGGTCAACCCGTGCGCGACGGCGGGCAGCACGGAGTCCGCGCTGCCCGCCTGATCGGTCACTACAGTCCGAGGCCTCGCGCGATGAGCATGCGCTGCACCTCGGAGGTGCCCTCGCCGACTTCGAGGATCTTGGCGTCACGGTAGAACCGGCCGACCGCGGACTCGTTCATGAATCCGTAGCCGCCGTGCACCTGAGTGGCGTACCGGCTGTTCTCCATGGCGGCGTTGCTGGCGTTCAGCTTGGCGATCGCGGCGTACCGCTTGAACTCCTCGCCGGCGAGCATCCGGGCGGCGGCGTCGTAGTAGCCGAGCCGGGCCACGTGGGCGCGCATGTCCATGTCCGCGATCAGGAACTGGACGGCTTGGTTGGCGCCGATCGGCCGGCCGAAGGCGGTGCGGTTCCCGGCGTACGTCACCGACTCGTCGACGCAGCCCTGGGCCAGGCCGACCGAGAGCGCGGCGATCGCGATGCGGCCCTCGTCGAGGATGCGCAGGAACTGGGCCAGGCCACGGCCGCGTTCGCCGAGCAGATTGGCGGCCGGCACCCGGACCTCGTCGAAGGACAGCTCGTGGGTGTCCGACGCGCACCAGCCGACCTTCGAGTAGCCCGGCGCCACCGTGAACCCTGGCGTGCCGGACGGGACGATGATGGTCGACAGCTCCTTGCTGCCGTCCGGGTTGATGCCGGTCACCGCCATCACCGTGACCAGGCAGGTGATATCGGTGCCGGAGTTCGTGATGAACGCCTTGGTCCCGTTGATCACCCATTCGCCGGTGCTCTCGTCGAGCACCGCCCGGGTGGTGGTGCCGGCCGCGTCCGACCCGGTGCCCGGCTCGGTCAGGCCGAAGGCGGCGAGCGCCTCACCGCTGGTCAGCCGGGGGAGCCACTGCTTCTTCTGCTCGTCGGTGCCGTACCGGAAGATCGGCATGGCGCCCAGCGAGACGGCGGCCTCCAGGGTGACGGCGACCGAGCTGTCGACTCTGGCCAGCTCCTCCAGGGCCAGGCAGAGCGCGAAGTAGTCGCCGCCCATCCCGCCGTGCTCCTCCGGGAAGGGAAGACCGAAAAGGCCCATCTTTCCCATCTGGCGCACGATCTCGTACGGGAAGGTCTTGTTCTCGTAGTGCTCGGCGATCACCGGCGCGATCTGCTCCCGCGCGAACTGCCGCACACTGTCGCGCAACTCCGCATACTCATCACCGAGCCGGAAGTCGACCATTGCCCCATCCTTAACGCTCGTTAGGCTTAACGGACGTTAGGTTATCTCACTGTTCGGGAGGCGGCAACGACGAACGGGAGTCTCCTGGTCGAGGAGACTCCCGTCCGTTTCACTGCTACCGGCGCTGTGGAGTAGCGCCGGCGGTCATCGGCGTCACTTGCCGATGCGGGTCGCGCCCGGGACCGGCGCAACCCAGCCTCCCACCGTGTGCGGTCAGCGCAGGGTGTCGAGCAGGTCGAGGCCGCCGAAGTTGCCCGAGCCGACGCCGCCCAGGTCCTTGGTCAGCGCGGAGACCGGGGAGTTCTCGTTCGTCCGGCCACCGTTGCCCTTGCCGTACTTGTCCGGGCTGACGTCGTTGTCGTCGGCCGGGTTCTCGAAGTCGTCCTTCGTGTCGGCCGGGAAGTCGTCGCCGCGGTTGCCGCCCTTGTCGTACCCGGCGTTGGCGTTGGCCTTGCCGCCCTTGACGCCCTTGACGCCCTTGGCGGCCTGGTCGCCGCGGACGTCGTCGCCCGGCGCCCACTGGTTGCCGTCGCCCTTGACGATGCCGTTGCCCTTGAACCTCGGCCGCCGGTCGCCGGGGTAGTAGTCCCGCGGGCCGTCCGGGCCGAGGTCGCCCAGGAACTCGTCGCAGTCGTCGAGGATGTAGTCCGGAACCGGGTAGTACGGCACATAGTTGTGCACCGGCACGATCCCGTAGTCGGGGCCCTCGTCGTCACCGGGGAAGAAGCCGCCCGGGTAGCCGTCGCCGGGGAGAACGCCGCCGGGGAGGATCCCGCCGCCACCGGGGAAGCCGCCACCGGGGAAGCCGCCGCCAGGGAAGCCGTCACCGGGGAAGCCGCCACCGGGGTTCTGGCCGCCGCCCGGGTGACCGTTGTCCCGGTTGAAGCTGATCGGCTGGCCACCGCCGCCACCGATCTGGTTCGCGCAGATGCCGTTCGCGCTCGCGAAACCGAGCACGCCGATCGCGTTGCCGCACGCGTTGATCGGGATGTTGATCGGCACGGACACCTGGTTGCCGTTCAGGAGACCGAAGTTGCCGGTGGTGACCTGGTCGCCGGAGCCGCCCCCGGCAGCGGTGGCGCTCTCGGTGCGCTTGCCGGCCTTCTTGCTCTCCTGCGGGTGGGCCATGCGGTAGGTCGGGCCGATCTGGTTCGCGCAGATGCCGCTCGCGGTCGCGCTACCGAGCAGCGCGAGGGCGTTGCCGCACGCGTTGATCGGGACGTTGATCGGCACGGACACCTGGTTGCCGTTCAGGGCGCCGTAGTTGTTGTAGCTCAGCTGGTCCGGGCTGCTGCCGCCGCCGGGACCGCCGCCCCAGATGCTCTCGGGGGTCCGGGCGGACTCCACCTGGTTGGCGCTGACGCCCTTGGCGGTCGCATGGCCGGCCACGGCGGCGGCGTTCCCGGTCACGTTGACCGGCACGTTGACCGGCACGGCCACCTGGGTGCCGTTCAGAGCGCCGTAGTTGTTGAACGAGCGCTGCTTGGTCCGGCCACCGGCGTTCTCGACCTTGTTGGTGCCGGCCCCGAACGCCTGCGCCGAGCCGAGGGCGCCCGCCGAGTTGCCGACCAGGTTCACCGGCACGGTGATCGGCATGGCGACCTGGGTGCCGTTGGCCGCGCCGAAGTTGTTGAAGGTTGCCTGGTCGACGTCGGCCTGGGCGACCGCGGCCGGGGCCAGCAGGAGGGCACCGGCGGCCAGGACGCCGACACTCAGAGTCTTACGAACCCAAGTCTTCTTCATCAGAAAAGATTTGCCTTTCGCAAATGGTCAGCAATTGTTTCCGCGTATTCATTTGTCTGGTCCGGAACCACAGTTTTTGGGCGCAGCGGTGCCCTGGCGCTATTTCCAAGCCCTGACTCCGCCTGTCGACACGCGCCCTGAGGTGACGCTTCGATAGCGGTGAAGGTGATGCCCTCAAGTCCTTGACGATTCGCCGCTTGTGCGCAAACGGTTCAGGAATCGCTGTCCGGACGCCCTACGAAGCGCCGGTGGAGGGTAGGCGGAACGCCGTCACTAGTCAGGCGAGACGGTCGGTGCCTCGGCGTCGTTCCGCCGGGCCTCAACATCGGCCGCTACCGGCAGCTGGTGGTTCGCCACCGCGCCGTTCGCGAGCCTGGCCGGAAGGACGGCTACCGAGCCGGCCTCCGAAGACGATCCCGAGCCGCTGGCCGGGATGCCGCTGACTGCCCCGAGGTTCATGCCCCGTGGCGTGGGCCCGTCATCGGGCACCTCGTCACGGGCGGTCTCCGGCGCCGGCCGGGCGGCCGGAATGCGCCGTTGAACGTGGGACCTGAGCTGTGCCCTGGCCTTACCGGCCACGACCTCAGCCTTTTTCGGCTTCGCCTTTCCGGTACGCACGACGACCGGTTTCTCCGGCCGTTTCGTATCCGGCACGGCGGCCGTGACGTCGACGTCGGTCACCGGGGCCGCAGCGGCCACCGGCGGTTCCGGCGGAGACCCCACCGGAACCGGTTCGGTCTGCGCCCGGTCGTCCACCGGTCCACCGCTGGCACGCGGTGCAGCGGCCGCCGTTCGCAGCGACGCGCCGACGGGCTCGCCGTCGATCGCGGTCACCTCGTCCACGATCTCGTCGATCGCCTCCACCGGCATGGACGTCTCCAGCGGCCGGACAGCCGCTTCAAGGAGCTCGCCGACCGTGGGTTCGTTCCCGGTCACCGTCGCTACCTCGGACAACGCGGACCCGAGCAGGTCCTCGTGGTCCGCGGCGTGCGCGGCGGAGCCGGTGAGCAGCCAGGCCGCTCCGGCCAGGCCTCCGACGACGAATGCACGCAGGATCCACCGGGATCCGGTGCGGCCCGCGCGGCGCTCCGTCCGCCGCTCCGCCCCCTGGCTGTGGGACGGCATGAGCGGGGAGCCGCCAAGGGCGCCCGGCAGAGACCGGCTCGTCGCGCGCTCGTCGCGCTCGACCCCCCAGCCCGCCATGGCTTTCACCCCTCGTCGTCACGGTGACCGATTAGCCCTGTTCACTAGAAACAGGCGGTATTGGCCACTCGGTATTGGTAACGACGGGAGCGAGCCGGAAGTCACGCGGACAAATCGGAAAAATGATCGCAAGAAAAAGCAGCGAAAATCACACTTGTCCTTAGTGTCCGGTCAGCGCGTGGACCGTCGCGTCACGCAGCAAAGCGGCGCGGCGCGCCCGGTCCACCTCGCCGCCGAGGAACGGTGTGGAGTTCATCAGACCGAACGCCGCGTGAGCCAGCACCCGGGCCTCGGGCGCGGGCAGTTCCGGGCGGACCCGGGACAGCACGGCCACCCATTCCTCCACATAGAGCCGTTGCAGCTTGCGGATCTGCCGGCGCGGATCCTCCGGCAGCCGGTCCAGCTCGTGCAGATGCAGGGCGATCACCGCGGGGTTGGCCAGAGCGAAGTCGACATGGAAGTCGATCAGATCGGCGAGGGCGGCCTCCGCGTCGTCCGGATGCCGGACGACGCGCTCCTGGCCGCCCTGCAACAGGCTTTCACTGACCGGGATCAGGGCGGCGACCAGCATCGCCTCCTTGCCCGCGAAGTGGTGGTACAGAGCCGGGCCGGTGACGCCGGCGGCGGAACCGATGTCGTCCATCGACACGCCGTGATAGCCACGGGAGGCGAACAGGCCCACCGCGATTTCCAGAATCTCGTCGCGGCGCGACCGCCGCCGAGGCGCCGGTGGGGTGGTCCGGTGCCGCTGATCTACCGTCGTCACCTCGCAACTGTAACCCGATGTCAAGTCCGCACTGAACGGTCGTTCATCCCTGGACAGCCGCCCGCGCCTCGGCGTACAGGCCGGTGGCCAGCTCCCGGGTGGGCGATTCCGGACTCATCCGCTTCAGCAGATCATCGAGCACCCGCTCGGCCTCCCCGGGTGACCCGGAACGCAGCAGCGCCTCGGCCAGCATGCCCTCCAGCCGGTCGGCGTCGTCCACCGCGCCGATACCGCGCAACGGCTCGACCGCGCCCCGCAGGTGGGGCAGCGCCTCGGCGTAGCGGCCCCGGCGCATCAGCAGGTTGCCCACCTCGAAGGCGAAGGTGGATCGGCCCCAGACGACACCCGGCTGCGCGCCCAGCTCGGCGGGCAGTTCCGCGTACCGTCGCTCGGCGAACCGGATGACCTCCTCCGCCTCCGGCACCTCGTCGGCGTAGTTGAGCGCCATCAGCCGGCGGCGCAGCACCCGCAGCTCGGCGACCAGGTCGCCGGCCTCGTGCAACGCCGCGGCCGCGGCCCGGAAGGTCAGCGCGGCCTCGCTGTCGCGGTCCAGGTCGTACAGCAGCTGACCGGCCTGCTCACCGACCTGGCCCCGGCCTGCCGGATTGCCCTCCAACCGCTCGATCAGGTCGCGGTAGAGCTGGAGCGCCCGGCTGCTGTCGTCGAGGTCGCGGTAGATCGCGGCCAGCAGGAACCGGGTGTCGAGGGCCGGCTCCTCGGCGCCCAGCCGGTCGAAACCGAGCAGCGCCTCCTCGGCCACCTCGGCCGCCTCCGCCGGACGGCCGGCCTGCTTGTACGCCTGTGCCAGCTCGTGCCGGACGAAGACGCCACCGCCGTCGCCGTCACCGTTGGCCGCGACCAGCGCGACCACCTCGACGTAGTCGTCGATCGCCTCGTCCGGGCGGTCCAGATTCATCAGGGCGCGAGCCCGGTGCAGGCGGGACGGCAGCTCGGCGCCGGGCACACCGACCGCGAGCGCCTCGCTGAGCACGGCCACCGTCTCCTCCGGTGACTCGCTGAGCTGACCGACGAGCACGGCCGCCTCGGCGGCGGCCCGGGCCGGACCGTGCGCCCGGTAGAACTCCCACGCCAGACGGGCAGCCGCGCCGGCCTCCTCACTCCGGTCGGCCAGCGCACGGTTCTGCGCCCGGATCATCGCGTGGTACGCCACCCGCCGCGGATCACCGATCTCCTCGGCGAAGCGGTCCGATCGGTCACCGGCCTCGTTCGCCTCGTCCATCCGCTGCAAGAGTCGGTACATTTGAGACAGACGAACCCAGGCACTCGCCCGGCTGCGCGCGTCGCCGTGGGCGTCGTGATGGGCGGCATTCGCCTCCACCACGGCCAGCAACTCGTCGGTCGGCTCGTCGGTCCAGGCCTTCTGCACGGCCAGCCGGGCCCGCGTCATCCCGGCCTCGCCCGTGTCCCCGGCCTCGGTGAACAATGCGGCGGCCCGCTCCCAGGCGGACCTGGTCGCCGCGCCGTCGTCGTCCGGTGCCGCGAAACCGCGCAGCAGCCAGAGGCGGGCGGCCAGCGCCGGATCGGCGGGCACCTCGAACCGGGCGCCGAAGGTTGCCAGCACGGTCCGGAGGGCGTCCTCGCGGTCCTCCAGCCAGTGCTTCTCGGCTAGGTCGATCAGCTCCGCGGGCGTCGCCGCCTCCGGCACCTCCACCGGAGGTGTCACCACTCGCGGGGGCTCCGGCGTCACGATCTTCGTCTCCGGCGACACCGGGCGGCGCGCGGTCGGGGAGAGCGGAACGTTCACACCGTACGGTTTCGACTCCATCACCTCGGCCATCAGGCCGCTCTGGTGCCGGGTGCCGTTTCGTGCGTCGAACCGGGCCGCCGTCTCGAGGGTGAACGTCTCCAGCTCACCGGCGAGGGCCGAAGCGGTGACGTCCGCCCGGCCGGCCCGGCGGATCAGCGTGTCACCGTGGCCGAGCTCGGTGAGCCGGCGCAGCAGCAGAACCGCGGACGCCGCGAAGTTCATGGCGGCGGCCGGTGACGGCGCCTGGTCCAGCCAGTCGACGTGCCGTTGGAGGATCTCCAGGCCACGGTGCTCGTTACCGGTGCGCGCGCAGAACCGGACGTGATCGCCGACACCCCACAGGTCGGCCAGGTTGTTCCGCTCGATCATGTACGACCGGCGGTGCGCGTCGGCGGCCTCCCGCAGCCGGCCGGTCCGCAGGTAGACCGGCATCAGCTCGCTGAGGATGCTCTGCGGCTGCTCGGAACAGGACAGGTCACCGGCGAGCACCGGGCCGGCCAGTTCGGCGGCCTCCTCGTACCTCTCCTGGTCGGCCAGGTGGTTGACCAGGGTGGTCGGGTCGCAGCCGGCACAGTCGGAGAGCGTGTCGCGGGGCGCGGCCTGCCACTTCTCGAACCACTCCGCCACCTCGCCGGTCCGCCCGACATGCTGCGCCACCAGGTAACGGTGCTTGTAGACCGCCTGCATGCCGTGGCCGGATTCCCGGTACCGCCGCTCCATGTCGTCGAGCACCGCGTAGGTGCGCTCCAGCGGCACCTCCGGGAACTTGGTCAGGGAGTTGACCATGTTCTTGAACAGCCACAGCAGGTTGTGCATCCAGCGCTGGTGGTGCGGCCCCGGGTTGCGATCGAAATCCGCCACGCACCAGGAGAAGGTCGGGAACGCCTTCACCGGCTCGCCGCCGTAGATGTACGCGGTGGTCGCGAAGAGTCGCGCATAGAACCGCAGCGCCGGGTCGTCGGTCGTGTCGACGTGCCGGAGAACCTGCTCCACCAGGGCGATCTGCGCGGCACCGTACGGCAGGTGCTGCGCCTCTTCGAGCAGCTCCCACAGCTCCTGGGCGGTCTTCATCGGGTCTCCTCCCCCGGAACGGCCCGATCCAGCAGGCCGAGGAACGACGTGGTGAGCAGTGCGGCGTCGGCCGGGCGGATCGGGTGGTGGCCGAGCAGTAGCGCCTGCCCGTACAACGACTCGACGGCCAGGCCGGCGAGCTCGTCGTCACCCAGTGCGGCGATCCGGCGGATCAGCGGGTTGCGGTGGTTGAGGACCAACTGCGGCCGGTCGGCCGGCACGGTACGGGAGAGCGCGTCCAGCACCCCGCCCCACAGGTCGTCGGCCTGATCCCGGCCCGCGGTGAACTCGCCGTGGAAGGCCGCGGCACGGCTCACCAGGTACAGCGCGGGCATGGTGACCGGGTCGAAGGCGCGCACCACGACCTCGCAGCCGAGCCGGTCGAGCCGGCGCTGGGCGGCCGCCAGGAACGGTCGCAGCAACAGCTCGGTCTCCGCGTCCAGGCCGGTGAAGCGGGTGGTCAGATCGGTCGGGTCGAGCCGCTCGGCACGGACCTCCGGATCGGTGGCGGCGAGGCGCTGGATCAGCTCGGCGTCGTACACATACCCGCCGTTGATCAGGCCCACCTCCTGGGCCGCGGCGACACCCGCGAGCTGCCGGAACTCGTCGGCGGTGGCGGCGTACCGCAGGACACCGTGCCGGGCCCGGAACTCGGCGAGGGTCACCTCGCCCATGTTGGTCTGCATCGGGTACCACTGCTCGACCAGGCGCAGCATCTCGTCGTCGTGCAGGGCCAGTGCCTTCACGCCGAGGTGGTGGATGCTCAGGAACTCGGCAAGACGGCGCGGGTCGGTCGCCGACAACCGCACCAGCCAGCCGCGGAGCTGGTCGGCGATCGCCTCCCGGGTCTCGGCGAGCATGCCGTCGTCGTAGAGCGCCTCCCGGCTCGCGGTCGGCCGCAGCTCGGTGCTGTCGACCACGCAGCGGGCGAAGAAGGCCCACTCGGGCAGCAGGCCCTCGATGCTCTCGGAGAGCAGCATCCGCTTCAGGTAGACCCGGTGGCCGCCACGGCTCGCCGGGTTGACCGGGGTGGGCAGCACGAACGCGGCGCCGGTGAGCCCGGCGGACGGCACGTTCAGCTCGATCACGTCGAACGGGCGGAACCCGAGGGTGCGCTGCGCGTACGCCAGACGGGACTCGTGCGGCAGCTCCCAGGGCACGGTGCCGGTGGTGACCGCGCGGCCGTCGACCGACACGGCGACCGGGAGCAGGGAGCCGTAGGTGGTGGCGAGGTCGGCCACCGTCGAACCGGTCAGGAAGTGCTCGGCACCGCGGCGGGGCAGCAGGGTGACCGTGGTGCCCGGCTCGCGGTCGTCGCCGGCACGCACCGCGTAACGGCCGTCCGAGTAGCCGGTCCAGAGCACCGGGGCAGCGCCCTCCCGGCGGGTGTGCACCCGGATCTCGTCGGCGACCAGGAAGCAGGAGAGCAGGCCGATGCCGAACTGGCCGAGGAACTCGTGCCGGGCGAAGCCCAGCTCGTCGCGCTTCGAGCTGCGGCCGATGGTGGCGAGCAACTCGTGGACCTGCGCCTCGGTGAGGCCGATGCCGTTGTCGTCGATCCGCAGGGTGCCGTCGCCGGTGGTGTCCGACGAGGCGATCGTCACCACGCCGTCGTGCCCGGGGCCGATCGCCGTGATCGCATCCACGGCGTTCTGCAGCAGCTCCCGGACATACACGCGGGGGCTCGCGTAGAGGTGATGACTGAGCAGATCGACGATGCCCCGCAGGTCGACCTGGAACGTGTTGCTCACGGTGCGGCACGGTACCGGTTACCTACGACAAAATCAGACCGATATCGCTCGGTGAGTCGCACTGATCGCGACGGCCCCCGTTGGACCGGCCTCCGGCACGATCCACCGTCGCGATCAGCGCTTCCCACCCTCCCGCCGAGCCGTCAGGTAAGGCGTCGCCGGCGTCTCCCGGTTGGCGACCAGGAGCGTGACCAGGACCAGCGCCAGGGCAATCGGCCAGCAGCGCTGGGCCGTCGTCCACACCCCGTCCATCGGGAGCAGCCAGGGCGAGCTGCGATCGGTGAAGAACAGGCTCACCACCAGGACGACCCCCTGAACGACCGGCCCGAGAAGCGCACCGGACGCGTCGTCCCGGTAGCGGGCACCGACCGCGGCGGCCGCCACCGGCAACAGCCCGCACACCGCCGCCTGGAGGATCACGAATCCGTGCGGCCAGGTCACGGCCGGGCCGGCCGCATTCCGGACGGCGAGGTAGAGCAGGCCCCAGACCAGGACGGACGGCACCAGCAGCAGGGCGATCCGCAACCACTGCCGCCGCCAGCGCGGCAACGGACTGATCACTGTGGACGCCATCAGATCCGGCAACGCGAACCCCGCCGCGGCGCCGAGCACGGCCGCCGCGATCCGCAGGTCGATCACGATCATGGCGGGCGGCGGGTCCTTCAGAAGCACCGGAAGCTGCGCCACGACGGCCAGCAGCACCGCCCCGGCGAAGGGCCACCACGGCACAGCCCGGATCAGGTGCGGGGTCAGGGGCCGGGTCACGTGCAGACCCCACGGTCGTCCGGGGCCATCGTGCCGGCGGCCGGCGAGGCCGGCGGCTCGGTGGGGATCGGCGGCGGTTCCAGGGTCACGCCGAGCCCGGCCAGCGCGGTCGATGACGGGTCGAGGACCTCGGACCAGTGCTCAGCAAGGTAGCTCGCCACCCTGTCCTGTGGCATGGCCAGCAGGCTCTCGGCGGCCTGGATCTCGGCCGGCCCGTACCGGGTCCGGGGCAGCGTCCATCCTTCGCCCGGTGCGGCCCGGCCCAGCATCCACAGGCCGACAACCGTCCGGTGCTGGCCCGACGCGTCGCAAGTGAGCCACGCCATGGGGTCCCGGGTGAGAATCCCGATGCTGGTCGACACGTAGTCGCGGGTCATCCTGCGCTGTGAGTCCCCGGCCCAGCCTCCGATCCGCCCCCAGCTGTCCGAGATGATCATTTCGGGATAGCCGGGAGTCATCGGCTTCATGTCGTCCATGGTGGCGATCTGCCGGATGGAGGGGCGCCGGGCGCCCGGTGGGAGAAGGGACGCGACCGGCTCGACGGCGTCGCGCCAGTACTCGATCCATGGCGCGTATCCGGGCAGGGCGCAATAACGCACCTCGGCATGAACCCGGCAGTCGAGCATCTCCGGAGCGGTCCGTCGCAGCGCCTCCTCCGCGTCGACGAAGTCAGGGGTGATCGCCGCCTCGTGCTGGACGGCGTAGCCGGCGAACACCACGGACACGGCCGCGATCACCGCCGACGCCCGGCGGGCGGCCGGCCAGGACGCCAGGGCGACGGCCGCCACCAGCAGGCCGGCGAGGTAGAGCAGATGCCATCCGTGCGGGTAGCGATATCCGAAGTCCCACTCGACGAAGGTGACCGGCCAGAAGCTGATGTCCGCACTGTCAACGAAGACGAACGGCACCGAGAGGGCCAGGAAGATGGCGACCACGGCGAGCGGCCCGGTCACGGCGGCAGGCAGGATCCGGCCGGCCACCAGGCCGATCGCCGCCCCGATCGGAGGGATGACGACCACCACGACGGCCGCCCAGGGCTCGAATCGCCCGACCGGCCAGGTCGGCAGCAGGAGCAGCAGGATCGCCGCATAGAGAACGAGCCCGGCGAGGGCCGCGATCGGAACCACCGCGAGCTGCCCGAGACTGCGCCGGCCGGGACCGGTGGGCATGGTGCGCATGGTCTCCACGGCCTGGGCCCGGTGGTCGCGCGCGACCGCCATCTGAGCGGTGATCAGCAATGCGGCGGCCAGCACCACCGCGGCCATGCCGCTGTTCTCGTGGAACGTCTCCCAGGTCGGCAGCCGGGTCCAGGACCAGGCCAGGCCCGAGACGATGGACAACACCAGCCCGGTCCAGAGGAAGGGGCTGCGCCAGACCCGGCGAGCCTCGGCCCGGGCCAGCGCGATGGTCGCCACCCGCGGGGACGGGACCGGGCGCCCGGTCCGCTCGACGGTGATCGTCACCGGACCACCTCGGCGATCGCCGCCCGGCCCAACAGCATGAGGTACCCGTCCTCGATGGACGGCCGGGTCGCCTCGGCGCCGTCCGGCTGCTGCCCGATGGCCCGGTAGAGCCCGTCCGCATTGCGCCAATACGCCGTATTTCCCTGCGGTGGTGACTCGGACAACCACACCTGCCCGTCGGCGACGCCGGCCAGCTCGCGAGGGCTGCCCTCGAAGACCACCCGGCCACCGCTCATCACCACGACCCGCTCGCAGAGCGCCCCGACGTCCTCGGTCTGGTGCGTCGAGAGCAGCACGGTGCGGCGCTCGCCGATGCGGGAGATCAGCGCGCGGAAGAGCATCCGCTGCTCGGGGTCGAGGCCGACCGTCGGCTCGTCCAGGATCAACAGCTCCGGGTCGCCGAGCAGCGCCTGGGCAAGGCCGAGCCGCTGCCGCATGCCGCCGGAGAGCTTGCGCACCTTCGTCTTCGCCCGGTCGGTGAGCTCGACCTCGTCGAGCACCCGCCGGACCTCGGCGCGACGCTGCCGCGTATCGGTGATCTCCTTCAGCACCGCGACGTAGTCGAGCAGGTCGTACGCCGTGAAGTTGGGATACAGACCCGGATTCTGTGGGAGGTAGCCGATCCGGCGCCGCACCTCGGTGCGCTGTGCGGGCACGGCAGGGTCGAACCCGCGCACCCGGATCGAACCGCTGTCCGGGCCGAGCGCGGTGGCCAGACAGCGCAGCAGGGTGCTCTTGCCCGCGCCGTTCGGCCCCAGCAGGCCGGTCACGCCGACCCCGATCTCCAGGTCGACGCCGTCGAGCGCGGTCAGCGATCCGTAGTGTTTGGACACTCCCTGCACGGTGACCGTGGTCATCGGCTCTCCCCCAGGTCGAAGTGGCGTCGCCGCCGGATCAGGACGGCCACGGCGGCGGCCGCCGCGGCGAGGTAGACGAACTGCGCGATCGGGCCGAACACGAACGGGATGAAGACCTCGGACCGGACGCCGAGCCCCCAGGACACCCCGGCGAGCCAGAGGCCGCCGAGCGCGACCGCCGCGGCCTGGAGGGACCAGGCCGTGGCCAGCGCGAGCGTGCCGGTGCAGAGCAGCAACGCGGGCAGCAGCCAGGCAGCCGCATACCACCCCGGACCGGGCATCAGGAGCCCGGCGACGCCGGCCAGCGCCGTGGCGGCGCCGATCACCGCAATCGCCCGCCACAGCACCAGGGCCGGACCGGCCGAGGGTGTGGTCCCGGTGATCTCGTGCATCGGGTCGATGCCCGAACCGTAGGCGCCGGAGACCGCGACCACCGGCAGGACCGGGGCGAGGACCAGGAACAACCGGCTCGCCCCGCCGGTCTCGCCGACCGCGGCCAGCGAGGCCGCGATCACCGCGAGGGCGACGACCGACAGCGTGGCGATCAGCCACGACCAGCGCAGCGCCGGGGTCGCGGTGAGCAGCCGAAACCGGTGCTCGGGCAGGCCCACCCGGGTCAGCAACCGCTGGACGGGACCGGCCTGCGGGGCGTGGACGTTGTCGAAGACGATCGACCAGTTTCCGGTCAGCCAGGTGATGTCGACCGGAACCCGGCCGCGGCACGTGGCGCAGGCCGACATGTGCGCCTCCACCGCCATGACCCGGCTCGGGTTGAGAACGCCCTGCTCATACTGCTCGAATAGCTCCGGGTCCAGATGCCACTCGCTCATGTCAGCAGCTCCCTCAATCTGCTCCGGGCCCGCATCAGCCGGGTCTTGGCGGTGCCCTCCGGAATGCCGAGCAGCTTCGCCGCCTCCCGGACGGTGAGCCCGTCCAGCGCGGTGGCCTCGATCAGGTGGCGCAGCTCGGGGGACAACCGGTCCAGAGCCGGGCCCAGGGCGCCGTGCTCGACACCGAGCAGCACCAGCTCCTCGGCGGAGGGTGTGGTGGTCACGTCGGGCAGCTCGCCGGAAGGGCTGCTCAGCCAGCGATGCGCCGGGCCACGTAGGGCCGAGAGCAGCCGGCGGACCGCGATGGTCCAGAGCCAGGCGGCCGCGTCGGCGCGCTCCTCCTCGTACCGTTGAGCGTCTTTCCAGACCGCGACGAAGGTGTCCTGGATCGCGGCATCGACCACATCGGGGTCCGCGCAGCGTCGGCGAAGCCGGGCGCGCAGCCAGCCGGCATGCCGGTGGTGCAGCAGGCGCAGCGCCGCGGTCTGCCCGTCGGCGATGGCGCGCAGCAGGTCAGCGTCACTGCTCTGCTCGCTGACCGGCGGCACCGGTCGAAATCTTCTCCGTCGCACATCTGGACTATCGCCGATGGCCCCGGATTCGGTTCACGAGAAAACGGCGCCGCCATTCGGCAGCGCCGTTTCGGGATGGATCAGCTGAGGGTTCCGGGCTCCGGACCCTTGGCGATCGGCGCCCGGACCAGGTTCCCCCACTCGGTCCAGGAGCCGTCGTAGTTGCGCACCTGCGGGTAGCCGAGCAGGTGCCGCAGCACGAACCAGGTGTGGCTGGACCGCTCGCCGATACGGCAGTAGGCGATGATGTCGTCCGCCGACTCCAGGCCCAGCTCGTCGCGATAGATCTTGACGAGGTCGTCGTGCGACTTGAACGTGCCGTCGTCGTTGGCCGCGGACTTCCACGGCTTGCTCACCGCGCCCGGGATGTGGCCACCACGCAGAGCGCCCTCCTGGGGGTACGCCTCCATGTGGGTCAGCTCTCCGGTGTACTCCTGGGGGGAGCGCACGTCGACCAGCGGCCGCCCGGTGGCGATATGACCCATCACCTGGTCACGGAAAGCGCGGATCTCGGAGTCGTTACGCACCGGAACCGGGTAGTCGGCGGCCGGGCGGACGGTCTTCTCACGGGTCACCGGACGGCCCTCGGCCACCCACTTCTGCCGGCCGCCGTCGAGCAGCCGCACGTCGCGGTGGCCGAACAGACCGAAGACCCACAGCGCGTACGCCGCCCACCAGTTGAAGTTGTCGCCGTAGAAGACGATCGTGTCGTCACGGCCGATGCCTTTGGCCGCGCAGAGGGCCGCGAAGGCCGCCGGGTCCAGGTAGTCCCGGCTGACCTGGTCGTTCAGCTCCAGGTGCCAGTCGACCTTGACCGCGCCGGGGATGTGGCCGGTGTCGTAGAGCAGCACGTCCTCGTCCGACTCGACGACGACCAGGCCGGGGGTGTCCAGATTCGCGGCGAGCCACTCGGTGGTGACCAATTTGTCGGGATGCGCGTACGCCTGCAGCGCCTGCGCCGGATCGTTCGGTACGGACATGCCTGTCACGCTAGCGCCTGTCGCTGCCTGATCGTGCGGGCTTGGCGCGGCCGTGACGGCATGGTTGTCACCGCTCGCTACCGCCACGTGCGGGGGACCAACACAACGTGATGCCGGTGACAACGAGATAACCGGATGTTTTCGTCGTACCCGGTCCCTAAGCTCGCCTGCATGCTGCTTCGGATGTCCACCTTGCTGCTCAAGACCCTGCGTGAGGAGCCGGCGGACGCGGAGGTGCCGAGTCATCGCCTCCTCGTGCGCGCCGGATTCGTCCGTCGCGCCGCTCCGGGCGGCTACACCTGGCTGCCACTCGGCAAGCTCGTGCTGGACCGCGTCACCGCCGTGGTCCAGCAGGAGATGTTCGCGGCCGGCGGGCAGGAGGTCTCGTTCCCCGCGCTGCTGCCCCGCGAGCCCTACGAGACCAGTGGCCGCTGGACGGAGTACGGCGACGACATCTTCACCCTCAAGGACCGGCGTGGGGCCGACCATCTGCTCGCGCCCACCCACGAGGAGATGGTCACCCTGCTGGTGCAGGAGATGACCGTGTCGTATCGGGACTTTCCCCTGATCCTGTTCCAGATCCAGACCAAGTTCCGGGACGAGGCCCGTCCCCGCGGTGGTCTGCTGCGCGGTCGCGAGTTCCTGATGAAGGACGCCTATTCGTTCGACCTCACCGATGCCGGGCTCGCGGAGGCGTACGAGCGGATGCGCGCCGCCTACCAGCGGATCTTCAACCGGCTGGGGTTGGAGCACACGGTCGTCGCGGCCACCTCCGGCGCGATGGGCGGCTCGGCGTCCGAGGAGTTCCTGGCCGCGGCCGAGGTCGGAGAGGACACCTATGTCGGCTGCACCGCGTGCGATTACGCGGCCAACACCGAGGCCGTGACCACTCCGGCGCCCACCGTGCGACAGCCGACCGCCCCGGCCATGGCGGTGCACGACACCCCCGATACGCCGACGATCGCCTCGCTGGTCGATCTGGCCAACGAGCGGGCGCTCGGTGGGCGCACCGACTGGACGTCCGCCGACACGTTGAAGAACGTGGTGGTCACCGTCCAGCACCCGGGCCGCGAGCCGGAGCTGCTGGCGATCGGCCTGCCCGGCGACCGTGACGTCGATCTCAAGCGGCTCAACGCCGTCCTGGCGCCGGCCACCGCGGTCCTCTTCGACGATTTCGCGTCACGGCCCGACCTGGTCAAGGGCTACATCGGCCCGCAGGGCATCAAGATCCGGTATCTGGCCGATCCCCGCGTCGCGACCGGCACGGCTTGGCTGACCGGCGCCAACCAGCCCGGCAAGCACGCGACCGACGTGGTGGCGGGCCGCGACTTCACGCCGGACGGCGTCATCGAGGCGGCCGAGGTGCGGCCCGGCGATCCCTGCCCGGCCTGCGACGAGGGCAGGCTGACCATGCGCCGGGGCATCGAGATCGGCCATATCTTCCAGCTCGGCCGGCGCTACACCGACGCGTTCAAGGTCGACGTGCTCGGCGCCGACGGCAAACCGGTGCGGCCCACCATGGGCTGCTACGGCATCGGCCTGTCCCGGGCGGTGGCGGCGATCGCCGAGCAGCACCACGACGATCGGGGCCTGGTCTGGCCCGCCGCGATCGCCCCGGCCGACGTGCACATCGTCGCGGCCGGCAAGGACGGCCAGGTCGAGGCGGCCCTCACGCTCGGGGCCACACTTTCCCGGGCCGGGCTGCGGGTGCTCGTCGACGACCGGCCCAACGTGTCGGCGGGCGTCAAATTCACCGATGCCGAGCTCATCGGCATCCCACGGTCCGTCGTGGTCGGTCGCCGTCTTTCGGAGGGGTATGTGGAAGTGCGCGACCGGCGCAGTCAGGACCGGCAGGAAGTGCCCGTTGCGGATGTGGCGGGTGTGATCACGGCGGAGGTCGGGTAACCGTGAGATACCGGCAGCGGAAGGGTGGTAGCGCGGTGAGACTGGTCGCGGATGCGATGACCCGTCAGGTGGTCTATCTGCCAGAGGACACCCCGCTCGACGAAGCGGCCCAGGCCATGCGTGACCGGGGCATCGGCGATGTGGTGGTGACCAGCGGCCCGACCATGACGGGCATCGTCACCGACCGGGACATCGTGATCCGCGCCATCGCGGAGGACCTGCCACCGGCCACCACGACGCTCGGTGCGATCGCCACCCGCGAGCTGCTCATGGTCGAGCAGAGCGCCTCGGTGGAGGAGGCGGTGCAGGCCATGCGTGAGCGGGGCGTCCGCCGTCTGCTGGTCTGTGACGCCGACCGCAATCTGGTCGGGATCCTGAGCCTGAGCGACATCGCGCTGCTGCCCACGTCAGCCGCTGCCTGACCGACATCGCGCTGCCGCCTACCCTCAAGGCCGCTGCCTGAGCGACATCGCGCTGCTGCCTACCTCAGCCGCCGCCTGACCGGCTCACGATCCGGCGCTACCAAGGGCCCGGCACACCACAACGGGTCACGCTGATCAGCGCGTTAGGGTCGATGGCGTGACTGACATGCCACCGAAGCTGGTCGAGATCGTCGACGAGTTCGCCTCCGCCCCGCGCGAGGTCGTGCTCGAGATGCTGCTGGAGTTCGCCGACGCCGTTCCGCCACTGCCCGCGGACCTGGCCGGGCACGAGGGCATGGAGCAGGTTCCGGAGTGCCAGACCGCGTTCTTCCTGAAGGCGGTGGTGCAGCCGGACGACACCGTGGTGGCCCATTTCGACTGCCCACCGGAGGCGCCGACGACCCGGGCGTTCGCCGGCATCCTGGCCGAGGGACTGGCGGGGGCGAGCACCGGGGAGATCCTCGCCGTACCCGATGATCTCTATGCCCGGATGGGGCTGGCCCAAGCGATCAGCCCGTTGCGGGTCCGCGGCGGGACCGCCATTCTGGCCCGCCTCAAGCGCCAGGTCGCCGCCCAGGCGACCCCGGCCGAAACGGAGTGACGTGGATATTCAGGTTTGGTCCGATGTGGTCTGCCCGTGGTGCTACATCGGGAAGCGGCGGCTGGAGAACGCCCTGGACGCATTCGACGGCCCGGCCACGGTCACCTATCGGGCCTATCAACTGGACCCCGCCCCGGTGCCGGATCCACTGCCGATCAAGCAGGTGATGGCGGCGAAGTTCGGCGGCCCGGCCCGCGCCGAGCAGATTTTCGCGCAGGTCACCGCGATCGGCACCAGTGAGGGCCTGAACCTGGACTTCGACCGGGCAATCGCGGCCAACACCTTCGCGGCGCACCGGCTGATCGCCTGGGCGCAGACACAGGACCGGCAGGCCGACATGCTGGACGCGCTCCAGCGCGCGCACTTCACCGACGGCATCGACATCGGTTCGCTTCCCGCCCTGGCCACGGTCGCCGGCTCGATCGGCCTGGACGGCACCGCCGCGCTCACCTATCTGGAGACGGACGCCGGCTCCAAGGCGGTCCGGATCGACATCGAGGAGGCACGGGCGCTCCGAATCAGCAGCGTCCCGAACTTCGTGATCGACGGCAAGTACCAGGTCCAGGGCGCTCAGGAGACAGAGACGCTGGTCGCCGCCTTCGCGGAGATCGCCCGCCGAGCAGACGTCAATACCGGTCTATGACGTTTCACGTGAAACAGAATCGATAACCGTCACGCCGCATCACGGGCCAGGCCATCGATGACCTCGGCGCCGGGTAAGGCACCGAGGGCCGGGCCGGCGATGGCGATCTTGCTGTGCCGAACACCGGAACCGACGATCACGTGCGGGGCGGCAACCACACGGGCATCGACCAGAATCGGCCACGAGGCGGGGAGCCCGATCGGGGTGATCCCGCCGTACTCCATCCCGGTCAGCGCCACGGCGTCGTCCATCGACGCGAAGCTTGCCTTCCGCACGTCCAGGTGCCGCCGGACCACGCCGTTCACGTCGGCGCGCGTGGTCGCGAGGATGATGCAGGCCGCATAGCGGGTGGCCTCGCCCCGGCGCCCGGCCACGATCACGCAGTTGGCGGACTCGGCCAGCCCCACTCCGTACGCCTCGCAGAAGGCCGCCGTGTCCGCCAGCCCCGGGTCGATAGGCGCGACCAGCACCTGGTCGGCGTCGATCGGCGCCTCAGCCGGCCAAACCGTCAGCGCCTCGGCCACGGCCGGCGCGAGCAGATCCGGCCGGGTCTGGGCGATTTCGGTCCGCAGCCGTCCCATCATGACTACATCCTTGCCCAGTCAATCGATCACAACGCGGCGGGGTACGCCTCAGTCGTAGAAGAACGACTCGAGGTCCTCCATCGACCCGGGCCCGGCCAAGAAGTGCTCGGCAGCCGCTACGGCCCGCTCTGGGGGAGTCTCCGGCCGCGCCAGCCAGACCTCACCCCACTCAGCGACCGCATAGATGCCGGACAGCAGCTCCGGCATGCGCGCCGGATGCGGTGGCCGGTGCCCGACCACGGGCGACAGGGTCCAACCACCGGCCCGGGCGGCCAAACGAAGGACGCCCGCCCAGGCTGCTATTCGCCCCACCCGTACGCGCAACGGGTCATCGGTGAACGGCGGCAACCGGCCGCCGTGGAGACACCGGGTAGCGACCGTGATGTCCGCCAGCACCCGCCTCTCCACGGTGTCGCGAACCCAGCGCCCCTCCTGGGATTCGTCGATCGCAGCTGACCACCACTCCCAGGCCGCCTCGATCCGGTCCACCGCCTCGTGCATGTCACACAGGTTCGCACCCGGCGTTCCCGTACCGCTCGTCCAGGTAGTCGTCCCAGGTACGCGTACCCGTGGATCCGGTGGTACCGACCAGACCGCCCTCCCGAACCGCCCGGGCCAGACCACCCGGCAGCCGCACCGACCAGACCGGCCGCTTACTGCCACGCGCCGCGAGCCAGGGACGGGCCATCTCCCCGAAGGTCAGCACCTGTGGCCCCGCCAGTTCGGCGGCCTGCCCGGTGGCCGGTTCACCGAGGAGAGCCACGATCCGCTCCGCCACGTCCTGGACGTGCACCGGCTGCACACGGAGTCCCGGGTCGACGATGAGCGGGCCCAGCCGGCTCGACGTGGTGAAGAGGGTGTCGACCAGCGAGGGGAACTGGGTGGCCCGCAGGATCGTGAACGGCACCCCGGAGTCACGGACCACGACCTCGGTGGCGAGCTTGGTGCGGTAGTAGCCGAGTGGCACCCGGTCGATCCCGACGATCGACACGTACAGCGCGTGCCGTACCCCTGCCCCGGCCGCCGCGGCGAGAAGCCGCCGCGTGCCCTCCACGTCCGTCTCCCGCTGCCGGCGGCCCGGCGCCGAGGCCAGGTGCACGATCGCGTCGGCACCGCGTACGGCGTCGTCGAGGCCGTCTCCGCTCGCCAGGTCGGCGGTCACCCATCCCGGCCGCGCCCGCCGGCTCATCGGCCGCATCCGGTGGCCGGCGGCCGTCAGGGCGGGCACCACCGCCGTTCCGAGAGTGCCGCTCGCCCCGGTCACCAGCACTGTCATCGAGTCACTCATGCGGAGGGGACGAACCACGGCCCGGCATCGTGACGTGCCCTCGATCACGATGCGGGCGGACAATAGACCCAAACCCTTTCAGAGGTCCGCGGATCCGCGGACCGCGAAGGCCTGTTTTCCGGAAAGCCCTCAGTTCCGGCCGGATCATGCCGACCGTCAGTGATTGTGGAGGACCGCCGAAAGGCACGCGTTGGGACCGTCAGTGGGCTCGCGCTACTGACCGGCGCGACCGCGCTCGTCTCCATCGCCGGCGGCCATCATTCGCTCTTCGCCACCCTGCTGCTGGGTCTGCTGGCGGCGATGATGGCGCACGCCCTGGTGGTGGAGGTCCAGCGTCAGGCTCGTCGCCGGTCCCAGGTCAACTGGTACTGGACGGACACGGTCAACGCCGTGCTGCTGGCGATCTGGGCACTGACCGCCGTCGCCGCGAGCTGTGCCCCGTTCATGTCCCTGCCGATACGCATACTCGGCAGCCTCCTGGCCGTGGGCTACACCGCCACCTGCGTCTACTTCGTGGTGGAGCGGCGCCGCGCGGTGACCGCCCCGTTCCTCCCGGTGCCCGCACCCTCCGCGGAGCCGGAGGACGCCCCGGTGGCGGACTCGACCCCCACGGTCTGACCGGCGAGCGTCGGCAGCACCACCATCAACGGAGGGACCGGCACCCCGTTGGTCTCGATCGGCAGCTCGGGAACGGGCAGCCAGTCGACACCGAGCTGCTCCGGGCCGGAGCCGTCATCGCGCCCGACACGTGGCTCGCCATCCGCGACACTGACCGCGAAGACCGAGGTCATGCCGGACGGGTAGGGCATCTCCAGCACATAGCGGGCGTCGCTGACGACGAGGCCGGTCTCCTCGAACACCTCGCGCCGCACCGCTTCCTCGGCCGTCTCCCCTGGACGCAGACCGCCGCCGGGAAGGGTCCACCACTCACCGCCACCGGATCGCCGGCTGCGCTCGTGCACCATCAGCACACGGCCGTCCCGCACGATCACGGCGGCGGCCCGTCTTCGTTCGTCCACGCCATGCAGGCTAACCGCCGGGACTGTGCGCCGCAGGGCTCATTCATTCCTCTGTGGATAACCGGCACAGCCCAAGACCGGGCAAATGCACACCTACGGCTTCGGAACGGTGACCAGCAGATATGTACGGTCCCGCAGGAGCTCCGAGGTCAAAGCGATGCCGGTGTGCCGGGCCATGAAGCCGAGCGCCGCCCCCGTGGGATCCGTCACGCCGCCGCCTCCGAGAAGCCCGGCCGTGATCAGCTCGAACCGGAACTCGTCCAGCCCACCGCCCCCGGCCCGCTCCGGTGCCGCCGGGTCGAGGTCCAGAGCGAGTTTCCCGTCCCGGAAGACCATGAGCCGGCCGGGCACACCCCCACCTCCCCGGTAGGAGACGACCTCCCCGCCGTCCGCCGACAGCGGTTCCACGATCTGCGGGGTGACACCGAGCGACCCGTTGTCCTCCACCAGGATCGACCAGTCGCCGGCGCTGGCGATCCCGATGAAGAACCGCTTCGGGTCGCCCGTCTCCCCGTCGCCGGGGCCGACGATCCGGTGCCACTCGACCCGCTCCAGTTCGTCGCCACCGAGCCGCTCGATCAGGGCGTACGGCTTGATGCCCCGAACCAGGGTGAAGCAGAACCCGTGGGTGAGGTCGGCGCTCCGGGCCGGCCAGCCGTAGTCGGCCTCCGGACCGGCCGACGGAAGGGGCTCGGCGAAACCGGGGCTGCCACAGCCGGACAGGCCGGAGAGTGCGATCAGGAGAAGGGCGGAGCGGCGATTCACCGCGCCAGTAGATCAAAGTTCTTGTAAGTCTCGCGCCCGCCTACCGGTTGACGCCAATCGACCAACCGTCGATGAGCGGCGCGGATCAGGTGTTCCATGTTCGCCTCATTGATCACCGGAGTGATCCGCGTCGCGTTGAAGTCCATAGTGGCCAGGGTGTCGGCGATCCGGCCGGTCAAGAAGTGACAGCGTTGCGTAGCGCTTCCATGTGATGCTCCGCACCGTCGTCCATACACGTAGGACAGTGAAGTGCGCTGCGCTCGCTCCCACCCCGGCGGCAGCGTGGTGGACATACCACCGCCGGTGGTCACGGCACCCGCGGCACTCGAACCGAAGACCATTCTGCCCGAGCCCTACGCGCAGGGATTGCTGCGATGCTGCTCACTGCTGGACTCGGCGTCGCCACGGCCCAGCCGGCATCCGCGGCGTGCGGCTAGCAAGAGTGGCTGGATCTCGGCCGACAATGTTCGGGACGAGAACCTGACGGATGACAACGGAGACGGCCTCGCCGTCTACGAGCAATGCTGACTCCACCCGTCCCACGCTCGGAGGCCCTGTAGGCCGTGACGTCACCCTTCAAGTGACTGGCCCGGTGGCGAAACGGCCCATGCGGCCAACTGGCTCACAAGGACATCACCCTCCTCGTGGAGGGCGGCCGGTGAACCCCCGAAGGCTGCTCATAACCCGCAGGTCACAGGTTCAAATCCTGCATTCGCTGGGATGGTGGCCGGCGCGGACCGGTGGGACCTGGGCTGAGATTGCCCCGATGGGGTCCCCACGATCTTGGTCACAGACCGATTTGGTGGAGCCCAGGGGACTTGAACCCCTAACCCCCGCCTTGCAAAGGCGGTGCTCTGCCAGTTGAGCTAGGGCCCCGTGACCCGCTATCGCAGGTCGGGAGCGGTGGTCGCCTCGTGCCACAGAGCACGCTCGTCGCTGGAGGCCTTGACCTTCTTGACCACCAGGGCCGCGACCCCGACGACACCGGCAATGATGAGGAGCTTCTTCAGCACTGAACTGCTACCCCCTAGGCACCGCTCGGAAAGGACGGTGAATGACAAGTGGCCCCGACTCACGTTATCTCGTGAGTGGGGCCTCTCAGTCACCCGTGGGGCTAGCTGGAATCGAACCAGCGACCTCAGAGTTATCAGCTCTGCGCTCTAACCGACTGAGCTATAGCCCCTCACCTGCGGACTAAACGTTACCGCATCGGGTTGCGGGCTTCCAAAGCGGGGTACCCGCAACCCGGTGCGTTCGTCAGTCCCGCTCGGCCAGTGTCAGCTCGATGCCGCCGACCAGGTCGGCGCAGACGTTGTAGATGAACGCGCTCAGCGTGGCCAGCGCGGTGAAGAGCACCACATTGACCGCGCCGATCAGCATCGACGTGCCGATGACGCCCCAGGCGGTGATCTTGAACGTGCCACTGGACGACGTCTCGCTGCCGCCGCTGGCGGTGACCAGGTCCTGCAGGTTGCCGTTGACCGAGCTCCACACGCCCATGGTGTCCAGGGCGAGGTAGAGCACCGAGGTGGCGACCACCACGACAATAAAAAGCACGATCGACACGGCGAACGAGAACTTCATCACCGACCAGGGGTCGATCCGCTTCAGGTTCAGCCGGGCACGACGGGGGCCGCGCGCAGCCGCCGACGACACCGTCGAGCGGGCCGAACGGACCGCTTCCGAGACACGGGCGGCCCCGACCGCTGCCGCACCTCCGGCGGCAGGCCCGCCCGGGGCGGTGCCGGTCCGCTGTTTCGCGGCACCGGCGGCGGCACCGGGAGCGACCGGCGCCGCTGACGCGGGCGCGGTGGTGGGTCGCGGCGGGGTGCTCGGGCTCGCGCCGGGAGGAGTTCCCGGGGTACGCCCGGCGGGCGTCCCAGGAGCGGCGCCCTTGCCCTTGGTGACGACCGGCACCGAGGCCGACCCCTTCACCCCCGACTGCGCGCCCGGCCGTTTGTCCGCGCCGTCGCTGCTGCCGGCGGCCGGTTCACCCGGCGGCGGGGCCATTCCCGGCGCGCGGGTGAACTTGGGCGCGGACGGGGCATCGGCGGGGACAGCGGCGCGCCCTGCGGTCTCGCGACCGTTCGAGGCGGCGCCATCCTTCTTGGCCGCCTCGTCCGGAGTCGCTGAGCTCCCCGGGCCCCCCGACTTCGCCTGTGTCTCCGGCATCAACTAGTCCTGTTCGTCAGGCTCGTCGGCATTGCGAGCAAGCGCCACGATGGTTACACCTTCAGGGAGGTCCATCAGCTTGACCCCCATTGTGTTCCGATCCCGTGTGCGCCGTACAGGCTTCACGGGAGTCCGGATGACACCACCATTGCTGGTGATGGCAAACAGTTCATCCTCCGGGCTGATCACCAGAGCGCCGACAAGTCCACCACGACGCTCCGTGATCTTGGCGGTCAGCACCCCCTTACCGCCACGCCCCTGCACCGGATACTCCTCGATGGGCGTGCGTTTCGCATACCCACCGTCGGTGGCGACCAACACATCCATACCCTCGCGGACGACTTCCATCGCGAGGAGTTCGTCGTTCTCGCCGAACCGCATGCCGATCACACCGGACGTGGCCCGCCCCATCGGGCGCAGCGCCTCGTCGGTGGCGTTGAACCGGATGGCCTGTGCCTTCTTGGAGACCAGCAACAGGTCGTCCTCCGAAGCCACCAGCGCCGCGCCCACCAATTCGTCATCCTCCCGCAGGTTGATGGCGATGATGCCACCGCTGCGGTTGGAGTCAAATTCCTCCAGGCGGGTCTTCTTCACGAGCCCATTCTTAGTGGCGAGCACAAGGTGCGGCGCCACCTGGTAGTTCGGGATCTGGATGACCTGCGCGATGTGCTCGTCCGGCTGGAAGGCCAGCAGGTTCGCGACGTGCTGGCCCTTGGCCACCCGGTTGGCCTCGGGCAGCTCGTACGCCTTCGCCCGGTAGACCCGGCCCTTGTTCGTGAAGAACAGCATCCAGTCGTGGGTCGAGATGACGAAGAAGTGCGAGACGATGTCGTCCTGCCGCAGGGATGCGCCGCTCACGCCCTTGCCGCCACGCTTCTGCGACCGGTACATGTCGACCTTGGTGCGCTTGGCGTAGCCGGTACGTGTGATGGTCACCACAACGTCTTCCCGGGCGATGAGGTCCTCCATGGAGACCTCGCCGTCGAACGGGATGATCTGGGTACGCCGGTCATCCCCGAACTTCTGGACGATCTCGGCCAGTTCCTCCGAGACGATCGAGCGCTGCCGCTCCGGCTTCGCCAGGATGTCCTTGAAGTCGGCGATCTCCAGCTCGATCTTCGCGAGTTCGTCGACGATCCGCTGCCGCTCCAGGGCGGCCAGCCGGCGCAGCTGCATGTCGAGGATCGCGGTCGCCTGGACCTCGTCGACGTCGAGCAGCTGCATCAGGCCCTGACGTGAGTCCTCCACCGTGGGCGAGCGCCGGATCAGGGCGATGACCTCGTCCAGCATGTCCAGCGCCTTGGCCAGACCGCGCAGGATGTGTGCGCGCTCCTCGGCCTTGCGCAGCCGGAACGCGGTCCGCCGCTGGATGACCTCGATCTGGTGGTCGACGTAGTAGCGGATGAACTGGGCGAGGTTCAGCGTGCGGGGGACGCCGTCGACCAGCGCCAGCATGTTGGCGCCGAACGTCTCCTGGAGCTGGGTGTGCTTGTAGAGGTTGTTCAGCACCACCTTGGCGACCGCGTCGCGCTTGAGCACGAGGATCAGGCGCATACCGGTACGGCCGGAGGACTCGTCGCGGATGTCCGCGATTCCGGTGAGTTTGCCCTCCTTGACCAATTCCGCGATACGCTCGGCCAGGTTGTCCGGGTTCACCTGGTACGGCAACTCGGTCACCACGAGGCAGGGCCGGCCGCGCTGGTCCTCCTCGACCTCGACCACCGCGCGCATCCGGATGGAGCCCCGACCGGTCCGGTACGCCTCGGTGATCGCCGTCTGCCCGACGATCAGGCCGTACGTCGGGAAGTCCGGGCCCTTCACGATCTCGAGCATCGCCTCGAGCGCGGTCGCCTCGTCCGACTCGGGATTGTCGAGCTGCCACTGCACGGCCGCCGCGATCTCGCGCAGGTTGTGCGGCGGGATCTTGGTGGCCATGCCGACCGCGATGCCCTCGGACCCGTTGACCAGCAGGTTCGGGAACCGGGCCGGCAGGATCGTCGGCTCCTTGGTCCGCCCGTCGTAGTTGTCCTGCATGTCGACGGTGTCCTCGTCGATGTCCCGCAGCATCTCCATGGCGAGCGGGGACAGCTTCGACTCGGTGTACCGCATGGCGGCCGGCGGGTCGTTACCCGGCGAGCCGAAGTTGCCGTTGCCGTCGATCAGCGGGTACCGCAGCGACCAGATCTGACCCATCCGGACCAGGGCGTCGTAGATCGACGAGTCACCGTGCGGGTGGTAGTTGCCCATCACGTCGCCGACGACGCGGGCGCACTTCACATACCCGCGGTCCGGACGGAAGCCGGCGTCGTACATCGCGTAAAGGATCTTGCGGTGCACCGGCTTGAGGCCGTCACGGACGTCGGGCAGCGCACGGCCGACGATCACGCTCATCGCGTAGTCGAGGTACGAACGCTGCATCTCGACCTCGAGGCCGACCGGCTCGACCCGCTGGGTCACACCGCCGCCGGCGTCGTTCTGGATCTCGTCGCCGTCGGGGGGCTCGGGAGTGTCAGTCACTTTTAACCCTTACTCAAGGTGATGCCAGGCAAATACGACCAGAACGGGCATATAGCTGTGGATAACGTTGTGGAAATGCGGTGCAAGCTGTGGATACGGCTCGCCGGACTCAGATGTCCAGGAACCTGACGTCCTTGGCATTGCGTTGAATGAACGACCGCCGCGCCTCCACGTCCTCACCCATCAGCACGCTGAAAAGCTCGTCCGCCACCGCGGCGTCGTCGAGCGTCACCTGGCGCAGGGTTCGGGTGTCCGGGTTCATCGTGGTGTCCCACAGCTCGTGGAAGTTCATCTCGCCGAGACCCTTGAACCGCTGGATGTCGTCCGGCTTCGCGTTCGCCTTCTTCTGCTGGCGCAGCGCGATCAGACCGTCCCGCTCGCGGTCGGAGTACGCGTACTGCGCGTCGTCGCCCCGCTTGTTCCACTTGAGCTTGTAGAGCGGCGGCGAGGCCAGGTAGACGTGCCCCTGCTCGACCATCGGCCGCATGAAGCGGAACAGCAGAGTGAGCAGCAGGGTCTGGATGTGCTGGCCGTCGACGTCGGCGTCGGCCATCAGGATGATCTTGTGGTACCGCAGCTTGGAGATGTCGAACTCGTCGTGGATGCCGGTGCCCATGGCCGTGATCAGCGCCTGGACCTCGTTGTTCTTGAGCACCCGGTCGATCCGGGCCTTCTCCACGTTGAGGATCTTGCCGCGGATCGGCAGGATCGCCTGGATGCGGCTCTCCCGGCCGGACTTGGCCGAGCCGCCGGCCGAGTCACCCTCGACGATGAACAGCTCGGTCTCGCGCGGGTCGGTGGACTGACAGTCGGCCAGCTTGCCCGGCATCGAGCCGGACTCCAGCAACGACTTGCGCCGGGCCAGCTTGCGGGCCTGCTGCGCGGCGATCCGGGCGCGGGCCGCCTGGTCCGCCTTCGTGATGATCAGCTTGGCGTCCGCCGGGTTCCGGTCGAACCAGTCGGCCAGCTGCTCGTTGGCGACCTTCTGCACGAAGCTCTTCATGTCGGTGTTGCCGAGCTTCGTCTTGGTCTGGCCCTCGAACTGCGGCTCCCGCAGGGTCACCGAGATGATCGCGGCGAGACCCTCACGGATGTCCTCACCGGACAGTTTCTGATCGCCCTTGAGGAACTTCTTCTCGATGCCGTACTTGTTGACGATCGTGGTCAGCGCGGCACGGAAACCCTCCTCGTGGGTACCGCCCTCATGCGTGTTGATGCGGTTCGCGAAGGTGTAGACCGACTCGCCGTACGACTCGTTCCACTGCATCGCGACCTCGACGCCCATACCGGCGTCGTTGTCCTCGGCCTCGAACTGGATCACCGACTTGTGGATGGCGCTCTTCGTGGCGTTGAGGTGCCGCACGAAGTCGGCGATGCCGTCCTCGTACATGAAGGTGACCCGGCGGGGCTCACCGTTCTCGTCGGCCGCGTCGGCCCGCTCATCGGTGTAGTTGATCGTCAGGGCGCGGTTGAGGAACGCCATCTCCTGCAACCGGCGATAGATCGTCTGGTAGTCGAAATCGACGGTCTCGAAGATGTTCGGGTCCGGCCAGAACTGCACGGTCGAGCCGAGCTTGTCGGTCGGCTCGCCCTTCACCAGCTCGCCGGGAACGGAGTAGTCGTACTTCTGCCGCCACCAGAACCCGTCCTTCTGGATCGCGACGGCCATCCTCGTCGAGAGCGCGTTCACCACGGAGACACCGACACCGTGCAGACCGCCGGAGACCTTGTAGGCCTGGCCGTCGAACTTGCCACCCGCATGCAGGACGGTCAGCGCGACCTCGACACCCGGCTTCTTCAGCGTCGGATGCAGGTCGACCGGGAAGCCACGGCCGTTGTCGGTGACCGAGACGCCGCCGTCGGCGAGCAGGACCACGTCGATGGTGTCGCAGTAGCCGGCCAGTGCCTCGTCGACGGCGTTGTCCACGACCTCCCAGACCAGGTGGTGCAGACCGCGCTCACCGGTGGAGCCGATGTACATACCGGGACGCTTGCGGACCGCTTCAAGGCCTTCGAGCACGGTGATCGACCCGGCACCGTATTCCTGCTGATTCTCTGACACCCTCGGCCACTTTCTCGCGCCGGGCCGGAAGGCCCCGCTACGGGGTTGGCGGGCCGGGCCGGCGACGACATGAGCACGCACGAGGACCGGAGATGACCCCGCGGGGAGGAGCGGACCACCGGTGGAACCATGCGCGCCGGTCGCCGCGGACCGCCCGCGGATCGTGATCGGCTGGAAAAACCGCATAGCGTGACGATGCAGGCTGGCAGGGGGGCCGGCCCGACCGTCAAGCACAGTTTTCCCGGTCGCTGTCGATTCTACTCCGCCGGAACGAATCGGCGAGGGTCCGGCACCCCTTCAGGGTGCCTGAGAGTGCCGTAGCGCGATTTGAGGCGCTACCCACGTAATCCCCTACACGCCACTGGTGCCCCGCGCAATGGCAAACGCTGCGGCAGTTTCACCGCTCGGGCGCGCCTGCGATGCCCGGCCCGCACTCACTGCCACACTGCTCGACAACGTCCCGCGGCCGTGTCGTAACCTCGCCCGCGCGGGCCGGAGACGGCCGGGTGGTCGCAGGGCAGGTCGAGGAGGGGTGGCCCCGGATGGCGCACGACAAGGGCCTGGACAACGTCGCGGTGCACTGGCCGCGGACGAACCAGTACTACGATCCGGTGGCTCCCGCCGAGTTCGTCGACTTCGGAGCGATCGCCGACCGGCCCGAGATCGCCGCGCCCACCGGCGCGCTGGCGCTGCACATCGCCAAGACCGGCACGGTGCGGGCCACCGCGTACACCGAGCTCATCGATCTTCTCCTGGGCCTGGAGGGCGTGCTCTACGCCACCGAGGCGGCCGCCGAGGACGAGGACCCGGTCATCGACCCGGACGGCTGCGCCTGGATCGCCGGCGGCCTCGAGCGGTTCGTCGAGGGCCACGAGAAGCACGGCGACCTGGTCACCTTCGACACCGTCACGGACGTCATGCGCACCGCGATCTCCGCCGGCCGGCTCGCCGAGCAGCAGCTGCGGTGGCTGGACCAGCGGCTCGCGGCCCTGCGCGACGACGCCGGCAACTCGCCGCACTGGAGCTTCGCGCGCACCGAGCTGGCCGTCCTGGCCGGCTTCTACCGCCGCTGCGCCGACCGCGGCTTCGCGGTCTTCGCCGACTACTGAGAGCCCGACCACCGAGAGCCCGGCTGCTGAAAGCCCGGTCACCGGGCACGTGGGTGGCGGATCAACCAGGTCACGCCACCCGCCACCAGCAGGACGACCAGCACCGATCCGGCCCAGAAGATCTGGGAACGATCGGTGTCCTCGACCTCCACACCGGTCGCCAGCAGTTCGTTGCCGTCACACGAGTTCGTCCGGTCGTCGGTGGCGTACACCCGGTACCGGCCGCCCTCGACGAACCTGTATCCACAGGACGCCTCGTGCTTCTCGGTAGCCAACGTCACCGAGTCGTCCACATCACCTTTGAGCACCGATTCGACGGCGAACCGGACATCGACCCGTGAGTCCCACAGGTCGCCGTCGACCTCCTGAACCACCCCGACGAAGGCGGTCTCGGCCCGCTCCAGCGGATCGAAGCCGGACGCACAGGAGCATGCCCAGGCCGGCCGCGCGGCTACCGGAATCGGGGCGAGAACCAGCAACATCAGGACCAGGACCCGGCGCACATGCATGATCATGCGGTTCAGACGCACGGGACGCCGTTCCGGTTTCAGCCGTAGGTGTCCCGCGGCCCACGACCCTGTACCCGGCGCGGCCCCCGGCTCCATGACGGCGCCGCCGGCCCGTGGATGTTGAGCCGGGTCACCACGTTGTTCCCGACCTCGCCGGCGATCTTCCGCAGCAACGTGGCGGCCAATAGCCGCAGCTGGGTGGCCCAGGCGGTGGACTCGGCCTCGACGGTCAGCACCCCGCCCTCCAGCCGCACCGGACGACTGTGCGCCGCGATGTCCGGCCCGACGACCTTCTCCCACGAGCCGAAGACGGTGGCCTCGGCCTTCGGTTTCTCCCAGCCCCGGGCCCGCATGAGGCGCTCCAGCATCGCCCCGAACGGCTGCGGATCGCGCGGATCCGGGCCCGGTCCGGAGTAGCCGCGCAACCGTCGCCCGCTGCCCTGTCCGGTCCCGGTTCGTTTGCGCGGGGTGCGCGCGGCCTCGCGTCGCCGCGCGAGCGCGGCATCCAGCACGGCCCGGGCCAGTTCCGGTCCGGCAAGGCCGTCGTTGTCCACAGCCTGTGGATCGTCCGGGCCGTTCTCAGGGGTACGGTCAGCGCGCTCAGCGCCTCCCACAGCGCCTCGAAGCTCCCGGGCCTCATCCACCCCCGCCCAGAGGTCCCCGAGGGCGTCCTCGAGGCGCTGAGGGGACTCTTCGGGTCGGGCAGGCTTGCGTCCGGCTGACCGTTCCCGGTCAGGGTCAGGAAACACGGGTCACCGCTCCCGTCCCGACGTCGTAGCGCGCGCCCCGCAGGCCGGCCGGCACATCCTCGGGCACCGCGCAGGTCACCAGTAACTGTGCCGCGTCGGACACCAGGGCCGCCAGCCTTTCGCGGCGATCGGTGTCCAGCTCGGCGAAGACGTCGTCGAGGGCCAGGACCGGCTCGATCCCGTCCGAGCGCAGCAGGTCGTACGCCGCGAGCCGCAACGCCAGCGCGAACGACCAGGACTCACCGTGGCTCGCGTACCCCTTGGTGGGCAGCTCGCCCAGCTGCAACGAGAGGTCGTCGCGATGCGGGCCGACCAGCGTCGTCCCGCGCTCGATCTCGGCCGCCCGGCGCTCGGCCAGCGACTCCAGGATCATCGCCTCCAGTGCCGACCGGTCGGTGGGCAGCGACTCGCCCAACCGTGACGCGTACCCGATCACCGCCGCCGACCGTCCGGCGGCAACCGCGTCGTACGCCTTCGTCAGGTGCGGCCCCAGCGCCGCCGCCAGTTCCAGCCGCCCGGCCAGCAGCTCGGCGCCGTGGTACGCCAGATGCTGATCCCAGACCGCCAGGGTGGACAGGTCCTGTCCACGGGTGCCGCCCACCTTGCGGGTCAGGTAGGCGGTCCGCAGCAGGGCGTTGCGCTGCTTCACCACCCGGTCGTAATCGGCCCGCACCCCGGCGTAACGGGGCTGCCGGGCGACGAGCAGGTCGTCGAGGTACCGACGGCGCTCGGACGGGTCGCCGCGGACCAGCTCCAGGTCCTCCGGAGCGAACAGCACCATCCGCAGGGCGCCGAGCACCTCCCGCGGCCGCCGCACCGGTGAGCGGTTGAGCCTGGCACGGTTCGCCCGGCCCGGCACGATCTCCAGCTCGACCAGCAGCTCGCGGCCGTCGTGGGCGATTGCGCAGCGGATCACCGCCGAGGAGGCGCCGGCCCGGACCAGCGGGGCGTCGGTGGCCACCCGGTGGCTGTCCAGAGTCGCCACGTAGCCGAGCGCCTCGACCAGGTTGGTCTTGCCCATGCCGTTCTGGCCGACGAGCACGGACACACCGGGATCGAGATCGACCGCCACCCGCTCGTAGGAACGGAAGTCGGTGAGCTCGACCCGGCGTACGTGCATGGATCAGCGCTTGACGGCGTGGCCGCCGAACTGCTGGCGCAGTGCGGCGACGGCCTTCATGGCGGGCGAGTCGTCCTGGCGGGACTCGAAGCGGGTGAAGATCGACGCGGCCAGGACGTGGGCCGGAACGGCGAGACGCACGGCCTCGTCAACCGTCCAGCGGCCCTCGCCGGTGTCCTCGACGTAGCCCTTGAGGTTGGCCAGGGTCGGGTCCTCGTCGAGCGCCCGGTCGAGCAGGTCCAGCAGCCACGACTTGACGACGCTGCCCTCACGCCAGCTCTTGATGACGGCCGGCACGTCGTCGACGAGCTCAGAGGCCATGAGGATCTCGTAGCCCTCGCCGTACGCCTGCATCATGCCGTACTCGATGCCGTTGTGGATCATCTTGGCGTAGTGGCCGGCGCCGTGCGTGCCGGCGTGCGCGAAACCGAACTCGCCGGCCGGCTTGAGCGCCTCGAAGATCGGCTTGCAGTGCTCCACCTGGGCGGCATCGCCACCGACCATCAGCGCGTAGCCGTTGGTGATGCCCCAGACGCCGCCGGAGACGCCGACGTCGAGGTAGTGGATGCCCTTCGCCCGGAGACGCGCGGCCCGCGGGGCGTCGTCGGTGAACTTCGAGTTCCCGCCGTCGATGACGATGTCGCCCTCGGAGAGCAGCTCCGAGAGCGCGTCGATGGTGTCCTCGGTGATCTTGCCGGCTGGCACCATGGTCCACACGACACGTGGGGCCGCCAGCTTCTCCACCAGCTCAGCCAGGTTTGCTGCGTCGCTCTTGTCCGCGTTGTGGTCGAAACCGATGACCTCGTGCCCCGCTGCACGCAGTCGTTCCCGCATGTTGCCACCCATGCGGCCGAGACCGATCAGGCCGAGTTGCATGGTGATCTCCCTAGATGAGCGATTGGTTCAAGCTCAGTATCAGCGAGTCACTCGAATCGGCATGATCAGATAGCGGTAACCCGGGATGATTTCGCCGCTTTCGCCAGCGGGCGAGATCACAGCGGGCTTGAACGCGTCGACGAAGGCGAACACCGCGGTCGGAGCGCCGAGATTCTGCAAACCGTCGATCAGATATTGCGGGTTGAAGCCGATCGTCAGCGCCTCACCGGTGAACTCGGCCTCCATCGCCTCACTGGCACGGGCCTCCTCGGTGCCACCGGCCTCGACCACCAGACCGTCCTCGCTGAAGCTCAGCAGCACCGGGGTCTGGCGCTCGGCGACCAGGGCCACCCGGCGGACCACCTCGACCAGGGCGGCCACACCGACCCGGGCCTCGGCATTGTGCGAGGCCGGGAAGAGCGAGCGCACCGGCGGGTAGTTCGCCCCGTCGAGCAGGCGGCTGGTGGTACGCCGGGTGCCACCGGCGAACCCGATCATGCCCTCACCGGCCTTGCCCTGGGTCAGTGCCAGGGTGACGGCGCCACCGGTCGGGCCGAGGGCCTTCGCGGTGTCGTTCAGCGTCTTGGCCGGCACCAGCGCGTTGTGGCTGATCTCCGGGTCGTCCGGGGTCCACTCGATCTCCCGCATGGCGAGCCGGTAGCGGTCGGTCGCCAGCAGTGCCATGGTCGAACCGTTCAGCTCCAGCCGCACACCGGTCATCATCGGCAGGGTCTCGTCCCGGCCCGCGGCGATCGCGACCTGCGAGACGGCGGAGGCGAAAACCGCCGCGTCGACGGTGCCCGCGCTGGACGGCATGTCCGGCAGGCTCGGGTAGTCCTCGACCGGCATGGTCGGCAGGGTGAACCGGGCGCTGCCGCACACCAGCTCGAGATGCGCGCCGACGGCGGCGATGTCCACCGGCTTGCCCGGCAGTGCCTTGGTGATCTCGGCGAGCAGGCGGCCGGAGACCAGGGCGGCCCCCTCCGCGTCGGCCTGCACCTCGACGGTCACCTGGCTGGAGACCTCGTAGTCGAAGCCCGACACCTGCAGGCGGCCGTCGGTGACCCGCAGCAGAACGCCGGCGAGCACCGGCACCGAGGGCCGGCTGGGCAGGCTCTTGGCTGTCCAGGCCACGGCGTCGGCGAGTGCGTCTCGCTCCACCCGGAACTTCATGCTTCCTCCGCGATGCGTCCTCATACAGGGGGCTTGGACCCCACTGAACTCTATGGCTCCGGCGGTATCCCCGTGTGCCCGACCCCGGTGCTGTGCAGTCGAGCCCGAGGCGTGGCGAGCCGGAACCAGCCCATCCACACCTTCCACAACGCTGATGATTGGTTTTTGTTTTCTTAGAAGAGATAACTTCATCGTCTTCATAGGGGCTGTGGATTCTGTGGATAACTCGCGTTTGCGCTGGTGACAGGGTTATCCACCGGTGATTCACATGTGGGTAACCGGGGTATAAACCCGGGTCGTTGTCCACAGTCGCCGACGCAGCGAGAGTTGTCCACCGCTGTCCCCAGGCTATCCCCAGCTTATCCACCGGGTTTATCCCCCGCCCTGTGCATAACGCAGGGACGCTACCGACACGTTGTCCCCAGAACCTTCAACAGGTAATCCACAGGCGTCCACAGCCTGTGAGATCAATAACTACTGTTCGTGACTGTCCACATCGATTTCCACAGGAGTTGTCCACTTCTGTGGATTGAGGTGTCAGGAGTTATCCACCGTCTGGGGAGCCAGCCTGTGGATGCCTGTGGATGAGTGTGGATAACGTTGGCACGAAACTGGCACGTCGCGACGTTGACAACTTGTCCTTCAGGGCCCTCACGAGAAGGCAGTCATTGTCTTCAATGTCTTCAGGTTTCACTAATGATCTGGGTATAACTTGTGGAAAACCCCGTGCAGAACTCGTGGAAAACTGTGGGTAAGTAGAGAAACCGCAGCTCAGAGGCTGTGCGCATCGCGTCGCACATTCTGTGCGACCCTGTGGGTAACTGCCTTTTGAGGCCCGCACGGCCTGATGCGGCTGGGGATAACCCGTGGACGGTCCCGGTGAGCGAGCCGATCCGGCTCAGACAAAGATCCATCGGGTACGAGGGAAGCCCGCCCAGCCCCGTCCACACCGACCCGTGCGAGGGCGTGGCGGGTTGCGGAGTGAGTGGGCAGCACCGCCCGGCGGGTGCGTGAGGGCGTGCCCCGGCAGCTTGCCGGGCATCGCGGGGCGCCGGCCGCGTGGTGTGGTCGAGCGCGCGTCCCCGTACCCCTCAGGTGTTCTGTTTGATCCTGTTGGTGAGCTCGGCGATCTGGTTGTAGAGCGACCGGCGCTCGGCCATGTGCTGGCGGATCTTGCGGTCGGCGTGCATCACCGTGGTGTGGTCGCGGCCGCCGAACGCCTGCCCGATGCGGGGCAGCGAGAGATCGGTCAGTTCCCGGCAGAGGTACATCGCCACCTGCCGGGCATTGACCAGCACCCGGCTGCGTGAGTGCCCGCGCAGGTCCTCCAGGGAGACGCCGAAGTAGTCGGCGGTCGAAACCATGATCTGGTCGGCGGTGATCTCCGGGCCGGCGCCGTCCGGCATGAAGTCGCGCAGCACCTCCTCAGCCAGTGAGAGTTGCACCGGCGAGCGGGTGAGGCTGGCGAACGCGGTCACCCGGATGAGGGCGCCCTCGAGTTCGCGGATCGAGTTGGAGACCCGGGACGCGATGAACTCGAGCACGTCGTCGGGGGCGTACATCCGTTCCTGCGCGGCCTTCTTCTGGAGAATCGCGATACGGGTCTCGAGGTCGGGCGGCTGGATGTCGGCCAGCAGACCCCACTCGAAGCGTGTGCGCATCCGGTCCTCGAGGGTGGCCAGCTGGCGCGGCGAGCGGTCCGAGCTGATCACGATCTGCTTGTTGGCGTTGTGGAGCGTGTTGAACGTGTGGAAGAACTCCTCCTGCGTCCGCTCGCGGTTCTCCAGGAACTGGATGTCGTCGATCAGCAGGATGTCGACGTCGCGGTAGCGGCGCTGGAACGCCTGCGTCTTGTCGTCCCGCAGGCTGTTGATGAAATCGTTGGTGAACTCCTCGGTCGACACGTAGCGCACCGAGCGCGCGTGCCCCAGGGTGGTGGCGTAGTGCCCGATCGCGTGCAGGAGGTGGGTCTTGCCCAGCCCGGAGCTGCCGTAGATGAAGAGCGGGTTGTACGCCTTCGCCGGTGACTCCGCGACCGCGACCGCCGCGGCGTGCGCGAACCGGTTGGACGAGCCGATGACGAACGTCTCGAACATGTACTTCGGGTTGAGCCGGTTGCCGTCCTGCCCACCGGGCCGCGGCGTGGTGCCGGGACCCCGCAGATCGATCGGCGGACGGCCCGGCCCGTTGTCGCCGGCCCGGCTCGGTACGTCGTCGCGGCGGTCCGAACCGGGCATCGGCCGGTCGTTCTGCCGTAACTGGGCGGCGTCGGCCGCCATCCGGTGCGCGACCGCGTCGTTGGGCTGTTCCTTCTCGGCCGGCGGCGCGGCCGGGGACCGGTTCACCGGCGGCACCGGAGGCATCGGGTCGGCGAAGAGCGCCTCCTGGCCGTCGTGGGCGGCCGGAACCCCACGGGGGAACGGCGCCTGCGGAGCGGAGTGCTGCGCCGACCCGGTCGGGTACGGCTCCGGCGCGTGCTCGGCCGGACCGAAGGCAGGCCCCTGGTAGGGCGGCGGTTCGGGCATCCGCGGCGAGCCCGGATAGCCCGGCAGCTCCGGCTGAAAGGGCCCGTTCTCGGCGTAGTGCCGTGGCTGCGGGTCCACCATCGGACCGGCGGAAGGCTCGGCCGGGGTGCCGTAGACGGTGCCCGGCATGCCGGAGCCGTCCTCCGGGGGCCGGACCGTGACCGCGACCTGTATGGGCCGGCTGAGTCGGCGGCTGAGTGCCTCGGTGATCGCCGGGCGCAGCCGCGACTCGATGATGTCGCGGGTGTACGTGTCCGGAACCGATAGGAGAGCGGTGTCCTCGACTATCGCCCGCAGGCGGGTGAACTGTAGATAGGCGCGCTGCTGCCGTGACGCGATCTCGTCGGACAGCTCGTCCAACGTCTCGCGCCACAACTTGCCCAGGTCGACCTGCTCGGCCACCGCCGCGCCACCCCCATCGCCACCGACCCCGGTGGGCCTTGTCCGGCCTTTCGCCTGTGCCTGTCGGCGTCCCGTGACGGGCAACCGGCCGGCGTCCCCCAACCCAGCACAGTTAACGTGCTGAACACGCACGGCGCCACCAGCTATCCACAGGTTATCCACAACCTGGGTCAGTGCCGGTGGCCGCTCCCGGCCGGATGGTCGGCAGATTTACCGGAGCCTGTAGTCGGCGCGGGCGGTAAACAGGCTCACCGTGGCGAACGATCCACCTGCTTGTCCGGTTTTGGCCGCTGCTTCGCGGGCTGCGAACGGCCGGATGAGACCAGCAACCGCGCACGCTAACAGCGGCGACAGGTGGACTTCAACCGCCGTCTTGGCCATCCACCGCACGCGCGCGGGAAAAGATTCACTTTGTGCACGGAAAGACCTGCCAGGCGTTCGTTGCCCGCCCATGTCGGCGTGCCGACCAAGGATATGGTTGACCGCCCCGGGGGCCCTGCGTAGGGTTGGGCGGTTGCTCCGCCGCGCTCTGCTAAAGTGGCGTCTTGCAGCCCATGATGCCCCCAGAGTCGTAGTACGAAGACGGAGTTTTGACGTGAGCAAGCGCACCTACCAGCCGAACAACCGCCGGCGTGCCAAGACCCACGGCTTCCGGCTGCGCATGCGCACCCGTGCCGGTCGCGCCATCCTGTCTGCCCGCCGGTCCAAGGGCCGCGGCCAGCTGTCGGCCTGAGCCGACCGCTAGTCGGGTCGGAATGCCCAGGTAGTCGTGCTGGCCGCGGTGCAACGATTGCGGCGTAGCGCGGACTTCGCCGCAGCGATTCGCGGCGGCCGCCGTGCCGGTCGCGGCACCTTGGTCGTTCACCTGCTTCTCGATGAGCCGGCGTGTGCCTCCACGGCGCGCGCCGGCTTCGTCGTCTCCAAAGCGGTGGGCAACGCGGTCGTCCGCAACCGGGTGCGCCGCCGACTACGTCATCTCGTCCGGCCACTGCTCGACGAGCTGCCCGGGGGCGCGTCCCTGGTCGTCAGAGCATTGCCACCGGCGGCCGCGGCGACGTCCGTCACGCTGGCCGCCGACCTGGAGAGTGCGCTTGCGGCCGCCCGCAGACCCCGGCGACCGCGATGACCCTGGCCGCCCGGGTCCTGACCGCAGCGGTCGTCGCGTACCGTCGATACTTGAGTCCGGTGCTGCCGGCCCGCTGTCGGTTCTACCCCTCGTGCAGTGCTTATGCCCTGGAGGCGTTGGCGCGTCACGGCGCGATCCGGGGTACGGGCCTGGCGATCTGGCGGCTCCTCCGATGCCATCCCTTCCACCCTGGCGGGTACGACCCGGTGCCTGACCCGATCCGTCACCGTCCTGCCGATGTGACTGGAGATTAGATTGAGTCTCGACCCGATCTACTACGCCATCTCGTGGATTCTTCTGCGCTGGCATTCTTTCTGGGATGCGATCGGCATACCCGAAGATCGTGTCATCGGCACCAACTGGGCTTGGATCCTGGCGATCTTCTGCCTGGTGGTGACGCTGCGGGTCATCCTCTTCCCGGTCTTCGTCAAGCAGATCAAGAGCCAGCGTGCGATGCAGGCGCTGCAGCCCAAGGTCAAGGCGCTGCAGGAGAAGCACAAGGGTGACCGGGAGACGCTCCAGAAAGAAATGATGGAGCTGTACCGGACGGAGAAGGCGAACCCGCTCATGGGCTGCCTTCCGATGTTCCTGCAGATCCCGGTCTTCTTCGGTCTCTTCCACGTGCTCCAGCACCTGGACCCGAACATCTCGGACGCGAACAAGCAGCTCTACGGCTGGCCGCTCGATCAGTTCAACAGCGCCGCCCACGCGCACCTGTTCAACGCCCCGATCAGCGCCAAGTTCGGTTCCTCCGCCGCTGAGCTGTCCGTCCTCGGCGCGGACGGCACCACGGTCAAGGTGGTGGCCGGCATCCTGGTCCTGGTCATGATGGCCACCACGTTCCTCACCCAGCGCCAGATGATCCTCAAGACCGGCTGGGCCGAGGACCCGCAGCAGCTGATGATCCAGCGGCTGATGCTCTACGGCATCCCGTTCTCGCTGCTCATCTCCGGTGCGCTCTTCCCCATCGGTGTGGTCATCTACTGGGTCACCAACAACCTGTTCACGCTGGCGCAGCAGCAGTGGGTGCTTCGCAAGTTCCCGCCGCCGCAGATGGCCAACAAGGGTGGCTCGGCGGGCCGGGTGGCGCCCGGGACCAAGGTCTCCGGTGGCAAGAACCCGGTGCAGCCCGCCCGTACCGGTGGTCTGTTCGGTCGTAAGAACACCCCCGAGCCGGCGAGCCCGGTGGTCGACACCAAGGCCCTCGGTCCCAAGCCCGGTGCCAAACCGGTGAATCCCAAGAAGGGCGCCAGGCCGGCGAACAAACCCAAGGGATGATCGCGGCTCAGGCCCAACACCCGGCAGGGCCTGAGCGCGCCCCTCGAGACCTGCCCGCGCCGCGCGCGGGAAACATCGGACCGATCTCGGTCCGGCCGAATGACAACGGAGATGAGACCGTGACCGACACCAGCACTCCCCCTTCCGCCGACTCGTCAGCCGAAGCCACCGCTGCCGAGCCGGCCGGCACCGAAGAGGCCAAGAAGTCGGAGACTGTCGCCTCGGACAGCGACCTGTTCCGCCAGAGCGAGATCGCCGCCGACTACGTCGAGGGTCTGCTGGACATCCTCGACTACGACGGCGACATCGACGAGCTCGTCTCCGCGGGCCGGCCGATGGTCGAGGTGGTCGGCGGCCGTCTCCAGCCGCTGGTCGGCCAGCGCGGCGCCACCCTCGAGGCCCTGCAGGAACTGACCCGCCTCGCCATCTTCCGGGCCACCGGCTCGCCGAGCCGGCTGCTGCTCGACATCGGTGGTTACCGTGCCGCCCGGCGCAAGGAACTCGGCGCGGTCGCCCGCAACGCCGTTGAGAAGGTCAAGGAACACGGCGACCCGGTCCGCCTCGAGGCCATGTCGGCGTTCGAGCGCAAGTGCGTGCACGACGTGGTCAACGCGATCCCCGGCGTGCAGAGCGAATCCGAGGGTGTCGAGCCCAGCCGCCGCATCGTGGTGCGGGTGGCGGACTGATCGTGACCACCTCCCGCCACGGCGCGGGTGACTCCGGCCCGGGCGTCGAAACGCCCGGGCCGTCGTCTTTCCCGGCGCCCGACCTTCGCCCACCGGCCACCGCCGCCGAGGTCTTCGGGGCACGGCTCGAGCTGGCCACCCGCTACACCGAACTGCTCGCCACCGAAGGCGTGATCCGGGGCCTGATCGGCCCGCGCGAGGCGCCCCGCCTGTGGGAGCGACACCTGATCAACTGCGGCGTCATGGCGCAGCTCATCGCCCCTGGCGCCGACGTGGTCGATGTGGGCTCCGGTGCCGGGCTGCCCGGCCTGGTGCTGGCGATCGCCCGCCCGGACCTGCGGGTCACCCTGGTCGAGCCGCTCGCCCGCCGGACCGCGTTCCTCACCGAGACCGTCGAAGACCTGGACCTGGACAACGTCACCGTTCTCCGCGGCCGGGCCGAGGAGGTCGTCGACGCGCTGCCCGGAGCCGATGTGGTCACGGCCCGGGCTGTGGCCGCGCTCGACAAGCTCGCCGGGTGGTGTCTGCCGCTCGCCGCCGTTGGTGGCCGTCTTCTCGCGATGAAGGGCTCGTCCGCTGCTGAGGAGATCGCCGAACACGCGGCGGCGATCGCGGCTCTCGGTGGTGGCGAACCGGTCGTCCACCTCTGCGGGGCTGGACTGATCGAGCCCCCGACCACGGTGGTGGAGATCGTCAAGGAGGCGCATGTGGTGCCCGGCCGGAAGAAGGCCGCTTCGGTTCGCTCGGGCCGTGGGTCTGCATCCCAGCGTGGCCGGCGGGATCGCCGGGGTTAGCCATTCCGCGACTTTCGGTCCCGGTCCGATTTTCGGGCCGGGACCGCCTTTTCGGTACGGGGTAGCGCGCTCGTATGCCGCGGTTCGGCGTGACGTCCACCGGGTGTGACCCATGTTTCACGTGCAACGGGGGACGCCCTCGACCGCGGTCTGGCGGGTGGGCTCCAGGCGCGTTTGTCCACAGGCTCATGGCCGGCTGGGCGCGCTTGGGGACAACGGCCGGTTCGGGGTCGCCGACTGGTTTTTGGTCCCGATCCCATTTTCGTTCGGTAGGTGGAGCAGTGGTGCGTCAAGGTGGTTACACCACCCTGCGGATGGGCCCCATTCGGCCGTTGGCGGGGTTTCGGGATCTTCCATGCACCCGTGGTGCATCTTGTGTTGTGGACGCGTCTCGGCGGCCATGAGGGGCGTGGCCTCGTCTGGCTCGGATCGCTTCCGCATCGTCGGGTCCTTGGACGGCTGGTCCTCGATCGCCGCCGCCGCCGTTCGTGGTCGTGAGCGGCCTTTTCCGGGTCTCATCTTCGAGGGCTCGGCTCTCTGACTCGGCGGTGACAGTTGACGCCGTACCCGAGGTCCGACGCCGTCAGCCGCCATACCGCCTAGCGTGGTGGCGGCCCTGGCGGTATGCCGCATGGCACTCACGCGGGCTGCCGGTTTCGGGAAGGCCGGGCGGCAGAGGTTTGTCATGGTGGCGTGCTTTCGGGCGTACACCATGGGGGTTGATCTTCGGGTTTGGGTCGGTCGACGGCATGAATGGGTGAAGCCTGGATGTCTGTGCCGAGCGTCATGGTGTTCGGGTCGCTGCTGACGGACGATGGAGCAGCGTTGTGCTCGACCCATCGGAACTTAGGACCATGGCGACACATGCCCGACACCCGTAGGCTGGCCGGATGTCGATAGTGTGGACCGGATCTCCCCTGCCGGGCACACGTTCTGCCGGTCAACCCCTTCCTAGCCATCAGGGATGAAGCGGTGCATGAGTACGGTGTTTCACGTGAAACCGAGTCGCCTCTCGACAGGCCGTCGGGAATGAGCGTGGGCGGGCTGCACGCGGGCGAACAGGACGTTCCGCAGCCCCGGGCGGGCGCCTATGGGCCCCCGTCGGCGTACGAGTACGGAGCTCCGATGCCAGGCCACTCCTCGGACGAGGCCCGAGGGCGTGCGTCCGTGCCGTCGGGGCGTCAGATGGCGGCCGCTCCTTCTTCAGGGGCGCCCGTTCAGTCCACCGAGCATGTTTCACGTGAAACGCCGGTAGCGGATGAGGACGATCCGCCCCTAGCCATGGAAGCGTTGCGAGCTGTGCAGATCCTCAACCCGAGCGGCGAGATCATCATGCCGCGCCCAGACCACCCGCGGGTGATTTGCGTCGCCAACCAGAAGGGCGGCGTCGGGAAGACGACCACGACGGTCAACCTTGCCGTGGCGCTGGCGCTCCACGGCAACCGTGTGCTGGTAGTGGACCTCGACCCCCAGGGCAACGCCTCGACCGGTCTGAACGTCCCGCACCACGCGGGCGTACCCGATGTTTACGACTGCCTGATCGACAACGTGCCGCTGGCCGAGGTCGCGCAACCGGTCGAAGGTATCCCGAACCTCTTCTGCGTGCCGGCCACCATCGACCTAGCCGGCGCGGAGATCGAGCTGGTCTCGGTGGTGGCCCGTGAGTCCCGGCTTGCCCGGGCCATTGCGGGGCATCCCGAGAAGTTCGATTACGTCTTCATCGACTGCCCGCCTTCTCTCGGGCTGCTGACCGTGAACGCCCTCTGTGCTGCGCAGGAGGTGCTGATTCCCATTCAGTGTGAGTACTACGCGCTGGAAGGTCTCAATCAGCTGATCAACAACATCAACCTGGTGCGTCAGCACCTGAATCCCACCCTCGATGTCTCTACGATCTTGCTGACGATGTACGACCGGCGTACCCGTCTGGCAGATGCGGTGGAACAGGATGTACGGAATCATTTTGGTGCCAAAGTGCTGAACGCGGTGATCCCCCGGAACGTGCGTGTTTCGGAGGCTCCCAGCTACGGTCAGTCGGTGATGACCTACGATCCGGGATCACGAGGGGCTACCAGCTACTTCGAGGCGGCCTTGGAGATCGCGGTGCGCGGGGTCAACACGGGAGGCACGGTATGAAGAACCGTCCGCGGGGTGGCCTGGGCCGCGGCCTGGGCGCGTTGATTCCCACAGCGCCTGCCGCGGAGGTGGCAGCCTCCGTAGAGACGCTTCCTGAGCCGGTCGCCGTCGAGTCGGCCGTCGCTCCGGCCGTTGCTCCGACCGTTCAGTCCACGCCGGTCACCCCGCCGCCCGTTCCTGCCCCGGCCGCCCCGGTCGACGGTGACCTCGCACCGGTGCCCGGCGCGCGTTTCGCTGAACTCCCGGTGTCCGCGATCGAGCCGAACGCCAAGCAGCCGCGCCACGTCTTCGATGAGGAGGCGCTGGAGGAGCTGAAGACCTCCATCCAGGAGGTCGGCTTCCTCCAACCGATCGTGGTCCGTGAACTCGGCGACGGCCGGTACGAGCTCGTCATGGGTGAGCGGCGGTGGCGTGCCGCGCAGGCTGTCGGCAGGGAGACGATCCCCGCAATCGTCCGGTATACGCCTGACGACGCGATGTTGCGTGATGCCCTGCTCGAGAACATTCATCGGGCGAATCTGAACCCGTTGGAAGAGGCGGCCGCATACCAGCAGTTGCTGGAGGAATTCGGCGCGACGCACGAGGAACTTGCGCGCCGGATCGGCCGTAGCCGTCCACAGATCTCCAACACGATCCGGTTGATGAACCTGCCGGCACCGGTACAGCGTCGGGTGGCGGCGGGGATTCTCTCCGCCGGGCATGCGCGAGCGCTGCTCGGCCTGGACGACAGTGACGCCCAGGAGAAGCTGGCCACGCGGATCGTTCAGGAAGGGCTTTCGGTCCGGGCGACCGAGGAGATCGTTCAGCTGACGGCTCTCGAGGCGCCGGCGAAGAAGGCGGCGCCTACCCGTCGGGCCAAGGTGCACGCGCCGGCGTTGAACGATCTCGCCGAGCGGCTCTCGGATCGGTTCGACACCCGGGTGAAGGTGGACATCGGGCGGAACAAGGGCCGCATCACGATTGAGTTCGCGACGGTGGACGACCTTGAGCGGATCGTCGGCATGATCGGTGTGGAGGAGGAAGGCGCTCCTCGGGACGGTGAACCGCCCGAAGAGTGAGACTTACTCGGTGAATCGGCCAGGGAGGGCGCGTGAGTGATCACGCGCCCTCCCTGTTTTGCGGCCTGATCCGGTTCTGTCAGACGGATTCTCCTGAGATTTCGCGGAGCGGCCGAACGCGATGAAGGCCGTATCCCGACGCGGCTAAAGAGCATCTTGTTCCTATCGTGGCTTGTGAAAGCTTCAAAATGATTCACGTTGAAATTCTGTTATGCCCCTATTGGCTGTTCCGCAGTTCTTGCCCTCGTGCAGACGCCACGGTTGAAAGAGAGCTTGACCTGCTCTCCACCTCAGCGGCAGTGAGGTCCCGTTCCGAGCGGGCTGATTGACGTACAGGCGTCCTCGTCTGGTGCCCCTCGCCGTCGCCTCAGCGACGAGCCGAGACAGCCGCTAACCGCGAACGACCAAGGCGGGATGATCAACGTGCTCCGGAACGTTCCCGGGGCGCGGCCAGGTGGGCACGGGCCGGGCGGACCCGCGTTCCGGACCGCAACGCGGGCTGTCGAGCGATGCAGCGCTTCGCCCGTGCCTGGTCGGGCCGACCGGGCCCGGCGTGATTGTCGATGACATCAGGGAGACCCACTTTTTGGGCTGACCATCGGCGAGCCCGCCGATCACACAGTCTGGCCAGTACTACTCGTATGAGCTGGTTCGTGCGTTCCCTGGCTTCTGGCTGTTCTCCAGCAGGGTAGCGATGAGTTCGTCCGCCTGCGTCTTGGCGGCATTCGCTGGCGACACCACGGCACACCGATACCGGTGACTCCCACAGCGGTCCTCGCGGCGATGCGTCGGCCTGTTCAACAAGGCGCACCCACAAGACCGGCACCGTTTGACCAAACTGGTTGTCGACCTTGGATCAGGCCCTTAACACGGTGAGGTCAATCGCCCGGCCTAGCCGTGGTAACCGACAGCCGTGCTGGCGAAGAATCGACCTGTTTCCCGCCGCTTGAGCACGGCGTTGGACTTACTGCTTGAGCCCATCGCTTGAGCCCGCGGCTGGATTCGCCGCCTGTCCGTCGCCTACATCAACAACGTGATGCTCCTGATCCTGCGCTTCAAGGCCGGCGTCCCGGCCGTTGACGTGCGTGGCGGGATCACCGCTATTAGGCCTCGACCCACCATTGCCAGGCAGAGCTTCATGACGCCAAGGAGCCCCTGACCCAGTTTGGGTTGCAAGCCTGGTTCGATCGCTGGTTCCCGCGACCGATCAGTACTACGCGAGGTTCAACCCCCCACCTTGCCGACTGGCGCCTACCAGGACGTTGGCTATTTGCCCGGAACGTACGCACCGTCGAGGTCTTCGCTGACCCCGGGCTGCCGACTCGGGCACCACCAGCAACGAGAACCTGGCGACGCCCGGACCACGGCTGCGGCAGGTACCTGATCTCCGGACGGTGCCAGCATGGGATGGCCGGCGCCCCGTTGCGGCCTCCACACTCCGGACGCTCCGCATCTGAGTCGACGGCGACCGTGCTGATGGCCGGTCATCAGCACGTCGGCGACAGCCACTTCCAATTCAGTACAACTGCTCAGAGGCTGCTTCTCGAACGTTGACCGGCGGCCATCTGTTGGCAGGTGTCAGTGCGGGTGCGTAGCGCTGGACGATATTCGGATCAAGTCGAGCGGAAACGAAGCATGATTGCCTGGACTTGCAGGCCTTCCTTGAGGTGAAGGCAGGGCTCCATCGCCCACCCCTCGGCATCCTGCTCCTCGACTACACAGGCGTTGTGGCTGACAACGACCATCTCGCCAACCTACCGCCTCCTGCAAGCCTTGCCGAGTTCCCCCGCCTCAGCGGGACCGGATCACGGCAGTCCAATGGCGTTGCGGCAGTGCTGCTGCCGATCCTGATCTACGGCACAGCGCCGATAGGGTGCCGTCCGTGCTAGGCGACGAATTCTGGGTACTTATCGACCAGTCCGCAACCGCGGCGAGCACACATGTTGGTGCTCGACGCCCGCGGCTTGCTCCCGATGAAGGTGTGGGCGTGGGAGGCTGCGTTTCGTCATGGGGCTCGGCCCGGTCGGACGGAGGCTGTTAGTTCCTCGGAGAATGAGGCGCGCCCAGACATGACCATGTGATCCGCGTCTGCCATCACGGGCTTCGGTTTCACGTGAAACATGGCCACCTGAGTCGTCTGACAACTAACGCAGATGTTGGTCGGTATGTCCGATGCACAGCGCGGCGGCGAACCTGTGCCAGCGTCGGCCGCTGACACCCGGGTCGGTAGAAGCTGCTGTAGGCCGAGATATCTCTGACCCTGCAGAGGGTGTTCAGCGGCGGGGAAACTCGGCGCGGTCCCGATACGGACTGCCGGCTTCTTTGGGTTGCCACTGAGCCGGAGGTGCCAGGAGTCGGGCGAGGCCGTGAGGCCTCTTGTTCGTGCTTTTCCTCCAAATGGCTCTCGTTCACCGGTTAGCCGTCTTGTGGCTTGTGGGCACTGGAGTGTTCCGAGACGGGCGCTATCAAGGCTCTGGTCGTGTCGCGGAACCAGGATGCTGCTGATCGGGACGCGTTGCAGGAACGCCTAGGACCGAGTCCGATGGATGCAATATGGTCGTGGCCGTTTCACGTGAAACCAGGGGGCTTGGTAGAAGTTGTGCCCGGTGCCCGGTGCCCGGTGCCCGGTGCCCGGTGCCCGGTGCCCGGTGCCCGGTGCCCGGTGCCCGGTGCCCGGTGCCCGGTGCCCGGTGGATTGGGGATGGTCCAAGACGCTGGACTCGGCTGCCCAAGCAGGCGATCGGCTGCGGGTTTGGGAAGGCGCCAGATGGCTGGCCATGGCTGCCGTCCCCTGGGGGATGCCTGCCCGGCGCTGTGGTCCGTCACGTCGAAGAACGGGCGGTTTGAACTTGAGTTGCCCTGGGTGTGAATCCAGCGCGGTGCGCCGTTTCACGTGAAACACAGACAGGCGGCGCTAGACCTTCCATGCCGGTGGTCCGCTCGGATTGGGGTCTGGAAACCATCCCAAGCCAAGTGCGGCCGGAGTTGGCGGCAGCATTATCACTATGCCGCGCATTCGGTGATGGGCCGCGCTCCGGGTGCGCTAAACCTCGGTGGTGTAGCCGGCGTGATGGGCAAGGCTCCGACGCGAGCATTCAGACCGCGGCGCTGACGCGCCAGTGCTGCGGTGGACACCGAGCAGCATGATCGCGAATGGCTGGCTGCTTCATCCCGTGTCTACCGCCGATTGCTGGCCTGGCCGTTGACTAGACGGTGCGGACGGCCGACGGGTGCCGCGTGAGTTCTGTTGTGCGGAACCTGAGACGGCCCGGGTTGTGTCGGCGTTCCTACGGGTAGTCCAACCTATTCGGGCTGAGGCCGCGCATCCGGCTGTAGACAGATACAGGACGGACGGGGTGGCGCAGCGGACTGGGCACCTTGATGGAGTTGCCTTGGCCGCGTTGGTAATCGGCGCCATCGGGTGGGGGTTGGAAGGCAAGCGGCCATGTTGTCGTAGTTGGGCAAAGCAGATATCAGTCGTAGCGACGTTGGTGAGCCGGGACTGAGGAGAGATCTCGACGTGGAGCAGGTCGCCGCTGCGTCCAGGATCGAGGTTTCGGTGCTCACTACGAACAGCTCTTACGGCAAAGCATTCCAGGGCCTAAACGCCCGGCGACGCCAGGAGGTATCCGCCGCCTGCCGCCTGCCGCCTGCCGCCTGCCGCCCGCCGCTCGTCACCTGCCGACGACAGGCGACGACAGGCGACGAGCGCTCGCGGCCAGCTCATGAAATTTCGGCTAGGCCGTCATATCCCGACCCGCAGCGGGTGGAGCCGTCGCTTCCGGCTGCCAGTGCCATGGCACTGAGCCTCCCGCAATGGTTTGGGCTTCTCCGCTCAACGGCCAGACGTCTTTCGTTGATCAACACAGTTGCCGATCGGCGGGAACTTCGGCGATGCGAGGAGTCGCTGAGGAAGATCATTGGAACTTCAGGGTCGGTGGGCATACGAGTAATGCGGGCCGGCGCGGGACTCATCGTGACCGAAGGCGTTGTCATGTGGCGGCAGGGTTGGCCAGGTGCGTGCGACCACTACACCGTGACGTGGTGAGTGAACCGAGAACCGAAGCCGACCGCCCGTAGGAGCGTGCGAAGCGGTGTCCAGCCGATCGACAAATCGAGGAAAGATCGAGAAGTGGATGACCCGCCCCAGCGGCCGGACCCGTGCCGGCGTGGCGTGGCGAACCGGCGGGTCACCACGATGGGCTTGCCGGTGAAGAATCTCAACACGTAATCCGGCGGCGTGGTCGTTCCGGCAGAGAGTCCTGACAGGCGGGCCGGCACTGGATGTTCCAGCCGTGCATGACCGAGTTGGCGGTAGTGGATGCAGTTCGGCTACCCACGAATCGTGCATCGACGGGCGGCGGCCCTCGTTGTGGTGTGTATGGCTGTCCTGGTCGAGGTACGGGGAACTCTTGCTACGGCCGGGGGACGAGCCGTGCTGCCCGAGCGGGGCGGGCTGTTCTTATTAACCACGCCCGCGGTGAAGTCCTCTTCGGGCTCTGCATAGCGGGTGGTCTCGGCGGTGGGTTGATTCGGGAGATTGTGGCAACCGTTGGCAGCGGGAGAACCAGCTGGAGTAGGAATCGAGGCGGGCTGGCCGTGATGCAGGTCAGGATTCTGGTGGTCGACGATCGCAAGGGCGTTGGGGCGGCATGTCGTTCGGTACCCGACACCCGACTTCTACAGGGTTGTGATCGAAAGGCGGAGGATGCGCAAGAGTCATGGAGGTTGTGTTTGATGTCGTGCTTGTTGGCGTACGCAGACCGGCGTTGCGAGCCGATGACTCGACCTTGAATTGGCCGGCTCCAGGCCGCTGAGGCTCCGCAGCGTCATGGGTTACGTTCCTCAGCATGGGCGGCATGTGTATGTGGGCATCGCGCGCCAGGATGCTTTTGCTAAGCGGGCTGATCCGACACTGATCAACGGGGCATTCGTGGCGGCGCTTGATCGGTTCCCCGTGTGACGACCAGCCCGCCGCGGCATGTCGCTGGCAGGGCTCCGTCGAGAGCCCGCGCCGCCTGGCAGGAAATGATCGGCGGGCAGAAATTCGCCCCAGCCAACTCGACCCGTTCAAGGCCATCTGCTCCGTCGTATCGGTGAGGGCAACCTCAACACGATCACCGTGCACCGTGAGGTCATAACCCAGGGCTACCGGCAAGGGTTCATTGTCCGAGCGTTCATGGAACAGCACCAAAGCCGGTTTCGTCGCACGGGCCAAATCGCCGTCGGTGCGGCAGGTGGCCGGCTGGATCTGCTGGCACCCCGACAGTCTCGACGGCGTTGACGCCAGCAGACGCGACCGCTGTCCCGACCTGGCCACCGCCACCGAACTGGTGCGTTCGTTCGCCACCATGCTCATCGCCCTGCAGGGCGCCCGCCTTGAGGACGGGATTACCGCCGCCCAACAGACCGGGCTGCCCGGTATCCGGTATCACCGGCTTCGCGACCTTCCTGGCTCTGCCGTACAGCTCCGGCCCGGTGGAAGGGAACGTCAACCGCCTCAAGATGATCAAAGGTCGAATGTGCGGTCGAGCCGGCTTCGACCTGCCCCGTAGCGAGGTGCTTCGGTGCCTCGAGGAAGAAGAGCGACGAGTTTGGCTTGCGGCAGCGAACAACGGCGCGACGAACACAGGTGACGTATCGAAGCGGAGTTCCCGCTCAGCCATGTCGAGGCGCGCCCTCGATTGTCTGCATCCCACCGACATGGGCTGGCACGACTGCGACGGTCCCGGAGAGTTCGCCCTGCCCGACAGCGTCCTCGACGGCGTCCTGTTCCTTGGCTGACGGCGGCGTCGTGGCGCTGATCAGCCTTGCACGCGAAAGCCGTCATTGACTCCAGAGACATCCGCATGGCAGCTGACGATTGTCGCAACCGGTCCAGAACTCGCTAACGGCCAAGCCCATCGCATCGGGCCTCGGCCTTCAAAGAACCCGTGCCAGGTGTGCTCGCGGCCGCCCGCAGACCCCCGGTGGCCGCGATGACCCATCGTAAGATGGCGCCAACAGAAGTGGCTTCGGTCGGCAGAGGCCCCCATGACGAGGGTTCGAAACGATCCTGCCGCTGAGAAAGCGGGAAGGCGAGAAGGCGAAAATCGCTGTAGAGATCGCCGAATGGGCCGATCCAAGCACGGGCGGACGAGGCGGGTCCGAGTCACGGTCGTCCCGTGGATCCAGATGCAACCGGCGTAACCGCCCATGGGCGTTGCCGGATCCAGGCAACACCATGACGTAGGCCCGGGATGCGCAGCGTCTGCCTTGGACGCCCGATGCACTGAGAGATCGAACCCCTACCGTCGGTAGTTGTACACAGGTGATCGGCATGCCCGCTGCCGTCCTGATTGGACACAGGCGGACGGCGTAGCCATCGTGGCACGACCCGCACAGTGCCCCGCGAGGAGAGAGTCGATCACAAGCCCGAGCCGCCGACATCTCAGTCCGATGATCGTGACCGGAACCATCGATCCCGCAGGCATCCTCAGGAGCAACTCACAGGCCTACGACCGCCACCAGGGCGAGAATCCACGGCGGACCTCGGATGAGTGACGGACATGCGTGGACACCACTATCCACAGGCTGTGTGTTGCACCTGTTGATGGTGTGCCCATCGCTGTTTCACGTGAAACGACGCCGATGTCGTGTCGGTCGTCCACCGGTCTATCCACAGGGCGCGCAAGCCTCCTACGTCGTGTTTCACGTGAAACGGGAGTGCCTGTGGATAACTCCTGTGGATAACTTGGGGACGGTTGTGTGGAGAAACGGAGCGTCACCGTTGTCTACGTCACGTGCCCGGCTCCAGCGGGTATAACGACATCCCTCCGTCGTGCGAAATTGACCCAGGACAGCCTGTCCCGTGCTGGGCTAAGGTCACGAAGTGTCTGAGAACACCACCCCGCTTCCTGATTTCACACGCTGGCCGTCGTTTCCCTTCGAGGGCGATATGCGGGTGAAGAAGCTCGCACCACCGGTAGAGGTCGAGCCACCCCGCAGCGGCGAAGACGCCTCGGATTGTGTGGCGTGCAGCACGTCGGATGACGCCTACATCTGGGTCAGTGAGCGGTGGCGGGTCCGCGCCATGGACCGTCCGACCGGCCTGCCGATGGTCCTCATCCTGGAGTGCCGATCGCACCTGGATCTCGGCGACCTGCCGAACCTGCTAGCGGCGGAGCTCGGTGTGATGACCGTGCGCCTGGAGCGAGCGATCCGGTCGCTGGACGGTGTCGCGAGGGTTCACGTGAATCGGTGGGGCGACGGCTCAGCCCACCTGCACATGTGGTTCCTGGCCCGCCCCTACGGCCGGCTCCAGCTCCGCGGGACGTTCCTCTCACTCTGGGACGACATACTGCCGGTTGTTCCCGAGTCCCAGTGGCGGGAGAATCTCGCCCTGGTCGCCGCCTGGCTCGCCGACTTCGGCGGCAAGGCCAACGCGGAGCCGGCACACATCGAGTGGGAATCGCCGGCCACGCTCAACGTGCCGGTCCCAACCGATGTCGACGCGGTCGACGAGCGACCGGTCACTCTCGGGGATGTGGAAACCGGCGAGAACCCGGCAGGCAGCTCCGGCATTCACAACGCGAACAACGGCTACTGAGAAACCCGGGTACGACAAGGGGCGGCGGATCAGTACGATCCACCGCCCCCCGCTACGACAAGAGGCAACGCCTAACCCTTGCGGGCGACCGCCCGCTCCACCAGCGCACTGAGCACCGCACCCAGGTCGACCCCGGCAGCCTGAACGGCCAGCGGCAACAACGAGGTCTCCGTCATCCCCGGCGACACGTTGCATCCCAGGACCCGCGGCTCCCCGTCCTCCCCGACGATCACGTCGATCCGGGACAGGTCACGCAGACCGAGTGCCTTGTACGCCGCCAGCGCCGTCTCCGACACCTTCGCCGCCACCTCCGGTGACAGTCGCGCCGGCACGTGCCAGGTGGTCAGACCGGCCGTATAGCGGGCCGCGTAGTCGTACACCCCGTCCCGCGGCACGATCTCGACGATCGGCAGCGCCTCCGGCCCCGTCCCCAGGTCGATGATCGAGACGGCGACGTTGGTGCCGGTCACGAACTGCTCGACCAGCGCGGTCGAGTCGTACGCGAAACAACCCACCATCGCCGCCGGCAGGTCCGCGGCATCCCGGACCACCGCGGCACCCAGCCCGGACCCGCCCTGCGCGGGCTTGACCATGAGCGGCAGCCCCAGCCGGGACACGATCCGGTCGAGCACCGCCACCGCACCCAGCTCGGAGAACCGGTCGTGCGGCAGCGCCACCCAGTCCGGCGTCGGGATCCCGGCCTCACGCAGCATCGACTTGGCGGACGGCTTGTCCCACGCGAGGCGGGCGGTCCGGGCGTCGGCGCCGACGTACGGCACTCCACACAGGTCGAGCACCCCGCGCAGCGAACCGTCCTCACCGGTGGCGCCGTGCAGCGCGATGACGACGGCGTCCGGCGGATCGGCCTGCAACGTGGGAAGCAGTGAGACGTCCGCGTCGTGCATGTCGGCGGTCAGGCCGGAGGCACGGAGCGCGTCCAGCACCCGGCGACCGGACCGCAACGACACGTCCCGTTCGTAGGACAGTCCACCGGCAAGGACGAGAACTCGTACATCCATGGTTGAGATCATGCCAAGTCGGGGCCGGGAGCGTCGGCAGCGGCCGGACCGCGACGGCGCTGATGGCTCTGTTGCAGTGCGCCCCCGCCGAAGACGGCGCGCATGGCCAGCTCCTGCTCCATGACGCCGGAGAGGCGGCGGATGCCCTCCCGGAGCCGGTCCGGCGCGGAGAAGCTGAAGTTGAGGCGCATGTTGTTGCGGCCGGTGCCGTCGGCGTAGAAGCCGGTGCCGGGCACGTAGGCGACCCGGGCGGCGATGGCGCGCGGCATCATCGCCTTGGAGTCGAGGCCTTCGGGCAGGGTCGCCCAGACGAACAGGCCGCCGGTCGGGCGGGTCCACGTGGTGCCGGCCGGCATCAGGTCATCGAGGGCGCCGAGCAGCGCGTCCCGGCGCTCGCGGTAGATCTCCCGGTACACCTTGAGCTGTTCGCGCCACGGCATGGTGGACAGGTACTGGGTGACGGCGCCCTGGGCGAACGCGCTCGGGCACAGCACGTTGGCCTCGCTCATCATGACCAGCTTCTCCCGGACGGCGTGCGGCGCCAGGATCCAGCCGACGCGCAGACCGGGCGCGAACGTCTTGGAGAAGGTGGAGCAGTAGAAGACGCCCTCACGGCGGCGGGCCCGCAACGGCAGCGGTGCCTCACCCTCGAAGGCGAGCATTCCGTACGGGTCGTCCTCCACCACCAGCAGACCGGCGCGCTCGCAGATGTCGAGGACGCGTTCCCGTCGTTCCTCCGACAGGGTGACACCGGCCGGGTTCTGGAAGGTCGGGATCGTGTAGAGGAACTTGGCTTTGCGGCCGGCCCGTGCGGTGGCCTCGATGGCCTCCTCGAGCGCTTCCGGGATGAGGCCATCGGCGTCCATTGCCACGTGCCGGACCTGTGCCTGGGCGGCCTGGAAGACGCCGAGTGCGCCGACGTAGGTCGGCCCCTCGGCGAGCACCACGTCGCCCGGGTCGAGGAACAACCGGGCCAGGAGGTCGAGGGCCTGCTGGCCGCCGACGGTGACCACCACGTCGTCCGGCGAGGCGTTGTGGATGCCGGAGAGGGTCATCACCTCGCAGATGCGTTCGCGCAGCTCGACGGTGCCCTGGCCGATGCTGTACTGGAGGCTGGTGGCGCCGTGCTGGGACGCCAGGTCGCCGAGCATCTGCCCGACCGCGTCGAGGGGCAGCGCGGCGATGTAGGGTGAGCCGCCGGCCAGCGACACCACTTCGGGGCGGCTCGCCGTGGCGAACAGGGCACGGATCTCGGACGTCGTCATTCCGCGGACGCGTCGCGCGTACCGATCGGTGTAATCGTCCTGGGTGGTACCGGTCATGCGAATCACCTCTTCATCAACGAGACTGACAGCGATCCTAGTCGGGTCTGGCTCTTGCCCGACCTGCTCCCGTTCATGGTGGTTCCGACGTAGGATTCGGCGGGGGCGCGGCGGCGTCCGGTCCTGTCCCGTGAGCGAGCTGCAAGGGGGCCGCCATGTCGCGACGCCTGGTCAATCTCACCCTCGACACGCTCGAGGACCTGCCCCGGCCGTGCCGTGAGTGCGTCTACTGGGAGCTGGATCCGGTCTCCGCGGAGCGGGCCTGCGCCACCGGCGACCCGGGTCTGGAGAAGGAGGCGTGGGTCTCCCAGACGCTCCTGGAGTGGGGTTCCTGCGGCAAGCTCGCCTATGTGGACGGCATGCCGGCCGGGTTCGTGATGTACGCGCCACCCGCCTACGTGCCCCGCTCGATGGCCTTCCCGACATCCCCGGTGAGCGCCGACGCCGCTCTGCTCACCACGGCCAAGGTGGTGCCCGCCTTCGCCGGTGGTGGCCTGGGCCGGATGCTGGTGCAGGGAGTCGCCCGTGACCTCACCAAGCGCGGTGTGAAAGCCGTGGAGGCCTTCGGTGACGCCAAACCGGACGAGGCCGACGCGACGTGTGTGGCCCCGGTCGACTTCTTCCTGTCGGTGGGCTTCAAGACGGTCCGCCCGCACCCCCGGTTCCCGCGGTTGCGGCTGGAGTTGCGGACGGCCCTGTCCTGGAAGTCCGACGTCGAGTACGCGCTGGAGAAACTGCTCGGCTCGATGAGCCCGGAGACGCTGCTGCGCCCGGTCCGGCCGGTGACCGCGACCAGGTCCGCCGACAATTAAGGGCTAGGCCTTGTCGGCCAAGGCCAGACGAAGCTGGCGTACGTCGATCGACCCGGTAGGCACGTCCCGTTCCACCGGGAAGTACATCCGCTGGACCGCGGCGAGCAGCGCCTCGACGATCTGCTCCCGGAACATCGGGTCGATCAGCCGCTCCCGGTCCTTCGGCGAGGTCAGGTAACCGAGGTCGACCCGGACCGTCGGCATGCGGGTGAGGCGCAGCAGGTCCCAGGTCTTCGCGTGGGTCCGGCAGTCGTGCATCCCGGTGCGCACCACGATCTCCCGCTGCACCAGGGCCGCGAGCCGCTCGCCCACGGTCGAGCTGAGCCCGTTTCCGGTGCCGTAGTGGTAGGTCGCCACGCCCTCGGCCGCGTCGGACGTGTGCCCGTCGAGATGCAGCGAGATCAGCAGGTCGGCGCCGAGGCTGTTGGCGAGGGCGGCCCGTTCGGCGCCGCTCATCGGGGCGGCCGGCGACGGACCGCGGGTCAGGTGCACCCGCATGCCGGCCGCGGAGAGCCGGCCCTCGAGCCGGGAGGCCAGGTCGAACACCAGGTCGGCTTCGTTCCACCGGAGTGGCCCGTCCGGCACCAGGACGCCGGTGTCGTCGCCGCCGCCGTGGCCCGGGTCGATGACGATCGTCTTGCCGACCAGGTTGGGACCGGACTGCCGGAACGCCTCGGCCTCGCGCAGCCACTGCGGGCGGCCGCCGACCACCTTGCGGCCCAGCCGGCGCAGCGCCTTCATGGTCTGCGGGCCGCAGGAGCCGTCCTGGACGAGGCCGACCTCGCGCTGGAACTGGGCCACCGCGCGGGCGGTCCGGGCACCGTAGACGGCGTCGGGGCGACCGGTGTCGTACCCCATTTCGAGGAGCCGCTCCTGGAGCGCCCGGACGTCCTCGCCGACGAGGGCGTCGGGCACCGAGTGGAACAGGGTCCGGGAGCCGAGCCGCCAGCGGGCCGCGTCCAGCGCGCCCCACGTCTCGTCGCCGACCATCCCGTCCACACCGAGACCACGGTTCTGCTGGAAGGCGCGGACCGCGGTCTCCAGCGCCTCGTCGAAGACGTCGGGTTCAGCTTCGTCGAGCAATTCCAGGCCGACCAGGATCGACCGAATCTCGGAAACAGCTGGGCCGGTGTCTCCGCGTCGGATGGACCGCACTCACGACTCCCTAGGACGAGAAAGGACGACCCTCCGGAGAGTACGCCCCGCGACCCGAACGGGCGCGGGGCGTTGTGCTCGAAAGCGTCAGAGCGCCGACTCGATGAAGTTGACCAGGAAGCTCTTGGGCTTGGCGCCGGCCACCGAGTTGATTCGCTCACCGTCCTTGAAGATGGTCAGCGTCGGCACCGACATGACCTGGTACGCCATGGCGGTCTGCGGATTCTCGTCGATGTTCACCTTGACGATCTCCACCTTGTCGCCCATCTCTGCGGCGATCTCGGCGAGCAGCGGGTCGACCTTCTTGCAGGGCACGCACCACTCGGCCCAGAAGTCCACCAGCACCGGCTTGTCGGAACGCAGCACGTCATCGGCGAAGGTGGCGTCAGTGACCACCTTGGTTGCTCCCACGAGGACCTCCCGGGTCTTACAGCTCTACGAATGAAGCGATGAAGCGCTCAGCGTCGAGCGCGGCGGCACAGCCGGTGCCGGAGGCGGTGATGGCCTGCCGGTAGGTGTGGTCGACCAGGTCACCCGCGGCGAACACGCCCGGGACGTTGGTCCGGGTGCTGGGCGACTGCACCTTCACGTAGCCCTCGTCGTCCAGCTCGATCTGGCCCTTGAAGAGCTCGCTGCGCGGGTCGTGGCCGATCGCCACGAAGACACCGGTGACGTCGAGGACCTTGGCCTCGCCGGACTGCACGTTCTTCAGGCGGACGCCGGTGACCTTGCCGTCCTCGCCGAGGATCTCCTCGACCACCGAGTTCCACTCGATCTTGATCTTCGGGTTGTCCAGCGCACGCTTCTGCATGACCTTGCTGGCCCGGAACGAGTCACGGCGGTGCACGATCGTCACGGTCTCGGCGAACCGGGTGAGGAAGGTGGCCTCCTCCATGGCGGAGTCACCGCCGCCGACCACCACGATGTCGTGGCCGCGGAAGAAGAAGCCGTCACAGGTGGCACACGAGGAGACGCCGTGGCCGAGCAGCTCCTGCTCGCCGGGGACGCCGATCGGCCGCCACGCGGAGCCGGTCGCCAGGATCACGGCACGGGCGAAGAACTGCTGCTCACCGACCCAGACCGTTTTGAGGCCCTCGGTGCCGGCCTCGGTCGGCTTGTCGGTCAGCTCGACCCGGGTGACGTCGTCGGTCAGGAACTCGGCGCCGAACCGCTCCGCCTGGGCGCGCATGTTGTCCATCAGCGCCGGGCCCATGATCCCGTCCCGGTGACCCGGGAAGTTCTCCACCTCGGTGGTGGTCATCAGGGCGCCGCCGGAGTTGACACCCTCGATCACCAGGGGGCTCAGGTTGGCGCGGGCCGCGTACAACGCCGCGGTGTAGCCCGACGGTCCGGAACCGATGATGATCAGATTGCGGACCTCGTCCACTGCCGACTCCTCAGTCTGTTTTCGTCGCACGCGTTTCAGTCGGCGACACTGCACGCTAAAACGTCATGCTAGGCATTCGCCATTCCCCGGCCGGGCCCGTGTCGGACCTCACGCGAAGGGGGTTCGGTCAGCGTACCGGGAGTTGCTCGACGGTGTCCGCGCCAGCACCGGGTGCGCCGCACTCCGGACCCACCGCCCACACCCAGATGCCGTTGGCCGCGCTGAACCGGACGATCATCGCCGGTTTCCCATCGAACCTGGCGTAATCCACCAGCTCCACCGCGATCTGGCCGCCCCCGTTGTTCCGCGTAATCGCATCGAGGCAGCTGATCAGCCCGGACGGGTCGATCAGCCGGGCGAGCGGACTGAAACCACTGGCCTGCTCCGCGGCCGCCGGCTCGGAACTCTTCTCCGACAGGACACCGGCCTGGGACCGTTTCGCGCTCGTCGCGACCAGCGTGCCGGCGGTGTAGTCGGTGTCGCTGAAGATCACGTTGTCCGCCGGGATGCCGGCCATCATCGGGGCGCTCTGGTCGGCGGCGCCTCCGGCCGCGGTGCTTTCCGCGCTGTCGTCGATCATGTTCGCGTCCGAGAGCTGGCTCGCGCCGAATCCGGCGAACGCGAGCAGGGCGGCTGCCACTCCGATCGGCGCGGCCCACCGTCGTGCCCGCGCACGGCGCACCCCATCAAGGTCAACAACCTTCGCGGGTACGGCGCCCGCAGCGCCCGGCATCTCCTCCGGGACCCGGAACATCGCGTCCAGGCGGGTCGCCAGATCGTCGGGCATCGGCTCGGGCTCGAACTCCCGCAGTGCCGCCTCGACCGCGATCATGCCGGGTTCCAGCATCTCGAAAGCCCTGCGCCAGGCCGGGTCCCCGGACACCAGGGTGGCCACTCGCTCCTGGTCCGGGGTGCCGTCCAGGGCGCCACCGACATAGTCGGCGAGAAGGTCGAGGTCGACCCCGTCGAACTCGGCGCCCGTCACCGTGGGTCCCTCCGTTCCGGTCCGGTCGGCAGCGGTCTCGCCGACTCCGACCTGGATGGGACGGTCCCACCGTCGGTCTGGTTCCCCCGGAGATATCCCAGGGTCACCGCCATTCTGGCCCGGCCGCGGGCGCACCGGCTCTTCACCGTGCCCTCCGCCACGCCGAGCATCGCCGCCGCCTCGGCCACGCCGTACCCCTGCACGTCGACCAGCACGATCGCGGCCCGCTGCTCGACCGGCAGTGCGGCCAGCGCCTCCCGCACCACGAGAACCGTGTCCTGGTCGGGGGTGGGTGCGGCCGGCTCCGGAGCGGAGGGACGGTCGTCGTCGCGGTTGCTCTCCGGCAGCGGCACGGTCGGGTGCGCCTGCCGCCGGCGGATCCGGTCGAGGCAGGCGTTCACCACGATCCGGTGCAGCCACGTCGTGACGGCTGCCTCGCCGCGGAACCGGGCCGCATTGCGATGCGCGTTGAGCAGGGCGTCCTGAACCGCGTCGGCGGCCTCCTCGCGGTCGCCGACGGTCCGCAGCGCCACCGCCCAGAGCCGGTCCCGATGGCGGCGGACCAGCTCGGCGAACGCCTCCCGGTCGCCGGCCACGTGGGCACGGATCAGCTCGGCGTCGCTCGGCGTCGCACCTGATCCGTCCCGGAAAGTCACGTCAGCAATCTAGTGCAGGGGAACAGGCCGTGAGGTCTCAGTATCCGTACAGCTCGATCTCGTTGACGTTGACCTGGTAGCCCGGGGTGTCCTCGTTACGCGGCAGCTCGCTCAGGAAGACCATGACGTACTGGTGTTTCTGGGTCGAGTCGGCGACGGAGAGCACGTGCTTGGTGCCGGTGCTCTTGGTCGGGCCGCCCTCGGCGTCGCTCAGCGACGTGAACTGCTCGAGCACCTTCTTGTCGCCGTTGGAGCTGTCACCCGGGTCGCTGGTGCCGACCCGCAGGTCCATCACCACACCCGGCATCGACGTGAAGACCTGCACCTCGGACAGCGACCGCGCCTCGCCCAGGTCGATCAGCAGGCCCATGCCCTTCTTGTTGTTACCGAACTTGGGCTGCGAATACCACGCCAGCTTCCACGCGGTCTCCTTGTCACCGTCGACGGTGAGCTTGGCCTCGGCGGTGTCGTCACGGTCGCCGGGCGGCGGGTCGACGATGCGCACCATGTCGGCGGTCAGCTTGATCTGCTTCGGCACGGGCGCCTGGGTCTGCGTCACGTCGGGGGTGTCGGTCTGCCCCGCGCCGCCGTCGGCCGTCGTCGACTGGCCGTTGTCGGCGCTGGAGCTGGTGTCGTTGATCGCGTTGATGCCGAAGATCAGGCCGATGATCGCGATGACCACCAGGGCGCCGACCCCGAGCAGGATCTTCGGCGCGCTGCGGACCGGCTCGCCGGAGCCCGAGCCGCCGCCCTGCACGAAGCGCAGGGGACCGACGTCCTCGTACTCGTCGTCCTCGGAGGCGGCGTCCAGCCGGCCGAGCTCCGCGGTGAGTGCGTCGGACGCCGGGGCGGCGACGCGACGGTCCAGCAGGTCCATGGTCAGATCGTCGAGGTACGCCGGGACACCGGCCCGGATCTGACGCGGAGCCGCCGGGTTGCCGGAACTGTCGCGATTCGCATCCGGCAGGCCGGACTGGCCCACCTCGTCGTGCGGCCAGTGACCGGTGAGAGCGAAATACAGGATGCCGCCGACCGAGCGGACGTCCGACTCGGCGCTGCCGGCCGCATCGGCCCGCGCGTCGGCCAGCACGACCCGGCCGTCGTCGGCGATCAGGGTGCTGCCGGGATGCACATTGCCGTGCACCATGCCGGTGGCGTGCACCGCGGTGAGCGCGTCGGCCACCGAGTGCGCGATGGCGATCGCCCGGGCCGGGTCCAGAGGGCCCTCGGCGCCGATCAGATCGCGCAGCGACTCGCCGTCCACCCACTCCCGGACCACGTAGGCCCGCTGCTGCTCGTCGATCGCGTCATAGACGCCGACCAGGTTGGGGTGGATCACCCGGCTCGCCGCGACGGCGGCCTGGAGCATCTCGGTGGCGGAGTCACCGCCCGGATGCCGGAGAACGACGGCGACCGCCCGGCGCAGGATGACGTCGATGCCGCGCCAGACCTGCCGGCCCGCACTGTCGTTGTTGACGTGCTGTTCCAGCTGGTAGCGCTCGGCCAGGATCTCACCGACGGCGGGGGCACCGAAGGTCATGACCGGCCCGGCTCCGTCGGCCGCGGTCTCGTGGCCTTCGCCGACCTGGGTCACCAGTCCTCCCTCGGTGGTGCATTCCTCGGTGTGCTTCTCGGGTGCTACAGGCTCGGGCACTGAACGACACGAGGATCCGGCGCACATGCCGACACCGACCATACCCGTACTCGGCCATGGTCTGGCAGGTCGTCCCCCCGGCGCGGCATCGGCGCCAGGCGACACGAATCGGCTGAATCAGTGACTGATCAGTCGAGAATCACCTGTTCAGGACGTTTATCGGGGGATCAGCGACCGATCTTCCGGCGAACCATCCCGACCACCTGGCTCACCTCGTGAACACGCAGCAGCAGAGCCGTGCCCAGGTAGGCGATCAGGATCACCGCACCACCGACGGCGAGCTGCACGATCGCCTCGACCCGGCCGTCCGGCTCACCCGAGCCGGGCAGCAGCCGCATCACAAGCAGCGTCAGCCCGGCCGCCGCACCGGCGGCCGCCGCGACCTTGAGCAGGGCCACAAGCACCGAGCCCAGGTTCAGCCGGCCGATCCGGCGCCGCAGTACAGCCAGCGAGATCAGCGCGGACAGCAGGTAGGAGATGCCGTTTGCGGCGGTCATCCCGGCCGCGGTCAGGGACTTGTCGAGGACCGCGGCGAGCACGAAGTACCCGGCGATCCGGGCCGCGACCACCGGCAGGTTGATCAGCGCGGCGGTCTTGTTGCCCTGCAGCGCGTAGAAGACGTTGGTGCAGAGGAAGCTGATCGACAGCGGCAGCACGGCGAACGCCGCGACGGTCAGGACCGTGCCCATGTCCAGCGCGTCCGCGTTGGTGATGCGCCCGCCCTGGAAGAGGAAGACGGCAATCGGCCCGCTCAGCACGGCGTAGGCCACCACGATCGGGGCGAGGGCCGCGGCCACCAACTTGATACCGCGACTCAGGTCGTCGATCACCTCGTTGAGCCGGCCTTCGGCGGCGGCCGCGCTCATCTTCGGTAACAGGGCGGTGATCACCGAGACGCCGATGATCCCGTGCGCCATCATCATCAGCAGGAAGACGTTGTTGAACGCCAGGGCACCCGGGTTGTCCTCGCCACCGGCGCTGTTCAGGGCCCGGACCAATGCGAAGACCGCGATCTGGTTGGCGGCGACGTAGCAGAGCATCCAGCCGGCCAGGTGACCGATCTCGCGGAGCCCGAGCTCGCGCGGCGCCCAGCGCCACTTCCACCGGAAACCGACCTTGCGCAGGGCCGGTAGCAGGCCGACCGCCTGCACGACCATGCCGAGCAGGGTGCCGGCCCCGATCAGGACCAGCTCGGCGGTGCTGATGTTGGCCGCGGTCAGTTCCTTGTCCGTCCCGAAGGCCAGCAGGAACACTCCGCACACCGCGATCACCACGATGTTGTTGAGGATCGGCGCCCACATCGGGGCCGCGAAGTGACCGCGCACGTTCAGCACGGCGCCGATCAGCGCCGACAGTCCGGTGAAGAAGATGATCGGCAGGATCAGGTACGAGAAGTTCGTGACCAGATCGCGGAAGTCCGGGTCGGTGTTGTCGCCACTCGTCTGGATCGCCGTGATCAGTGGTGCGGCAAGCACCACGAGGACGGTTGCGATGCCGAGCATGACCACGGCGAACGAGAGCAGTCGCTGGGTGAACTCCTGGCCGCCGTCCGGGTCGGCCTTGCGCCGCCGGACCAGCAGCGGGATCAGCACGCTGGAGAGGATTCCGCCGAGCAGCAGCTCGTAGATCTGACCGGGCAGGAACTGGGCGCCGGTGTAGGCGTTGCCGACCGCCTGGCCGAGGACCATGCCGATCAGCGCGTTGCGGACGAACCCGATCACGCGGCTCACCAGGCTGCCGATCGCCATGATCGCGCTCTGGCCGGCGGTGCTTCCACCCTCGGGCGCGGGCTGCTGCGGCTCCGGGTCCGGGCTGTCCACCGAGACGACGGTGACGCCCTCCTGCGCCGTCGGTCGTCCGTCCGGTGTCGCATGCGTGCTGCGGTACAGGCCGCCGTTCACCCGAGCCTCCCGAGCCCTACCGATGATGGAGCCACCATAAAGGCAGACATCACACGTGGTGACGGAGGAGGGTGCCGGGCTCGGCCCCGGCCAGGGTCTCCACCACCCAGCACGCCTCCAGCGGAACGAGAGGCTCACTGAGGGCATCGAGCACGGTCGGGTGGTCGCAGCCCGCCCCGGTCAGCGCGCCGAGCAGGGCCGGCACCGCCGTCAGGTCGCCCGAGCCGACGATCCGGCCGGCCAGCGAGCGCGTCGCGGCGTACCAGTCCCTGTTCGGCATCTCGGTCAGCAGAGCGCTCGCGTGCCGTACCAGATCGGAAAGGTCCTCGTGCGGGAAGCGATGCCCGGCACGGACCTGGAGCCGCGCCTGGGCCGGGGTGCTCAGGGACGCGATCGCGGCCTCGTCCAGCACCTGCGGCGACGAAACCCGCGGCGCCGGCCACCAGCGCTCGCTCGTGAAGAGCGGCAGCGGGGCCTGCTCCGGACCGCTCGTCAGGCCCGCCAGCTGCTCGTCGAAGGGAATCTCCCGGTGCAGCGACCGGTACGCGGCCTCGCGCACCGCCGCGATCTCCGCCGGATCGTCGTCGGCGGCGGCCGGCGCGAACGGCGACAGCAACGCCACCACCAGGCCGGGATGCGGCAGCAGCGGGTCGGACAGGGCGATCACCCGGGCGAAGCGCTCCAGTTCCCACCAGCGCAGAGCCGCCGGGTACGGCCCCGACGGCGGCGCCCAGCCCAGTTGCACCGGTTCGCTGGCCGACGGCCGTCGCAGCCCGAGAGCGCGGTCGCCGGAGGGCAGTTCGATGTCGAGCACCAGCGCGTAGCCGCCCACCACCGGAAACGAGAGGTGCACCTCGGTGGGCAGGCCCTCGGTGTCGAACGGCTCACCCGTCCAGAAGGCAGGGGTCTCGGCCAGGCGTCGCAGCGCCTCGGAAACGGGCATCCTGTCATCCTGCCCGGCGACACTCCCCACGGCCACGGCCTATACCCTGGTAACCCCATGTCTGTGTTGAATTCCGCCCAGCAGAAAGCGGTAGCCGAGCTGCTCCGCGTGTCCCCCGTCGCCGACGAGCTCGGCCGGCGGTTCGCCGCCGCAGGTCACGAGCTGCATCTGGTCGGCGGTTCGGTCCGCGACGCGCTGCTCGGCACCCTCGGCGACGACCTCGATTTCTGCACCGACGCCCACCCCGAGCAGACCCTCACCGTGGTGAACGGGTGGGCCGACGCGATCTGGGAGACCGGGCGCGAGTTCGGCACGATCGGCATCCAGAAGAACGGCCTGCGGATCGAGATCACCACGTTCCGGGCCGAGGCCTATGACGGGGTGACGCGCAATCCGGTGGTGTCCTACGGGACGTCGCTGCTGGACGACCTGTCGCGGCGTGACTTCACGATCAACGCGATGGCCGTCTCGGTGCCGGGGCACGAGTTCACCGACCCGTTCGGCGGGCTGCGGGACCTCGCGGCGCGGGTGATCCGTACGCCGGCGGCGCCGCAGATCTCGTTCGGCGACGATCCGCTTCGGATGCTGCGGGCGGCCCGGTTCGCGGCGAAGCTGCGGTTCACGGTGGACCCGGCGGTCGTGACCGCCATGTCGGACATGGCCGCTGATCTCGACCGGATCACCGCGGAACGGATCCGGGACGAGTTCACCAAGCTGATGTCCAGCGCCGACCCGATCACCGGGCTGCGGCTGCTCGTCGACACCGGGCTGGCCGACCGCTTCCTGCCCGAGATCTCCGGCCTGAAACTGGAGATCGACGAGCACGCTCAGCACAAGGACGTCTACGAGCACACGCTGATCGTGGTGAGCAACGCGATGCGGCTCGAGGGCGACGAGGGCCCGGACTTCGTGCTCAGGATGGCCTCGCTCATGCACGACATCGGCAAGCCCGCCACCAAGGCGGTCGGGCGTGACGGCAGGGTCAGCTTCCACCACCACGAGGTGGTCGGCGCGCGGCTCACCAAACAGCGGATGAAAGCCCTGAAATACCCCAAGGACGTGACCGGCGAGGTGGTCGGCCTGGTCGCCCTTCACCTTCGTTTCTACGGGTACGGGCGGGGCGAGTGGACCGACTCGGCCGTCCGGCGGTATGTGACCGACGCCGGCCCGCTGCTGTCCCGGCTGCACAAGCTGACCCGCTCCGACGTCACCACCCGCAACCGGCGCAAGGCCGCCCAGCTGGCCGCGGACTACGACGCGCTGGAGGTGCGGATCGACCGGATCGCGGCCGAGGAGGACCTCGCCAAGGTCCGCCCCGACCTGGACGGCAACGCGATCATGGAGCTGCTCGGGGTGCCGCCGGGCCCGATCGTCGGCCAGGCGTGGCGCTTCCTGAAAGAGCTCCGCCTCGACCACGGGCCGCTCGACCGGGACGAAGCCGAGGCGGAGCTCTTCAAGTGGGCCCGGGACCAGGGCCACATCTCCTGATCTACGGCATGCCGATGCTCAGGTCCCGGCCGGTGAAGTCGGCGGGCAGTTTCTGGCTTCCGAGCCGTTTGCCGCTGACGTCGTAGAGTTCCGCCTTCCGGTCCGTGACGGAGAGGATCCGGCCGTCCGGCAGGAAGCTCGGGTTACGGCCGCGCAGCGTGGCGACGGCCGCTCCGGTTCGCACGTCGACCACCTGTACCGGGTTGATCCAGAGCTGTGGGTCCATGACCAGCACGTACCGCCCGTCCTGGGACCAGCTGTCCGGGATCCCGGTTATCGGGAGGACCCGCAGCTGAGCGCCGGTGTCCGCGGAGTAGACGACCACGTCCTTGACCTTGCTATCGCGTACGCCCGGCTGCTCGGCCCGCGGCAGCGCGATCTCCTGGCCGTTCGGCAGCCAGGTGTAGTAACAGAGTGACGAGCAGGTCTTCATGCCCGGATGGTTCGGCTGCTCGATGACGGCGCCGGTCGTGGCGTCCCAGATCACGTAACCGCCGGCCTGGGTCGTGACCACCATGCGCGTCCCGTCCGGTGACCACATCGGACTGAGCAGGTATCCGCCGGTGAAGAACCGCTGCCCGGTGTTCACCGAGATCAGATCCTCGTGGTCGTCGGAGACGACGGCGTGCGGGCCGGCCGGAGCGCCGTAGACGGTCCAGTGCTGACCGGGCACCACCCGGTACCGGCCGGTGGTCCGGTCCAGCACCACGTCGCCGTCTTTCAGCGTCTTGCCGTAGGGCAGGTCACCGCCCACGTCCTTGTGGCTGAGCGCCGTGACGACGACCCCGCCCGGTAGTAGGTACGGCTGTTCCGACCAGTGGCCGGTTCGTGGCGGCTGGGAGACGGTCACCGACATCGACGGCGCGGGTGTCGGCGTCGTCGGCAGGGCCTTCCGCTCCGGCTGGAACAGTACGAACGGAACGGCCGCGACCACGGCGAGAGCCAGCGTGGCGGTGCCGATCGCGGCCCGGCGACGGCGGCGCAGACGACGGCCACGGGTACGGGCAACCGCGGCCAGATCGTGTGGCGCGGGCGCGTTCCCCGCCAGATCCCGTACGGCTTCGCCCACGATGTCCTCCAGCCTCGTCATCGGGCCCCTCCCATCGACAGCGGCTGGTCGCCGACCAGTTCCCGAAGTTTGCTCAGCGCCCGCGACGCCTGACTGGCCACCGTGCCGGGCCGGCAGCCGAGCACCTCGGCGGTCTCCTCCAGCGAACGGTCCTCCAGATAGCGCATCACCAGGACGGCCCGCTGCCGGGCAGGCAGCGACAGGAGCGCCTCGCGCACCGTGATCTGGTCGGCGACGGCCTGGTCGTGGCGGGCTTCGTCGGCCCGGTCCGGCACGTCGGCGACGGGCACCTCGTTGCGGCGCGCGGGACGGCGCCAGGCGGAGACCCGGTCGTTGTAGATGATCTTCCGGACGTACGCCTCGGCGTCGCCGTGAATGCGCGGCCAGCGGGCGTACGCCTTGGCCAGCGCGCCCTGGACCAGATCCTGCGCGGCGTGCTGATCACCGGTCAGCGCGTGCGCGATCCGGAGCAGGGCCTGCCCCCGCGCCGCGACGAACGCGGTGAACTCGTCTTCCAGTGACTGCTTCACCGGTCACCTCCACCAGGACAGACGCCGGAAGAATCGGAATCTTTGCATGTCCTGTGGAAACGGGGTTGCGTCGATACGGTAGCGTTCTGAACCGCAGTGATCATCCCCCTGAACGGCCCCTCCGAACCCCAGGGACAAACCATGACCTCCGTTCGCACCCGCGTCTTCGCCGCCCTGCTGGCCGCCGTTCCCACCGCCGGTCTGCTGGCCGTCGCGTCGCCCGCGCAGGCCGCCACCCTCGACATCACCGTCAAGTCGGTCTCGATCAGCAAGAGCGTCTTCGTGCTCGGCTCCAAGGCCGGCTGCCAGAAGTTCACCATCACCGCCGTCACCAGCGAGCCGATCCCGACCGCCGGCTACAAGATCGCCGGTGTGGGCGCCGACATCAACGCCCCGAGCGGCAAGACCGTCAACGGCGGCCAATTCGCCCAGGTCGGCTCGACGGCCACCTACAAGGGCACGTTCAAGATGTGCGGCACCGACGCGGCCGGCCGCTATACGGTGAACGTCTACGGCGCCCAGCTTGGGGCGGGCGACGACGAGCCCGAGCTCACCAACGTCGTGAGCAAGAAGATCTACCTGAAGCGGCCGTCCAAGCTGACCCTGAACGCCGCTCCCGAGCCGGTCGTCAAGGGCAAGAAGCTGACCGCCAAGGGTGTCCTCAAGGTCAACGGCAAGGTGCTCGGCGGCGCCAAGGTCAAGGTCTACTTCAAGCCGGCCGGTGCCACCACCTTCACCTACAAGGGCACCGCCACCACCAACGGCAAGGGCGTCTACAGCAAAAAGTTCACCGCCACCAAGAGCGGCGTGTGGCAGGTCGTCTACGCCGGTAGCACCGCCCGCAACGGCGCGACGGCCGTCGACGGCGTCAAGGTCAAGTAGCCTGTCGTACCCCCGGGGCAGACTTGGGGCATGTTCGTCATCGAGACGCCGATCGGTCCGCTCGGTGTGACCGTCGACGGCCCGGCCGTTGTGGGTGTGCGTTTCGCCGCCCGGCCGGGCCCGTCCACGGAGCATCCGGCGGTCGAGCAGCTGCGAGACTATTTCTCCGGCGCGCTGACCGACTTCACCGTTCCGTTCGAGCTGCGCGGCGGGTCGGAGTTCGAGCGGGCCGTCTGGGGCGAGATCGCGAAGATTCCCTACGGCGAAATGATCACCTATGGGGCGATCGCCACGGCGCTGGGTGATCCGGGTGCGGCCCGGGCGGTCGGCACGGCCTGCAACCGCAATCCGATCCCGGTGATCGTCCCCTGCCACCGGGTGGTCGGAGCGGGCGGCAAGATGGTCGGCTTCGGCGGCGGCCTCGACCGCAAACGGATCCTGCTCGAGATCGAGGCCCGGGTCGCGCTGCAGAAGGCCTGGAGCTGACGGCGTACCGAATCCGGGTGTGCGAAAGGCCGGCCCACGATGTGGGCCGGCCTTTGCCGCTCAGCTTGCGCTTCGCTCGGGTGATGCTTTTCAGCGCTCGATGTCGCCCTTGATGAAGGCCTCGACGGCCGCGTGGGCGTCGTGGTCGCTGTACTGCACCGGCGGGGACTTCATGAAGTAGGAGGACGCCGAGAGGATCGGGCCACCGATGCCGCGGTCCTTGGCGATCTTCGCAGCGCGGACCGCGTCGATGATCACACCGGCCGAGTTCGGCGAGTCCCACACCTCGAGCTTGAGCTCGGCGTTCAGCGGGGTGTCACCGAAGGAGCGGCCCTCCAGGCGGATGTAGGCCCACTTCCGGTCGTCGAGCCACGGCACGTGGTCGGACGGGCCGATGTGCACGTCGCTCTTCGACATCTCGTGCGGGATCTGCGAGGTCACCGACTGGGTCTTCGAGATCTTCTTCGAGACCAGGCGGTTGCGCTCCAGCATGTTCATGAAGTCCATGTTGCCGCCGAAGTTGAGCTGGTACGTGCGCAGCAGCTCGACACCGCGGTCTTCGAACAGCTTCGCCAGCGCGCGGTGCACGATGGTGGCGCCGACCTGGCTCTTGATGTCGTCACCGACGATCGGCAGGCCCGCGTCCTCGAACTTCTTCGCCCAGACCGGGTCGGACGCGATGAAGACGGGCAGAGCGTTCACGAACGCGCAACCGGCGTCGATCGCGGCCTGCGCGTAGAACTTGTCGGCCTCCTCGGAGCCCACCGGCAGGTAGGAGACGACGACGTCGACCTCGGCGTCACGCAGAGCCCGCACGACGTCGACCGGCTCGGCCGAGGACTCCTCGATGATCTCGCGGTAGTAGGTGCCGAGACCGTCGAAGGTCGGACCACGCTGAACGGTCACGCCGCTCGGCGGCACGTCGGTCAGCTTGATGGTGTTGTTCTCGCTGGCGACGATCGCCTCGCTGAGGTCCATGCCGACCTTCTTGGCGTCCACATCGAACGCCGCGACGAACTTCACATCCGAGACGTGATAGTCGCCGAAGGTCACGTGCATGAGACCCGGGACGCGGTCGTTGGGGTCGGCGTTCTTGTAGTACTCCACGCCCTGCACGAGGGACGAGGCGCAGTTACCCACACCGACGATGGCGACGCGGACGGAACCCATCGCGTTTGCCTCCTTGTTGTTCATCACGGCCGGTCCGGTTGCGGACTCGGTGTTTCCGGGGGATCGGGGTTGAGAGCGCCGGCGAGACCGGCACGATTTCGAAAAGCGGGGGTACGGCCGGAGCGCTCGTTGGTGATCAGCTCCTCCAGCCAGCGGACCTCGCGCTCGCACGCGTCCAGCCCGTGCCGCTGCAACTCGAGCGTGTACGCGTCGAGGCGGTCGGCGGCGCGGGCGAGCACCTCCCGCAGCCCCTCGCGGCGCTCCTCGATGCGGCGCCGGCGGCCCTCCAGGATGCGCAGCCGGGTGGCGCGATCGGTCCTGGAGAAGAAGGTGAAGTGGACCCCGAAACCCGCGTCGTCGTACGTCTCCGGGCCGGCCTGGGTGAGGAGATCGGCGAAATGCTCCTTGCCCTCGGCCGTGATCTTGTAGACAACCCGCCCCCGCTTGCTGGTCATCGGGGGGATGATGTCGTTGTTGGCCTCTGCCTCACCGATCCAGCCGGCGAGCTTCAGCCGCTTCAACGTGGGGTAAAGGGTGCCGTAACTGATCGCGGCGCGGAGTGTGCCGAGTTTGGTGGCGAGTTCCTTGCGGAGCTCGTAACCGTGCATCGGAGCCTCCTGCAGGAGGCCGAGGATCGCCATCTCCAGCATTGGCCCCTCCCCACATGTGTGCTCCGATGTATCGGCTCGATACATCGTCACCGTAGATCGGGACGGCCATGGGCGCAACTCGGGCATCGTGTGCAGTCGCCGTGCCACGCAGCGTGATGGCGTTCGCCGGGAATGCGACGACCGCGTACTCTCTTCGCCATGCGCACGCAGCGGCAGGTGGTCGACTACTCGCTACAGAAGCGGGCAGTCCTGCGTGACGTTCGGAGCGGCCGTGTAGGCACGCTCGAAGTCTGCGACGCGTCTCCTTACTTGAGAAACGCGGCTACGTACCATGGTGAGCCCATCGACGAGCGTTGCCCGATCTGCCGACGGGAAAACCTGACGCTCGTGCACTACGTCTATGGCGACGAGCTCAAGCAGTCCGCCGGGCAGGCCCGCAAACTGGCCGAACTGCCCGTCATGGCGATGACGCTGCGTGAGTTTCAGGTCTTCGTCGTGGAGGTGTGCCGCGCTTGTGCGTGGAATCACCTGGTCGAGAGGTTCGTGCTCGGTCGCGACGGCCTCGCCGCTGAGGAGACGTTGCATTCCGGCGCTATGGTCTCGTCCGGCGGTGGGGGATCCCGCCGGACAGGTGACTCGTCACACAACGGGGAGGGACGGAGATGAACCGGACCGATCTGGTTAACGTGTACGGGTTTGGGACCGGCGTACGGTCCGCGCAGACACAAGACAAGGGGGCTGCCGGGACCGCAGCCCATAACGCCCGCTCGAGGCGCAGTGTGGGGACGGCTCGTCCGGGCCTCCTGACCGCGCCCCCGCGACCGGTAGGTGTGAGGGAATGAACGCGTACGGCGATCCGCAGTCCGCACGAGCCCGGGTCAGAGTGCCCGGGCCGTCCGCTGCTTCCACGCCTGACGACCAGCCAGCCGACGAGGCCCGGCCCCGCCCGGACGCTTACCGGCGTCCATCCGGTGCCGCCCCGGTAGGCGGTCAGCCGGGGCGGGCGCCGGTGGGCTCGGCCGCCCCCGGCCGTGCCGCGGTCGGTGGCCGCGCCTCGGTAGGCGCCGCTCCGGTCGGCGGCCGTGCCTCGGTGGGCGGTGCGTCCATCGGTGGCCGTGCCTCCGTGCCACCGGGCGGCGGTGGGCCTCCTGGCGGTGGTGGTGGATCCGGCGGCTCCAGTGGGTCCGGCGGCAAGAGGCCCCGCAGCAAGGCCGACAAGAAGTACCGGCGCGCCAACATCCTGACCGCGGCCGCCGCCGTGCTGGTCATCATGCTCGGCGTCGGCATCGTCGGCGGCACCTACTTCTTCGACGACGTCAAGCTGAAGACGCCGGAGGCGGAGTCGCAGATGAACATCATCTACGACGCCACCGGCAGGAACGTCCTCGCGAAAGAGGGCGAACCCCGGATCAACGTGCCGTACCAGCAGATCAGCGAAGTCATGATGAACGCTGTGGCGGCCGCCGAGGACAAGAACTTCTGGACGCACAACGGCATCGACATGAAGGGCATCGCCCGCGCCGCGTGGAACAACTTCACCGGCGGCGACCGGCAGGGCGCTTCGACCATCACCCAGCAGTACGCACGGCACGTCGCTGACGAGAAGGACATCAGCTACAGCCGCAAGCTGCGCGAGGCGGTGCTCGCCCGCAAGCTCGAGTCGGATTACGACAAAAAAGAGATCATGGGCATGTACCTGAACTACATCGATCTCGGTGAGGGACGGTACGGCGTCGAGGCGGCGGCCCAGGGTTACTTCAACAAGTCGGTGAAGACGGGCACCCCCAAGGAAAAGGCGATCAACGTATACGAGGCGGCGGTGCTTGCGTCGATCATCAAGCAGCCCTACCCGAACGACGCACACCGCGGCTACGACCCGAACCACAACCCGGAAGCCGCCAAGGAGCGGTGGGAATACACCCTGGCCAACATGTACGAGATGGGCAAGATCTCGAAGGCCGAGTACGACGCCCGGAAGTACCCGAAGGTCAATCCGATTGTGAAAGCCGGCTCTAAGAAGACCCCCGACCAGAAGCCGGTCGGCATGGTTCTGCGGCACGTGAAGTACGAGCTGAACAAGCTCGGCATCAAGGAGGAGGCGCTCCAGAAGGGCGGCTTCACCATCACCACCACGATCAACCCGAAGGTGCAGAAGGCCGCGGAGGCGGCCGGGTCGAGGCTGAGCAAGACCTCGCCGATGTACAAGCGGCCGAAGACCTACCAGGCCGCGGTGATCGGTATCGACCCGACCAACGGCGAGGTGCTCGGGTACTACGGCGGTGACGACCCGAACGGCATCGACTACGCCGGCTACATGTCCGGTGACGGCAGTGGCGTTCCGGCGAACGGTGGTCAGTCCCCGGGCTCGACCTTCAAGATCTACACCCTGGCGGCCGGCCTGAAGGAGGACATCTCCTTCAAGACGATCTGGGACGGTACGAAGGAGAAGGTCGGCGGCGGCGAGATCAGCAACGCCGGCGCGGACATCGGTCAGATCTGTGGGGGCAAGAAGACCCACTGTGACCTGGAGACGGCGACCATCAAGTCGTACAACTTCCCGTTCTACTGGATCGCGGAAGGCATCGGCCAGGACAAGGTCATCGCGGCCGCCAACGCCGCCGGTGTCGGCACCATGTGGAACGACGACGGCAAGAAGATCGACCTGGACAACACCAAGGCCGCCACGTGGAAGAACAACTTCGACAACGAGGTCGCGTTCGGGCAGTACCGGGTGGTTCCGCTGGAGCACGCCGAGGGTGTCGCCACCATCGTGAACGAGGGTGTGCACCACGAGGCGCACTTCATCAAGACGATCAAGCAGCGCGACGGGAAGACCGGCATCGAGAAGGTCATCCACAGCGCGGACAAGGGCGGCAACCGGGTCTTCGCCGCCGACAAGATGTCCGACCTGCTCGGTGTCCTCTCCGAGATCCCGAAGGCGGCCAACAACACCATCAGCGGCCGTGAGTCGGTCGGCAAGAGTGGCACCTGGGAGGTCGAGGTCAAAGGCGAGAGCCTGAACGGCGACACCTGGTTCGTCGGTGGCATCCCGCAGTTGGCCGCGACCGTCTGGGTCGGTGGCTCCGGCAACCGTGTCTCGCTGAAGGAGGCCGACGGCGGTCCGATGTTCGGCTCCGGCACCCCCGCCGCCATCTGGGAAGAGTTCATCGAGACCACGGCCGAGGCGATGAAGTGGGAGGAGAAGGACTTCCCCGAGCGCATCCCGACCGGTAACCCGGAAAGCGAGTACGCCAACGGTGTCGCCCCGGTCGAGGTGCCCACGACCGACCAGAACAGCCAGTTCTGTCAGACCTTCCCGAACAACCCGCTGTGCCAGATCAACGGCGGTCCCGCCGGCCCCGGCGGGAACAACGGTGGCCCGAACGGTGGCAACAACACCGGAAACGGCAACCAAGACGGCAACGAAGACGGCGATTGACGCCCCGGATCGTTGACAACGGCGCCCACCTCGTCGAGGTGGGCGCCGTTTCGTATGGGGCACCTGTGAAGATCGGGACGCCGCGGTGGCCTGTCACCCCTCGCGGCGGTTGATGCGGCATGATGCCAAGACATGAGCGCCCAACCGCCCACCGATCGGCCTGACGTCGCGAATGCCACCTCCGACGGTTTCGTGCGGGGACTCTCCCAAGCCATCGGCGGCCCACTCGGCGCGCACGCCGTGCCACCGGGCTCCCGGCCCGGCCGGTTCTGGACCGCGCCGCGCATCGTGATGGCGCTGGCCTGCCTGGTCCTGGCGCTCTCCTGGGTGCAGAAGTCACCCTGCATGGACGGCAACTGGCAGAACAACGTCCAGTACACCCGGTACTGCTACACCGACGTGCTGGCGCTGTACTACGCCGAGGGCCTGAACGAGGGCAAGGTGCCCTACGTCGACCATCCGGTCGAGTACCCGGTGGTCACCGGCTACTTCATGGGCGCGCTGGGGCTGCCGGTGCACGCCTACGGGGCGAGCCACCCGAACATCAACCAGGGCAGCTGGTTCTACAACGTCAACGCGCTGGTGCTCTGCCTGTTCGCGGTCCTCAGCGTCGCCGTGGTCCTGGCATTGCGCCGGCGTCGGCCATGGGACGCGGCGATCCTCGCTGTCTCCCCGATCGTGCTGGTCACCGCCACGATCAACTGGGACTTCCTGGCCATCGGACTGTTCGCTCTCGGCCTGTTCCTCTGGGCCCGACGGTATCCGGTCGGGGCCGGGGTGCTCTTCGGGCTGGGCGCGGCGGCCAAACTGTGGCCGCTGTTCATCCTCGGGCCGATCCTCATCGTGGCGCTGCGTACCGGGCGGTTGCGTCCGTTCTTCAGTGCGTTCTTCGCCACCGGCGTGACCTGGCTGCTGGTCAACCTGCCGGTCATGGTCTTCTGGCACGAGAGCTGGCTGCGGTTCTTCCGGCTCAACTCCGAGCGGCCGGTCGACTGGGGCACGTTCTGGTACATCGGGCGTTACCTGGACGGGAAGTGGAACGCGGGCACGGTGGGCGACCAGGGCCCGTTCCAGTGGCTCAGCGACCACATCCCGACCCTCAACTACCTTTCGTACGCGCTCTTCGGTCTCTCCTGTGTGGGCATTCTGCTGCTGGGCCTGCTCGCCCCGCGCCGTCCGCGGATCAGCCAGCTCGCCTTCCTCGTGGTCGCCGCCTTCCTGATCTTCAGCAAGGTCTGGTCCCAGCAGTACGTGCTCTGGCTGCTCCCGCTGATCGCACTGGCCCGTCCCAAGTGGGGTGCCGTCATCGCGTGGACCATCGCCGAGATCGGCTATCTGGCCGCCTTCTACGCCGAGCTGATGGGCGCCGGCGGCAAGACCGTCATCCCGGAGGGCACCTTCGTCCTGGCCTCCACCTTCCGCCTGGTCACCGTGGCGGTGCTGTTCTTCCTGGTGGCCCGCGAGATCTGGCGGCCGGAACTGGACGACGTCCGGCGCTCCTACGGCGGCGCGGACCCGGACGCCGGCCCACTCGACGGCCCGGAGGCCTCCTGGCTCACCGGGTTCCGCGGCTACTTCCGGGTGGGCCCGTCCCAGGAGGCGCCGGTCCTGCCGGACGAGCCCAGCCCGGCCGTTCAGTTGAGGTAGAAGACCACGGCGTCCGGGAGATCCTCCCGGCGGATCTGCAACGCGTCCACCGGCAGGTCGACGGCGTCCTCCCAGGAGGTGCCGGCCACCTGGTCACGCAGGAGCAGAACCTTCCGGACGCCGATCGACTCCAGGTACTCGATGCTGGTCGCGTCCGGGAAGCCGGCCGCCTTGGCGCGCAACTCGTTCTGCTGGGCCGCGTTGAAACCGCCGCCGCCGTTGGCGATCTGCTGGAACCGCGAGGTGGTCCACAGCTGCACGGTCTGATCGGTCAGGTCGGCGGTGGGCAGGACCAGCATCGGGCCGGGGACGGTACGCAGGGCGGGCGGTTGCGCGGCCACCTGCGGGTGTGCCGTGGTGTTCCAGCCCTCCAGCGCCACCAGGATCAGTGGGACAAGGGTGGCCAGGCGCAGCCATGGGCCGGGCCACGGTGGGATCCGCTGAGCGGCCCAGTGCTCGATCCGGCGGACGAAATCGTCCACGGCGCCCGCCGCCAGGATCGCCAGCAGCAGGGTCACCCAGAGCATCAGGCGGCCCGGGATGCGCAGGTCGAACGCGGCCGGGAAGTGGCCGAACACCGGAAGGTACGTCCAGTGGCCGCCGAAGAAGTTGGTCCCCAGGGTGAGGATCACCGTGACCGCGAGACCGAGGATCAGCAGCGCGCGGTGCCGCAGCCGCCACACCGAGAGGAACAGGCCGGCCAGGGCCAGGGCGTACAGCGCGAAACCGGGAAGCAGGGACATCTCGGCGGCCCAGCCGAGCGAGGCCCGTGGGGTGGCGTGTGCGGCACCCCAGACGCGGGACTCGGCCGGGCCGATCAGCAGACTCCGCAACGGTGGCGAGAAGAAGGTGATCTCCTCGATCCGTGAGCCGGTGTCCTTGAGCCGGATGTACGGCACGGCCATCAGGATGCCGACGGACAGGAAGATCGTCGCGCCCAGGATGTTGATGTTGGTGAGCAGCCAGCCGATGGCCGGTTTCCGCTCCGGTCTGGGCGGGCCCGCCAGGTAACGGCCCAGACTGATCCACCGTCGCCGGGGTGGGCTCTCCAGCACATCGGTACGCGGTGCCGGTGACGTGGCCTTGCCCACCTCCATCGACGCGGCCACCTGAACCTCGGACCTCGGCCCGCCGAGCGCCGGCGGATCGGTCACCGGCGGCGTCTCCGGCCCGGTCACGCCCGGCTTCAGCGGAGCCGCCACCGGCCGCACCTCCGGCTCGGGTCCGTCAGCCTTGGACGCCGCTTTCACGGAGGCGCCGGCCGGGGCCGCCGGCACAGCCGACTTTGCCGCCTCGACCGGGCCGGCCGGTGCCGCGCGCCGGCCACGCCGCAGGCTCCAGCGCCGTCCGGGCACCGCCGCGGCGCGCTTCTTCCGCCGGGACTGGCGGAAACCGCTGATCAACCCGGTGACGACCAGCGTGATCAGGATCAGGCCCAGTGCGTACGCGAAAGGAATGCCCAGGGAGAAGCCGAGCGTGAGTTGCCAGATCGCCACCAGCCACCCGGTGACGGCCCAGGCGGCGCGCCGGCGCCCGGACCGGAAGCCGTAGCGGAGTGAATAGCCGTGCCCCCGCGCGAGCATGGCCAGCGCCAGCGGGATGGCGCCCGCCGAGATGATGTTGAGATGCCCCTCCTGGGCCAGCCGCCACGGCGCGTAGGCGAACGCGACCGCCGCCACCGCCGCACCGGTGGGCCGGGCGCCGAGCTGGCGGACCAGGGCGTAGGCGCCGATCAGCAGTAGTGCGTGGGCCAGTACGAACAGGATGTTGTACCGCAGGATCGCGGCACTCGGGCCGTCGCCGAGCATCCCGGCGAACGCATACCCGAACAGGCTGTCGCCGAAGGCGAAGCTGTCCTTCTGCGGGTAGTAGGCGTTCGACTGCCACAGCCGGGCCGGGTCGTCGATCACCGCGTGCCCGGCCCAGGCGACGCGCCACGCCTGGCGGGTCGGGTCGCCGAGGTCCTGCGGCAGGGTGTGCATCGGATAGCGCAGGGTGGGCCAGGTCATCATCACGGCGAGCAGGCAGCCGGCGTAGACGACGAGCGCGTACTCGTGGACCACCGACCGGCTCAGCGCCCGCAGCGCCCGCCGGAGGAGGCCGGGTGGCTGCTGCGGGATCGCGGCGAAGACGCTCCACGGATCCGGTGGCGCGCCGGGCGGGCGGGCGTCCTTCGCCGTCGGCGACTTCTCCGTCGCCGGCGTGCCCGCCTTCTTCTCCAGTGTCCCGGCCTTGGCGGCGGGTGCGGCCTTCTCGGAAGTCCCGGTCTTCGCTTCGGGTGTGGTCTTCTCCGAGCGGCCGACCTTGTCGCCGGGCGACTCCGCCCTACCGTCGCCGGGTTTGTTCTTCGTGTTCACCGGCGTGGTCGCGCGCCGCGACGGCAGGAGCCCGAGCAACCGCCGCGGCCCACGGCGCGCGGAAGTCTCCGCGGCGGCCACGGACGACTTCGGTTGCGGCTGCTCGGTCATGACCCTCCCGGTGGCCCTACGTCAGCTGCCCGCCCGCTCCCGCAGAAGGGCGATGTCGGCGGTCTGCCCCTCCACCCCGCCCGGCGTCTCCACAATGGCGGGAGCACCGGAAGCCCGGATCGCGGCCACCACCAACTCGGGATCGATCTTCCCACTGCCGATGTTGTCGTGGCGGTCCTGGCCGGAGTCGAATCCACCCTTCGAATCGTTGGCGTGGATCAGGTCGATCCGCCCGGTGATCGACTTGATCCGGTCGACGATGCCGGTCAGATCCTCCCCGCCCGCGAACGCATGGCAGGTGTCCAGGCAGAACCCGGCCCCGAAGCGACCGACCTCGTCCCACAGACGGGCCAGATCATCGAAACGGCGGGCGCACGCGTTGTCCCCACCCGCGGTGTTCTCGATCAGCACCGGGAGCGGGAGGCCGCCTTCGCTCTCCGCATACTCGAAGGCCTTTCGCCAGTTCGTGAAGCCGGCGGTGAGATCGGCGCCCGCGCCGACGTGCCCGCCGTGCACGATCAGGCCCTTCGCGCCCAGCTCGGCGGCGGCGCGGGCGTGCGCCATCAGCAGTTTGCGGCTGGGGATGCGGATCCGGTTGTTCGGCGAGGCGACATTCACGATGTACGGCGCATGCACGAACACCTCCACCTCGGAAGCCCGGATCCGCTCCGCGTCCTCGCGTGGTTTGGGCGAGTTGTATTTCTGCGGGTCGGTCAGGAAGAACTGGACGGCGTCGGCCCCGCGGGCGGCGGCCTCGGCCAGCGGGTCGGCGGAATCGACATGGGCTCCGATGCGCATGGAACGAGCCTACGACGCGGGTACGACGCTCTCCCGCCGCGTCACCGGCCTCCGCCGCCCCTCGTTAGCTCATTGATCACGCTTGACGAATTGCCGGGCCCGCCCGGCGGTGGACTAGGGGATGGTGCATGTCGCGGCAGTTCCGATACCGGATGGCGGCGCTGGGGTTGAGCGCGTTGATCTTCGGCGTGCCGCTGCTCACGAACGGGACGGCGAGTGCCGAACAGCTCGAAGGGAACGATCGCCAGGTCAGTTTCGGCGGCGGTGGGATGCTCGGCCTGTCCTGCGGGTCGAAGCCGAGCGTCGAGTCGATGACGGTGCCGGCCAGCAGCGTCGTCCGGGTCGTCAACCAGACCGGGCACGACGCCCAGCTCAAGCTCGCCGGCTCACCGAAGGGCACCATTCCGGCGGACGGCACGGCCGAGGTAGTGTTCCGGCGCGGCACCACCGAGGTGCTGCTCACGCCGGACTGCCCACTCGATGAGAATCCGGTTCCGATGCTGGTCACGGCCACCACGCCGGCGGACTCCACGGCCCAGTCCGACCCGGCTCCGGCCCCCACCGACGGGAACGGCGCCGGGGTGACGATGGCGAAACCGGCCGGACCGGGATCACCGGCGCACTCCCGTACCTTCGGCTCGACCCTGCCCGATGGGCTGGCGCCGCATTCGCGCCCGGACCGGACCTCGCCGAAGTCCGCGCGCCCGGGGGACCGTCACCCCTCCGACCCGAGGCCGGCCACCGCGATGCGGAACGTGAACATCGCGGCGCAGGCCCTGCCGCAGGGCGGCGTCGCACCGCGGATCAAAGACAAGATCATCAGGGGTACGGGGATCGGCGCGCCCGCGTTCGCCGGCATGCCGCCCGGAGACCGGAGGACGATCCTGCCCGACGCCGTCACCGCGCCGCGGCCCCCGGCCCGGGAGGACGTCGCCCCGCCCACGATGGCCGGGGCGGGGGCGCCGGCCACCGATACGGCCGGGACGGGCAGTTTCGCGGCCGCCGAGCCGATCGCCGCGGTGGGCCGGATCGACGAGGGACACCCGCTCGGCCTGCTGGGCCTGACCGCACTGGTCTGCGTTCTGGGCGTGGCGACTGCCGCGATTCGGGCAATCGCGTCACAACGTGCATCTCGTACAAATATGGTCTAAGCTCGTCCTTGCAAGCTCCGCGGGGCGTGCGCGCCCAACCTCATCGGTGTGGTCGTTCCTCCCCAGGTCCCACCCAACGAATCGGGACGGGCGCCCCGCGGCTCCCGTCGACGGCCCCGTCCACCCGGACGGGGCCGTCGTTTTTGGCATGGCGGCCTGCGTGGGTATGCTGGCTCGGTTCGCAGTGTGTCCGCCGTGGGCGCTTCTCTCCCACGGCTTTCCTTCTGCGTTCGACACAAGACCTCCTGCCACGGAAATACCGTGGCCGCATAGCCCACAGGAGGTGAGAACGTCTTGCGTCATTACGAACTCATGGTGATCCTCGACCCTTCGCTCGAGGAGCGCACCGTCGCCCCGTCGCTCGACCAGTACCTGAACGTGATCAGGACCGCGGGTGGCTCGGTGGAGAAGCTCGACATCTGGGGCCGTCGCCGGCTCTCGTTCGAGATCAACAAGAAGGCTGAAGGCATCTACGCGGTCGTCGACCTGCAGGCGACGCCCGAGGCCGTGGCCGAGCTGGACCGTCAGCTGCGGCTGAACGAGTCCATCCTGCGTACCAAGGTCATCCGTCCCGAGACCCGCTGAGGCGTTTTTGTCAGAGGGTCCTGAGACCCTTTGCGGCAACGACTGAAGCGGCGAGGAGAAGTTCATGGCAGGAGAAACCACCATCACGGTCGTCGGCAACCTGACCGACGACCCGGAGCTCCGTTTCACCCCTTCGGGTGCGGCGGTCGCCAAGTTCCGCATCGCTTCGACGCCGCGGACCTTGGATCGGCAAACGGGCGAATGGAAAGACGGCGAGCCACTCTTCCTCGCGTGCAACATCTGGCGTGACGCCGCCGAGCACGTCGCCGAGTCGCTGACACGTGGCGCTCGGGTGATCGTGCAGGGTCGGCTGCGCCAGCGGTCCTACGAGACCAAAGAGGGCGAGAAGCGCACCGTCTACGAGCTCGAGGTCGACGAGATCGGCCCGTCCCTGCGCTACGCCACGGCGAAGGTGCAGAAGGCGAGCAGGTCCGGCGGCGGCGGAGGGGGCGGTTTCGGCTCCTCCGGCGGTGGTGGCGGCAACCGGCAGTTCGGCGGCAACAGTGGCGGCGGTCGTGGCAACAGCAACGACTTCGACGACCCCTGGGCCACGGCTGCTCCGGCCGGCGGCGGCCGCTCCGGCGGTGGCGGCGGCAACTCCTCGTTCGACGACGAGCCTCCCTTCTGAGCCTCCGGGCTTTCCAGGATCACTAACAGGAGTTTGAGCAATGGCTAAGGCTGCGGCGCTTCGCAAGCCGAAGAAGAAGGTGAACCCGCTCGACAAGGACGGGATCACCTACATCGACTACAAGGACACCGCGCTCCTGCGGAAGTTCATCTCCGACCGCGGCAAGATTCGTGCCCGCCGCGTCACCGGTGTGACCTCCCAGCAGCAGCGGCAGATCGCCCGCGCGGTCAAGAACGCCCGTGAGATGGCGCTCCTGCCGTACACGGCCACGGCGCGCTGAGAGGGGGCACCGAGATGAAGATCATCCTCACTCAGGAAGTGTCCGGCCTCGGCACCCCCGGCGACATCGTCGAGGTGAAGAACGGCTACGGCCGCAACTACCTGCTCCCGCAGGGGTTCGCGATCCAGTGGACCAAGGGCGCCGAGAAGCAGGTCGTCGTGATCAAGCGGGCCCGCGAGGCTCGTGAGATCCGTGACCTGGGCCAGGCCAACGAGGTCAAGGGCCAGCTCGCCGGCCTCAAGGTCACGCTGAAGGCGCGCTCCGGCAACGGTGGCCGCCTCTTCGGCTCGATCACCCCGGCCGAGATCGTCGACGCGGTCAAGGCCGCCGGCGGTCCGGCTCTCGACCGGCGTCGTCTCGAGCTCCCGGGTCACATCAAGACCACCGGCTCGTACAACGTGCAGGTCAAGCTGCACCCCGAGGTGACCGCGACGTTCCCCGTGAACGTGGTGGCCGCCAAGTAGTCTCCGCACTACGCGGAAAGGCGCTCCGGGCTCGCCCGGGGCGCCTTTCGTGTTCCCCGGCCGTCAGCCGGCTAGCTGAGGCTGTTGCCGGTGATGGCGGAACTCAGCACGGTGGCCAGACCGCCACCCACCACGGCCGCCGCCAGGCCGATGCTCGGCGACTTCCAGGCCGTCGTCGCCGACCGCAGGCCGAAGGCCACCAGCATGCTCAGCACGAGCGCGATGCCGAACTCGGGCGCGGCGCCGGCCAGCGTGTCCAGCGCGGTCGAACGCTGCCCGCTGTTCAGCAGGAACATCGCCAGGACGAAGAGCACGACCGGTACGCCATACCACACGACGGTGTAGCCGACCGCGGCCAGCGGGCTGCTGACCTTCTGCTCTTCCTCGTCGTCATTCGGGTCCAGCAGGTCGGGTGAGCGGCCGGCGAGGAGATCGCCGCTCATCGGCCGCCGCTCGTACGATCCGGTGCCCTGGAAAGCGCCCGTGGAACGCCGTGGCGGCCACGAAGTGTCGTCCCCGGTAGGGGAGCCCCCCTCCGGGGTGGTTGAGATCACTGACGTGGCGCTCAGGGCCAGATTCGACGCTCCGGCAACCGTGGCCGAGCCGCTTGGCCGAAAGGGAGGAAAGTCCGACGTGTCGTAACGGCGAGACTCGCCCTCGGCGAGATCATTCTGGCGGGACAGCTCCTGGCGCCAGTCGGTCTCACCGTCCTGCCCGGCGCTCCCTCGATAGTCGGCCCCGCGCCGGTTGGCGCGTTCGGCGGCGAGCCAGTCCGCCATGGGCGGGCGCTCACCGAAACCACCACCGGTGCCCTGGTCGCCGTAGCCACCCCGGCCGGACTGGTCCGCCAGCGGGTCCGGCCAGCGACCGGACAGGTCGCCGCCGCCGTACGCCGGCTTCTGCTGCTCCGACCAGGACGGCGTGCCGCCGCCGGCGGGCAGCGCCCGGGGGCCGCCGCTCCCGGCGGGATCTGTCCAGCGTGACCCGGCGTCACTGCCGGCGGGCAGGGCGCGGGCGCTGCCGTAGGCCGGTCCCTGCTGGGCCGGCCGCTGCCGCTCCTGCTCCAGCCAGGCGGGGCCGCTGGACGTCGGGGCGCTGGCTGACCGCTGCTGCCGTTCCTGGTCCAGCCAGGACGGGCCGCTCGAGGTCGGGGCGCTGGCTGACCGCTGCTGCCGTTCCTGGTCCAGCCAGGACGGGCCGCTCGAGGTCGGGGCGCTGGCTGACCGCTGCTGCCGTTCCTGGTCCAGCCAGGACGGGCCGCCGGCACCGCCGTACGCCGGGCCCTGGGGTTCCTGGAGCCGCTGACGTTCCTGTTCGAGCCAGGACAGCCCGCTCGACGTCGGCTCAGCGGCCGGGCTGCCGTAGCCGGAACGGCCGGGCGGCAGCTCACGGGGACCACCCCCGTAGGTGGGCTGCTCCGGGGCGGACGGTCCGGCCGGAAGCGCACCCGCCGGGGTGCCGTAGGGCCGTTGCTGCGGCGCTCCGCCGCGCGGCGGAGCGCCACGCTGTGGTTGTTCCTGCACCGACCACGACGGGTCGGACCAGGACGGAGGCTCCGGGCGCGACGGCTCGGACCAGGACGGCCCGGACTGCTGCGGGTACGACGGCTCCGAGCGCTGTGGATAACCCGGCCCCGGCTGTGGGTAGGACGGACCCGAGCTGCCGGCCGGAAGCTCACGCCGGCCGCCACCGTAGGGCTCGTCCCGGTACGCGGACCGGCGTGGCGCCTGGCCACCGGGATCCGACCACTGCGGCGGCCGTGGGCCCGGCCGGCCACCGGGCGGTGGATAGTCGTCGGGTTCGCGCCAGGGCTCCTGCGGGGCCCGCCGCGCCTCCGGGCCGATCGGCTCGTTCATGGACGTCTCGGGCGCACGCCGGCGGCCGCCGCTGCCGGTGGGGTACGGCTCCTCGGAGCGTCGCCGCCGACCCGCCTGAGTGTCGTCGACCGGGCTGATCGGCCCGGGCAGGGCGCTCCGTGGACGGCTGCCGGGCATGGCGCTCGTCGGCCAGGTCGCACCGGCCTCGGAGGGGCCGGGGACGGAGCTGCTCGGCAACGGCCCGCCGGGCACCCCACCGGTCGGTTCCGCACGCCGTGCGGGACGCCCGCCGTCACCGCGCGGCTCGTCCTCCTTCGTCGACTCGCGACGAGCCGCCTCGGCGCGCCAGGCGAGGACGCGTGGGTCGTCCTCCGCACGGCTCCACTGGCCGGTGTCCGGATCCCGGGTCCAGTTGCTGGTGTCCTGTTCCGCGTCCCAGGAGGCGGTGTCCTCGCGCCAGTTCGTCGGGTTGGCGTTGTAGCGCTGCTTGCCCGGCCGGGGCTCCGGCTGGGCGCGCTGTGCCGGCGGCTGCTCCGGCGGTGGCGGTGGGGGCTCGGCATACCGGCCGCGCTCACGGCGCGACGGCGGTGCGGACCGGGCGCCCCAGGTGGTCGCGTCCGGGGAGAGCGCCTGGTCGGAGACGGCCGGGATGCTGCCGGTGTCGGTGTGGCCGGCCCAGTTGTCGGCGTCGGCGCCGTTCGTCCAGCCGGTGCCACCGGCCGGGGCGCCGCCGGTCTCGGCGGCACGGCGGCGGCCGACCCGGGTGGGCCGCTCGGTGTAGTCCGCCTCCTGGCGCCAGGCCGCCCGGTCGTCCTCACGCACCAGGTGACGGGCGTCCTCGGCGGCCGAACGCTGCCAGCCGGGCGCCTCGGTCCGCTCCCAGCGCGGTATGCCAGTGGTGTTCTCCCCCGGCGGCGGGGTGTCGGAACGGTTCCAGGACGGGGCCCCGGGCTCCGCGCCCCGCCGACGGGACGGCAGTTGGGCGGAGGGCTGCTGCCACGACGGGGTCTGCTGGGGTTCCTGCCAGGAGGGCGTCTGCGTGGACGGCTGCTGCCAGGACGGGGTCTGCTGCGGCTGCTGCCAGGACGGTGCGGGGGCGGAAGGCTGCTGCCACGACGGTGCCGGGGCGGAAGGCTGCTGCCACGACGGTGCCGGGGCGGAGGATTGCTGCCACGACGGCGCCGGAGCGGAGGGCTGCTGCCGGTTCGGCGTCTGCGGTTGTTGCGGCTGCTGCCGGCTCGGTGTCTGCGCCGACGGCTGCTGCCACGACGGGTTGCTCTTCGACCAGGTCTGCTCGACCGGGCTGGTCACGGCCGGGCCGTCGGTGCGCCGCCAGGACGACGACGCGTCCGGATCGCTCTGGCGCCAGGACGACGACGTGTCGGGGTCGCTCCGGCGCCATGACGGCGTCTCGGCCTCCAACTCGGGGGTGGGCCACGCCGTACCGGGTATGGAGGGTTTCTCCCGCTCCGCGGCGGCCCGCTGCTCCTCCTCGTCCTCCCAGGCCTCGGTGGTGGAACGCCACACGTGGGACCCGGTGGACGACCGCCACTCGGTGGTCTGCCGCCAGCGCGCCCCGGTGGCCCGCCACTCGGCGGTCTCGGTGCGCCAGCCGACGCCGTCGGCCGGGAAGGTCGGCCGCCCGGTGGAGGTCACCTCGGAGGACCAGCGGTTGGCCGGCTCCACGGCCTGGCCGCCGCCACCCTGGTAGGGCTCGATCTCGGCCTGCTGCGCCCAGTCGTCGGCGCGCCGCTGCCAGGTCAGCGCCTCATCGCTGGGAGCCATGCTGCCGGTGTCGGTCAGAGAGGCCCAACGGGGCTCCGGCTCCGCGATCTCCGGTTCCCGGGTGGGCCAAGACCCCGCAGCGCGCCGACTGCGCGACATGCGGGTGCCGTAGTCCCACTCCCGTTGGTCCACCTGGAAAGGGTGACGTGCCTGAGACGGAACCGCAACGCCTCAGTGCGACGGCTTGCTCACCCGAGCCGGTATTTCCGCAGATCCAGAACCTTTTCTGCCCTCCACAGGTCAAAACTGCAAATCCCCTGCTCGGGTTCGTCGCCTCCGAGAGTTATCCACATGGTGTGCACAGGGCTACCCACAGGAGTCGCCGGTGCTGTCCACAGGTTGTCCAGAGACTCGTCCACCGGTGCAGTTGGCGGGTGGGTTGGTGATTCGTACAGTGGTCCAGCCTCACGTGCGGACTTTGGTCGGAGCGAACCACTGGATCCGGTGCCGGATCAGTCGAAAGAGATGTACCGAGGCGGTTCGATCGTGCGAGCGGCCATGGCCGAGTGGAGGGGGAGTCCGGGGTGTCGATCACCGACGACGCGAGGCCGGAGTCGCGGCCGCCGTCCCAGGGCGGTGGCGGCTCCTTCAACGGGGGCGGCGGCGGGAACGGCAAGGGCCCACAGGACGGTGGCGGCGGCAACTACGACAAGGCCCCACCCCAGGATGTGGCGGCTGAGCAGGGCGTCCTCGGTGGCATGTTGCTCTCCAAGGACGCGATCGCGGACGTCGTGGAGATCCTCAAGGTCACCGACTTCTACCGCCCGGTCCACGCGACGATCTACGACGTCATCCTCGATCTGTACGGGCGGGGCGAGCCGGCCGACGCCCTGACCGTCGCGGCGGCCCTCGCCGACTCCGGTGACCTCCAGCGCATCGGCGGTGTGCCGTACCTGCACACCCTGATCGAGAGCGTCCCCACCGCGGCGAACGCGGCCTATTACGCCCGGATCGTCTCCGAGCGGGCCATCCTCCGCCGCCTCGTCGAGGCCGGCACCAAGATCGTCCAGCTGGGCTACGGCGCGAACGGCCACGGCGGTCGCGATGTGGACGACATCGTCGACCTGGCCCAGCAGGCCATCTACGACGTGACCGAGAAACGGGTCAGCGAGGACTTCGCGGCCCTCGGCGACATGCTCCAGCCCACCCTCGACGAGATCGAGGCGGTCGGCGCCTCCGGTGGCGTGATGACCGGTGTGCCCACCGGCTTCCAGGACCTCGACCGCCTCCTCAACGGCCTGCACGCCGGTCAGCTGATCATCGTGGCCGGCCGTCCCGGTCTCGGTAAGTCGACCGCGAGCATGGACTTCGCCCGCAACGCCGCGATCCAGCACGGTCACGCCAGCGCCATCTTCTCGCTTGAAATGAGCAAGATCGAGATGGTGATGCGTCTGCTCTCCGCCGAGGCGCGGGTGCCGCTGCACACGCTGCGTTCCGGCCAGCTCTCCGACGACGACTGGACCAAGCTGGCCCGCCGGATGGGCGAGATCAGTCAGGCGCCGATCTTCGTGGACGACACGCCGAACATGAACCTCATGGAGATCCGGGCCAAGGCGCGCCGCCTCAAGCAGCGCCACAACCTGCGGCTCCTGGTGATCGACTATCTCCAGCTGATGTCCTCGCCGAAGAAGACCGAGAGCCGTCAGCAGGAGGTCTCGGAGCTCTCCCGTGGCCTGAAGCTGCTGGCCAAGGAGATCGAGTGCCCGGTGATCGCGGTCAGCCAGCTGAACCGTGGCCCCGAGCAGCGCACCGACAAGCGGCCCCAGCTCTCCGACCTGCGTGAGTCCGGCTCCATCGAGCAGGACGCCGACGTGGTCATCCTGCTGCACCGTGACGACTACTACGACAAGGAGTCGCCACGCGCGGGCGAGGCCGACTTCATCGTGGCCAAGCACCGTAACGGCCCCACCGACACCGTGACGGTGGCCGCTCAGCTGCACCTGTCGCGCTTCATCGACATGGCGATCTGAAAACGACATCTTCATCGGTACGGGCGTAGGGCCGCCCGAAGAAGAAAGTGGCCGGGCGCGGCGCGTAATTCGTCCGGGGTGGGGACGTGCGCCGCGCTTCTACGGACACGTGGTCTATTGGTCCTCGCTGTCCGGGCTGCGGTGATTGGTCACCAGACTTTCGATCTCGCGGGATTTGCCAGCAGAGGCGTGCTGGACCGTTTCCACGATGACGCGAGCCAGGGTTTCCACGTTCCATTCCCGGCAGGCCTGCTGGTCGAGGCGAAGGTCGACGAGACGGCCGTCCGCATCGACGGTGGCGTGGACGACGCCGTCCTCGGATTCGGCGCTCACCTGCATGGTGGCCAGGCTGCGCTGGAGTTCGTTCACTCCGGAACGCATCTCCTCATACTGGCCGTAGACGTCTTCCAGGTCGTTCCGCAGGGAGTGATCGGTGGTTCCAGTCACGGTTCTTCCTCCGTTCGCCGCGACGGTGGGGGGCGAGGAGACAATACCCAAGATCCGCGACGTTGCGTATTCCAGCAACTTCGTAACGCACACGAAAAGAGACGCCTATCGAAATAGTTCACTCTTAAGTAGTGATATGACTTCGTCTGGTAATTACTAAGAGTGATGAACGCCACCCTGTTGACAATTCAGCGAGCAAAAATCGACGAGTTCTTGCCGGGCAAAACGTGCATTCTGGAGCCGTGGGGCTTCGGAGCCGTCACTCTGAGTTTCGGGCGGGATCTTTGCCGGACAGCACGAAACCTTCTTGAAGAGGTCCGCCCGCGGAGTCGAGGGCAGCCAGCACGGCGGCGATGAGCGGCTCCCGGTCGCCGTCCACGACCACCGCCCGCTGGCCGGCCACGAGCCGTCCGGGAAGGTCCGGGTCCATCTCGCCGACGCGCCGGGGCAGCCATTTGCCGCGCGCCGACCACCGATTCCCGGCCAGGAGAAGGAAGTCGGAGGCCGCCAGCATCAGGGTCGCCGCCAGATAGGCGAGTTCCACCGGCTCGGTACAGCCGCGCAGATCGTCCACCAGATCGGTCAGCAGGTACCGCTGGTAGTCGACCGTCTCGGCGTCCGGCGCCGCCGGGCCGGCCGCCAGCAGTGCGGCGGCCCGCTTCTGGAAGGCCGTCGCCGCGCCGTCACCACCGGCCAGGATCACGCCGTCGGCCACCATCCGCAGCAGCGGAGTGCGTCGCCGCTCGGCGTCGACACCCCAGTAGTACTCGATCGAGGTGCCCGTCTGCACGAACAGCTCGACGACCCAGCCCTCGAACCGCAGCGTCTCCCGAAACGGGGCGGGCGGCCCGTCCAGAACCACGACGATGTCCAGATCCGACCACGGCGTCCGTCGCCCGGTCGGAGCACTCCCCCCGAGAAAGGCCGCAAGCACCCCCGGGAACCGCTCCCGCACCAGCCGCGCCGCCACATCCACCGGCCGATCACCAGACATGACCCACACCGTGGCACAACCCTCACAACGAGGCACCCCCATTACCCAGGCAGCCCAAGCCGGACCGAGCTGGGTGATGGGGCGTGTTCATTCCAGGGTGGCCCGTGGCGCCGTGATCGATCTTGTCCGGCTGGCTCCCAGAGCTGTTTCAACGGCCTCGAGACAGAGCTGACCCTGCTGGTCAATCGGTCCGCTGTCCGTTCCGCCGGCTCGTTTGCGCCGGCCAGCGCACACGTTACGGTTCCCGTGGTCGCCCGCCCGCGTCATAGCGGCAGGCCGGGCACACGGACGGCGCGACGTGAGCGCCCACCGGACCGGACAGCGCGGGCGGC
>NZ_JAHXZI010000017.1:0-230483 GCF_019429605.1 Actinoplanes hulinensis | reverse complement strand
CCGCGGGGCGGCTGCTGCTGGGGTCCGCGCGCCGGCTGCTGCGGGCCACGCGGCGGCTGCTGTTGCGGGCCACGCGGCTGTTGCGGGCCACGCGGCTGTTGCTGCTGCGGGCCGCGGGCGGGCGGCTGACCGGCGGGGCGGGCGTACTGTGGGCCGCCGGACGCCGGGCCGGACCCGGCGCCGTAGACCGGGCCGCCGCCACCGGGACGGCCGGAGCCGTAGGCCGCGCCCCGCTGAGGCGCCCCGCCGACCCCGATCAGCTCGGTCTCCGGGTCGTCCTTGTTGAGGCCGCCGGGCAGATCGTCGTCGAGCGGGCCGGTCGCGTGCGGCGACTTCCGGAACCGGACGATGCCGAAGACGCCGGCGCCGACCAGGAGCAGGCCGAGCAGACCGACACCGCCCACCGCGTACATCAGGTTGTCGGGCGAGTAATACCACGGCGTGCCGGTGCTGTCGCTTCCCTGCTTGTCCGACTTCTTGGCGAGCTCGGTGGCCGGCGTGTACTGCCGGATGTGGTTGGCGGTGGCGGTGTCACCGCTCATGTCCGAGATGGTGAGGAAGGTCTTGCCGTCCGCCGAGTACGAGATCGCCTCACCGAACTGCTCGTTGGGCAGGCCGGTGGTGCGCGGCACCTTCTTCAGGGCGGCCAGCACGTCACCGTTGGTCACGTCCCATTCGAGGGCGTCGGTGTAGGTCCGCAGGGCGACCTTGCTCCCGCCCGGGGCGATCGCACCGCCGGTGATGGTCTTGTTGCCGATCCGGGCGACCCGGTTGCCGGCGGTCTCGGTGGCCGAGAGGGTGATCTCGCCGACCCGCTTCATCGGCACGCCGCCGGAGTTGTTGACCTTGAGCGGCGCCGTCGGCTGGTAGATGCCGGCCGGCTTGCCGATCTCCTTGGTCACGATGAGCGGGGTGCCGTCGCCGTTGAGGAGCAGCGCCTCGGCGTCGTGCGCGTCCCCGTCCGGGTAGCTGAGGCGGTGGAGTTTCGGCTTGTCCGAACCGTCCGCCTTCATGCTCCACAAGCCGACGGTGGGCCGCGGGTCGGGCGGCGAGTCACGGACGCCGTTGTCGCCGGTGTCCGCGATCCACAGGGTCTCGCCGTCGGCCGAGAGCACGATGTCCTCGGTGTCGGCCGGGCCGGCGCCGCTGAACGAGACCTTGTCGACGACCTTGCACTGGTTGTTGAGGAAGAAGACCTGCTCCCGGCTGCCGCCGCCGTCCTCGGCGCCGTCGTTGACGGCGACGTAACCCGACTTGGTCGCCACCAGGCCGGAGATCTCGGACAGGTCGGATTCGCCGATCTTGCAGAGCTTCTTGCCCGGCGTCGCCTTCGCGCTGACCGTGGGGGCCGGCGTCGGGTCATCGGCGGACGCGCCGGAGGAGCCGACCATCACGAGACCGAAAGCCACGATGGTCGAGAACACGAGACGCCGCATTCGCACAGTGTCGCATGCGGGCTCACGTGCCGGTATTACGTGTGGATCAAAGCTGGGACGAGTCGGGCACTCCTGTGATAGCACGCCTTCACGCTCGGTGATTGACATGACCGGATTGACCGCACCCGTCCCGACCGGGATCGGATGCGGCCTCCTCGTCGCGATCGAAATTTTGTTCACGTTCATCCCGTCGTCGCGAATGGCGAAACCACGGGATCAGGAACGAAACTCCGCCAGATCGGCCGCGAGCCGCTCGTCGACTCGTACGAGCAGTTCGGTTCCGTCGTCCAGGTGTCGGGACTGGAGCACCTGACCGGACCGGTGCACCCGGGCCACCAGGTCTCCCCGGTCGTACGGCACCAGGAGCCGCAGCTCGACGGCCGGCCGGGGCAGCCGGTCAGCGATCGCCTTGTGCAGCTCCGGGATGCCGGCGCCGGACCGCGCGGAGACGAAGATCGCATCCGGCCACGCCCGCTTGAGGCGCAGCACGGTCTCCTCGTCGGCCGCGTCCAGCTTGTTGATCACCAGGAGCTCGGGCAGCCGGTCGGCGCCGACCTCACCGAGCACCTCGCGGACCGCGCTGACCTGACCCTCCGGGTCCGGGTGGGCGCCGTCGACGACGTGTACCACCAGGTCGGCCTGGGCCACCTCCTCCAGCGTCGAGCGGAACGCCTCGACGATCTGGTGCGGCAGGTGCCGGACGAAGCCGACCGTGTCGGAGAGCGTGAAGACACGCCCGTCCTCCGCGGCGGTCCGCCGGGTGGTCGGGTCCAGGGTGGCGAACAGCGCGTCCTCCACCAGGACCCCGGCCTGGGTCAGGCGGTTCAGCAGGCTGGACTTGCCGGCGTTGGTGTAACCGGCGATCGCCACGGCCGGCACCCCGCTGGCGGCACGGCGGGAACGCTTGGTCTCCCGGACCGTCTTCATGGATTTGATCTCACGCCGGAGTTTCGCGATCCGCGTGTTGATCCGCCGCCGGTCGGTCTCCAGCTTGGTCTCACCGGGACCACGGGTGCCGACACCGCCGCCACCCGCGCCGCCGCCGGCGCCACCACCCTGCCGGGACATCGCCTCACCCCAACCGCGCAGACGCGGCAGGAGGTATTGCAGCTGGGCGAGCTCGACCTGGGCCTTGCCCTCCCGGCTCTTGGCGTGCTGGGCGAAGATGTCGAGGATCAGTGCGGTCCGGTCGACCACCTTGACCTTGACCTGCTGCTCCAGGTTGCGCAGCTGGGACGGGGACAGCTCGCCGTCGCAGATGACCGTGTCCGCGCCGGTCATGACGACCACGTCGCGGAGCTCGTCGACCTTGCCGCGGCCGATGAAGGTGGCCGCGTCCGGCTGCTTCCGTCGCTGGATCAGGCCCTCGAGGACCTGGGAGCCGGCGGTCTCGGCGAGAGCGGCCAGCTCGGTCAGTGAATTGTCGGCGTCCTCGACGCTGCCTTCGGTCCACACCCCGACCAGGACGACCCTCTCGAGTCGCAACTGGCGGTACTCGACCTCGGTGACGTCGGTCAGCTCGGTGGAAAGACCGGCCACCCGCCTGAGCGAGTGCCGCTCCTCGAGCTCCAGGTCCCCGGTGGTGGGATCCAGCTCGTCAAGGACGGGTGTCTGGTACGTGTTTCGCAAAAGTAACCTCCTCCGCACGATCGTGGCACGTCGTGCGGGCGCATGCATCCAGATAACGGGGCCTGACTCACGGGTAACCACCGCGAAGGGATCGAACATTCCGCGCGAGCGACAATTCCATCTGCTTCACCCCACCAACGTCGGAGGGAAACCCGTGGTGACCACCCGCCTGCCGAGCGCAGGATTCTCGATCACGATTCGCATCGCCGTAACCGCGGACGCCTCGTCCATCGGCCGGCTCACCACCTGCGTCGGTGAGGCCGGGGCGATCGTGACAGCGCTGGACGTGGTGGACTCCGACCCCACCCACGTGCTGGTCGACCTCACCTGTGACACCGCCGACGCCGCGCACGCCGACCAGGTCGTCAAGCAGCTCGAGGAGCAGGACGGGGTGGACGTCCGCAAGGTGTCCGACCGCACGTTCCTGCTGCACCTGGGCGGCAAGATCGAGGTGTCGTCGAAGGTCGCGCTGCGCAACCGGGACGAGCTGTCCCGCGCGTACACCCCGGGGGTGGCCCGGGTCTGCATGGCGATCGCGGAGAACCCGGCGGACGCCCGCCGCCTCACCATCAAGCGCAACACGGTCGCCGTGGTCAGCGACGGCTCGGCCGTGCTCGGCCTGGGCAACATCGGGCCGGCCGCGGCGATGCCGGTGATGGAGGGCAAGGCCGCGCTGTTCAAGCGGTTCGGCGGCGTGGACGCCTGGCCGGTGGTGCTGGACACGCAGGACACCGACGAGATCGTGGCCATCGTGAAGGCGATCGCCCCGGCCTACGGCGGCATCAACCTGGAGGACATCGCGGCGCCGCGGTGCTTCGAGATCGAGGCACGGCTGCGCGAACTGCTGGACATCCCGGTCTTCCACGACGACCAGCACGGCACGGCGATCTGCGTGCTGGCCGCGCTCACCAACGCGATGCGGGTGGTGGGCAAGCGGATGGAGGACGTGAAGGTGGTCGTGTCCGGCGCCGGCGCGGCCGGCACCGCGATCATGAAGCTGCTGATGCGGCAGGGGGTGGGCGACATCATCGCCTACGACCGCCGGGGCGCCCTGCACCGCGGCATGCCCGGCCTGAACGAGTCGATGCAGTGGCTGGCCGACCACACCAACCGGGAGAACTACTCCGGCGACCTGCCCGGCGCGATCGCCGGGGCGGACGTGTTCATCGGCGTCTCCGCGCCGAACCTGCTCACCGGCGACGACATCGCCCGGATGGCGGACCGGGCGATCGTGTTCGCGATGGCCAACCCGGACCCGGAGGTCGACCCGCGGGAGGCCCGCAAGCACGCCGCGATCGTCGCGACCGGCCGTTCCGACCAGCCCAACCAGATCAACAACGTGCTGGCCTTCCCGGGCGTCTTCCGCGGTCTGCTGGACGCCGGCGCCGAGGAGTTCACCGAGGAGATGGCGCTGGCCGCGGCCCGGGCCATCGCCGACGTGGTGGGCGAGGACAAGCTCAACCCCACGGTGATCATTCCGAGCGTCTTCGACCCGCGGGTCACCCCGGCGGTGGCGGCGGCGATCCGCGCGGTGGTCCGGGGCGGGCACGCCCCGTCCAATTCCGCGGCCGTTCCGGAGTCGGAGCTCGACAAGGCCCCGGAGGCGACCTTTTAAACCTTTTGCCGGGTACGGGGACGCGTGCCCCGTACCCGGTGAAGGTGCTACTCCGCGCCCGCCCAGCCGGTGAGCTCGCCGACCAGGTCGGTGATCAGGCCGGACACACCCGCGTCCACCAGGGGACGCCACTGGGCCATGTCGTTGGGGGTCCACGGCATCACGCCGATCCCGGCCGCGGCCAGCCCGGCCATCGTCTCCGGGCCGCGCAGCACGTCCTCCACCGACGGGTTGGTGCAGGTCACGCCCAGCTCCCGGGACAACTCGACGGTCTCCGCGTCGAACCGGAACAGCAGCAGCCCGCGCCGCACCTCGGGCGCCACGTCACGGACCTTGCGGACCACGTCGGCGTCGAAGCTCTGCAACACCGAGCGGCCCAGCAGGTCGCGCTCGGCCAGCTGGGCCACGATCGACTTCACCTCGTCGAGGGTGGCCGGCGGTTTGATCTCGACGAGGATCTCGGCCGGCCCGGGGGCGAGCAGGTCCAGGGTCTCGGCCAGCGTGGGCACCCGCAGCCCGGTGAACCCGGCGCCGAACCAGGAACCGGCGTCCAGCTCGGCGATCTCGTCGTAGGTCAGGTCCCAGACCCGGCCGGAGCCGTCCGTGGTCCGGTCGACCGTCCGGTCGTGGATCACCACGGGCACGGCGTCCCGGGTCACCCGGACGTCGAACTCGACGAAGGTGGCCCCGGCCCGCAGCGCGGCGGCGAAGGCGGGCAGCGTGTTCTCCGGGGCGACGGTCGAGTAACCCCGGTGCGCGACTCGGTGCACTGCGGCGCGGGCCGGCATCAGAGCACGGCCGCCGGGTCGACCTCGCCGTCGGCGACCAGCACGGCCGGGCCCTCCAGCCACCACCCGCCGTCGGCGTCGTGGGTCACCACCAGGCGGCCGCCGGGCAGGTCCACCGCGATCGAGCCGGTGGCCAGGCCGGCGTCGCGCAACGCCACCGCGCCGACCGCGAGCGCGCCCGTGCCGCAGGACCGGGTCTCGCCGGAGCCTCGCTCGTGGACCCGCATCCGGACGTGACCGTCGGTCCCCTCGACTGGCTCGGCGGGCTCCACGAACTCGACGTTCACCCCGTGCGGGAAGACGGCCGGGTCGTGCAGCGGCGGGTGGGTCAGGTCGAGGGCGGCCAGCTCCGTGCCGTCGTGCAGACCGCAGACCAGGTGTGGGTTGCCGGTGTCCACGGCGACGCCGGGCACGGTGAGCGCGCCGACGGTCGCCGTGCTTCCCGCGTACACCCTGGGGGTCGTCATCCGCGCACGGACCGTGCCGTCACCGATCAGGGTGACCAGGACGCCGGCCCGGGTGGCCACCGGAAGGCCCTCCGGGCCGGGCGTGGCGAGGCCGCGGTCCAGCAGGTAGCGCACGAAGACGCGCAGGCCGTTGCCGCACATCTCGGCGATCGAGCCGTCGCTGTTGCGGTAGTCCATGAACCACTCGGCCTCGGCGGCGAACCCGGCGGCCTCGGGGTGTTTGGCACTGCGGACCACCCGGAGCACACCGTCGCCGCCGATCCCCCGATGGCGGTCGCAGAGCGCCGCGACGAGCTCCGCGGTCAGGTCGAGCTCCCCGAACGGGTCGGGGATGATGACGAAGTCGTTGCCGGTCCCGTGACCTTTGGTGAAACGCACGCCGACCATCATCCCGCAAGCGCGATCGCGTCCGCCACGAGCTTCGGATCCGCCCCGTCCAGCCAGGTGATCGAGGGGTCGCGGCGGAACCAGGACCGCTGCCGGCGGACGAACCGCCGGGTGCCCTGGACGGTGTCGGCCTTCGCCTGCTCCTCGGTCAGCGTGCCGTCGATCTGGGCGAGCGCCTGCTGGTACCCGAGCGCACGGGAGGCGGTCCGGCCCTCCCGGATCCCGGTCAGGCCCCGCACCTCGCCGATCAGCCCGGCCGCCCACATCAGGTCGACCCGCAGCGCGATCCGCTCGTCCAGCGCGGCGGTGTCCCGGTCGACGCCGATCTGCACCGACTCGTAGACCGGCCGCGGATCGGGCAGGCTCGCGGTGAACGGCAGCCCGGTCAGCTCGATCACCTCCAGGGCGCGGACGATCCGGCGGCCGTTGCTCGGCAGGATCTTGACGGCGGCCGCCGGGTCGAGCCCGGCGAGCCGGGTGTGCAGCGCCGCCGGGCCGGCCGCGGTCAGCTCCTCTTCGAGCCTGGCCCGGATCACCGGGTCGGTGCCCGGGAACTCGAAGTCCTCCAGGACCGCCCGGACGTACAGGCCGGAGCCGCCGACCAGCAGCGGCACCCGGCCGCGGGCGAGCACGCCGTCGATCGCGGCGCGGGCCAGCCGCTGGTACTCGGCGACCGCGGCGGGCTCCGTCACGTCCCAGATGTCGAGCAGATGGTGCGGCACGCCCTCGCGCTCGGCCGGGGTGAGTTTGGCCGTGCCGATGTCCATCCCGCGGTAGAGCTGCATCGAGTCGGCGTTGATCACCTCGCCGTCGAGCTCGTGGGCGAGGGCGATGCTCAGCGCGGATTTGCCGGCCGCCGTCGGCCCGACGACGGTGACCACCCGCTGACCTGTCCGGAACCGCACCGGCCAACCGTAGGACACCGTTGTGTCACGGTCGTCGGCGGGAGCTTTCCCCTAACCGGGTTGGACCTGTGACAATGCGCGAGAAAGAATGCCATTGGGAAGTTGGCATTCGAGGCTGCGCTATGGCGGTGGCCGAGGGTCCGGTTGGACCTGCGGCGCCGGGAGAACGAGGATGAGCTCATGAACGACTGGACGGCCTTCGGGCGCGTGGATGCCGACGGCACCGTGTACGTGAAGACCGCCGAGGGCGACCGTGTGGTCGGCTCCTGGCAGGCGGGCACCCCTGAGGAGGGGCTCGCGCACTTCGCCCGGCGATTCGCCGACCTGGTCACCGAGGTCGACCTCGTCGAGGCTCGCCTCAAGTCCGGCGCGGCGGACGCGGCCCACTCGCTCACCAGCGTGAAGCGGCTGCGGACCCAGCTCGACGAGGCCCACGTGGTGGGTGACATCGACGGTCTGGCGGCCCGCCTGGACCGGCTCGCCACCCTCGCCGAGGAGAAGGCCGGCGAGGCCCGCGCGGCCCGCGAGGTGGCCCGCACCGAGGCGGTGGCCCGCAAGACCGCCCTTGTCGAGGAGGCGGAGAAGATCGCCGCCGACGCCACCGGGTGGAAGTCGGCAGGGGATCGGCTCAAGGAGATCCTCGACGAGTGGAAGACGATCCGCGGCGTCGACAAGAAGACCGACGGCGAGCTGTGGAAGCGGTTCGCCGCCGCCCGGGACGGCTTCACCCGCCGTCGGGGCGCCCACTTCGCCACCCTCGACGGCCAGCGCAAGCAGGCGCAGACCGCCAAGGAGGAGCTGGTCACCGAGGCGGAGAGCCTGGCCGAGTCGACCGAGTGGTCGAACACCGCCAACCGGCTCAAGGAGCTGATGACCGAGTGGAAGTCGGCGCCGCGCGCCGCGAAGGAGGCCGAGCAGCGCCTCTGGGAGCGCTTCCGGGCCGCTCAGGACGCCTTCTTCACCCGGCGCAGCGAGGTCTTCTCCGCCCGTGACGCGGAGTACCAGGGCAACCTGGAGAAGAAGCAGGCGATCCTGGCCGAGGTCGAGGCCATCGACGTCGACGCCGACCCGCGCGGCGCGCAGAACCGCATGCGGGACGCGCTGGCCGCCTGGCACGAAGCCGGCCGGGTGCCCCGGGAGGCCGCCGCCTCGCTGGACCGCCGCTGGCGGGCCGCCGAGGACCGGATCCGGGTGGCGATGGACTCGGCGTGGCGCAAGACCAGCCCGCAGGACAACCCGCTGCTGCGGCAGATGCGCGAGCAGGTCGCCGAGGCCGAGGAGAAGCTGGCCCGCGCCCGTTCCGCCGGCGACAACCGGCGGATCAAGGAGGCCGAGCAGGCGCTCGCCTCGAAGAAGCAGTTCCTCGCGCTGGCCGAGCAGGCGAACTGATTTCACGCTCCGGTGACGGGGGCGACGGACCACTGGTCCGTCGCCCCCGTTTCTCGTAGTAGCCGAATGTGCCCTCCGATCGTTCCGCAATGGAGGGTCGCGCGATTTTTCCGGCCCGTTGCGCTACTTTGGAGCGTCGTCGAGGTTGGTACCTTGACGAGTGCGACATCATGAGGGAGCCGGCACCGCCGCGTGCCTTCTCGGTGCGGTCGGCGAGGTCCGCAGAGATGGTGGTGTGCACCAGTGAGGATCGAACCGCGACAGCACCTGCTGGAGACGTGGAAAGCGACCATCCAGAGTTCCTGGCGCGACGGCGCCTGGCGCTGGGGCGGCCGGGACGGATCGAATTCGATCAGTGATGCCGAGCAGTTGCTCTGCATCCTCCTGCCGGCGACCCAGGTGGGCCCGTTCGGGCTGGACCGGCCGAACGCCACGGCCGACGCCATGCTGGAGGCGCTCCGACCGCTCGGCGACGAGAAGACCATCCCGCTGAACCTGGTGCGGATCGCCACGGAGTATTTCACCCGGTATGTGGACAACGACCGGCCGATCTTCTCCGGTGGCAGCTACTACAAGCCCGACGACGGCGCAAAGCTGACCGAGGTCCAGCAGGCCCGCGACATCGTGGACTCGTTCGCCATCTCGGTCACCCTCTCCCTGGCCACCATCGGTTTCGTCCGGATCTTCCGGCAGTCGGTCACCCGGATGGGGCTGCGCCGCGAGCTGCGACAGCTGGAGCGGCTGGCCAGCACCCGGCTCACCGCGGCGATGGTCGGCCTGCTGCGCAGCTTCTCCACACACGTCTTCGAGGCCGACGACGACCCGGGGCAGATCCTGTTGCAGACCGTCAACAAGGCGGGCCTGCCGTCCAAGACGGTGGTCAACCAGTTCCGCTCGGTGCTCCAGGAGACCATCGCGTCGTTCAACGAGGTGCTGATCGGATCGGGCCAGACCGAGGACCTGGAGAGCGCCAACGCCCTCTTCGAGTGCGGCTGGTCCTGGGGCATCGTCAAGGACGCCCCGGCCGTCCCCCTGGAGTACAAATCGTCCGGCCGGGAGAAGGAGAGCACCGCCGCCGGCGCACCGGACGAACCGGCGGAGGAGATCGGCCCGCAGCCCGACGGGGTGGCGGAGAACAAGCCGTACCTCTACTTCACCGTGGTGGCGGTCGACGCCATCGAGGACCTCTTCTCCGAACGGACCCGGGTACTGGGCCTGCTCAACGAGGAGCAGCAGCGTCTCTCCCGTGCCCTCCAGCTGCGCTGGGATCTGACCCTCACCTACTGGGCCACGGTCGCCACCTTCGGCGGCGGCCCGGTGTGGCCGCTGGAGGACCCGCCCTGGCAGACCACCGACGGCCTGCGCAGCGAGTACTACACCCTCCTGGTGACCTCGATCGTCGTCAAGGACCTGGTCCGTAAGCGTGGCTCGGACGCCCGTCTGGCCCGGATCGGCTCGGTCCTGTCCGACCTGGCCAACGAGGCCCGGGTGACCCGCAAGCACCGGCCCGGCGACTCCGGGGTCAAGCTGCACTCCCCCGGCCTCCGGGTCTCCCTGGAGGGCAGCCTCGAGGACTCGCCGGACGAGAAGGCCAACGCGGTCTGGTTCGTCGGCGAGTTCGCCTCGCTGCTGCTCCAGCGGTGCATCGCGATCGCCGGCCTGCTGAGCGACGTGGAGGAGCGGGCCGTGCTGCTGCGCCTCGCCGACCGGGTGTGGGACCATCTCGCCCGCCGCCGCCTCACGGAGACCGGCCACCGGAAGCTGTGGGACCAGCCGGCGCTGGTCTTCGACGATCTGCCGGAGTACGAAAGTCCCTCCTGGTACTACACCGAACGGGTGGTCGCCGGCCTGGTGAGCGCGGCGAACCTGCTGAGCGAGGAGCCGCTCGTCAACGATCGGCTCGTGGTCCGCGCCTTCGACCTGCTCTACGAAGCCGAGCACCTGTACGACATGGAGCTCATGCGGGGCTCCGCCGATGCCAGCCTCGAGGTGATGGACGTCTTGACCGAGATCCGGGCCAAACTCGAGCGGGCCCGTGCGATCGCCCGTACCCGGCCGGGCGCCGCCTCCGCGCTGGTGAACTGGGTCCTGATGGAACTCGACGGCCTCGAGGCCGTCCGGCACAGCGAGAGCACGGCGATCTGATGTTCGTCTTCGCCGCGTCCGACAAAGGCGGCACCGGTCGTTCGGTGACCAGCAGCAACCTGCTGTACCGCAGCGCCCTCCAGGGGAACGACGTCTGTTACCTCGACTTCGACTTCGGCTCGCCGACGGCCGGCGCCATCTTCGGCATCGAGCGCGCGGAGAACGGCACCACCAGCGGTTCCGGCATGCACCGGTTCCTGCTCCAGGAGGTTTATCAACCGGAGCGGATCGACGTCTGGACCGCCACCGACCGGCGCGGGATCCGGGACGGACAGGCCAACACCGGCCGCCTGGTCCTGCTGCCCGGCGACGTGGGCGGCGGCGACTTCCCGGACCGCGCCGACCTGGTGGGCCGGTGCCTCGAGCTGTTCCTGCGGCTCAACGAGGAGTTCAGTCTCTGCATGGTGGACCTGAGCGCGGGCCGCAACCTGGCCGTCGAGATGGTGCTCAAGGTGACCGCCATGCCGGAGATGCAGAAGATCACCAGTCGCTGGCTGGTGTTCCACCGGTGGACCCGGCAGCACGTGGTGGCGGCGGGCGGGCTGGTGAACGGTCCACGCGGGCTGCTCTCGATTTCCGAGAAGTCCGGGCACGACCGGCAGCAGTTCGCCAACAACCTGCGGTACGTGCGCACCGCGGTGATCGATCCGGCGCCGTCGACCCAGAGTGGCCTCACCGCGAAACAGGGCATTTGGCTCGATGAGTGCAATAGACGGCTCACTCGATTGGCTGGAGAGCACCAAGTCGGCAAAAATCTATTACTAGGGTCCGTACCACTCGATCCCATGCTCCAATGGCAAGAACAGTTGATCACTGACAAAGACGTGGTGAGCGGCGTCGCGAACCAGGAGACCCGGAACGCGTTCGACTTGCTGGCGAGGCGCCTCGTCGACGACTCCTCTTGGGAGACCCTATGACGGTCGCGCTGCACCGCATGGATTACCGGGAGCAGGCGACGGAGTATGTCGCCCCCTCCGTCGGCCTGTCGCACGTCTCGCTGGAGCTCGGCCACCTCTACATGGAGGACCTGCAGGCCCGGGAGGGTGAGAGCAGGCTGGCGGACTACTTCGTGAGTGTGTACCCCTGGGTCAAGGCCATCGAGTCGATGGGCCGCTGGGGCACCACCTCGCCACGGATCAGCACCTGTTTTCTGATCGACGACTACTTCAGCCGCCTCGACGAGCCGGGCGTCATCATCAAGAAGGTCGTCGACGCGGCCGCGAAGAGCGGACTGTCCATCGACTACATCGCCCGTGAGTCGAGCTGTGCCGAGTTCGGCGACACCCGGCTGGCCCAACTGGTGTTCGACCAGATCGTCCCGGAGCCGCTGCGGGGCGCCAACGGTGGCCGGCCCACCGTCAAGGACAGCGGCTGGCTGTCGAACGGGCGGCGCTCCCCCAACACCGCGGCCGCCCCGGCGATGGCCGCCGAACCGTGGCAGAGCCCGGAGCAGACGGCGGCGAACCGGCACTCCGTCTTCATGGACGTGGAGATCCGCGACGACGAGCTGTGGTCCTGCTCGTTCCTGGCGTCGGTGTGGCAGCTGCTCCGGCTGGGCCTTCTCCGGCCCGAGGACAAGCAGCTCACCAAGCCGGTCCGGGTCGACGGCGACTATCCGAGCGACTGGTCCGACCTGCCGCCGGTGATCAAGTTGACGAAGACCGCGAACTCGTTCTGCGCGTACCGGAGCTTCTCGATCCTGCCGACCCGGTTCATGGAGATCGAGATGGCCGCGCGCACGGTGCTGCACCAGGTCCGGGTCGATCCGCTGATCATGGAGGACCTGGAGGCCAGGGCCGGTTCGGAGAGCATCGAGCTGCCGCCGACCATCCTGGACCGGATCGACTACGCCTTCATCAACGACTGGACCCCGGCCAGCGGTCGCTGAGCCGCAGCAACGCGTCGGCCGTGTTGCGGACGGCGAAGTCCTCGTCCTCGGCACAGTCGATCAGGATGTCGCGGACCTCGTCGAGGTGGGCGATCGGCGCCAGCATCTCCACGGCCGCGCGCCGGGCCTCGTGCGCCTCGGCGGTGCGGGCATGGCTCAGCAGCACCCGGCGGACGTCGTCGTCGGTGATCCAGTGCGCCAGCGCCCGGATCAGGACCGGGCGGATCACCGGGTCGGCGCCGGCGAGACGGGCCAGCAGGTCGGTCCGGGTCCCGTCCTCGCGCAGTGCCGCGGCGGCACGGGCGGCCGCGGCGACCACCGCCGGGTCGATGTCCACCCGGACCCGGTCGCGCAGCACCTCGCCGGCCGCCTTGGCGTCGCCGCCGGAACCCAGGATCTCCACGGCCGCCGCGCGGATCTCCGGGTTCGGGTCGGCTCCGGCGCGCTCGGCGATCACGGTCCAGAGATGGCCGGCGTCGGCGCGGTCCAGCACCGCGGCCCGGGCGGCGGCCGCGAACACCTCACCCACGCTGTCGTTGCTGGTCCGGTCCAGCAGCAGAGCCGGCAGGTCGATGTCGGGCGGGCAGTCGGCGATCAGCACCCGCAGCGCCTCGAGCCGGATCTCCGGATGGCCGTGGCCGGTCAGCTCCAGCAGCCGGCGGGCGTCGGCCGGATCCAGGATCCGGCCGCACAGGCCACGCAGCGCCGCGGTCCGCGTCTCGGTGTCGGCGTCGTGCACGGACGCGGTGATCAGCGCCCGGGTCGCGGTGGGGCCCCGGTCGCCGGCCAGCGACTCGACCGCGGCCCGCCGCACCGACGGTGTCGGATCCTGCCCGGCGACCCGGGCCAGCACGGCCGCACGGGACGGGGCGGCCGGGAGCGCGGCCAGCCCGCTCACGGCGGCCAGCCGGACGGCCGGCTCGGTGTCCGAGGTCGCCGCCCCGGTGAGGATCTCCTCGGTCCGCGGATAGGCCCGGTAGGTGGCCCCGAGCACCCGGACGAGAGCCACCCGGAGCACCTCGTCCGGTTCGGCGGCCAGCCGGGCCACCAGAGCCTGCCAGGACCGCTCCCCCGGCCGGTTCCCGCGTCCGGCCAGCGCCACGGCCGCCGCGCGGACGACCGCCCCGTCCGGATCGGTCTCGATCCGTTCGAGCAGCCGCGCCTCCGGGCCGCTGCGGGCCAGCAGGCGCACCGCCGCCCGGCGGACCCCGGCCGCCGGGTCGGTCCGCATCCGCCCCAGCAGCAGCTCACGAACCGGCCCGTCGCTGCCGGCCCGGGGCAGCAGGATCCCGGCCGCCGCCTCCACCACCTCGGGCGCGTTGTCGTCCCGGCAGGCGTCCACCAGGTCCTGCGCCACCGCGACGGACAGCTGCCGGGGGCGGGCCAGGACACGCAGCGCGCCCGCCCGGACCGCCGGGTGCGGGTCGCTGCGGCGGCACTCCAGCAGAATCTCCTCGATCCCGGGCTCGGCCCGCAGCCGCTCACCGAGGATCTGTACGGCGGAGAGCCGGACCGTGGAGAAGCCGTCCCGCCGTTGTGGGTCCGGTGAGACCGCCCGGACCAGCACGGCGCGGGCCTCCGGATAGACGGCGGCCAGCGGCGCGAGCGCCTGCACGGACGCGAGCCGGACCACCGCGCGCGCGTCGTCGGCGGCGCGGACCAGCGGGCCCAGCGCGAGCCGGCCCTCGTCGGCGCGCTCCTGCCGGACCGCCTGGTGGGCCATCTCGCCGAGGCCGGCGACCGCGGCGCAGACCACCCGTACGTCGTCGGCCTCGCCGATCCGGGCCTTGAAGATCTCGTCGAAGTGGTCGTCGGGCCGGGCCAGGACGGCCGCGATCCGGGCGGCGGAGGCGGCCGCCGGGTTGCCGACGATCTCCACCCCGGCGGTGCGGTACCAGTCGAGGTAGGCCTCGCGGTCCGGCCAGTTCGGCCCGATCGCCTCGATCGCCGGGATGAACTCGTCGACCAGCAGGTCCGCGTAGTCGGGGCCGGGCAGGTCCCGTTCCGGGGTGGCGGCGCAGTACTCGATGATCCGGACCACCTCGCGCAGCGCCAGCTCGGCGGCGTGCCGGGCGTCGGCGATCTGGCGGACCCCGGCCAGGCACTGCACGGCCAGGGCGACGTTCCACGGCGGGCCGGGGCGGGGCGCCCGGCCGGACGGGCCGGGGTACTCCCACCACTCCGGGTTGACCTCGGTGATCAGCAGCTCGACCAGCTCCGCCGCGAACCCCGCCGACAGCTGGCCGGCGACCAGGCGCAGGGTCTCCCGCCAGGCGGGGTCGGCCCAGTTCTCCCGGAACACCGCCCGGATCTCGTCGAACCGGGACCCGCCGGGACTGAACCGTTCGATGATCGCCCAGGCGCAGTAGAACTCCTGGAAGGTGCGGTGCACGAAACGGTAGTCGGCCCGGCCGTACCGGCCCAGCACGTAGCTGCGGCGGCGCAGCTGGTCGATGGCCTGGCGGGCGAACTCGCCGGCCTCCGCCCAGCCGAGGCCGTGCCGTTCCAGGTGCTGGGTGAAGATCCGCCGCAGCTGGTCGCCGCCGACGTGGTCGCGGTGCCCCAGCCGCCCGGACATCATGTCGAAGGCGAGGCCGCGCAGCAGCTCGTGTTTGACCTCGGCGTCCAGGCGCTGCGAGCCGGCCGGCGCGTCCACCATCCGGCTGTCGTCCCAGCTGTCCACCAGGGTGACGGCGACCTGCTCGTACAGCCGCCAGCGTTGTTTCGGCAGCATCCGGTGCCGGCCGATCACGGCGAGGATGCTGAGCAGCATCGGGTTGCCGGCCAGCTCGGTGAGCTCCGGCGAGCGGCGGATGGTGCCGATCACCACCTCCCGGCGGACCGTCGCGTCGGCGCCCGGCGCCTCCGGCAGCGCCTCGAACCAGCGGCGCAGGAACTCGGCGGTCTGCTCCGGCACGAACCGTTGCAGGGTGTGGTGGGCGAACCCGGCGGCGGTCAGGGCACGCCTGTTGTACTCCGCGGGCCGGGTGGTGACCACCACCCGCGCCTCCGGGAACGTCTCCGCGAACGTGGCGATCTGCCCGGCGGTCTCCTCACGGATCCGCCGTTCCAGGATCTCGTCCAGGCCGTCGAAGACGACCACGGCCGGGTCGCCGCGGGCCAGGTGCAGGGACAGGCCCTCGGGCTCCTCCTGGTAGCCGTCGGTGGCGGCGCGGTGCGCGAGGAACTCCCGGAGGTTGCGGCACTGCCCGGCGGCCACGGCCGCGGCGTAGGAGCGCAATTCCACGAGTACGGGCAGATGTCCGGCCAGTGGCGCCAGGCGCTCGTCGGCGTGCGCCCGGGCCAGTGCCAGCGTCAGGTAGCGGACCACCGCCGACTTGCCCGCCCCGGGATCGCCGACCAGCACGAACCGGCGCTGTGCGCGCTCGCAGAGCACGTCGAAGACAGGCTGCCCGGGCCAGGACAGCGGGAGCGCGTCCCGGTCCAGCCGCTCGGCCTCGCCGGCCCCCTCGCCCCACGGCGCCCGGGTCAGCTGCGGCGGATGGTCCGCGCGGGCGAACGGCTCGACGAAGACGTCGAACAGCTGCGTCCCCAGGTACGGCGACGACTGCTGGGCCAGGTTCAGCAGGTCGAGCCCGCCGTACTGCTGGCGGAGGCGCTCGAAGTAGTGGGCGGTCACCGCGGCGCTCAGGCCCGGGGCCACCGGGACGGCCGGCGCCGCGGTGACGCCCCGGGACCGCTGCTCCAGCAGTTTGTGGACGGCGGCGTAGACGAGCAGCCCGAGGTCGGCCGGCGCGTCGAAGAAGCTGCACAGGTGCTCACGCTGGAGCACGTCGCGCAACGCGTCGACCTGGGCCGCCTTCGGGCCGCGGTCGACGAAGCGCACCGGCCAGGCGGCATGCTCGCTGAGCAGGAAGATGAGGCAGTCCTTGCCGCTGGCGACGGCGTGCTCGTACTCCAGGTGGGTGATCGACTTGGACTGCTTGGGCGGGGTGTAGCCGTACCGCCAGGCGAAGATGCCGATGTAGATGTCGCAGGACTCGACGTCGTCGAGACAGCGCGCGAGCGGGGCGGTGGCGCCCGCCACGTACTCCTCCATGGTCTTGAACCGGAGGCCGATGAGGCCGAGCGCATGGCGGACGGCCTCGCGACACTCCTTCAGATCCTCGAAGGTCGCGGAGATGTAGGCCTCGCTCAAGCGAATCTCCCCTCGCCGCGTTCCCCCTACAACGCCGCGTAGCGAATCAATATAGTCGCGTGAGGCAAGCCTCCACCATGGACGCGACGTCCCGTCCACAGCCCCAGGAGACGGTCACGCCGCCACCCCCGTGGCCGTAGTTGTGAATCACCACCTGCCCGTCCAGGGTGGTGGTCTCCAGCCGGATCCGGTGGCGGACCGGCCGGCGCCCGGAGCGGACGCCGATCACCGGCGCGTCCCGCAGCAGCGGCTCGATGTCGGCGCACCGGCGGCGGATCCGCTCGACCGCGACGGCCTCCGGCAGCACCACCCCGCCAGGCGCTTCGATGGTGCTGCCGAGCACGACCGTGTCGCCGTGCGGGATGTAGTACGTGAGCTCCGGGCCCTCGCCGTCCTCGGCGAAGAACGTGTCGATGCCGGGATTGCGGACCACCACCACGAGGCCGCGCACCGGGACCAGGCCGGGATCGCCGGCCAGCCTGCGGGCGCCGCTGCCGCTGCAGTTCACGATCACCGGGGCCCGGCCGGACAGCTCGCGCAGCGACCGCAGCTCGCGCTGCTCCACCCGGACGCCCTCGGCCCGCAGCTCAGCCATCAGGTACTCGGAGTAGACCGGCATGTCGACCACCGCCGTGGTGTACCGCCAGGCGCTGCGGTACTCCGGCCAGGTCCACTCGTCGCATCGCTCCAGGTCCCCGGTGAGGTGCAGCCAGGGATGCGGATCGGCGACGCCCCGGGCCACCTCGACGCCACGCACCATGGTGACTCCTGCGGTGCGCGCGGCGGCCAGCTCACGGAAGGCGGTCAGGCCCTCCCCGGCCCAGCGCTCGGCCTCCGGGTGATCGACCAGGAACGGCCCCCACATGGCGCCGGCGGCGCAGGAATCCGTGGCGGGCGGCAGCCGCCGCGCCACGACACTCACCGCGAGACCCCGCCGGGCCAGGCACAGTGCGCTGGTCAAACCGCAGACGCCCGCACCGACCACAATGGCATCGATGTTGGTAACGGTCACCCCCCGACACTAACGGCTTACTCGGCGGCGTCGCACGGGCTGAAATTTCGGCACCCGGCCGCACCTGAGCCGACCTCGGCTGACGAGCCCTTATCCTTCCGGCGCGGGGTGATTGCCGGGTCTCGCCACGGAACGCCACGATGGAATCAGGAAACGGCCGCGGAGGACTCATGTTGGCTTTCGGAGAGGTCCAGACCGGCCTCCTGCAGAACTCCGTCGCCCTCCCCCGGCGCGCCACCGAGCACCTGCTCAGCAACGAGGCCGACGAGCGGGTCCGCTCGGTCGAGCGGCCCATCGCCCGGTCCGTCTCACCGGACCGGCTCGAGGGTGTGGACTGCCGCCTGCCGACCACTTCCGGACGTCAGACCAGAGCCATCGGTACGGTCGTGTCGCGCGCCGTCGTGGTGGCCGGCCACGTCGCGCAGGGTTCGGCGTACGCCCGGGTGGCGCCCGCCCGCACCACGATCCGGCTGCCGTGGTCGCACTACCTGGCCAGTCCCGGTCATCTGGAGGCGATCGGCAAGCTGGACCGGTCCGATCTGGAACAGGGTGTGCTCACCGGCGCGCGGACCGCCGAGACGCTGGAGCTGAGCGCGATCGCGGCCCGGATGCTCGACACGGTCCAGCGGTCCCGGGTGATCGACCACGCCCCGCCACTGCGTACCCCGCGGGTCCGGCTGCGCTGGACCGCCCTGCTGGACCGGTCCGTGGAACGGCCGGGCGGCACGTTCACGCTGGTCTCCGAGGACGTCCGCTCGCTCCAGCTGCGGGTGCCGACCACCGACCTGGGCGCCGTGGTCGCCCTCTGCGAGGACCTGGCCGTACACGACTGGCTGCTCACCACGGTGCTGTCGGTCCTGGACGCGACGCTGGCCCACGACCACAGCCGCGCCGAGCGGGTGAGCCGGTTGCAGCCGCTGCTGGAGCACCTGCCGCATCTGTGGATGCCGGGCGCGCACGTGCCCGAGGAGTTGCTGCAGATCTGGTCGGCACTGGATCAGCGGCCGGGTTTCACCCGGCAGTGGGACGGGGCGATGGCCCGGGTCCGGGACCAGATCACGATCGGCGCGCTGGATCTGTTACAGGGTGATTCCACGAAACCGGCGCGGTGAGCCGTCGGTCTGATCTATGGGAGGCGGGCCGGCACGGTGAGGCGTTCCGCTCCGGCGGGCCAGACCCGGACGACCCGGCGGCCCATCGCCTTGGCCCACTCCACCGTCTCGGCCGTGCCGCCGCGACCGCCGGCCGGATCACCGTCCCAGACCGCGACCAGGATGTCGCTGCGCTCCACCACCTCGCGGCTGGCCGCCTCGTAGGCCGCCTCGGGCGGGCCGGCCACCTCCAGCCGGGTCACCCGGCGGGCCTGGCGCAGCAGGTGGGGCGGTGGCGCGGCGGGTGGCGCCGCCGCGGCGGGCACCGGCAGCACCACGTCGAAGGTGCCCCGGCAGGCCTGGACGGCCCGGGCGAAGATCTGGTCGGAGCCCTCGGCCAGGCAGGTGACCCCGTGCACCCGTGGATAGCCGGACAGCAGCTGGACCAGCTCCGCGAGGATGAGCCGGTGGGTCGCCGGCCGCAACCGGATGTGCCCGGTGACGCCGATCGTCGTCATGCCCGCTCCCGTGGGGATCACGCCGGGTGCAGCGCCCGGCTTACTCCAGTGTCCGTCAGCCGGACCACCCGGAACCCGGCGTCCGCCAGGATCTGCGGAATCTCCAGCACCGCGGCGCGACATTTGGCACGTCCCTCCGGGCCGAGCTCCTCCCAGTCGACCAGATCGGGCGTCTGCCGCAGCGCGCTGTCCCGCCGCGCGCCGCGCACCCAGCCGTTGCCACGGGCGGCCTCCGTCCAGCGCTGCTGCTCCCGGCGGGCCAGCAGCTCGACCTCGGCCTCGGTGAAACAGAAGTCGTCGTCACCACCGTCGGCCGGCACCACCGCGCATCCGACCATGTGAAGCTTGATCCCGAAGTCGCCGGCCTGTTGCCGGTTCGACCGGCGCAGCTCCTCGTCCAGCTCGGACCAGGGGCACAGCGCCGGACCGCCGCCCAGCCGCTCACCCCGCAGCAGGCTGGCCTCGACGAACCGCTCGTGGATGAGCCGGCCCAGCCGCTCGGACAGGTCCTCGGCGATCAGCGCCGGATCGCAGCCGGCCGCCACCGCCGAGAAGAGCCGGACCCGGCCGTCGATCGGGTCGAGCAGCGGCTCCTCCCGCTGGTCCCGGCTGAACGCCTCGGTGATCGCGGCCAGCGCGTCCACCACCACGATGATGTCGCCGGAGACCCGGTGCCACAGGCGGTGCTCGCGCAGCGCCAGCTCCAGCCCCTCACGGTCGTCGGCGAAGCAGAGGAAGACCCGGTCGTAGCCGGCCCGGCCGGGGTCGTCGAGCAGGGCGGACACGTCGGTCTCGTACGCCGTCACCCGGCACCCGTCCGGGACCACCCCGCCCCGCTCGGCGAACCGGTCCCGCACCCGGATCGCGTCCGGCGCCACCAGGTCCACGACGACCCGCTGCGCCGGGCTCGACCGGCGCAGCCGCCAGTGCCGGGCGATCTCCACGATCAGCGCACGGACCAGCGAGGAGTCGCCGGCCACCAGCAGCCGGGGCACCCGGTCCGGACGGTTCGGCAGCGGCCGCTGGTCCAGCAGGACGTGCACCGCCAACTGGTCCAGGTGGAAGAAGTCCAGCCGCTGGCCGGGTGTGTGCGGCACGCCGAGCCGCCGGGCCTGGAGGGTGAGCGCCCAGTCCGCCTCGTGGATCTGGGCGTAGACGGCGAGATCGTTGCGCGGGGCGGCCATTCGGGCGGCGGCCGCGGCGATCTCCAGGTTGGCGGCGCTCGTCTCGGCGCAGGCGTACAGCGTCGCGGCCCGGGGGACGCCCGCGCCACGCAGCACGTCCGGGTCGCGGGCGTCGCCGTTGACCCCGAGCAGCCCGCGCCGGCGCAACTCCAGCGGGCCGATCGGCTGCGTGCGGACCACCACGACGCGATGGCCGCTCAGGTGCAGGCGGTGCGCCAGCGTCCGGGCGACCGAGGAGTCGCCGCAGACCACCACGTGCCGGCGGGCGCGGCGGGCCCGGAGGCGGCGCATCTCGCTGGCCAGCAGGACCCGGGCGGCCTCGGCGAAGGCGTACAGCGTGACGATCGGGGCCACGAACCGGGCCACCTGCAGCGCCGGCGGGAAGTCGGTGCCACCCTCCAGCGGATCGGAGCCCAGGACGAACAGCTGCAACGTGCCGTACAGCAGGTTCAGCGGGTCACGGTCGGCGACACCCTGCGAAGCAAGATACTGATCCAGGCCGATGAAACCGAGAACCAGCGCCAGCACCCCGGCCAGGGCGAACACGGCCCGCGTCACGGTGACGGCGGGCTGCCCCTGGTCGTCGGCGAGGGACAGCGGGGTGCGGGGAAAGGTGGCCATCGATCCACATTGTCACACCCCGCCGCCATGCGGCTACGCAGCGATCAGAGGGCGCATCCTTCGGACGCGGGCGGCAGCGGGGCCGGCACACCGACGCCCGGCAGGCCGAGCGACACACCCTTCAACTTCGGGGTACGACCGGACTCGTACGCGTCTCCGGCCCGGGTCCGGCGGTGGCTGAGCGGGTTCCCGTCGGCGTTCAGGTGATGCGGTGCGGCGTAGGTCACCACGGTCTCGACGATGTCGCCGGGACGCGGCACGGTGTCCCCGGTCGCGAAGTGCACGAGACGGCCGTCCCGGGCCCGGCCGCTGAGCCGGCCGGTCCGCTCGTCCTTACGGCCCTCACCGACCGCGACCAGCACCTCGACCTTCTTCCCGACGAGCCGCTTGTTCTCCGCCCAGGTGATCTCTTCGAGGGTGGTGATGAGCCGGTTGTAACGGTCCTGGACGACCGCCTTCGGCACCTGCTCCTCCATGGTGGCGGCGGGCGTGCCGGGCCGCTTGGAGTACTGGAAGGTGAAGGCGCTGGAGAACCGGGCCTGCCGGACCACCTCGAGGGTCTGCTCGAAGTCCCCCTCGGTCTCGCCGGGGAAGCCGACGATGATGTCGGTGGTGATCGCGGCGTCCGGCATGGCGGCCCGGACCTTCTCGATGATGCCCAGGTACTTCTCCTGGCGGTAGCTGCGGCGCATCGCCTTCAGCACCCGGTCGGAGCCGGACTGGAGCGGCATGTGCAGCGAGTGGCACACGTTCGGCGTCTCGGCCATCGCGGCGATCACGTCGTCGGTGAAGTCCTTCGGGTGCGGGCTGGTGAACCGGACCCGCTCCAGCCCCTCGACGTCCCCGGTGGCGCGCAGCAGCTTGCCGAAGGCGAGCCGGTCGCCGAACTCGACACCGTAGGAGTTCACGTTCTGCCCCAGCAGGGTGACCTCGAGGACGCCCTCCTTGGTGAGGGCCTCCACCTCGGCGAGGATCTCGCCGGGGCGGCGGTCCTTCTCCTTGCCGCGCAGGCTCGGGACGATGCAGAACGTACAGGTGTTGTTGCAGCCCACCGAGATGGAGACCCAGCCGGAGTAGGTCGACTCGCGCTTGGTCGGCAGGGTGGAGGGGAAGACCTCGAGCGACTCGAGGATCTCGACCTGCGCCTCCTCGTTGTGCCGGGCGCGCTCCAGCAGGGCCGGCAGCGACCCGATGTTGTGGGTGCCGAAGACCACGTCGACCCAGGGCGCCTTCTTGACGATGTCGCCCTGATCCTTCTGCGCCAGACAGCCGCCGACCGCGATCTGCATGCCCGGGTTCTTGAGCTTGGTGGGACGCAGGTGGCCGAGGTTGCCGTAGAGGCGGTTGTCGGCGTTCTCCCGGACCGCGCAGGTGTTGAAGACCACGACGTCCGCCGCGTCCGCCTCCGCGGCGCGCACGTAACCCGCGTCCTCCATCAGGCCGGAGATCCGCTCGCTGTCGTGCACGTTCATCTGGCAGCCGTAGGTGCGCACATCATAGGTGCGCGCGCTGCCGGTCATCTCGGTAGTCATGGCAATTGACCAGGCTACCCGTTACGCCGCGGCGGGCCGCTCCGGCGTCGGGCCGGGTTTCCACCGCGATCGGTCACAGCCGGCCGGGGCGGCGCAGGCCGGGTCGGCGCCGGTGCAGGGCCGGACGTTGCGGCGCTCCGGCCCGTCGTCGGTCTCCACCTCGTCGACATGCACCGCCCGTAACGATCCGTTCGGCTCCGCCAGCACGTACCGGGACGGGTTGAGGGTGTCGTCGGGAAGCAGGACCGCGGCGCCCAGCCGGACCGCGACGGCGCTCGCGACGGTCTCCTCGGCGACGCCGGCGGGCGTCACGTAGACGTCGATCAGGGTCGGGAAGTCGCCTCCGACGTGGTAGACGTCGCAGAGCAGGTCAGCGCCGGGGACCATGCCGTGCACCGGGCGCTCCAGCGCCCCGGCGAGCGCGCCCATGACCCGGTCGGGCTCCCAGCGACCGGCGACACACCAGTTCCACGGGCCGTCCGCCATGTACTCCATGCTCTCGGCCCCTCTCTCAGCGCAATGGCTGTGTTACCGCTCCGTGACCATTCTCGACACAATCCGATACGGGAGGCCCCATAGGGTGTGTCCATTCGAGTGAACCGAGAACGAGTGGATGGACCAGGGGTGACAGACGAGGCTCTCATCGTCCTAGAGAACGTCAACAAGTGGTTCGGCCCCTTGCACGTGCTGCAGGACGTGGACCTGTCCGTCGCACGCGGCGAGGTCGTGGTCGTGATCGGACCCTCCGGGTCCGGCAAGTCCACGCTGTGCCGCGCCATCAACCGGCTGGAGCCGATCGACTCCGGCCGGATCACCTTCGACGGGCAGACACTGCCGGCCGAGGGGCGAGGGCTGGCCCGGCTGCGCAGCGAGGTCGGCATGGTCTTCCAGTCCTTCAACCTGTTCGCGCACAAGACGATCCTGCAGAACGTGATGCTCGGGCCGATCAAGGTGCGCAAGGAGAAGAAGGCCGTGGTCCAGGACCGGGCCATGTCCCTTCTCGAGCGGGTGGGCATCGCCAACCAGGCCGAGAAGTACCCGGCCCAGCTCTCCGGCGGCCAACAGCAGCGGGTGGCCATCGCCCGCGCGCTCGCCATGCAGCCCAAGGCCCTGCTCTTCGACGAGCCGACCAGCGCCCTCGACCCGGAGATGGTCGGTGAGGTGCTGGAGGTCATGACGTCGCTGGCCCGCGAGGGGATGACCATGGTCGTGGTCACCCATGAGATGGGTTTCGCGCGCCACGCCGCCGATCGTGTCGTATTTATGGCAGACGGCCAATTGGTCGAAGAGGCCACGCCGGACGAATTCTTCGCGAACCCACGCAGCGATCGGGCCAAGGACTTCCTGTCCAAGATCCTCACGCACTGAGCGTTCGGGTCCGTCCGCACAGAGGCGGCCTCGATCCGTCGCGCGCTGATCCACAAAAAGGAGAAGAGATATGCGTTTCACTCGCGTAGCCGTACTGGCCACTGCCGCGGCTCTTACGTTCGGCCTCGCCGCCTGCGGCGAGGAGGGCACCCCCACCCCCAGCGGCGGCGGCACCGGGCCCGCGGCGGCCCCGGACACCTGCAAGAGCTCGGGTACGACGTTCACCGCCGACTCCGCGGCCGCCGTCGCCGGCAGCCCCACCTTCGACAAGATCAAGTCGGGCGGCAAGGTCGTCATCGGCGTCAAGTTCGACCAGCCGAACCTGGGCTACAAGGACACCGCCGGCACCCGCTGCGGCTTCGACATCGAGATCGCCCAGTACCTCGCCTCCAAGCTGGGCGTCGACCCCGCGAAGATCGAGTACAAGGAGATCCCGTCCGCCAACCGGGAGACCGCGATCAAGGGCGGCGAGATCGACTACTACGTCGGCACCTACTCGATCACCGACAAGCGCAAGGCCGACGTCTCGTTCGCCGGTCCGTACTTCGTTGCCGGCCAGGACCTGCTGGTCCGCAAGGACGAGACCGCGATCACCGGCAAGGACACCCTCAAGGGCAAGAAGGTCTGCTCGGCCATCGGCTCCACGCCGATCCAGCGGGTCCGCGACGAGGCGCTCACCGAGCCGGAGAACATCGTCGAGTTCAAGACCTACTCCGAGTGCGTCTCGCAGCTGCTGGACAAGAAGGTCGACGCCGTCACCACCGACGACGCGATCCTCAAGGGCTACGCCGCGCAGAGCCCGTCCGACCTGAAGGTCGTCGGCCAGCCGTTCAGCACCGAGAAGTACGGCATCGGCCTGCCGCGTGACGACAAGGCGTTCCGCGACTTCATCAACGACAAGCTGGAGGCCGCCGTCACCGACGGCACCTGGCAGAAGATCTACGACGGCACCCTCGGCCTGTCGGGTTCGGCGGCCACCGCCCCGGCCCTCGAGCGCTACTGATCGACACCACGCCGGCCGGCGTCGGGTGGTCCGCCACCCGGCGCCGGCCGGTCCAGTTGAAGGACGGGCATGACGGAATTCCTCCGCGTATTGACGGACAACTGGGAACTGTTCGTCGACGGCTTCACCAATACGGTGTACCTGTTCCTGATCAGCGCGGTGGGCAGCCTGGTTCTGGGCGTCCTGCTCGGCGCGTTCAGGGTCTCACCGATTCCCACGCTGCGCTGGTTCGGCGCCACCTACGTCAACATCGTGCGGAACACGCCGTTGACCCTGGTCTTCGCGTTCCTGGTGTTCGCGGTCCCGAAGCTGGACGTGAACCTGGACTACGACCAGGCCGCGTTCACCGCCCTGACGATCTACACGGCCGCGTTCGTCTGCGAGGTGGTCCGCTCCGGCATCAACACGGTGCCGACGGGCCAGGCCGAGGCGGCCCGCGCCCTCGGCATGACCTTCGACCAGGTGCTCGGCCAGGTGATCCTGCCGCAGGCGCTGCGGGCCATGGTGCCGCCGATGATGAGTGTCCTGATCGCGATGCTGAAGAACACCACGGTGGCGGCCGGCTTCTCGGTGCTGGAGGCGGGCGCGATCCCGGCGTACATGGCCGAGCGGGGTGAGCCGCAGTTCTACGTCCTGCTGTGGATCACCATCGGCTTCCTGATCCTGATCAGTCCGCTGGTGCTGCTGCAGCGGTCCCTCGAGCGCAAGTGGGCGGTGGCGCGATGACGTCGGTGCTGTACGACCTGCCCGGCCCCAAGGGCCGCCGCCGCAACCTGATCATCGGTGTGGCCGCCACGCTGGTGATCCTGGGCCTGATCGCGTTCGTGATCTACCGCTTCTGGGAGACCGGCCAGTTCGAGGCCCGCCGGTGGGACCAGTTCAAGTACAAGGCCGTGCAGATCGAGCTGCTCAACGGCGTCTGGTTCACCCTCAAGGCGGCCGGCATCGCGGCGGTCCTCGCCCTGCTCTTCGGCGCGGTCTGCGCCGCCGGACGCCTCAGCGACCACGCCGCCCTGCGAGCCCCGTCCACCTTCGTGGTCGAGCTGTTCCGGGCCATCCCGCTGCTCATCCTGATCTTCTTCGGCTACTACGTCCCGCTGCAGTACGGCTGGTCCATCGACAAGCTGTGGGCCCTCGTCATCGGCCTGACCCTGTACAACGGCTCGGTGCTCGCGGAGATCTTCCGCGCCGGCATCAACGCGGTGTCCAAGGGGCAGTCCGAGGCCGCCTACGCCGTCGGCATGCGGAAGAACCAGGTGCTGCGGCTTGTCCTGCTGCCCCAGGCGTTCCGGGCCATGCTGCCGGCCATCGTCAGCCAGCTCGTCGTCCTGCTGAAGGACACCGCGCTCGGCTTCATCATCACGTACCCGGAACTGCTGACCGTCGGCAAGACGATCGGCGGGCGGCTCGCGTTCGGGCTCCCCTACGTGCCGGCCTACCTGGTCGTCGGGGCCATCTACATCACGCTGTGCGGCATGCTGTCGCTGCTCGCCTGGTGGCTGCAGCGGCGCCTCACCCGGATGCCCAAGGCCAAGGCGAAGACGCTGCCGCTCACCGACGTCACCCGCCAGATCTAGCGCCTACCGGGCCAGTTCGGTCACCCGGGACTCACGGACCACGGTGACCCGGATCTGGCCCGGGTAGGTCAGCTCCTCCTCGATCTGCTTCGCCACGTCACGGGCCAGCACGGCGGCGCCGATGTCGTCGATGTCGTCCGGCCGCACCATCACCCGGATCTCGCGGCCGGCCTGCATCGCGAAGACCTTCTCCACCCCGAGCTTCCCGCCCGCGATCTCCTCGATCCGCTCCAGGCGCTTGACGTACGCCTCCAGGCTCTCCCGCCGGGCCCCCGGCCGGCCGCCCGAGCAGGCGTCCGCGGCCTGCGTCAGCACCGCCTCGATGGTCTGCGGCGGCACCTCGTTGTGGTGCGCCTCGATCGCGTGGACGATGTCCTCGTGCTCGCCGTACTTGCGGGCCAGGTCGGCGCCGATCAGGGCGTGGCTGCCCTCCACCTCGTGGGTCAGCGCCTTGCCGATGTCGTGCAGGAAGGCGGCCCGCTTCATCGTCGGCACGTCCAGGCCCATCTCGGCGGCCATGATCCCGGCGATGTGCGCCGTCTCCACCAGGTGCTTCAGCACGTTCTGGCCGTAGCTCGTCCGGTACCGCAGCCGGCCCAGCAGCTTCGCCAGCTCCGGGTGGATGTTCGTGATCCCGACATCGACCAGGGCCTCCTCGGCCGCCCGGTCGCAGAGGCGCTCCACCTCGTTCTTCGCGCTGTCGAAGACCTCTTCGATCCGGTGCGGGTGGATCCGGCCGTCCAGGACCAGCTTCTCCAGCGTGAGGCGGCCCACCTCACGGCGTACCGGATCGAAACAGGAGAGAAGGACCGCCTCCGGGGTGTCATCGATGATCAGGTTGACGCCGGTGGTCGACTCGAACGCCCGGATGTTGCGGCCCTCACGGCCGATGATCCGGCCCTTCATCTCGTCGCTCGGCAGATGCAGCACGCTGACCACGCTCTCCGCGGTCTGCTCGCTGGCGATCCGCTGGATCGCGTCGACCACGATGTGCCGGGCCCGGGTGTCCGCGGTGTTCTTCGCCTCGGTCTCGATGTCCCGGACCAGGATCGCCGCCTCGCGCTTCGCCTGCCCCTCGATCGCCTCGATCAGCTCGGTCCGGGCCGCCTCGGCGGTCAGCCCGGCGATCCGCTCCATCTCCCGGCGCCTGACCTCCTCGGCCTTCGTCAGGTCGGCCTCCCGCGTGGTGAGGGCCGCCTCCCGCGCCGACAGATCCGTCTCCAGCGTGGCCAGGCGGCGCTCCCGTTCGACGAGGCGCTCCACCTCCTCGCCGTGCAGCCGCTCCCGCTCGTCGATCCGCGCGGCCCGGCGCTCCACCTCGGCCGCCTGCTCCTTCACCGTGGCGTTGAGCAGCGCGATCTCACGCTCCCCGGACCGGCGGGCGGCGGCGCGCAGTTGCTCCGCGTCGGCCTCGGCCTGACGGTGGGCGTGCTCCAGGATGGTGTCGGCCTCGCTGTGCGCGGTCTCCAGAACCCGGCGGGCCTCGGCCCGGGCGGCACTCGCCTCCGCCTTCGCGGCGGCAGCCTCGGCGCGAACCGACGCGGCCTTGGCGTTGGCGTCCTCCACCTTCGCCCGGGCGTCACCGACCGCCTGCTCCTGCCGCTCCTGCGCGTCCTGCCGGTCGGCGCGCAACTGGCGCAGCGCCCGTGTCCCGAGGACCAGCCCCGCTATCACCGCTACGGCGATCACGATGATGGCAACCACCAGCACCCAGTCCAGCGGGGTCATCATCTCGCCGCGTCTCCCTTCGCCGCCGGCGCGGTGCACACGCGCGGGCCTCTCTGCGGGATGCCCGACCAAGGCAGCAGATCGCGGGCGGCACCGGCCCCCGGGTACACGCGCTCCGCCGTTCGGCCACCCCGGCTTCCAGTCTCCGTCCGGCGCCGGCATTCCGCCGGGCACCGGGTGCGGCTCACCGCGCCGGGGCCGGGCCGCCCTCGCCGGATCACCGGGTCGGGTGGCTCTGCTCCGGGCCTCGGTCGCGGGCTTGGGCTGCGGTCGGGGTTCCGGTCGCTTCTCCGGTTACCCGGAGCAGCCCGGGTTACCCGGGGCCTTTCGGCCACCCGGAACCTTCCGGCCACCTGGGCCTTTCGGCCACCCGAGACCTTCCGGCCACCTGGGGCCTTCAGCCACCCGAGACCTTCCGGCCACCTGAGGCCTTCAACCGCCCGAAGCCTTCCGGAACACCGAACCGCCCGTTGCCTGAGCCCTGGCCACCCGGCGCCTTCCGGTTGGCCCAATGCGCCCGGCTGCCCTACGGGTCACCGGAGCCCTGGGTTACCCGGAACCTCGGCTGCCCGAAGCCCTCCGGCCCGCTGGGGGCTCTTGGCCGCTTCGGCTTGCCTGCCGCCGAGGCGCCGGACACCGAAATCCTTCGGTTGCCCGAAAGCTTTCGCCCGGTTGAGCCTTCGCCCGCCGGTAGCCCGTCAGCGAGCCGATTCGCCGGAATCCCTCGGTTGCCCGTGGTCCTCCCGGAGCCTTCGGTCGCTTGAGCCTTCGGTTCCCCGAAGCCTGCTGGCGCCCAGGTCCGGCTGTTGCCCGTGGCTAGCTGGTGCCCTGGCCCTTCCGGTCGCGAACGCGGATCGCCTTGGGAGCCGCGGCATCGTGGTCGCCGCGGAGGCGATCCGGCCGCTGCCCTGGCCGGCCGGCCCGGGTCTCGAACGTCTCGGCGACCTCGGAATCCGTGGCGACCAGGTCCTTCAACCCAGTCGCGCCCGAAATCCGTCGCCGCCTACTCGGCCGGCCCGGCCGCCGTGGGTTCCGAAGCCTCCTGAATCGCTTCAACCCGGCGGCTGCCGCTGCCTGGTCGCCTCGATTCCGTCGCTTCGCCTACCCGAGCGGCCCGGTCGCTGTGGAGCCGGTCGAGACGGCTGTAACAGCCGAACCGTCCGGATTCCGGTCAGCGACCGGTCTTCGGACCAGTCGCTCCGCTCAAGCAGGACGACCGGTTCAGAGTCGGAACATCCGCCGGCCTGAGCCGAAGACGATGTGCCGGATTCCGTCCCTGCCGCCCACCGTCACGGAGGGCGCTCGAGCTCCTCGGCCGGAGAACCGCTGCCCGATGATGACCATGAGGACATCAAGCCAGCGTTTCCCTGCGTAGCCTCGCCACCGCGGTCGCCCCGCCAACCGGGAACATCGTTACCGTCCGTGGGATACGACAATGTCTCGAGCGATCTTTCTCGCCCGAGACCCCATCTGATGATCCTTCGGCCGGCTCAGGTGCCCCCTGTCGGCGAGCCGCCCGTCAGCCGCTCGAATCAGAGTGTGTGGAGTTGTGGGGTTGACCGCCGGTATGTCGCGCCACCAGCCGCGCGGTCAGCGGCCGACGGAGGCATCTCACGGACGTCGGACCGTCCAAGTGATGCCGTAATGTAATGCGATCTATGTTGTGCCTGTTGCATGGATGGTCGAACAAACCTTGTGTAACGCGAGGCTAGGTCGCGAGCACCGCTTCGGTCAAGGACTCATGATTTGGCAGCGGATGGGACGTACGGCACAGACCTGCTTACGCCCAGCTCACGAACCCACGGGACATTCCCGGCGTACCGTGCGATCACGCCACCGTGATAATGAGCCACTCCAGACTTCAACCATTATCACCACCGCCACCAGCGCTCTCATCATGCGACACGGAGCGTGACAGGGACGCGTGGTAACGGAGCGTATCAGCCGCCCCGGCCTCGAGGCCGTTGCGTGATATCGCACCGAATGGACGCCAGCGGAGCAATCCTCACATCAGGACTATATCGGCCAAAGTCCTGGTCCCGGCGCCAACACCCGGTCCCGAGCGCTGGACTCAACCCCGAAAGTTTCGGCCGCTGCCGCAGCGGCTGACGGAAATCCGCCACCGGCCATTCGAGGCTGGTGACGCTGCCCAAGGACGTGCCGGCCCGCCTCGCCATGTGGGTATCAAGGACGTGCAAGCCACCTCGCCACCACGGGCGGCAGGCGTGCGAACCTGCCTCGCCATGCCGCGACTGGCGCGTGGCAGCCCGTCGTCAGAGGCCGGTGGACCCGTCCTCGAGCGCATCCGCGTCGAGCGCGTCGGCGAACTCGGCGGCCTCCTCGTCACGGGCGGCCAGCGCGTCCTTGACGGCGCGGATGGCGATGCCGGCCGGATATCCCTTGCGGGCGAGCATCGCGACCAGCCGCCGGAAGACCGCCTCCGGGGCGCCCCTCGCCGACCGGAGCTTGCGATCGACCAGCGCCCGGGCGGCAGCCGCCTCCGCCTCGTCGTCGACCGCCTCCAGCGCTTCGGAGGCCACCTCGGCGTCGACCCCGCGCTGGCGCAGCTCATTGGCCAGCGCCCGTCGCGCCAGCCCTCTGCCGTGATGACGACTGGAGACCCACGCCCGGGCGAAGGCCGCGTCGTCGATGATGCCGACCTCGTCGTACCGGTCGAGGACCTCTGCGATCGCCTCTTCGGAGATCTCCTTGCGGATCAGCGCCTTCGCCAGCTCGGCTCGGGTTCGTGGTCGAACCGCGAGCTGGCGAAGACAGATCTCCCGGGCGATCTCGGACTCGCTGCGCGGCGGCTCCGGCCGCTCCCGCCCGTCTCCACCCGCGTGGTCATCCGGCACGTCGGACCCGGCCGGGCGCCGGCGGGCGCCACGGCCACCGGCACGGCGGGCCGCACCCGCCTCTCCGTCCTCCGGCATGCCGGAGGAGGCCCGGGGCGGGATGGCATCCCACCCTCGCCCGGACCGTGCACCGCGCCGTCCAGCCATCGCCGGTTACCGGGTCAGAAGTCGACCGGCGGCAGCTCGGGGCCACCGGCGGCATCGGCGCCGGCCTGCCCGACGCCGAGCTTCTCCAGGATCTTCTTCTCGATCTCGGCGGCGACGTCGGGGTTCTCCCTCAGGAACTCCCGCGCCTTCTCCTTGCCCTGACCGAGCTGGTCCCCGTCATACGTGTACCAGGCGCCCGACTTCCGGATGATGCTCTGCTCGACACCGACGTCGATGAGCGAGCCCTCCCGGGAGATGCCCTTCCCATACATGATGTCGAACTCGGCCTGCTTGAACGGCGCGGCCACCTTGTTCTTGACGACCTTGACCCGGGTGCGGTTACCGACGACGTCGGTGCCGTCCTTCAGGCTCTCGATGCGCCGGACGTCGAGCCGGACCGAGGCGTAGAACTTGAGGGCCCGGCCACCGGTCGTCGTCTCGGGCGAGCCGAACATGACGCCGATCTTCTCGCGCAGCTGGTTGATGAAGATCGCGGTGGTGCCCGAGTTGCTGAGAATACCGGTGATCTTCCGAAGGGCCTGGCTCATGAGACGGGCCTGCAGACCGACGTGACTGTCACCCATCTCACCCTCGATCTCGGCACGCGGCACGAGGGCGGCCACCGAGTCGATGACGATGATGTCGAGAGCACCCGAACGGATCAGCATGTCCGCGATCTCGAGGGCCTGCTCACCGGTGTCCGGCTGAGAGATGAGAAGGGCGTCGGTGTCGACACCGAGGGCCCGTGCGTAATCCGGGTCGAGAGCGTGCTCGGCGTCGATGAACGCCGCGATACCGCCGGCCTTCTGCGCATTCGCCACCGCGTGCAGGGCGACCGTGGTCTTACCGCTCGACTCCGGCCCGTAGATCTCGATGACCCGGCCACGCGGCAGGCCGCCGACACCCAGCGCCACATCCAGCGCGATGGAGCTGGTCGGGATGACGGCGGTCTGCACGACCGGCCGCTCCCCGAGCCTCATCACCGAGCCCTTGCCGAACTGCTTGTCGATCTGCGCCAGCGCCAGTTCGAGCGCTTTCTCACGATCAGGTGTTCCTGCCGCCATTACCGCCACCCCTGTATTCGACTTCGCGTTCTTCGCTGACGAGCTTTTGTTCACCACGGTCGACACGGTAGGCGGTGGGTATGACAAAAATCCTCCGCCCTGTCGTGTGCTGTGGATGACCGAGCCGCTGTGGACAATAGCCGAACACCTGTACGAGGATCGAGAGAATCGCCGAACAGACGTTCTAAAGCAGCTCAGCGTAGCCGCATGGGCACCCGATCGGGGTATGCGGCGACCACCGCGCGCCAGATGGTAGCCGTTTCGACACCCTGAGCGATGGCCGTGTCGATGGTCCGGCCGCCCAGTTCCGTGAAGGCGTGATCCGCCGCAATGCTCCGGGCATAGGCGGACCCGAAACTCTGCTCCAGGCGTTCCCAGAAATCTGTCAGGCGCACCGTGAAAGGGTACCCACGAGCGGGCCGCCGACCCGTCAGGCGACCGCCGCGGCCGCGACGCGGAGGTCGTCGACCAGCCCTCGGTACGCCGTCTCGCGATCATCCGCCCGCAGCACCGCCGAGGGGTGGATCGTGGCCAGCGCCTGGATCTCGGCCACCGGGAAGTCCTCGGGGTGCTGGGCCGATGCCGGCCATGGCATCAGCTGCCCGCGTGACCGGGTCACCCGGAACGATGGGCCGAGCAGCGCCTTGCCCGCGGTGGCGCCCAGGATGACCACGAGCTCCGGCTTGAGCAGCGCGAACTCCGAGACCAGCCACGGACGGCAGGCGGTGATGTGGGCGGGCCCCGGGTTCTGGTGGATCCGCCGGCTGCCCCGCAGCTCGAACCTGAAGTGCTTCACCGAATTCGTGATGTAGAGATCGGCCGGGTCGATGCCGGCGTCGTCGACCGCCTCCCGCAGCAGGCGCCCCGCCGGCCCCACGAACGGCAGCCCCTGCCGGTCCTCGATGTCACCGGGCTGCTCGCCGACGAAGACGATCCTCGCGTGCGGCGCCCCGCGCCCGAACACGGTCTGGGTCGCGTTCTCGTGGAGCTCGCAGCCCTGACAGTCCGCCGCGGCCGACTTCAGCTCGTCGATGCTCCGGGGGTGCGGCGGCACCCATCGCTGCGCGCCCACCGGCGCCTCGGTCCATGGCATTGCACCGTTCTACCCGCAGCCACCGACAAAATCCCCGCCCCAACCCTTCCGGATGACGGCACTCCCTCCTTCCTACGGAGACCTCACCTCATCGGCGGAGCCACGCCGGCCGGGTTGACCGCGGCCGCCACCGCCCCGGCCAGTTCCGTCGCCTCCGCGGGCTCGAGTGTGCTGATCGTGATGCGGATCCCCGGTGGGGAGCCCATCCGGAAGAGGGTGCCGGGCGCCACCGCGTACCCCCGATCGCGAAGCGCCGCGACCGCCCGGGTCTCGTCGGGCACCGGAACCCAGACGTTGATACCGGTCTCGCCGAAGGCTTCGACGCCCTCCGCCCGGAGCGCCGCCTGGAGTGCCCGGCGGCGTTCCCCGTACGTCCTCGCGGCGTGCGCGACCAGCTCGGTCGCCTCTTCGTCCCGCCAGAGCCGGAGCAGCAGCCGCTGCAGGACGGTCGACACCCAGCCCATGCCGATCCGCATCCGGCCGGCCACCCGGGCCGCGGTCGTCTCGTCGCCCGCGAGCACGGCGATGCGCAGATCCGGTCCGAAGGGCTTGGAGGCGGACCGGACGAACGCCCAGGAGCCGGTCACCGGCCCGATGCAGTTCGGCTCACGCTCGGCCAGCTCGGCCGCGTGATCATCCTCGATGACGACGACGCCCGGATGGCCGGCCAGCAGCTCCCGAAGGCGGACGGCCCGCTCGGCGCCGACCGCGGCGCCGGTCGGATTCTGCGCGCGGACGGTGATCACGACGGCCCGGGCGCCGGCTCGCAACGCCGCGGCCAGCGCTTCCGGGTCGGGCCCCTCGGCATCGACGGCGAACGGCACCGCGCGCAGGCCCAGGGCGGCCACCAGGTCGATCAGGGCGGCCCACCCAGGATCCTCGATCGCGACGCCGTCGCCTGGTCGAAGGTGGGCGGCGAGGACCCGCTCGATCGAGTCGAGAGCCCCCGAGGTGACCACGATCACCGCACCGGAGACGGGGACTCCCTCGCCCAGCAGCCGGGGCCGGGCGGCGTCGGCCAGCTCCGGCATGGTGACGGCGGACGCATAACCCTGTGGCGGGCCGCTTTGCGCCGCGAGCGCGGCGATCGCCGGAGCCAAGGGGGGCAGCAGATGCGGATCCGGCTCTCCGGTGGAGAGATCGCGCAGGCCCGGCGGAGCCGGCGTACGCAGAGCGGCCCGCGTCACCGCGACGGCCGGGCGCGTGCGGACACGGGTGCCGCGCCGGCCCTCGGTCTCGATCACGCCGCGCTGGCGCAGCTCCTGATAGGCCTTGGCCACGGTGGCCGGGCTGACGTGCAGAGAGCCCGCGAGGACGCGGACCGGCGGCAACGCCGCCCCGGCGATCCAGTCGCCCCGGACGATGCCCGCCTCGATGCTGGCCGAGATCTCGGCGGCGCTGTCACCTCTGACCTGATACTGTGCTGACACAGAAAGCAGTCTGTACTAGTACAAGGTCATTCGCAAGCGGAACAGCCGGGGAGGCCTCCATGACCGACCTCTACACCCCCACCTCTCGTACGACGGCCACACGCACCCGGAAGCGGATGCACTACGAGCGTGACACGGCCCACGCCATTCTCGACGAGGCGTTCGACTGCGCGGTCGGTTTCGTGGTCGACGGTGAGCCCCGGGTGCTGCCCAACCTGCACGTCCGCCTCGGCGACACGCTCTACCTGCACGGCTCCACCGGCTCGCGGCTCGGCCTGGCGGCCCGTGGCGACGGCGTCCCGGTGTGCGTGACCGTGACCCTGCTGGACGCGCTGGTCTACGCGCGGTCGCAGTTCAACCACAGTGCCAACTACCGTTCCGTGGTCGCTCTCGGGACCGCGCGGCCGGTCACCGACGACGCCGAGAAGCTGCGTGTGCTGTCCGCCCTGGCCGACAAGGTCGGTGACGGCCGCTCCCGGGACAGCCGGCCACCCACCCACCAGGAGCTCGCTCAGACGACAGTGCTGGCGCTTCCGCTCGTCGAGGTGTCGGTGCGGATCCGGGCCGCCGGCGCCGTGGACGACCCGGAGGACCTGGATCTGCCGCACTGGGCCGGGGTTCTGCCGCTGCGGACGGTGGCTGGGCCCCCGGTGACGGAGCCGGGCGTCGCGGCCGCCCCGCCGGCGTATCTTCCGGGCGCCCCGTCGGAGTGGCAGACCCCGGTCGTGCTGGAGGGCCGGCACGTCCGGCTCGAGCCCCTCACGCCCGGCCATGTGAAGCCGCTGTTCGAGGCGCTGGACGACGAGGAGGTCTGGCGGCACATCCCCTTCCCCCAGCCGCGCACGGCGGAGGATCTGGCCGAGGATGTCGCGGGTGTGCTGCGCGGTCAGTGGCTGGGCCAGCGTTCCGGCTGGGCACAGGTCGACCCGGCCACCGGCGCGGTGATGGGCATGACGACCTACCACGACATCGACACGAACCAGCGGGCCCTCGGCATCGGTCACACCATGCTCGGGCGGAAGTGGTGGCGGACCGGGGTCAACACCGAGGCGAAGCTGCTGCTGCTGGAGCGGGCGTTCGACGTACTCGGCGCCGAACGCGTGTTCTGGTTTACGGACGTTCGCAACGAGCGTTCCCAGCAGGCGATCGCACGGCTGGGCGCCAGCCGTGACGGGATGATCCGCCGTCATCGCAAGCGGCCCGACGGCAGCTGGCGGGACACCGTGCTGTTCGCCATGACGGTGGACGAGTGGCCGGCCGCGGCCCGGCGCCTCAGGGACCGGCTGGCCACGGGATGAGTCCCATCAGCGATACTCCGGAGCGCTCCGGCGAGAAAGGTTGACCGATGCTCGGCATCACTGATTTCTGGACGTACGTGCTGGGCGTGGTGGCCATCATCCTCCTGCCCGGCCCGAACTCGATCTTCGTGCTCTCGGTGGGCGCCCAGCGCGGCGTCCGCGCCGGCTACCAGGCCGCGGGTGGAGTGTTCCTGGGCGACGCGGTGCTCATGATCCTCTCGGCGACCGGCGTCGCCTCCCTGATCGCCGCCTACCCGGCCCTCTTCCTCGTGCTGAAGTACGCGGGGGCGGCGTACCTGTCCTGGGTCGGCGTCAACATCATCCGCAGCGCCTGGCGGCGGTGGCGCGACCGTGCCGTGCCGGCCCCCGCACCGACCGGCGAGCCACCCGCGGGGATGCAGCGCCCCTTCCGGCGGGCCGCCGTGATCAGCCTGCTCAACCCCAAGGCGATCCTGTTCTTCGTGTCGTTCTTCATCCAGTTCGTTCAGCCCGGCTATCCGCATCCGGAGCTGTCGTTCCTGGTCCTCGGCACGGTCGTGCAGTTCTTCAGCGCGCTCTACCTGTCCGCGCTGATCTTCGGGGGCCGCTACCTCGCCGGGCAGTTCCGGGAACGACGACGGCTGGCCACCGGAGCGACCACCGCGGTGGGCACGCTGTTCGTGGGATTCGGGATCAAGCTCGCCACGGCCAGCGTGGGCTGAGACGCCCCACGATCAGGAAGGGCTCGGGGCCGGGTTGCGGGTGGCGCCCACCGCGTAGAAGGTGCCGCGGACCATCTGGAGCTTGCCGAGGTCCGTGGTCCACGTCTTCTCCGCGGTGGTCCAGCTCAGCACGAAGGCCCGGCCGTCGACCACGAACCATCGGACGATGGTGTGCCGGGCGGCGCCGCCCCGGGTTCGGTAGCGGTACTCCCAGTCGGCAGCCCGGTGCAGCAGGGCCACCGCTTCGAGCCCCACTCTCGTGTAGCCGGGCAGTCCACCCGGTCCAGCCAGACGGCCTTCCTCGGCCTGCAACGCCCGGACCGGGTCGGCGACGGGATCCTGGCCGGCGTCGAGGCTCAGCACCCGGGAGTTCCGGGAGTTCCGAAAGCAGTAGGTCGTACCGATTCGCTGGTAGGTCCAGTCGTCGGGGATGGCGATGTGAAAGCCGGATCCGTCGGTGAAGTAGGACCAGCCGGGGGGCAGGGTCCACCCGTTGACGCCCCGGGTCGCGCCCTTCCGCGGGGTCGCCGGGAGACCCGTCGGCGGTGACGTGTCGCAGCGGGCGGATACGAAGGTTCCCCGCTGCGGCGAACTCACCGCAGTGGAGGGGGCCGTGGTGGCCGGTTTCGAGAGTGCCGGCGAGCCGGCCGGCTCCGCCGGGGAGACCTGGGAAGCCGGGGAGCTCCGGGATGCCGAGGTTCCGGATGCCTGGGAGGCCGGGGAGGTCCGGGAAGCCGGGGCTCCGGCGGGCGGCACCGGGACGGTGGGTGACGGTGTGGTCGTCACCAGCGACTCTGTCACGGCCGACGGGGAAGGAAGGAAGACCTGGGGGCGGGGCTCGTCGCGGTCGGCCACATAGCCTGCGAACAGACTGCCACCCAGCGCCAGCATGACCAGAGCGGTGACGGCGATCCGGGCCTGCGTCACCCGTACCGATCGGGTGGGGTGTGGGTTTGACGGCCCGCTCGTCGTGCCGCCCGAGGCCGCGCGGACGACGGCCGTGCCCGCCGCGGGCGGGAGGCGGGAGGTCTTCGGCTTCGCCGGATCGGAGGGCAGCGGGTCCGTGGCCTGACGGCCGGCCTGGTCACCGGCGGGACGCCCATCCGGGAAGCACGTTCCGGCTGCTGGCGCGCCGGACGCCGCTGTTGACTGCCAGAGCTCCAATTTCGTGCCCGCCATGCCGGATGCGGAGACGTCGTCCCGGCCCGCCTCCGGATCGTGCGCGGTCGTTCCCGGCCTGCCCGCGGCTGCTGCGGGAGGATCCAGCCCCGGGGGTGGGCCGGACGGGTCCGGCTCGCGGGCCATCGCGGGCGACGACACCTGACCCGGCGCCGGCGACGCCTCACTGTGCGAAGAGGACGCCTGAGCCGGCACCGAAGGCGTCTCGCCGCGCGAGCGGGACGGATCACTCGGAACGGGCGCGCGGCCCGGCGATCCGGACGGGTTGCCCACGATGAGATCAGGCCGGCCACCTGACGCAGCCGCGACATCGGCCGGGCCCTCGGTAGAGGGGCCGATCCCGGGGAGTCCGGCGTTCGGTCCCGCTGGAGTCGCTGCCGCAGGACCCGGCGCGTCGCCCTGATGGGTCCCGGTGCCGGGAGTGCTCGGCACGCCTCGAACATCCTCCGCCGAAGAGGGCGGATGTCCTCTGCCCGCGGAGGGATTCGGCACCGGCCCGGCCTGGTAGGAGGCGGATGGGCCCGGACGCCCGGCGGAGGGGCCACCGGTCGCACGCGGAACCGCGGTGGGCGAGCCCGGCGACGGCGCACCGTCGGAGGGCGGGACCGGGGCGGCGCCCGTGGCTCTCCGGACCGGATCGGGCGAGGACCGCGGCCGCCCGATGTGCGTTCCCGCCTCCGGCGCGGCGGCCGCCGGAGACGCATGGGGAGACGACCGTCCGGCCACCGGGGCCGTCCCCCGGTGCGGCCGCGCCGGAGACCCGGCCGCGTGTGGGGATCCCGGCTCGGCCTCCGGTACGGGTCCCGGCCCGGTCGTCCCGCGCGCCCGCCGGCCGTCGCGCTGGCCGGGCAGGAACGGAATCTTCTCCCGCGGGTCCTCGAACACGATCATGCGCAGCCGCCGTTCGACCTCCGGAACCGTCAGGCGGGTGGCTGGTTCGTATCGGAGGAGGCCGTCGAGCACCGAGGCCAGCGGGCCGGCACGGACCGGCGGGTCCGGAGGTTCCGTGGCGAGCGCCGCAAGGGTCGCCATCGCCGTCTCACGGGCGTAGGGCGACCGCCCTTCGACGGCCGCGTACAGGGTCGCTCCCAGTGACCACAGATCCGATTCGACGGTGGAGGCGCCGTCGCGGGCCCGCTCCGGCGACACGTACTGGGGCGAACCGACGATCAGGCCGGGGGCGGTCACCGACCCGTCGTCGACGAACGTCGCGAGACCGAAATCGGTCAGCACGACCCGCCCGTCGGTCCCGATGAGCACGTTGTGCGGTTTCACGTCGCGGTGCAGTACTCCGGCCCGGTGCGCCGCGGCGAGGGCGTCCAGGACGGCCAGGCCGATCCGCGCGGCCACCGCCGGCTCGTACGGCCCCTCCTCGTGAAGCACCTGTTGGAGCGACCGGGACTGCACGTACTCCATGACGATCCAGGACAGCCCTTCGGCGTGTACGACGTCGTAGATCCGGACCACGTGGGGATGGTTGAGACGGGCCGCGCTCCGCGCCTCGCGAAGGGTCCGCGAACGCAGACGATCCTTTTCAGCACCGGTCATCCAGTCCGGCGGAACGATCTCCTTGACGGCTACCTCGCGGTGGAGCATCTCGTCCCGGGCCAGCCAGACCCGCCCCATGCCACCGGCGCCGACCGGCTCCAGGAGACGGTACCGGCCGGCGACAAGCATCTGCCTGACCGCCATCGGCACCCACCCATCAAGTCGGGTATCAGGATAATCAGCCACAGACCGCCCGAGGAACGACGATCACCCGGCCCCCGCGTGCGGTTTCCCGCTGGACCGGGAGGGCGGTTTTCTGTCGTACCCCCAGGGCAGGATGTGAGGCGTGCGAGAGGTGCTAGAGAGGTTCGGTCCGGCCACCCGGGAGTGGTTCACGGCCGCCTTCGCCGCGCCCACCGCCGCTCAGGCCGGGGCGTGGCGGGCGGTCGGCGCGGGGCGTAACGCCCTGGTGGTCGCGCCGACCGGGTCCGGCAAGACGCTGGCCGCCTTCCTCTGGTCGCTCGACCGGCTGGCCCGTGAGCCGGTCCCCGAGCAGCCCCGGCAGCGATGCCGGGTGCTCTATGTGAGCCCGCTGAAGGCGCTGGCCGTCGATGTCGAGCGCAACCTGCGCGCGCCGCTCACCGGGATCCGGCAGGCGGCCGGGCGGCTGGGGCTGCCGCCTCCGGAGATCACCGTCGGGATGCGGACGGGCGACACTCCGGCCGAGGAGCGGCGTGGCTTCACACGGACCCCGCCGGACATTCTGATCACCACGCCCGAGTCGCTGTTCCTGCTGCTCACCTCCGCCGCGCGGGAGTCGTTGCGCGGCGTCCAGACGGTGATCATCGACGAGGTGCACGCGGTCGCCGCCACCAAGCGCGGCGCGCATCTGGCCCTCTCCCTGGAGCGGCTGGACGCGCTTCTCGACCGCCCGGCCCAGCGGATCGGCCTGTCCGCCACGGTCCGCCCGATCGACGAGACGGCCCGGTTCCTCGGCGGCGCCCAGGATGTGGAGGTCGTCCAGCCGCGCAGCGCCAAGACGATCGAGGTGCTGGTCGAGGTCCCGGTGGAGGACATGACCCGTCTCGACGAGATGCCCGATCCGGATCCCGACGAGCCGGGCGGCAGCCGGCGCACGCCGTCGATCTGGCCGGCCGTCGAGGAGCGGGTCCTCGACCTGATCGAGGCGCACCGGTCGACGATCGTGTTCACCAACTCGCGGCGCGGCTCGGAGCGGCTCTGCGCCCGGCTCAACGAGCTGGCCGCCGAGCGCGCCGATCCGGCGGCGGCGCAGGTCCCCGCCGGCTCGCGGATGCCCGCGGAGATCATGGCGCAGGCCGGCGGCACGCGTGGCGCGCCACCGGTCGTCGCCCGTGCCCACCACGGCAGCGTCTCCCGCGAGGAGCGCAAACAGATCGAGGAGGCGCTCAAGTCCGGGCATCTGCCGGCCGTGGTCGCGACATCCAGCCTGGAGCTGGGCATCGACATGGGCGCGGTGGATCTGGTGGTGCAGATCGAGGCGCCGCCGTCGGTCGCGGCCGGCCTGCAGCGCATCGGCCGTGCCGGCCACCAGGTGGGCGCGGTCTCCCGCGGTGTGGTCTTCCCGAAACACCGCGGCGACCTGCTGTCCTGTGCCGTGGTCGCGGAGCGGATGGGCGCCGGCGCGATCGAGGAGCTGCGCTGCCCGCGCAACCCGCTCGACGTGCTCGCCCAGCAGATCGTGGCCATGGTCGCTCTGGACGAGTGGCAGGTCGACGACCTCGCCGCGCTGGTGCGGCGGGCCGCGCCGTTCGCCGAGCTGCCGTCGTCGGCGTTGCACGCGGTGCTCGACATGCTCTCCGGGCGGTACCCGTCGACCGCCTTCTCCGAGCTGCGCCCCCGCCTGGTGTGGGATCGCACCACCGATCAGCTCACCGGGCGTCCCGGCGCCCAGCGTCTGGCCGTGACCAGCGGCGGCACGATCCCCGACCGGGGCACCTTCGGGGTCTTCCTGGCCGGTTCGGAGCGCGCCTCCCGGGTCGGTGAGCTGGACGAGGAGATGGTGTACGAGTCTCGCGTCGGCGACGTCTTCCTGCTCGGCTCGACGTCCTGGCGGATCGAGGACATCACACCGGATCGGGTGCTCGTCTCGCCGGCGCCCGGAGCGCCCGCCCGGATGCCGTTCTGGAAGGGCGACTCCCCCGGCCGGCCGGTCGAGCTGGGCCGGGCCATCGGCGCCCGGCTGCGCGCGCTGACCCGGGCCGGCGACGACAGGGCCACCACCGAGCTGCACGCCTCGGGTCTGGACGAGTGGGCGGCCGGCAACCTGATCGCGTACCTGCGCGAGCAGCGGGAGGCGACCCGCCATCTGCCGGACGACCGGACCGTGGTGGTGGAGCGGTTCCGCGACGAGCTGGGTGACTGGCGGATGACCGTGCACTGTGTGCTGGGCGCCCGGGTCAACGCGCCGTGGGCACTGGCGATCGGGCGCCGGCTCAGCGAGCGGTTCGGGGTGGACGGTCAGGTGATGCCCTCCGACGACGGCATCGTGGTGCGCCTGCCGGACACCGCCGAGGAGCCGCCCGGCATCGACCTGGTCGCCTTCGATCCGGAGGAGATCGCGCAGATCGTCGAGGAGTCGGTCGGCACGTCGGCGCTGTTCGCGTCCCGGTTCCGGGAGTGCGCGGCCCGGTCGCTGCTGCTGCCCCGCCGCGATCCACGCCGCCGGCAGCCGCTCTGGCAGCAGCGGCAGCGTTCCGCGCAACTGCTCGACGTGGCCCGGGAGTTCGCCGACTTCCCGGTGACCCTGGAGGCGGCCCGCGAGTGCCTCCAGGACGTGTTCGACGTGCCGGGCCTGGTCGGCCTGATGCGGGAGATCTCCGGGCGCAAGGTCCGGCTCGTCGAGGCGGAGACGGCACGGCCGTCACCGTTCGCCCGGTCGCTGCTCTTCGGCTATGTCGGCGCTTTCCTGTACGAGGGGGACGCCCCACTGGCCGAGCGCCGTGCCGCCGCGCTCACCCTCGACTCGACCCTGCTGGGCGAGTTGCTCGGCCGGGTCGACCTGCGGGAGCTGCTGGATCCGGAGGTGGTCGCGGAGACCGAGGCCCAGTTGCAGTGGCTGACCGCCCAGCGCACCCCGCGTGACGCCGAGGACGCGGCCGAGCTGCTGCGGCTCCTCGGTGACCTGGCGCCCTCGGAGCTGGCCGTGCGCGGCGTTCCGGAGGAGTGGCTGGAGCAACTGGCCGCGACCCGGCGGGCGATCCGGGTGCGGGTGGCCGGCGAGGATCGCTGGATCGGCATCGACGACGCCGGCCGCTACCGGGACGCGCTGGGTGTGGCGCTGCCGGTCGGTGTTCCCGAGGCGTACCTGGAACCCGTGGCCGACCCGCTCGGCGACCTGGTGGCACGGTTCGCGCGGACGCACGGGCCGTTCGCGGCGGCCACCTGCGCGGCCCGGTTCGGTCTCGGGGTCTTCGTCGTGGAGCAGGCGCTCAAGCGGCTCAGTGCGGCCGGCCGGGCCACTTCGGGCGAGTTCTCGCCGGGCGGCGCGGGCATCGAGTGGTGCGACGCCGAGGTGCTCCGGATGCTGCGGCGGCGCTCGCTGGCGGCGCTGCGCCGGGAGATCGAGCCGGTCCCGCCGCGGGTGCTCGCCTCCTTCCTGCCGAGGTGGCAGCAGGTGGGTGGGTCGGGCCGTGGCGTGGACGCGCTGGCCGCCGCCATCGAGCAGGTGCAGGGCGTCGCGGTGCCGGCGTCCGCATGGGAGCGTCTGGTGCTGCCGGCCCGGGTGTCCGATTACGCACCGCCGCTGCTGGACGAGTTGTGCGGGGCCGGTGAGGTGGTGTGGGCCGGGTCCGGTTCGATCGCCGGGGGCGACGGCTGGGTCACGCTGGCCTATGCGGAGAGTGCCCCGCTGCTGCTGCCACCACCCGACGAGGAGTTCGCGGCGACCCCGCTGCATCAGGCGGTGCTCGATGCTCTCGGTGACGGGCAGGCGATGTTCTTCCGGTCTCTCGCCGACCGGGTCGGCTCGGCCGACGACACCGAGCTCTCGGCGGTGGTGTGGGATCTGGTGTGGGCCGGTCACCTGACCAACGACACGTTCGCACCGCTGCGGGCGCTGCTCGGTGGCAGCGGAGCCCATCGGGCGAAGGCGGCGCCCGCCCGGACGAGGTATGGGCGGCCCGGCCGGCCACGCCTGCCCGCCCGTGGTGGGCCGCCGAACATGGCGGGTCGCTGGTCCCGGCTGCCGGAGCGGGATCTCGACCCGACCCGGCGTGCGGCGGCCGTCGCCGAGCTGCTGCTGGAGCGGCACGGCGTGGTGACCCGCGGTGCGGCCGTGGCCGAGGGGGTGAGCGGCGGGTTCGCGGCGGTCTACCCGGTGCTGGCGGCGCTGGAGGAGCGCGGGGCGGCCCGGCGGGGCTATTTCGTCGAGGGTCTGGGGGCGGCCCAGTTCGCGGTGCCCGGCGCGGTGGACCGGCTACGGGCGCTGAGTGAGCCGGCCGAGCAGGACCGCCGGGCCGTCGTGTCCGCCGTGGTGCTGGCGGCCACCGATCCCGCCAATCCGTTCGGGGCGGCGCTGCCCTGGCCGGACCGGGTCGTCGACAGCGGCGACGGCAACCCGGTCGCCAAGGCCGGCCACCGCGCCGGCCGGAAGGCGGGCGCCCTGGTCGTCACGGTCGGCGGAGACCTGATCCTCTACGTCGAACGCGGCGGCCGGACCCTGCTGTCCTTCACCGACGACACGGAGACGCTGGCCAGGGCCGCCCAGGGCCTGGCCGGCGCGGTGCGCTCCGGTGCCCTGGGCGCGCTGTCGGTGGAACGCGCGGACGGCGAGTCGGTCCACGCCTCCCCGTTGCGAGAGGCTCTGACCACGGCCGGCTTCCGTGTCACCCCTCGCGGCCTGCGCCTACGCGCCTGAGGCCGCGAGGGGCGAGAGCACGAGGCGCGACCAGGTCGAAGCCGCATGTCGCAAGGGGCGAGAACACGACGAGGTCAGAGCCGCGCAGTGACCTCGGACGCCACCAGGTCGATGTGATCGAGATCGGACAGGTCCAGCACCTGCAGGAACAGACGGGAGGCGCCCGCCTCCGCGTACCGGCCGATGGTCTCGACCGCCTCCGCGGGGGTGCCGACGATGCCGCCGTTCTCGCGCATCTCCTCGACGTCGCGGCCGATCGCGGCGGCCCGGCGGCGGATCTCGGCGTCGTCACGCCCGACGCAGAGGACCGCGGCGGCCGAGTAGGTGAGCGGCTCGGTCCGGCCGAGGGCCTCGGCGGCGGCGCGGACCCGCGAGTACTGGGCCGGGATGTCCGAGATCTTGGAGAACGGGACGTTGAACTCGGTGGCGTACCGCGCCGCCAGGTACGGGGTGCGCTTCTTGCCGTGGCCGCCGACGATGACCGGCACCCGTGGTGACTGCACCGGCTTGGGCAGCGCCGGAGAGTCGCTGATCCGGTAATGCTTGCCGTCGAAGTCGTAGGTGGCGCCGGCCGGCGTCTCCCACAACCCGGTGATGATCTCGAGCTGTTCCTCGAGCCGGTCGAAGCGTTCGCCGACCGCGGGGAACGGGATGCCGTACGCCCGGTGTTCGGCCTCGAACCAGCCCCCACCGAGGCCGAACTCGACCCGGCCGCCGCTCATCGCGTCCACCTGGGCGACCGCGATCGCCAGCGGGCCGGGCAGGCGGAAGGTGGCCGAGCTGACCAGCGTGCCGAGCCGGATCCGGGAGGTCTGCACGGCCAGGGCGGCGAGCGTGATCCACGCGTCGGTGGGGCCGGGCAGACCGGGCGCATCGCCCATCTTGAGGTAGTGGTCGGAGCGGAAGAACCCGTCGTATCCGCCGTCCTCGGCGGCTTTGGCGACCCGCAGGAGATCGTCGTGGGTGGCGCCCTGCTGGGGTTCGGTGAAGATCACGAGACGCATAGATCCACACTGCCACGACACTCCGGCGCGCCCACCTCACTCCGGACGACGACAGGCAGTAACGTTGACCACCATGGGCGGTTATGGATGGATCAGCTTCACGACCGATTACGGCACTTTTGACGGCTTCGTAGCCGCCTGTCATGGATCGATCGCCCGCGTCTCCCCCGGCACCAGAGTGATCGACGTCACTCATCACGTGCCGCCGGCCGATGTCAGCCGGGGCGCCGCGGTCCTGGCGCAGACCGCGCCCCACCTGCCGCCCTCGGTGCATCTCGCGGTCGTCGACCCGGGCGTCGGAACGGCCCGCCGCGGCGTGGTCCTCGTCACGCCGAACGGCCTGCTCGTCGGCCCGGACAACGGCCTGCTCATCTGGGCCGCCGAGGCGCTCGGCGGCATCACCGCGGCCTACGAGCTGGACAACAAGGACTGGACGCTCGGCGACGTCTCCCGCACCTTCCACGGCCGGGATCTCTTCGCCCCGGCCGCGGCCCGGCTGGCGGCGGGCGCCGATCCCGCGGAGGCCGGCCCGGCGGTGGACCCGTCCGGTCTGACCCGTCTGCCGGACCCGGTGGTCACCGTCGGCGACGGCTGGATCGAGGCCGAGGTCCTGACGGTCGACCGGTTCGGCAACGTCCAGCTGGCCGCCGAGGGCTCCGCACTCTCCGGCCTCGGCACGGAACTCATGGTCAACGGCGGCGTCCGGGCCCGTCGCGGCACGACCTTCGCCGACGTCAACGTGGGCGAGCTGCTCGTCTTCGCCGACTCGGCGGACCGGGTCGCGATCGCGGTCAACAACGGCCGCGCCGTGGTCCTTCTCTCGGTGGTCCCCGGCGACATCGTCCGCATCGCCGCCCGATAAGGAACAAACCCTTTCCGGTACGCGACAGGCGGCCCCAACCGCAGAAGACCAGTCCCGCCGCACTACGCGAGCACCCGCGGGGTCCCGCCCGCGAGGCCCCGCCGGGCTGAGATCGGTGGTCCGGCTCACCGGCCCGAGCGGCGCCGCGACCGCCCGGCGGGGACGGTCAGATGCGGTGGTGGACCCAGACGTTGGGCTCGACGTAGACGGCGTGATCCTGCTCCACGTCGCAGTGGATCGGGGACAGGGCGCCCGGCACCTCGACCGGCCCGGTGGCGTCGAAGGCCAGCCCGGTCCAGGATCGCCACTGCTCCAGCGTCCCGGCGTAGGTCATGCTGTAGTGCGCCACGTTGACGATCTTCGCCCCGGCGCGCACATGCACCCGCAGCCACGGGTCGACGGGCAGTCCGTCGTCACGGGTCGCGTGGGCGTACGCATCGATGGGTTGTCTGATCTGAGCGTGCTTGCCGCTGGGCCGGACCGGCGCGACCAGGTCGGTGAAGCCGTGCTCGGCCGCGTTGTCGCGCATCGCCGCGAGGATCAGGCCGGAGAGGCCGGACCCGCGCAGATCGGGCCGGATGTTGATCTCCAGAGCCGAGACCATGGTGGGTTTCGTCCCGCTGAGACGGTCGTGGACGGCCTGGCGGATCACCCAGTCCCAGCCGCCCTCGGGCAGCCCTTCAGCCGGATCCTCGTCCCACGCGAACGGCACCGAATGCGCCTTGGCCACCGGCTTCCCGGTCTCCTTGTCGACCGCAAGCAGGGAGAAGTCCGGCCAGAACTGGTCAAAATACCGGTAGTAGAGGCCACCGGTCGGATCCTTGGTCATGAACTCGGGCCAGCCTGGGAGTTCGTCATAGAGGTCCAGCCGGTCCCCGATCGGGGCGATATCGAGTTGCATGCGGGCAGGATGCCAGCCCACCCCGGTCCGGGCACCCGGTTTTCGGGAGAATGGTGGGCATGCCGGAAGGGGACACCGTCTGGAACACCGCCCGCGTGCTGGAGAAGGCGCTCACCGGCGAGGTGCTGACCGGCTCCGACTTCCGGGTGCCGCGGCTCGCGACCACCGACCTCACCGGCTGGACCGTCGCCGAGTCCGCGAGCCGGGGCAAACACCTGCTGCTGCGCCTGATCCGGGACGGGCGGCCGCCGCACACGCTCCACTCGCACCTGCGGATGGACGGCGCCTGGCGGGCCTACGCGCCCCGGGAACGCTGGACCGGCCGCCCCGCGCACCTGATCCGGGTGGTGTTGCGCACCGCCCGCTCGGTGGCCGTCGGGTACCACCTGCACGAGGTGACGCTGATCCCGACCGCCGAGGAGGACCGTCTGGTCGGCCATCTCGGGCCGGATCTGCTCGGCGCCGACTGGGATCCGGCCGAGGCGGTCCGCCGGATCGCCGCGAAGCCCTCGGCCACGATCGCCGAGGCGCTGCTGGACCAGCGGAATCTGGCCGGGGTGGGCAATCTCTACAAGGCGGAGACGCTGTTCCTGCGCGGGCTGTGGCCATGGACCCCGGTCGACGAGGTGACCGACCTGGCCGGCACGGTCGAGCTGGCGCAGAAGCTGGTCGCTTCCAACCGCGGCCGCTGGACGCAGACCACCACCGGATCGCTGCGCAAAGGCGAGACCAGCTATGTGTACGGTCGTCGCGCCCAGCCGTGCCGCCGTTGTGCCACCGCGATCCGCAAGGCCGAACAGGACGACCGCGTCACCTACTGGTGCCCGCGCTGCCAGCCGGAGCCGTGACGGGTCAGCCGGCCGCCGCGGGTGGGGTGCGGAATTCGCTGGTCCGCAGCTCGGCCAAGCCCTCGGCGATGCCGCGCAACCGGTCGGCCGCGTCGACCAGACTGAAATACGCCGGATGGCGGGTGTCGATGAGCGGTTGCCCGTCCTCCGCGACGTAGCTGGCGGCGGCCGCGACCAGCGCCTCGAACGCCTCGACGCCCTCACTGAACTGCTCGGCGAGACCGGCGTGCGACTCCACGAGCGCGTCGCGCCGGCCGCCCTGCCCGAGCGGGATGGCCCGCTCGACGCTGGCCGCCCGCTGGCCGAGGTCACGCAGCCACCGCTCGGCGGTGGCCGCCTCCCGCACCGCGGCCTCGCCCTCGCCGGTCAGCCGTCCGGCCAGCCCCGCCATCGTCTGTGACGCGCGCTCCAGCCGGTCCCACGAGTCGGCGATGACCGAGCCGCGCAGCGCGAACCGGTTCTTCTGGCGGCGCACCTCCTGCACCACCGTCCGCCCGGCCGGGAACCGCTCGAGCGCCGCGGCGAGCCGGGTCTCCGGCAGGCTGGGCGCCGGCGCCGGCTGGGCGGCCAGCTCACGGTGGTCGCTCCAGCGCCACCAGGCGAGCATCACCGAGGATCCGGCGGCCGCCGCCCAGACCGCGTCGGCGACGCCTATCCCCCCGTACGGAGTGAGGACGGCGGCCGCCGCGGTCAGGCCTCCACCGAGCACACTCCACCGGCGCGCGGAACCCCGCAGCCGTTTGAGCCGCCGGAAATACCTGGTCCGGTCGTCCACCGTCGCTCCCCTCCCCGTCGTCGTCGCTCAGCCGGCAGCGGTGGTGTCGCCCCGCTTCTGATTGAGGCTCGCCCGGATCTCGTCGAGACGGGCCACACCGGCCGGATCGGCGGCCGGGGTGGCGGGCTGCTCGACGGCCGGGCGATCGGCGGCGCCGCCCAGCTTCTCCCCCGCCATGCTGGACCGGATCTGCTCCAGGCGGGACGCGCCGGCCAGGTCCAGGCTGGATTTCTGCACCTCGAGCATGCGGCCCTCGACCGAGTCGGCGGCCAGCTCGGCACGGCCCATGGCGTTCGCATACCGCTGCTCGATCTTGTCGCGCACCTGGTCCAGCGACGGGGTGTTGCCCGGCGCCGCGAGCTGCGACATCGACTCCAGCGACTTGGCCACGGTCTCCTGCATCTTGGCCTGCTCGAGCTGGCTGAGCAGCCGGGAGCGCTCGGCGATGCGCTGCTGGAGGACCATCGCGTTGTTCTCGACCGCTTTGCGGGCCTGCCCGGCGGCGGCGAGCGCCTGGTCGTGGAGGGTCTTGAGATCCTCCATCGACTGCTCGCCGGAGACCAGCTGGGTGGCCAGGGTCTGCGCGGTCGACTCGTACTTCTGGGCTTCGGCCTCGTCACCTGCGGCCCGGGCGCGGTCGGCGAGGACGAGCGCCTGACGGGCCATGCCCTGCAGCTTCTCGACCTCGGACATCTGCCGGGACAGCTTCATCTCGAGCTGCCGCTGATTGCCGATGACGGCCGCGGCCTGCTGCACGAGGGCCTGGTGCTGGCGCTGAGCATCCTCGATGGCCTGCTGGATCTGGACCTTCGGATCGGCGTACTCGTCGATCTTCGCGCCGAAGAGCGCCATCATGTAATGCCAGCCCTTGACGAACGGATTCGCCATCTCGTGGTGTCCCCTCAATGTCGCTCTGCCGGACGCGTCAGCCCCCGTGTCGAGGATGACGCGAAACCCATCGTGACAGCCGGACGCCACTGGCGTCACGGGTCCTCCGGGGGATCTCAGGGTCTCCCCTGGCATCGAGGCTACGCCTCCCTGAGGGGCCAGAGCGAGGCGCCGAACCAGCACACGAAACAGGCCGGGCCGTCCCCTGGGACAGCCCGGCCGATCGCGTCATGATGATCAGGCGGCGTAGACGATGTCCCGCTTCGGTTTGCGGGTCGCGTGCAGAGTCGTCTTCAGCGGGGAATCCTTGCGCACGGAGACGGAGACGTCCCCTTCGGTCGTCTGGCCGTCGACCGGGACCAGCACACCCTCCATGTTCTCCGCCAGGGACAGCGTGCTGCTGACCTCGCTGAGCAACTCGGAGAGGCGGGCGCCGAGCGCGTCGCAGATGGCCGCGAGCAGCTCGCTGGACGCCTCTTTCTGACCACGCTCGATCTCGGACAGATAGCCCAGGCTGACGTTCGCGGCGGTCGACACCTCGCGCAGCGTGCGGTGCTGCCCCTGCCGGCGCGCACGAAGAGCGTCGCCGATAACGCGGCGTAGCAGGACCATGGCACCTCCTCCTGCGAGCTCGCCGCCAGCATACGCCGGAGGCTTCCCGCAACCGTACCTGGCCCGAGCCGCCCCGACATCCCGCCCCGCCGAATTCCCGGGCCCCTAGGCCCACGGCAGAACCGGACAACAGGTGCGGTAGGGGGCGTAACCCCAGCTCAGGCCGCAGTCGGCGCGGAACGGAGAGAGTCGGTCAGCAATCGAAGGACGGCCGTCACACTTTCGGTACGGACTGCCGCCCGGTTCCCGTCCAGTTTCAGCTCACGCACCTCGGTCCCCTGGGGGCCGGCGACCGCCACGAACACCAGCCCGACCGGCTTGCCGTCCTGCGGCTCCGGGCCCGCGACCCCGGTGGTGGCCAGGCCCCAGTCCGCGCCGCAACGCTCCCGGGCGCCCTCGGCCAGCGCGGCGGCCACGTCACCGTCGACCGGGCCCCGCTCCGCCAGCAACCCTTCCGGTACGCCGGCGAGCCGCGCCTTGAGCTCGGTCGCGTAGACCACCAGCCCGCCCCGGTAGACGGCGCTCACCCCGGGGATCTCGACGATCGTCGCGGCCACCAGACCACCGGTGAGAGACTCCGCGGTCGCCACCGTCTGCCCCCGGTCCACCAGCGCGTGCACGGCCGCCGCGGCCGCCACCGAGATGTCCATCCGATCCTCCCGACCCCTAGGAGACAGAGCCCCGCCGCAACCGCAGCGCCTGGACCACGTAGTCGGCCCCGGTCACCACGGTGACCACCAGCGCGGCGCCCATCAGCGCCACCCCGACGAGGTGGAACGGCTCCGGCACCGGCCACAGATACCACGCGATGGCGACGGTCTGCAGCCCGGTCTTGAGCTTGCCACCCCGGGAGGCCGGGATCACGCCGTACCGGATCACCCAGAAGCGCAGCGCGGTCACGCCCCACTCACGGACCAGGATGACCACCGTCACCCACCAGGGCAGTGCGCCGTAGAACGAGAGCAGGACCAGTGCGGTGCCGGTGAGCGCCTTGTCCGCGATCGGGTCGGCGATCTTGCCGAACGAGGTGACCAGCGACCAGCGCCGGGCGATCCAGCCGTCCGCGAAGTCGGTCGCCGAGGCGATGCAGAAGGCGAGGCAGGCCGCGATCCGCCAGTCCGGCCGGGTCATCTCGGAGACGACGACCAGGAACAGGAAGACCGGTACGAGCACGATCCGGACGACGGTCAGCGCGTTGGCGGCGTTGTAGAGCGACACCACCCGCGCCGCCGGAGCCGGAGCGGGCTCGTCGGTCACCGCGTCACCGGGGCGGCCGAGATCATCTCGACCGGGACGGCGATCAGGTCCACACCCTCGGTGCCGGTGACCCTCGCCCGGACCAGGTCGCCGGGGCGCAGCATCGACAGGTCCACCCCGGCGTCGCCGGGGACCAGGCTGGTCGAGCCGTCCACCTCGGGCGCCTGGTGCTCGGCGCGGCCCTCGATCTCGTCGCCGTCGATCGTGTCGATCAGCACCTCGACGGTGTCGCCGATCCGGTCCTCGGCGCGCTGGGCGCACAGCTCCTCGGCGAGCGCGACGACCCGGTCGTACCGCCGCTTGATAGTGGCGTCGCTCACCTTGCGGTCCAGGCCGGCGGCCTCGGTGCCGTCCTCGTCGCTGTAGTCGAAGACGCCGATGGCGTCGAGCCGGGCCTCGGTGAGGAAGCGGACCAGCTCGTCCACGTCCTGCCTGGTCTCGCCGGGAAAGCCGACGATGAAGTTGCTCCGGGCGCCGGCCCCGGGCGCCAGCTTCCGCGCCGAGTCGAGCAGCTCGAGGAAGCGCTCGGTGGACCCGAACCGCCGCATCCGGCGCAGCACCGGCTCGCTGGAGTGCTGGAACGACAGGTCGAAGTAGGCGGCCACGCCGGGCGTGGTGGCGATCGCCTCGACCAGACCGGGACGGGTCTCGGCGGGTTGCAGGTAGCTGGCCCGCACCCGGACGATGCCGTCGACCGCGGCCAGCTGTGGCAGCAGCTTCTCCAGCAGGCGCGGGTCGCCCAGATCCTTCCCGTACGACGTGCTGTTCTCACTGACCAGCACCAGCTCGCGGACGCCGGTCTTGGCCAGCCACTCGGCCTCGGCGAGCAGTTCCTGCGGGTCGCGGGAGACGAAGGCGCCGCGGAACGCCGGGATCGCGCAGAACGCGCAGCGCCGGTCGCAGCCGCTGGCCAGTTTCAGCGAGGCCACCGGGCCGGTGTCGAGCCGGCGGCGCAGCACCTTGCGCAGGTGGGCCGGGGTGTGGTCGTCGACGGTCGCGTGACCGGGGACGACCACCTTGGCGGCCTGCCGCTTCACCGGGGTGATCGGGAGCAGCTCACGGCGGTCGCGGGGGGTGTGCGCGTCCAGGCTCTCGCCGCGCAGCACGCTCTCCAGCCGGTCGGTGATGTCGGTGTAGTCGTCGAAGCCGAGCACCGCGTTCGCCTCGGGGAGGTTGTCGGCGAGCTCCTTGCCGTAGCGCTCGGCCATGCAGCCGGCGGCGACCACCTTGGCGCCGGTGTCGGCCGCGGCGAGCAGCGTGTCGATCGAGTCCTGCTTCGCCTTCTCGACGAAGCCGCAGGTGTTGACGACGACCACGTCCGCGCCCTCGGCGTCGGTGCCGACCTCCCAGCCGCCGGCGTCGAGGCGGGCGGCCAGCTCTTCCGAGTCGACCTCGTTACGGGCGCAGCCCAGCGTCAGTAGCGCGACACGGCGGGTGGGAGAGGTTCCAGACACCCGCCAAGGTTACCGGGCAGCCCGGCGTGGTCGTTCCTCCGCTCGTCCAGCTTCTAGCGCCAAACGCGATTGACAATACGATTGCCCGGTGACGACCTCGGAGAACTGGGACGATCTCGCCGCGGTGACGGCGCTGAGCGACGGGGTGCGGCGCTCGGCGTACCAGGCGGTGGCCGACGGCGGGCCGGAGCCGGTCGGCCGCGACGAGGTGGCCGACACGCTCGGCGTGGGCCGCACGCTGGCCGCCTTCCATCTCGACAAGCTGGTCGACGCCGGGCTGCTCGAGGTCTCCTACGCCCGCCGGACCGGCCGCAGCGGGCCGGGCGCCGGGCGGCCCGCCAAGCTGTACCGGGTCGTGCCCTGGGAGCACTCGGTCAGTGTGCCGCCGCGCGCCTATCGCGACGCCGCGGAGATGCTCGCCGAGGCGGTGGACCGCAGCGGCGCCGATCAGGCCCTCTACGAGGTGGCCCGGGAGCAGGGCCGGCGGGAGCCGGCGAGCGACCCGGCCGCGGCCCTCGCCGAGCGGGGCTACTCCCCGGTCGCCGGACCGGACCGGATCGAGCTGCGGAACTGCCCCTTCCACCGGCTCGCCGAGGAGTTCCCACCCCTGATCTGCGGGATGAACCTGGCGCTCATCGACGGCATGGTGGCGGGTTCCGGGTGGACCGCGCGGATGGACCCGGCGCCCGGCCGGTGCTGCGTGACCCTCTGTAAAAACAAATCTGATTGACATTAGACGGTGGGGCTGGTGAGGTGGACGCATGACCGACTTCCACCTGGCCCAGATGAATGTCGCCCGCTTGAGAGCCCCGCTGGAAGACCCGTCCGTCGCCGAGTTCGTGGCCGGCGTCGATCTGATGAACGAGCTGGCAGACCACTCGCCAGGCTTCGTCTGGCGGCTCAGGGAGGAGGACGTCGACGAGGCCACGCTGCCGGGCCCACGCGATCCCGCCGTGATCGCCACGATGTCGGTGTGGGAGTCGCTGGAGCATCTCCGGGCGTATGTGTACCAGTCGGCCCACCTCGACTACCTGCGCCGGCGCCGGGACTGGTTCGTGCCCGGCGGCTCGGCGCTGGTGCTGTGGTGGGTGGAGGCCGGCCACATCCCGAGCCTCCGTGAGGGCCTGAAGCGCATCCACCGGTTGTCCACGGAAGGCCCCGGGCCGGAGGCGTTCACGTTCCGGCAGACGTTCAGTCCCCGCCCACCCGCAGATCGGCAAGAGCTTCTTCCAGCTCGTCCGGCTTGACCAGCACGTCGCGTGCCTTCGAGCCCTCGGAGGGGCCGACGATCCCGCGGGTCTCCATGAGGTCCATGAGCCGGCCCGCCTTGGCGAAACCGACGCGCAGCTTGCGCTGGAGCATCGAGGTCGAGCCGAACTGACTGGTCACCACCAGCTCGATCGCCTGGATCAGCAACTGGAGGTCGTCGCCGATCTCCTCGTCGATCTCCTTCTTCTTGCTGGGCGGCGCGTCGGTGACGCCCTCCCGGAACTCCGGCTCGCGCTGGTTCCGGCAGAACTCGACGACCGCCGCGATCTCGCTCTCGTCGACCCAGGCGCCCTGGATACGGACCGGCTTCGAGGCGCCCATCGGCAGGAAGAGGCCGTCACCGCGGCCGAGCAGCTTCTCGGCGCCGGGCTGGTCCAGGATGACCCGGCTGTCGGCGAGCGAGGAGGTGGCGAAGGCCAGGCGGGACGGCACGTTCGCCTTGATCAGGCCGGTGACCACGTCGACCGACGGGCGCTGGGTGGCCAGCACCAGGTGGATGCCGGCGGCCCGGGCCAGCTGGGTGATCCGGACGACCGAGTCCTCCACGTCGCGCGGGGCGACCATCATCAGGTCGGCCAGCTCGTCGATGATCACCAGGAGGTAGGGGTAGGGCTTCATCTCCCGCTCGCTGCCCGGCGGCGGCTTGATCTCGCCGCTGCGGAGCTTGCGGTTGAAGTCGTCGATGTGGCGGACCCCGTTGGCGGCGAGGTCGTCGTAGCGCATGTCCATCTCGCGGACCACCCACTCCAGGGCGTCCGCGGCCTTCTTCGGGTTGGTGATGATCGGCGTGACGAGGTGCGGGATGCCCTCGTAGGCGGTCATCTCCACCCGCTTGGGGTCGACCAGCAGCAGGCGCACCTCGTCCGGGGTCGCCCGGGTCAGGAGCGAGACCAGCAGCGAGTTGAGGCAGGAGCTCTTACCGGCGCCGGTGGCGCCCGCGATCAGGATGTGCGGCATCTTGGCGAGGTTCGCCGTGACGAATCCGCCCTCGATGTCCTTGCCGAGTGCCACCAGCATCGGGTGGTGGTCGCCGGTGGCCGCCCGGGAACGCAGCACGTCGCCGAGCGAGACGTTCTCCGGGTCGGTGTTCGGGATCTCCACGCCGACCGCGCTCTTGCCCGGGATCGGGCTGAGGATCCGCACGTCCGGCGACTTCACGGCGTAGGCGATGTTGCGGGAGAGCTGGGTGATCCGCTCGACCTTGGTGCCGGGGCCGATCTCCACCTCGTACCGGGTGACCGTCGGGCCGCGGGTGAAGCCGGTGACCACGGCGTCCACGTTGAACTGGTCGAAGACACCGGTCAGCGCGGCCATGATCTCGTCGTTGGCGCGGCTGCGGGCCTTCGGCGGGGCGCCGGTGGCGAGCAGGTTCGGCGGCGGCAGCCGGTAGTCGCCCTTGACCGCCGAGATCTCCAGCTGCTCGGCCCGGGTGGGCATCGGCGAGTGGTCGGGCGGCGGCTTCTTCCGGGTCTTCGGCAGCTTCGGCAGGGCCACCGTGTCGTGCAGGACGAGTTCCTCGTCGAAGTCGTCCTGCGGTTCCTGATCGAGGGGCGGCGGAGGCTCGGCCATCGTGGCCTGGCGGCGCCGGGCGGGGCGGCGCGGCTTCGCGGGCGGCTCCTCCTCGTCGTCCGGGTCGTCGTCCAGGTCCAGCGACGGGCGCGGCGTGTGCTTGCCGGAGCGCCCGGAGACCAGGTCGAGCAGGAGCACCACCCGCTCCGGGACCTTGGCGATCGGCGTCGCGGTGATGACCAGAAGGCCGAAGACGAAGAGCAGCAACAGCAGGGGGACGGCCACCCACGCCGTGACGGCCCGCTCCAGCAGGCCGCCGATGCCGAAGCCGAGCAGCCCGCCGGCCTGCCCCACCTCGGGTTTTTCCACCTCAGGTCCGGAGATGTGCAGCAGCGCCGCGGTGGCCACGATGATCGCCGTCCAGCCGACCAGGGTCCGGCCGCGATGCTCGGGGTCGGCCGGCTCCCGCATCAGCCGGATCGCGCCGAAGAGGAGCAGCAGCGGCAGCAGCACGGCCAGGCTGCCCAGGAAGAGCCGCACCATGTCGGCCACCCAGACCCCGACCGGCCCGGCGCTGCCCGCCCAGACCGCGACCGCGATCAGGATGGCGGCGCCGAGCATGAAGAGGCCGGCGCCGTCCCGGCGGTGCTCGGGCGCGATGCTCCGGGCGGTGGCGGCCTGCCGTCCGGCGCCACGGGCCAGCCAGCCCACCCCGCCGGCCAGGCCCATCCAGATGGCGCCGACGCCACGGGCCAGGCCGGGCCCGACGGCCGGTGGTTGCTTCCGGACCGCGGGGCGCCGCGTGGGAGTCTTACGCGCGGTCGTCTTACCGGTGGCTTTGCGCGCCGGCTGACGGGCACGGTTGACCGCCGCGCCCCGGGTTGTGGACGCGGCGCGGCTCCGGCCCGCCGGAGGAGTTCGGCCCGCCATGGATGTCACCGTAGCGGTGACCGGGCGATCCTTCGAGAAGGCGCACCGTGACTGCTTTTCACTTTCCCGGCAATTACCATCGCAAGGTGCAACCTCTCAGCAACGACATGATCAAGGCCGCGCTGGATAAACGAGGCTTCTCCTACTTCGTCGATGCCGACGGTGACATCGCCGGCAACTTCCAGAACAACCTCATCTACTTCTTCCGTCTCGGTGAGCGGAAGGAGATCCTCCAGGTACGGGCCATGATGCAGCACGTCTTCCCGGTCGGTGAGGTCCCGAAGCTGTACGAGTTCTGCAACACCTGGAACCGCGACCAGCTCTGGCCGAAGGCGTACGTGCAGGTCACCGACGACGGCCAGGCCATCGTGGTGGGCGAGGTGACCAGCGACTGGGAACACGGCGCCACCCTCGAGCAACTCGATCAGGTGCTGCTCTGCGGCATCGCGACCGGGTGCCGTCTCGGCGAGGCGCTGGGCGAACTGAAATCGGGGTCCTCGCGCTGAGCACGAGGACCCCGATCGGATGCCGGGTCACGGATTCCCGGCCGGGCTGAGGTGACCGGACCCGGCGGCGGAGCCGGGCGGCTTCCACGCCCGGCCCACCGAGTCGGCAGGACTACTGCACGTTGAACCCGAGGCTGTACGCGCCGGCGCCGGCCGACGCCACGACCACGTACCGGTAGGTGCCGGAGCGGCCGGTGAAGCTCAGCGTCTTGTCGCCGTCACCGGTGGCCCGGGCCACCGTACGGAAGCCGCCGCGGTTGTTGAGCCGCTGCAGGACCAGGTCGAAGTCGGCGCCGTCCGGAGCGTCCAGGCAGGCGGTGTGCGTGCCGGCCCGGGCCCGGTAGGCGCCGCCGTTCGGCTGCGCCTGGGCCTGACCGGTCCGGTTGATCGTGCCGGTCCGCTGCACCGGGAGGGCGTCACACGCGGACGCCTCCCCACCCTCCTCAGCGGGCGGGGCGGTGGTCGGCTCGGTGGCCGGCGGCGTGGTGGCCCCGCCGGCGTCGCCCTCGCTGGTGACCAGGGTCAGGTTCTGGGCCGCCAGGATCTCGTTGACCGGCTGGAAGAAGGTCTCGCCGCCCACCGTGCAGTCGCCGGAACCACCCGAGGTGACGCCCTGTGCCTGGTCGCCGGAGAGCCACGGGCCGCCGGAGTCGCCGCCCTCGGCGCAGACGTCGGTCCGGGTCAGACCGGTGACGGCGCCCTCCGGGTAGCGGACGGTCTGGTTCTTGGCCAGGATCGTGCCGCAGAACGTGCCGGTGGTGGAACCGGACCGGCAGACCGCCGCGCCGACCGGGGCCTCGGTGTTGCCGGCCACCGGCAGCTCGTTGCCCTGGAAGTCGTTGACCACCGGGCGCGGCGTCCAGTCGTCGTTCACCGCGACGAAGCCCATGTCGGCGTCGCCCGGGAAGACCGAGAACTCCACGGTGCCCTGGGCCTGGTTGTTGAAACCGATGGTGGCGGTGCCCTCCTCGCCGCAGTGGCCGGCCGTGACGAAGCCGGTCGTCACCGAGAAGCCGATCGAGCAGCGCGCCTGCCCGCCATCGACGTTGATGAAGTACGGGTCGGCGCCACGCACGTCGAACAGCGGCTTGGGCTTGGCCTTGCTGATCTTCACGGTCACCGCGTCGGACGAGACGCCGGCCGACCTCGCGGCCGCGAGCGCCGCCGACTTCGCGGCCGGCTGCGCGACCACGACCACCTTGTTGGTGGTCACGTCGACGTACCAGCCGGTCAGGCCGTCGGTGTCGACGGCCGCCGCGTCAAGCTTGGTCTTCGCCGCGTCCAGCTCGGCCTCACTCCGCTTGACCAGCACCGGGACGGCACCGGCGGCCTTCACCACGGACACCGCCCCGGCGTCGGTCACCGCGACCTTGAGCGTGGTGCCGTCGGACGCGAGCCAGGCGCCGCCGAAGTCCTCGCCGGTCTGGGCGGCAAGCGTCGCGGAGACGCCCCCGGCCCATTCCGAACGGGCCAACCGCGTGGCCGCCTGCTCGCCGTCGAGGCCGAGGTCGCGTTTCATCGCCGCGAGCAACTCCGGGGAGAGACCCCCCGGAGTTCCGGTCGCGGCCGTCGACCGGGCGTCCTCGTCGGTGCCGGCCAGCGATGGCAGGGTGAACGCGACTGCCGCCGCGCCCGCCACCGCCACCACCGCTGCCACGGCGATCGGTCTGCGCTGCATCTGGAAGACTCCCTCCGCCACGGGTGCCGTGGGGGCGGCACCGGTGCCTGGGAGTACGCAGCTCGTACGAAGATGGTTGAAAAGTCCCGCGTGATCCTTATGGATTCACAGACTTCTCAGACTTCGACGACCGTCGGCACGATCATCGGCCGTCGCCGATAGGCATCGTTCACCCATCGGCCCACGGTCCGCCGGACCACCTGTTGCAGCTGGTGGGTATCGGTGATCCCGTCCTCGGCGGAGCGGTGCAGCGCCGCGGTGAGCAGCGGGACCACCGGGCTGAACGCCTCCGGGTCCTCGGAGAAGCCCTTCGCCGAGATGACCGGTTCGCCGACCACCTTGCCGGTGACCGAGTCGATCACCACGGTGGCCGCGATGAACCCGCCGTCGCCGAGGATGCGGCGCTCGGTGAGCAACGATTCGCTGACGTCGCCGACCGCCAGACCATCGACGTACACATACCGGCTGCGGACCCGGCCGACCACCCGGGCGTGGCCCTCGACCAGGTCGACCACGTCGCCGTCCTCGCAGAGCACGACCCGGTCCGGGGCGACCCCGGTCTCGATGCCGAGCTGCGCGTGGGCGCGCAGGTGACGCCACTCGCCGTGCACCGGCATGAGGTTGCTGGGCCGGGTGACGTTGAGCAGGTAGCGCAGCTCACCGGCCGGGGCGTGGCCGGAGACGTGCACCTTCGCGGTCTCCTTGTGAATCACCGTGGCGCCGGCCCGGGAGAGCTGGTTGATCACCCGGTAGACCGAGGTCTCGTTGCCCGGCACCAGCGAGCTGGCCAGCACCACCGTGTCGCCGGGGGCGATGGTGATGTGCCGGTGGTCGCCGGTCGACATCCGGCCGAGGGCGCTCATCGGCTCGCCCTGCGACCCGGTCGACATGAACACGATCTCGTCGGGCGGCAGGTGGGTGGCCTCGTCCAGGCCGACCAGCAGGCCGTCCGGGATGCGCAGCAGGCCCAGGTCACGGGCGATGCCCATGTTCCTGACCATGGACCGGCCGATCAGGGCGACCTTGCGGTCGTACTCCCAGGCGGCGTCCATCACCTGCTGCACCCGGTGCACGTGGGAGGCGAAGCTGGCCACGATGATCCGGCCACGGGCCTTGCCGAAGATCGAGCTGAGCACCGGGCCGATGTCGCGCTCCGGGGTGACGAAGCCGGGCACCTCGGCGTTGGTCGAGTCGGAGAGCAACAGGTCGACGCCCTCGGCGCCGAGCCGGGCGAACCCGGCCAGGTCGGTGATCCGACCGTCCAGCGGCACCTGGTCCATCTTGAAGTCGCCGGTGTGCAGGATCAGACCCGCCGGGGTACGGACGGCGACCGCCAGCGCGTCCGGGATGGAGTGGTTGACCGCGAAGAACTCGCACTCGAACGGCCCGAGCCGCTCCACTCCACCCTCGCGGACGGTCAGCGTGTACGGGTCCAGCCGGCGCTCGGCCAGTTTCGCCTCGACCAGCGCCAGGGTGAACTCCGAGCCGACCAGCGGGATGTCCGGCTTGTGGGCCAGCAGGTACGGAACCGCGCCGATGTGGTCCTCGTGCCCGTGGGTCAGCACGATCGCCTGAATGTCGTCCAGACGGTCCAGAATGGGCGCGAAGTCGGGGAGGATCAGGTCGACACCCGGCTGCTCCACATCCGGGAAGAGCACCCCGCAGTCGACGACCAGGATCTTCCCGTCGAACTCGAACACCGTCATGTTGCGGCCGATGGCGCCGAGCCCACCGAGCGGGATGACGCGCAGGGCGCCCTCCGGCAGCGGCGGCGGCGAACCCAACTCCACGTGAGCTTGACTCATTCGCCTCTTCCTGTCAGAGCACGATGCCGGCCGCGGCGGCGTCCTGGCGCAGTTGGTTCAATTCCTCATCGGTCGCGTCGACCAGCGGCGAACGGACCACCCCGGCGGGCCGGCCCAGAGCGTTCAGCCCGGCCTTCACCAGCATGACCCCCTGCGTACGGAAGATGCCCGTGAACAGGGGCAGAGCCGTGCGGTGCAGGGCCAGCGCGGCGGCCGTGTCACCCCGGTCCCAGGCCTCGATCATGTCCTTGGCCAGCCGGCCGGTGAAGTGGGTCGAGGTGCCGACCAGGCCGACCCCGCCGATCGAGAGCAGCGGCAGGGTGGCGGCGTCGTCGCCGGAGTAGTAGGCCAGGTCGGTCCGGGCCAGCACGTGCGAGCTGGCGACCAGGTCTCCCTTGGCGTCCTTGACGGCGACGATCCGCTCGTGCCCGGCGAGCCGGCACATGGTCTCGGTGGCGATCGCGGTGCCGGCCCGGTGCGGGATGTCGTAGACCATGATCGGCAGCCCGGTGGCGTCGGCGACGGCACGGAAGTGGCGCTCGACGCCCGCCTGCGGCGGCTTGCTGTAGTACGGGGTGACGACCAGCAGGCCGTGCGCCCCCGCCTTCTCCGCGGCCTGCGCCAGCTCGATGGTGTGGGCGGTGTTGTTGGTGCCGACGCCGGCCAGCACCCGTGCCCGGTCCCCGACGGCCTCGATCACGGCACGGAGCAGCGTGTCCTTCTCCGCGTCGGTGGTGGTGGGGGACTCGCCGGTGGTGCCGCTGATGACGAGCGCGTCGTTGCGCTGCTCGTCGACGAGGTACGCGGCGAGGCGCGCCGCACCCTCGATGTCCAGGGAACCGTCCGGGGTGAACGGGGTCACCATGGCGGTCAGCAGCCGTCCGAAGGGCCGCGGGTCGTGCGTCATACCTGACAACCTATCGGACGCCCCGGTCACACGTAGAAAGCGGTGAACGGCGCCCAGGGGAGGTTACGCAAGATACTCCACACACCCCAGACCACCATGAATGTGATCATGGCGGCCGGACTGATCGAGAACTCCGGCAGCCGCAGGCGGAAGAGCCGGCGGCCGGCCCAGGCCACGTACAGATAGATCAGGAACGGCACCGCGAAGACGAACACCAGGTGGTGCCGGGCCGCGGCGGGCAGGTCGCCGTGCAGCAGGAACCACGCCGCCCGGGTGCCGCCGCACCCCGGGCAGACGAAGCCGGTCAGGTATTTGAGCAGGCAGGAAGGCGGGTCACCGGCCTGTGCCGTGGTCGGGTCGGTGAGCAGGGTGTAGCCGACCGCGCCACCGGTGCAGGCGAGGATCGCGAGCGGGGCCAGCCAGATCGGCGAGCGGGCCGAGACCCGGTTGACGAGGCGGGTCAGCCGGTCCTCCCGGACACGCCGGTAGTCGAACCACTCGGGCGGCACCGGAGGGCCCTGGACCGGCTGATCGGCCAGCCACGGAGGCGACTGGGCGGCAGCACTCATGGCCGTCACGCTACACCCGTGACGCAGGCCCGCAGAGCGCTCGTCAGCGGGCCCGCGAAATCGCCCCGCTCGGGCGCCGCCACCGTGGTCAGGCCCAGCCAGCCGGCCAGGCGGCGCAGCTCGGCGGCGAGTGCCGGAGCGGTCTCCTCCGGGTCCGCCCCCGGCTCCAGCCAGGCGGCCGGGATCCGCAACTCACCGGCCTTACGGTCGGCCTTCAGGTCGATCCGGGCCGCGAACCGCTCGCCCATCAGGAACGGCAGCACGTAGTAGCCGTACAGCCGCTGGGGCCGGGGCACGTAGATCTCGATCCGGTAGGTCATGCCGAACAGCCGCTCGGTCCGGCCGCGCTCCCAGATCAGCGGGTCGAACGGGCTCACCAGGGTGGCGGCGCCGACCCGGCGGGGCAGTCTCGCCTCGTGGTGCAGCCACGCCGCCTTCCACCCCGGGACGGTGACCGGGCGCAGCACCCCGGCCTCGGCCAGCTCGGCGATCGCCTGCCGGCACTGCTGCACCGGAAGCCGGAAGTAGTCACGCAGCTCGGCCTCGGCGGCCACCCCGAGCGCCCGGGCGGAGAGCTCGACCAGGGCCCGGAACGCCTCCTCCGGCGCCGGGGTGGGCGCGGCCAGCACCTCGGCCGGCAGCACCCGCTCGGGCAGGTCGTAGCGGCGGGCGAAGGACGTGGTCCGCTCGGCGGCGGTCACCTGACCGGTGTAGAAGAGCCACTCGAGAGCCTGCTTGACGACCGACCAGTTCCACCCCCAGTGGTCCTTGTCCCGGGGTGTGTCGTGCTCGATCTCGGCGGCCGTGATCGGGCCGCGATCGCGCACCTCGTCGAGCACCCAGGCGACCAGATCGGGCTGCTCCACGGCGATGCGCCGCATGTTGCCCCAGGCGAACTCGTGCGCCCGCGCCATCCGCCAGCGGAACAGCGGCTGGAGGTCGGCGCGGATCAGCGACGCCTCATGACCCCAGAACTCGAACAGCTCGCGGGGCCGGCGGTAGGCGGCCCGCTCCAGCAGGCCGGGAGAATACGGCCCGAGGCGGCTGTAGAGCGGCATGAAGTGGGCGCGCTGCAACACGTTCACCGAGTCCATCTGGATCAGGTGCAGGCGGCGCAGCACCCGGCGCAGGTGGCGCAGGTCGGTGGCGCCACCCGGTCGTGGGTCGGCGAAGCCCTGGGCCGCCAGCGTGATCCGGCGGGCCTGGGAGAGCGAGAGTGATTCGGACACGGCCATCGTGGAGAGAGACTAGACGCGGGGTATGACAGAGTTGCCGCCATGGCACTCGGCTTCGTCCGTCCCGCTCGTCCCGAGGACGCGGGAGAGATCGCGCGCATCCAGTTGTCCACCTGGCGTTCCGCGTACCGGCGGATGTTCCCGCCACACGTGCTGGCCGGCCTGGACGAGGGCTACCTGGCCCGCGGGTGGACCGAGGCGATCACCGCTCCGCCGTCCGCGCGGCACCGGGTGCTGATCGCCGTCGAACAGGGTGAGAACTCGGCGAACGTGGTGGGCTTCGCCGCCTCCGGCCCGGCCGACGATCAGGCCCTGGCACCGGAGGAGAAACCCCTGCCGGAGGACGTCGCGGCCGTCACCGACCTGCTGATCGAGCCGCGCTGGGGCCGGCGCGGCCACGGCAGCCGGCTGCTGGCCGCCGCGGTCGACAACTGGCGCGACGACGGCTTCCGGACCGCGGTGGCCTGGGTCTACGACGCCGACAGCGTGATGCGGAAGTTCCTCGGCTCGACCGGCTGGGAGCCGGACGGGGCGAGCCGTGCCCTCGACGTGGACGACCTGCTCGTACCCCAGATCCGGCTACACGTGGCGGTTTCGGGCGCCTAGTCCTCGAGCAGCGGGTCCAGGCCGACGGTGAGGCCCGGGCGCCGCAGCACGTGGCGGACGGCGAGCAGCACGCCCGGCATGAACGAGGACCGGTCCAGCGAGTCGTGCCGGATGGTCAGGGTCTCGCCGGAGGTGCCGAACAGCACCTCCTGGTGAGCGACCAGGCCGGCCGCCCGGATCGAGTGGACCCGGACGCCGTCGATCTCGGTGCCGCGGGCGCCGGCCATCTCCTCCTTGGTGGCGTCCGGCATCGGGGGGCAGCCGGCGGCGGCGCGGGCCGCCGCGATCACCTTGGCGGTGTGCATCGACGTGCCGCTGGGCGCGTCCAGCTTGCGCGGGTGGTGCTGCTCGATGATCTCCACCGAGTCGAAGTACCGGGCGGCGCGGGCCGCGAACTGCATCATCAGGATGGCGCCGATGCCGAAGTTCGGCGCGATCAGCACGCCAGCGCCGGGCTTGGCGGCCAGCCAGCCGCGCACCTGCTCCAGACGGTCCTCGGTGAAGCCGGAGGTGCCCACCACCAGGCTGATGCCCTGGTCGACGGCCCAGCGCAGGTTGTCCATCACCACGTCGGGGTTGGTGAAATCGACGAGAACCTGGGCGCCGGCGTCGGATGCCTGGAACAGCTCCTCACCCTGGTCGATCATGGAGACCAGAGCGAGATCCTCGGCGGCGTCGACCGCCTTGCACACCTCGAGACCCATCCGGCCCCGGGCGCCGAGGACACCGACACGGATGGTTTCAGGAACGTCTGTCACCCCGTCAACCTAACGTACGGCGCCGGGCGTCCCACCATCGCTCACCGAGCCCCACCACGAGGAACACCAGGCCGACGTACACCCATCCGACCAGCACGTCGATCACCCAGTGCTCGGCCGTGTAGACCAGGGTGAAGGTCATCGAGAGCGGGTACGCGAGCAGCAGCGGCCACCAGTACCGCCGCACCATCGGCAGGAAGAACACCACCGACATGAAGGCGAACGCGGTGTGCAGCGACGGCATCGCGGCCACCGGGTTGGACGCCTCCACCTGCAAGGCGTTGAGGGTGTTGCCGGCGCCGTGCAGGCCGATGGCGTCCCACCCGTGGGTGGAGATCCGCTGCGCGTCGATCAGCGCACCGTGCTCGGGCTGCGCGGCCCACCAGGGCGGCGCGGCCGGGTAGAGGAAATAGGTGATCAGGCCGAACACGCACAGCAGGAACCAGCGGCGCATGAACCGGGCCCACTGGAGGCGGGACCGCATCCACAGCACCACGGCGATGGTCGGCATGGTCAGGAAGTGCGAGAAATAGACCAGGGAGACGGCCACCTCCCACCACTGGACCACGCCCGGCTGCCAGAGGTGCTCCTGGAGCCACTCGGTCGGCACGACGCCGCCGAACAGCCACCTGTCGAACCCGATCAGCTCGGTCACGTGCGGCTCGAACAGCCGGTCGGCGTAGCCCCGGGACACGTTGTAGATCACCAGGAGCAGGCAGATCGGCAGCCAGTCGCGCAGGAACCGCAGGTGGGTGCGCCACGGCTCGTGGTTGCGCCAGGCGATGGTGGCCAGCCACAGCCAGCCGAACGCGATCAGCGGGTCACTGGTCGGGACACCGACGAAATACACTCCGACGGCGAAGACCACCGCCCAGATCAGCATCCCCAGGGCCCGCCGCCTCCGGAGATCCGGTGGCGGCGGGGTGGTGGGGGTATCGGGTGGGGTCTCCAACGTCGTCACGGGGACCAAGGGTAGAGCGGAGGGTTACCAGCCTGGTAATTCATCCTCATCGAAGGGACCCACGACGGCCAGCGACAACGGCTGGGCGAGCAGGTCGGTGGCGACCGCGCCGACCTCGCCGACGGTGACCCCGTCCACCCGGGCCAGCATCTCGTCGACGCCCATCAGGTCGCCGTGCAGCAGCTCCGACTTGGCCAGCCGGCTCATCCGGGAGCCGGTGTCCTCCAGGCCCAGCACGTACGAGCCCTTGGCCATGCCCTTGCCGCGGACCAGTTCCTCCGCGGTGATGCCGTGCGCCGCGATCCGGTCCAGCTCGGTACGGATCAGGTCGAGCACCTCACGGGCCTTGGCCGGGGCGCAGCCCGCGTAGACGCCGACCAGGCCGCTGTCGGCGTAGTGCCCGGCGTAGGAGTAGACCGAGTAGGCCAGGCCGCGCTTCTCCCGGATCTCCTGGAAGAGACGGCTGGACATGCCGCCGCCGAGCACGTTGTTGAGCACACCGAGGGCGAACCGCCGCTCGTCGTGCCGGCCCACCCCGGGGCCGCCCAGCACGATGTGTGCCTGCTCGGTGTCGCGATGCAGGACGAGGTTGCGCGCCTTGCGTACGCGTACCCTCCTGTCGCCCGCACGCGGCTGAGCCGGCTCGACCGGCCCGGTGTCCAGCGGGGTGCCCGCCAGGGCCTTGCGAACCAGCCGGACCACCGTCGCGTGGTCGAGGTTCCCGGCGGCGGCGACCACGATCTCCGGCGCCGTGTAGTGGCGCCGGTAGAACCGGTTGATCTGGTCCCGTGTCATCGGGCTGATCGAGTCCGGGGTGCCGGAGATCAGCCGGCCGAGCGGGTGGTCGCCGTAGATCGCCTCGGCGAAGATGTCGTGCACCTCGTCACCGGGCTCGTCCTCGTGCATGGCGATCTCCTCGAGGATCACGCCACGTTCGGTCTCCACGTCCGCCGGATCGAGGATCGAGTCGGCCACCGCGTCGACCAGCACGTCCACGGCCAGCGGCAGATCGGCGTCGAGCACCCGCGCGTAGTAGCAGGTGTACTCCTTCGTGGTGAAGGCGTTGGTCTCGCCGCCGACCGCCTCGATCTGCGAGGAGATCTCCAGGGCGGTGCGCTTGTGGGTGCCCTTGAAGAGCAGGTGCTCCAGGAAGTGCGAGGCGCCGTGCAGGGTGGGCGTCTCGTCGCGGGACCCGATCCCGACCCAGATGCCGAGCGCGGTGCTGCGGGTGGTCGGGATCGCCTCGGTGATGATGCGCAGGCCACTGGGCAGAACGGTCTTCTTGACGCCGTCCTGCAGGGTGCGGGTAGAGACGCGGGCCGGCCTAGTGGCCGGCCCGTGTCCTTCGTTCGCTGTCACTTAGTCGCGGCGCTCGCCGCGGTCGCCGGTCGGGCGCGAACGGCGACGGCGGGGCTCGCCGCCACCCTCGCCGCGAGGCGCGCGGTCCTCACGCGGCGCCCGCTCGGGACGGCCACCCTCGGAACCCTCGGCGGCCGCCGGGGCCTCCTCGCCCTCCGGGCGCACCTTGTCCAGGTAGATCTTGCCGCGGGCGTCGATGTCCGCGATGGACACCTCGACCTTGTCGCCGACGTTGAGGAAGTCCTCGACCTTCTCGACGCGCTTGCCGTCGCCCACCTTGGAGATGTGCAGCAGGCCGTCACGGCCGGGCAGCAGCGAGATGAACGCGCCGAACGCGGCCGTCTTCACCACGGTGCCGAGGAACTTGTCGCCCACCTTCGGCAGGGTCGGGTTGGCGATCGCGTTGATCCGCTCGACCGCGGCCTCGGCGGCCGGGCCGTTGGTCGCGCCGACGTAGATGGTGCCGTCGTCCTCGATGGAGATGTCGGCGCCGGTCTCGTCCTGGATCGCGTTGATGGTCTGGCCCTTGGGGCCGATCACCATGCCGATCTTGTCGACCGGGATCTTCACGGTGGTGACCCGCGGGGCGTGCTCGCTCATCGCGGCCGGGCCCTCGATCGCGGCGGTCATCACCGCGAGGATCGTGGCGCGGGCCTCGTGCGCCTGCTGCAGAGCGCCGGCCAGCACGTCCGACGGGATGCCGTCGAGCTTGGTGTCCAGCTGCAGGGCGGTGACGAACTCGGCCGTGCCGGCGACCTTGAAGTCCATGTCGCCGAACGCGTCCTCGGCGCCCAGGATGTCGGTCAGGGCGACGTACTCGGTCTTGCCGTCGACCTCGTCCGAGATCAGGCCCATGGCGATGCCGGCGACCGGGGCCTTCAGCGGCACACCGGCGCTGAGCAGGGCCAGCGTCGAGGCGCAGACCGAGCCCATCGAGGTGGAGCCGTTCGAGCTCAGGGCCTCGGAGACCTGACGGATCGCGTACGGGAACTCCTCGCGCGACGGCAGCACCGGCACGAGGGCCCGCTCGGCCAGCGCACCGTGACCGATCTCGCGGCGCTTCGGCGAGCCCACCCGGCCGGTCTCACCGGTCGAGTACGGCGGGAAGTTGTAGTTGTGCATGTAGCGCTTGGTCTTCTCGGGAGCGAGAGTGTCCAGCGACTGCTCCAGGCGCAGCATGTTCAGCGTGGTGACGCCCAGGATCTGGGTCTCGCCGCGCTCGAACAGCGCCGAACCGTGCACGCGGGGCAGCACGCCCGTCAGGGCGCTCAGCGGGCGGATGTCACGCGGGCCGCGGCCGTCGATGCGGACCTGCTCGCGCAGCACGCGCTGGCGCACCTCGGACTTGGTGACCGAGCGGAACGCCGCGCTGATCTCCTTCTCCCGGCCCTCGAACCGCTCGTCGAGCAGCTCGTGCGCCTTCGCCTTGACCAGGTCGAGGGACTCCTCGCGCTCCTGCTTGCCGGCGATCTTCAGCGCCTCGGCGACCTCGGTGCGAACCGCGTCGGAGACGGCGGAGTACACGTCGTCCTGGTAGTCCAGGAAGACCGGGAACTCGGCGACCGGCTTCGCGGCGATCTCGGCCAGCTCGCTCTGCGCGCGGCACAGCTCGCGGATGGCCGGCTTGGCGGCCTCCAGGCCGCTCGCCACGACCTCCTCGGTCGGCGCGGTGGCGCCGGCCGAGATCAGCTTGATCGCGTGCGGGGTGGCCTCGGCCTCGACCATCATGATCGCGACGTCGCCCTCGGCGGTGACGCGACCGGCCACGACCATGTCGAACGTGGCGCGCTCGAGCTCCTCGAGGGTCGGGAAGGCGACCCACTGGCCCTCGACGTGGGCGACCCGGGTCGAGCCGACCGGGCCGCTGAACGGCAGGCCGGAGAGCTTGGTCGACATCGAGGCCGCGTTCATCGCGACGACGTCGTACGGGTGGGCCGGGTCCAGCGCGAGGACGGTCTCGACGACCTGGACCTCGTTGCGCAGGCCCTTGGTGAAGGACGGGCGCAGCGGCCGGTCGATCAGGCGGCAGGTGAGGATGGCGTCCTCGGACGGGCGGCCCTCACGCCGGAAGAACGAGCCGGGGATGCGACCCGCGGCGTACATCCGCTCCTCGACGTCGACGGTCAGCGGGAAGAAGTCGAAGTGCTCCTTCGGCTGCTTGCTGGCGGTGGTCGCGGAGAGGACGGTGGTGTCGCCCAGCTGGACGATCACGGAGCCGGCGGCCTGCTGAGCGAGGCGGCCGGTGGAGAAGACGATCTCGCGGGTGCCGAACGATCCGTTGTCGATGACGGCGGTGCGGGATTCGTTGCCGAGAGCGTTGTTCTGCTCGGTCATGAAGAGTGGTACTCCTTCGTCGAGGACCCGGCGGTCAACAGCGCGTTTCAGTCGAGCCGGTCTTCGATCGAAGCGCCCAGGAGTTCTGCCTGGGAACCACTACCGAGGACCGGTGCTGACGGAGTGATCCGCGCGGGTCCGTGGGGTGGAAATCCGAGGGAGCGACCAGCCGGCCGCTCCCTCGGTCAAACTATCGGCGCAGGCCGAGACGCTCGATGAGCGTCCGGTAGCGGGCGATGTCCTTCTTCTGAACGTAGTTCAGCAGGCGGCGGCGCTGGCCGACCAGGAGCAGCAGACCACGACGGCTGTGGTGGTCGTGCTTGTGCGCCTTGAGGTGCTCGGTCAGGTCGGCGATCCGCTTGGTCAGCATGGCGACCTGAACCTCGGGCGAACCGGTGTCGCCCTCCTTGGTCGCGTACTCACCCATGATCTTGTTCTTGGTCTCTTGATCGAGCGCCATGTTCTCCGAACTTCTGTGTTGCCGATTTCACGGTTACCCCGCGACCCGCGGCGTCGGGCAGGCAGGCGGGACCGGTGTCGGATATTCCAACGACGTTTCAACCCTACCAGGGGGTCAACTCAACAACGTTCGGGTCTCTTCGACATCGGCCCGGATCTGCGCGATCAACGGTTCGATCCCGTCGTATTTCCGCTGCTCACGAAGGTGCGCCACGAAATCGAGGCTCACCCGCTCGCCGTACAGGTCACCCTCGAAGTCGAGAACGTACGCCTCCACGCGGCGCTCCCGCCCGGAGAACGTGGGATTGGTGCCGATCGAAACGCTGGCCGGCCGCCGGACCCCGGCCTCGCCCCCGCGGGTGAGCCAGGCCGCGTAGATGCCGTCGGCGGGAACCGCGGCGTACCGGTGGGCCATCAGGTTGGCGGTCGGGAAGCCCAGCTCGCGCCCACGCTGGTCGCCGCGGACGACCACGCCGGCCAGGCGGTGCGGCCGGCCGAGCGCGGCCGCCGCGGCCCGCACGTCCCCGGCGTCGACACAACTGCGGATGTACGTCGAGGAGAACACCAGCCCGTCCTCGGAGACCAGTGGCGCGTCCTCCACGGTGAAGCCGAACGTGCGGCCCAGCGACTCGAGCAGTGCCGCGTCCCCGGCGGCCCGGTGCCCGAACCGGAAGTTGTCGCCGACCACCACGCCCGCGGTGTGCAGCGTCTCGACCAGCACGTCGTGCACGAACTCGTTCGGCGAGAGCTGGGAGAAGGCAGGGGTGAACGGCACAACGCAGAGCGCGTCGACGCCGAGCGCCTCGATCAGCTCCGCCTTGCGGACCGGCTCGGTGAGCACGGCCGGGTGCGACCCGGGGCGCACCACCTCGGCCGGGTGCGGGTCGAAGGTCATCACCACCGACTGGAGCCCGGCGTCGTGGGCCCGCTTCACGGCGTGCCCGATGATCGCCTGGTGGCCGCGGTGCACCCCGTCGAAGACCCCGATCGTCACGATCGAACGGCCCCACCCGGAGGGAACCGCCTCCAACCCCCGCCATCGCTGCATGGCCCTAGCGTATCGATCGTTCAGCAGTCCGGTGTGGCCCCTCCTCCCCGCCCGGATCGGTACGATAAATCGTGAAATGAGCTTCGAGTGGACCCGCGCCGTCCTCCTCGCCGCGGAGATCACCTTCGCGGTGCTTTTCCTGCGCGCACTACTCGCCTGGAGGCGCCGCCGCGATCCGCTGCGACGTGACGTGGCCCTAATCTTCGCCCCGTTCATGGTGGCGCTCTGCGTGGACCTGCTGCGCCTCCTGTTCGGGCCCCTGCCCACCGCGGTGAACGCGCTCAACGCCGCGGTGCTGCTGGCCCAGCCGTACCTCACGTTGCGCCTGGCCGGGCGGCTGCGCTCGGTCCCCCGGGTGCTGACCGCCGCGGTGCTGCTGGGCTACGCCGTGGTCCTCGCCCTGGTCGCGACCGTGCCCCGCCCGCTGCCGCCGGGCGCCCGCATCGCGTTCGTCGTCTACTTCCTCGGGGTGGAACTGGTCGCCGCCGGACTGCTCTACGGCGAGGCGCGTGCCCGTACCGGGGCGAACCGGGCACGGCTGATGATCGCGGCCGGCGCCACCGTCGTCTTCGGCCTGGTGATCGTGCTGCGGGTGGGCACCAGGGACTCGCCGCTGCGGGCGTTCGGCGTGGTGCTGGCACTGGTCAGCGCGCTCGGCTACCTCATCGCCTTCCAACCGCCCCGCCGGCTGCGGCGGCACTTCGCGGCGCTCGCCGCGCAATCGGTCACCGAGCGTCTGCTGCGGGCGCCGGCCGACTCGCCGGAGCAGGTGTGGCAGACCTACGCCGAGATCATGCGGGTGCAGACCGGCGCCGACGCGGTGGCGGTCCTGCTGCACGCGGCGGACGGGACGTACCACCGGATCGCCTACGCCGGCCCCGCCCTGCCCGCCGCCGGGCCGCCGATCGACGGCACGCTGACCCCCCGCCGCGTCCCGGTACGGGTCGGCGACCAGGCCCCCGCCCTGGTCGCCCACTTCGGCGCCGAACTGGCCGGCGACTACGTCCGGGTGCTGCCGATGCGGGTGCCGCCGGACGTCGAGGGCGCGGTCCTGCTGTTCAACCGGCACCGCAACCTGTTCAGCGAGGACGACCTCGGACTTCTCGCCGACCTGGGCGGACAGGCCGGGGTGCTGGCCGAGCGGCAGGCGATCACCGCCGAACTGAGCGCCTCGGTGGCCGCGCTCATCCGGGCCGGCCAGGCCAAGAGCGACTTCCTGGCGAACATGAGCCACGAGCTGCGTACCCCGCTCAACGCGATCATCGGGTTCAGCGACCTGATGCGGATGGAGGAGCCGGACGGCGACCGCCGCCACGTGCCCGCCGACTGGGTGGATCACGTCCACGGCAGCGGCCGTCACCTGCTCGGCCTGATCAACGACATCCTCGACCTCAGCAAGGTGGAGGCCGGCCGGCTGGAGCTGCGGCTCGCCCCGGTCCGGGTCGACACCGCCATCGAGGACCTGCTCACCGCGCTGACCCCGCTCTTCACCGGCAAACGGCTCACGGTCCGCACCGAACTGGCGCCGGTCACCGCGTACGCCGACCGGCTGCGGTTCCGCCAGATCGTCGAGAACCTGCTGTCCAACGCGGTGAAGTTCACACCCGAGGAGGGCACGATCACGGTGACCGCGGGGCCCGCCGGCGACCGGGTTCGGGTGACCGTGGCCGACACCGGGGTCGGCATCGCCACCACGGACCTGGAACGCGTCTTCGAGGAGTTCCAGCAGGCCGGCGACCCGAACCAGCGGCACTCCGGCACCGGCCTGGGGCTGGCCCTGACCCGCCGGCTGGTCGCCGCCCACCACGGTGAGATCCTCCTCACCTCGGAGCCGGGCGTGGGCAGCGAGTTCGCCGTGGTCCTGCCCGCCGCGCCGGTGGCCGCCTCCTCGGCGGGCGCCGGCACCGGGCCGTACGTGCTGTTGATCGAGGACGACCCGCAGTCCGCCGAGCTGATGCGCACCCAGCTCGGCAACGCCGGCTACCGGGTCGAGGTGGCCGGCACCGGCGAGAGCGGCCTGGCGGTGGCCCGCGAGCACCGGCCGGACGCCGTGGTGCTGGACGTCACCCTGCCCGGCATCGACGGTTGGGAGGTGATCCGCCGGTTCAAGGCGGACGCGCGGCTCAACGCGATCCCGGTGTTCTTCGCCAGCATCCTGGACGAGGCGCCGGCCGGGCTGGCCCTCGGCGCGCACGACTACTTCGTCAAGCCGGTCGACCAGCCGGCCCTGCTCAGCGCCCTGGCGAACGCCATCGCGGCCCGTCCGGTGCCGCGCGTGCTGGTGGTCGACCACGACGACACGGTCCGGAAGGCGATCGAGGACGGCTTACGCGCCGGCGGCGCCGACGTGGTCGCCTGCGCGGACGGGCGGGACGGGCTGGCCCGCAGCCGCAGTGAGAACTTCGACCTCATCGTCTGCGACATGCAGTCGCCGGAGGAGGACGGTTTCAGCCTGCTCGCCGCCATCGAGCGGGACCCGTCCGGCCGGCACACCCCGGTGCTCGGTCTGAGCGCCGCCGCGCTGGCCTCCGGCGACACCACACCGCTGATCGCCACGGCGATGGCCGGCAACGCGGTCGCCGAGGCGATGACCGGCAACGGCTGGGACGGCCTGCCCCCACTGGTGCACGCCCCTCCCCCGGCCGTCCGCCGGCACTCCCAAGGCCACGTCGCGATCAAACTGCGCGGCGCCGTCCCACCACCCGGCTCCCAACCGTGAGGAGACAGCCGTGAGCGCACCCCACCGCATCCTCCTGGTCGAGGACGAAGAACTGAACCGCATGCTGGTCAAAGCGGTCCTCGCCCGCGCCGCCGTCGCCGCGGTCCGCGACGCCGAACTGGTCGACGCGGAAACCCTGGCCGCCGCCCGGAGCTGTCTCGCCACCGGCGAGTTCGACCTGATCCTGCTGGACCTCAACCTGCCCGACGGCAACGGCCTCACCCTGGCCCGCGAACTCGCCGGCCACGGCGGGCCCAGACCCCGCGTGGTCGCGGTCACCGCGAGCGTCCTGCCCCAGGACCAGAAGGCCGCCCTCGACGCCGGCTGCGACGACTTCCTCGACAAGCCCTACGCCGCGGCCGACCTGGTCGCCACGGTCGCCCGCCATCTGAGCTAGCTTTGCTCCGCTTCGCTCCGCGGCAAAACGCTGGGCCTGATGGCTCCGCTTCGCTCCGCGGCAAAACGCTGGGCCTGATGGCTCCGCTTCGCTCCGCGGCAAAACGCTGGGCCTGATGGCTCCGCTTCGCTCCGCGGCAAAACGCCTTGTAACCGGTGTCGAGGCAGGTGATTTCCCGCCGCAAGCAAAACCCGCTGGCGTCGGCAAATCACTTGCCTCGACACCGGCGGCGTTTTGCGGGGGTGTTGAGTGCACCGCCGTAGGGGTGTGGTGGGTGTTCCGGGACTGGTCGGGTGTCCGGACCACGTGACCCGTGCGGCGCCAGCCGCCCGGGTCGGACCGTGCGGCGCTGGCCGCCCGGGTCGGACCGTGCGGCGCTGGCCGCCCGGTCAGGCTCAGGCCGGTGAGAGGACGATCTCGGCGCGTGCCCGGCCCGCCCGCTCGCTGACGATGGCCAGGACCTCGCCGGACGGGTCGAAGACGGCGTAGGGCCCGTCGATGCCGGCCGCCGCGAGCGGACCGCCGTGCCGGAGGATGCGGGTCTCCTCCTCGGTGGCGGTGCGCTGCGGGAAGGACCGGCGGGCCGCCTCGGCGAGCGAGAGGCCGATCACGTCGGGGGCGCGCTCCTCGAGTTCGGTGAGGGTGGCGGCGGTGTCCAGGGTCATGCCGCCGACGGCGGTCCGGCGCAGCGCGGTGAGGTGCCCGCCGACGCCGAGCGTGGCGCCGAGGTCGCGGGCGATGGCCCGGATGTAGGTGCCGGAGGAGCAGGTCACGTCAATGTCCACGTCGATCACGTCATGCCCCTCGGGCCGCCGGATGTCGAGGACGTCGAGCCGGTGGACGGTGATCCGGCGGGCCGGGATCTCCACCGATTCGCCCTCGCGGACCCGCTTGTACGCCCGCTGCCCATTGATCTTGATAGCGCTGACCGCGCTCGGCACCTGGTCGATCTCGCCGGTCTGGGCGGCCAGCCCGGCCCGGATCGCGTCGTCGGTGACCGCCGACGTGGAAGCCGTCCCGGTCACGTCGCCCTCGGCGTCGTCGGTGACCGTGGACTCCCCCAGCCGGATCGTCGCGGCGTAGCTCTTCTCCGACCCGATCACATAGGTCAGCAGGCGGGTCGCCCGGTTCACCCCGATGATCAGGACACCGGTCGCCATCGGGTCCAGCGTGCCCCCGTGCCCCACCCTCCGGGTCTTCGCCAGCCGCCGGATCCGGGCGACGACGTCGTGCGACGTCATCCCGGCCGGCTTGTCCACCACGATCAGTCCGTCCGTGTTCACGCCGACCACCCTATTTCCCGGTCTACCGGGTGACGCCGGTGACCACCCAGTACGGAGAACGCCACCGCCACATCAGCGAGACGAACCGGCCCAGGGTGAACAGCCCGAGCCCGGCCCAGACACCGCCCAGCCCCAGGTCGAACGCGTAGGCCAGCCAGATCGCCGGCAGGAAGCCGAGCAGCGCGGACAGCACCGTGACGGTACGCAGGAAGGCCACGTCCCCGGCGCCGATGAGCACCCCGTCGAGGGCGTAGACCACTCCGGCGAACGGCAGCAGCGCCACGAACCACGGCCAGATGACGGCGGCCTGCTCGTGGACCACCGGGTCGTCGCTGAACCACCCGGGCACCACAGCGGCGCCGGCCGCCGCGAGTGCCGCGAAGGCCAGGGCGGACACCCCGCCGGCCAGGGTGACGCGACGGGCCACGTCCCGGGCCTCGCGTTCGTCGCCGGCCCCGAGCGACGCCCCGACCAGGGACTGAGCGGCGATCGCGACCGCGTCCAGGGCGAGCGCCGCGAAGAACCAGAGTTGCAGCACGATCTGGTGGGCACCGACCGCCGCCACGCCGAACCGGGCCGCCACCGCGGTCGCCGACAGGAAGCAGGCCTGGAACGCCGCGCCGCGGATCAGCAGGTCGCGACCGAGCACCAGCTGGCTCACGATGATCGACGGCACCGGCCGCAGCGCCCGGGTCTCGCGGACCAGCGCGGCCAGGAAGAGGGCGCCGCCGAGGCTCTGCGCCGTGACGTTGGCGATGGCCGAGCCGGTCAGGCCGAGGCCCGCCGGATAGACCAGGACCGGGCAGAGGATCGCGGACAGCACGTTGGCGCCGAGGACGATCCAGAGTGGTCGGCGGGTGTCCTGGACGCCGCGCATCCAGCCGTTCCCGGCCGCGGCCAGCAGCAGGCCGGGCGCGCCCAGAGCGGCGATCCGCAGCCAGCCGGCGGCCGCCTCGGCGGTCTCCGGGTCACCGGCCAGCAGGCTGGTGAGCGGGCCGGCGCCGGCCAGGCCGAGGAGGGCCAGCAGGACGCCGGCGGCGAGGGCCATCCAGGAGGCCTGGACCCCCTCGGCGATCGCGGCGGTCCGGTCCCCGGCACCGAAGCGACGGGCCGCGCGGCCGGTGGTCCCGTACGCCATGAGCGTGCCGAACCAGACGGCCACCGACATGACCGTGCCGCCGATGGCGACGGCGGCCAGTGGGACGGCGCCGAGATGCCCGACGACCGCCGTGTCCACCAGTACATAGAGCGGCTCGGCGGCCAGCACCACGAGTGCGGGCAGCGCCAGGCCGGCGATCCGGCGGGCGGTCGCGGTGCGCTGCGGCGGGGCGGGCGCATCGGCAGGCGGGCTCATGGTTCCCCATGATGCCCGCCTGAGGTAAGGGCCGCAACGCGGCTTTGTTACTTACCCCTACCGACTCGCGGCGGACCCCTACTGGCGCGTGTCCAGGGAGGTCTGGAGGGCGCGGCGGGCCTGCTCGCGGGCGTCGTCGGCGGGCTGGGGCTTCGGCTTGGCGGCCATGAGAGGGCAATCCTTCCAACGGGTGCGGGCGCGCCGTGAAAACGGAGCGCCCCTGCGGTCGAGCGGGGCGTCACTCGCCGGTCCGGGATCGCCGGGACCACTGGCAAAGGTGACGCGGCCCGGGGCGGTGTACCCGGGTGGCTCGAGGCCTCGCGGAAGGCGGTGGTGGCAGCCGCGCGAAACCAAATCACCGTTCAGGCCCCAAACTAACGTTCAGTCAGCTCTCCGCAGGCCTTGTTCCCGGGATCCGGGACGCCGAAAGCGGAGGCCACCCCATTGGGTGACCCCCGCTCAGCAGGGCGAACGATGCTCAGTTCAGGTATTCGTCCAATAGCCGACGCACGGTGTCCACCACCTGGGCGGCCTCGCCGTACCCGGTGAAGCCGGCCGCCAAGCGGTGCCCGCCGCCGCCCTGCGACACCGCCACGCCGCTCACGTCGACCGCGCCCTTGCTGCGCAGCGACACCGACCACTCGCCGGCCGCGACCTCCCTGACCACCACCGACACGTCGGCCTCGGCCACCGCGCGCACCGGGTCGATCAGGGTGTCCAGCACGTACGGCTGCTGCGCGTGCCGCTCCAGGTCGGCCAGCGTGGCGTAGGTCCACACCATGCCCCGCCCACCCGCCGCGCCCGGCTCCAGCACGGCCCGGCCGATCACCTCACCGGTCAGCTTCATGGCCCCGAACGGCCTGCTGTCGAAGATCCGCCGGGAGATCTCCCCCGGCCGGATCCCGGTGGCGATCAGCCGCGCGGCCAGCTCGTGAACCGCTACCGTGGTCATGTCGAACTTGAACGACCCGGTGTCGGTCGCCAGCGCCACGTAGAGGCACTCGGCGATCTCCGCGTCCAGCTCCACACCGAGCCGGGCCAGCAGCTGCTCGGCCACCACCGAGGTGGCCGCGGCCGCCGGGTCGACCAGGCGTACCGCGCCGAAACCGGTGTTCGACGCGTGATGGTCGAGCACCACGCTGACCGGCGCCGCGGTGAGACGGCCGGCCAGCCCGCCGAGACGGGACTCGCTCGCCACGTCGAAGACCGCCACCAGCCGCGGGTCGGTCCAGGCCTCCGCCTCCGGCACGAGCAGGGCGGAACCGGGCAGGGCGGAATAGGGGCCGGGAACGGTGAATTCCCCGGGGAACGTGGCCCGCACCCGGGTATACCCCAGCCGGCTCAGACCGAGCCCGAAACCGAGCATGCTGCCGAGCGCGTCGCCGTCCGGGTTCACGTGGCAGATCAGCTGGATCTCGTCGTCGGCACCGAGCGAGCGGACCGCCGCGACCGCGGCGGCCCACTCCTCGGAGGTAGGCCCGGACAGGGTCACCCGTGATCCTCGCGGGCGCCGACCCGCTCGGCCTCGTCGTCCTCGATCTCGTCGTCGTCACTCTTGTACGGGTCCGAGTCCCCGGCGTACTTCGCCCCGGCGGCCAGCCGCTGCACCTCCTGGTCGCGGTGCTTCGCCTGGGCCAGGAGGTCGTCGATCTCCTTGACGTGGGTCTGCACGTTGTCCAGCACGAACGTCAGGCTCGGCGAGTGCCGCAGCCCGAGCGCGTGGCCGACCCGGCTGCGCAGCATGCCCTTGGCGCTCTCCAGGGCCGCGGCGGTCGACGCCTGTTCGGCCGGATCGCCCAGGACCGTGTAGAAGACCGTCGCCTCACGCAGGTCGCCGGTGATCCGGGCATCCGTGACCGTCAGCATGCCGAGGCGGGGATCCTTGATCTCCCGCACCAGCGAAGCCACCAACTCCCGGACGCGCTCCGCGTGCCGACGTGTCTTGGCTGGGTCCGACATTTCGCCCACCTCCGACTATGTATCTCGCGGGTCGACAGCCCCCGCCCAACTGATGAAGCGTACCCAGGTCAATCGTCGTCGCCGTAGACCCGTCGCTTGACCGAGAGCAGCTCGATCTCGGGACGGCCGGCCACCTGGTTCTCGCACGTGTCGATCACGGCACGGGCCTGGGCCGGGTCCGCCGCTACCACGGCTACCCCGAGCAGGGCCCGCCCATGCAGGTCATGGAAGCCCACCTCGGCGGCGCTGACCTCGAATTTCTTCAGCATCGCCAGAATCGGGCGGACATAGGAGCGCTTCTGCTTCAGCGAGTGGGAGTCACCGGGCAGGAGCAGATCGAAGACTGCGGTCTCGGTATACATCAGCGAGCAGGGTACTCATGATCGGCCTGCTCAGCGCGGGTTTTTCCGCGCCACCACCACGTCCCGCTCGATGCCCTGGTCCACCCGGTGCGCCAGGGGCAGATGCTCGACCAGCTCCAGCCCGCTCGCCAGCAGGATGTCCTCGGCCAGCTCCCGCTTGGCCACCTTGGTGTTCCAGGACAGGCCGATCGCACCACCCGGGCGCAGCAGCGGCAGCCACTGCGGCACGGCCCGCTCCAGCAGGTCCAGCGGGCGCCGGGACAGGCCGCCCTCGTCGTCGTAGCTGCCGTGCGCGATCCCGTACGGCAGGTCGGCCACCAGCACGTCCGCCACGTTGCCGCGGATCAGCCCGTCCAGCGACGTGGTGTCCGCGTTCAGCACGGTGACCTTCTGCACCGCGCCGGCCTTGTGATCGTCCTTACTGGCGGCCATGGTCACCTCCAGGCGGCGCGCGGCCCGGCGGCCCTGCCGGCGCACCTGCACCAGCTCGGCGGTGTGCTTGAGCCGCTTGCGCTTCAACCAGGTCTGGAGGAACAGCTTGTAGGCCTCGACGTCCTTGCCGTCGATCTCCACGCCGATGGCGTCGTAGCCGTACATCAGCGCCTGGTTCAGCGTGGTGCCACGGCCGCAGACCGGGTCGAGGACGGTCAGCCCGCCGTCCAGCATCCGGCCGGCCGAACCGGAGGCCAGCACCGTGAGGTTCAGCACCAGCTTGGTGAACTGCTCGTTGGTCTTCCCCGCGTACTTCGGGATGGTGATCAGGTCGCTGTCATAACGCGCCAGCGGCGCGAGCTCCAGCGGGCGCAACAGGCCGTCGTCCACCCGCTCGAAGAGGGCATGGGCCGAGGAGAGATTCGAGACGTACGCGATATCGCGCTCGGTGAGATCGGCGGAGAACGTCAGGTACTCCACCCCGCCCAGGACCGTCACGCCGATGTCGTCCAGCCCCGGCGAGAGCACCGGGGCGAACGCGGCCAGCTCCGCCTGGGACATGCGCGACGCCTGGTCGGCGTAGACGCGGTTGGCGGACGGTGCGAGCAGCATGGCATAGCGGGACATGCCGCCAATCCTCCCAGCCGGGGCGGCCGCCGCTTCTGCCGGGCGGCCACTGCCCGTACCGGAAGGGTCTGAAGCGGCCAACGGCCCGGCGCAGAAACGCCGGGCCGTTGGAAAGTCGCGAAGCTTACGCCCGCGGCTTCTCACGCATCTCGAAGGTCTCGATCACGTCGCCCGTCTGCGGCGAGCCGTAACCGCTCAGCGTCAGACCACACTCGAAGCCCTCGCGGACCTCGGTCGCGTCGTCCTTGAACCGCTTGAGCGAGCTGATCGTGACGTTGTCCGCCACCACGGTGCCCTCGCGGATGACGCGGGCCTTGGTGTTGCGGCGGATGAGACCGGACCGGACGATACAGCCGGCGATGAGACCGATCTTGGACGAGCGGAACACCTCGCGGATCTCCGCCGTGCCGAGCTCGACCTCCTCGTACTCCGGCTTGAGCAGGCCCTTGAGCTCGGCCTCGATCTCCTCGATGGCCTGGTAGATCACGCTGTAGTAGCGGATCTCCACGCCGGAGCGGTCGGCCAGTTCCTTGACCTTGTTCGACGCACGGACGTTGAAGCCGATGATCGTCGCGCTCTGGTCGGACGAGGCGGACGCCAGGTTGACGTCGCTCTCGGTGATCGCACCGACGCCGCGGTGGATGACCTTGAGCTGCACCTCTTCCGGAATGTCGATCTTGAAGAGCGCGTCCTCGAGAGCCTCGACCGAACCGGACCCGTCACCCTTGATGATCAGGGTGAGCGAAGCCTTCTCGCCCTCCTTGATCTCCTTGACGATCTCGTCGATCGTCTTCGGGCGGGTCGAGTTGGCGAAGGTCGCCGCACGACGGCGAGCCTGCCGCTGCTCGGCGATCTGCCGCACCGTGCGGTCGTCCTCAGCCGCGAGGAACGTGTCACCGGCGCTCGGCACCGAGGTGAGACCCAGGACCAGGACCGGACGTGCCGGACCGGCCTCGGCCACCTGCTGGCCGTTCTCGTCGAGCATGGCCCGGACACGACCGTGCGCGCCACCCGCCACGATCGAGTCACCGGCCCGCAGCGTGCCCTTCTGCACCAGGACGGTGGCGACGGCGCCGCGACCCTTGTCCAGGTGGGCCTCGACCGCGACACCCTGGGCGGGGCCGTCGATCGGGGCGGTCAGCTCGAGCGCCGCGTCGGCGGTCAGCAGGACGGCCTCGAGGAGGTCGTCGATGCCGATGCCGGGCTTGGCCGCGACGTTCACGAACATCGTCTCGCCGCCGTACTCCTCGGCGAGCAGGCCGTAGTCGGTCAGCTGCTGCCGGACCTTGTCCGGGTTCGCGTCCGGCTTGTCGACCTTGTTCACCGCGACGACGATCGGCACGTCGGCCGCCTTCGCGTGGTTGAGCGCCTCGACCGTCTGCGGCATGACGCCGTCGTCGGCCGCGACCACCAGGATCACGATGTCGGTCACCTTGGCACCGCGGGCACGCATGGCGGTGAACGCCTCGTGACCCGGGGTGTCGATGAAGGTGATCGCCCGCTCCTGCCCCTGGTGGGGGACGACGACCTGGTAGGCGCCGATGTGCTGGGTGATGCCACCCGCCTCGCCGGCGACCACGTTGGTCTTGCGGATCGCGTCCAGCAGCTTGGTCTTACCGTGGTCGACGTGACCCATGACGGTCACCACCGGCGGACGGGTGACCAGACGGTCCTCCGCCACCTCGGCGTCGAGGTCGATGTCGAACTGCGCGAGCAGCTCGCGGTCCTCGTCCTCGGGGCTGACGATCTTCACGACGAAGCCCAGGTGCTCGCCGAGCAGCAGAAGGGTGTCGTCGGACACCGACTGCGTGGCGGTCACCATCTCACCCAGGTTGAACATCTCCTGGACGAGCGAGCCCGGGTTGGCGTTGATCTTGTCGGCGAAGTCGGAGAGCGACGCGCCGCGCGAGAGCCGGATCTCCTGGCCACTACCGCGCGGAGCACCGGAGCTCATCTGCGGAGCGGACAGGTTGTCGAACTCTTGACGCCGCTGCTTCTTCGACTTGCGGCCACGGGTCGGCCGGCCGCCGGGACGCCCGAAGGCACCCGCCGCACCGCCGCCACGGCCACGGCCACCGGCGCCACCGGGACGGCCGGGCGCACCAGCGCCGACCGGACCGCCGCCGCCACCGCCGGGACCACCCGGACGGAAGCCGCCACCGGCACCGCCACCGCCACCGGGACGGAAGCCGCCACCGGCACCGCCACCGCCACCGGGACGGAAGCCGCCACCGGCACCGCCGCCGCCACCGCCGCGGTAGCCACCGCCACCGCCGCCGGGGCCACCACGGCCGCCACCGGGACCACCCGGACGACCGGCGCCACCGGCGCCACCGGGGCCGGCCGGACGACCGGGACGCTGCGCGGGCATCGAGGCGGGACTGGGCCGCGGCGGCATCGAGGCGGGGCTCGGCCGCGGCGGCATGCCCGGCTGGTTCGGACGCGGCATCGAGGCCGGCGACGGGCGCGACGCGCCGCCACCGGAGACACCGAACGGGTTGTTACCCGGACCACGCGCGGGCGGACGCGGAGCGCCGCCGGCCGGGCCGGGACGAGGACCACCGGGGGCGCCGGGGGCCGGGGTACGGGTCGCGGCCGGCGAACCCGGACGCGGCGGGACGCTGCCCGGACCGGGACGCGGGCCACGCTGGCCACCGCCCTCGGACGGGCTGCCCTGACGGCGCTCGGCGTCCCGGGTACGGGCTGCCTGCGCGGCCTTGACCGCGGCCTCCTGCTCGGCCTTCAGCGCCGAGGCGCGGGCCTCGGCGGCCGCCACCTCGATGTCGTGCGCGCTGGCCGGCTTGGCGACCGGGCCGGGCGTCGGGCCCGGACGGCCGGCCGGCGGCTTGGGCCGCACGAACGGGCCGGGCGTGGGCGCCGGAGAGGTGGGCTGGTTGGTGGGCGCGTCACCGGGCGTCGGACCCGGACGGCGCGGCGGCTGGGGCCGCCCCATCGGCGGGCCCGGGCGCGGCGTCGCGGGGGCACCGGGGCCACCGGACGCGGCGGCGGACGCCGAGGACGACGGGGACGCCGGAATGGCGCCACCCTGCTCGAGGGCGCCACGGAGCCGCCGGGCCACGGGGGCCTCGACGGTGCTGGACGCGGACTTAACGAACTCGCCCATCTCTTTCAACGTGGCGAGAACGGTCTTGCTGTCGACCCCGAGCTCTTTGGCGAGCTCGTGTACGCGGGCCTTGCCTGGCACTGCACTCCTCACTTCGAGGTCGTGCGAGCAGCACCCGCACTGACCTCACTCGTGCACTAGAAGCCTGTTCATTTCAGGGACTTCATCGTGTGCTCATCTGGGTCGTCCTACCTTGCTGGGTCGTGACGAAGCGACGACGCCTCGTCATCGGTGGATCCGGACGGCACGGAGACCGTACGGATGTGCTCCGCGAGCAGCTCTGGGTCAGCAAAACCAGTGAGACGCAACGCACGCCCAAAGGCGCGGCGTCGCTCTGCCTGCGAGAAGCAGGCCGGATCGGGATGTAGATGAGCTCCCCGCCCCGGCAATCGGCGACTCGGATCGGGCAGAAGCCGGAGGTTTCCCTCCGATTCTGCCGCGACGAACCGCAGCAATGAAGCGGCCGGCGCGCGATTGCGGCAGCCGACGCAGGTTCGCATCGGGCCGACCGAGGCCAAGTCTACCCCTCGATCGCGCCGACCGCGTATCCGGTCAGTTCCCCGCCTCTGCCGCATCACGGTCCGAGGCTCCGGCGGGCTCGCTGTCCGGACGGATGTCGATGCGCCACCCGGTGAGACGGGCGGCGAGACGGGCGTTCTGACCCTCCCGGCCGATGGCCAGGGAGAGCTGGAAATCAGGCACGGTCACCCGGGCCGTTCGGCTGGCCGCGTCGACCACCTCGACCCGCAGGGCCTTGGCCGGTGAGAGCGCGTTGCCGACGAACTGGGCCGGGTCGTCCGACCAGTCGATGATGTCGATCTTCTCGCCGTGCAGCTCGCTCATCACCGCGCGGACCCGCTGGCCCATCGGGCCGATACAGGCACCCTTCGCGTTGACGCCCTGAACGGTCGAGCGCACCGCGATCTTCGTACGGTGACCTGCCTCACGTGCGATGGCGGCGATCTCCACGGTGCCGTCCGCGATCTCCGGCACCTCGAGGGCGAACAGCTTCTTCACCAGGGCCGGGTGCGAGCGGGACAGGGTGATCTGCGGGCCGCGGAAGCCCTTGGCCACGTGCACCACGATGCAGCGGATCCGGGCGCCGTGCGGGTAGCTCTCCCCCGGCACCTGCTCGGACTGCGGCAGCACCGCCTCCAGCTTGCCGAGGTCCACGGTCACGATGTTCTTCTCGGCCCGGGCCGCGTCCGCCTGCACCACGCCGGTGACCAGGTCGCCGTCGCGTCCCGCGTACTCCCCGAAGTGCTGCTCGTCGGTGGCCTCCCGGAGACGCTGGAGGATCACCTGCTTGGCGGTCATCGCCGCGATCCGGCCGAAGTCGTGCGGGGTGTCGTCCCACTCCCGGACCAACGTGCCGTCCGCGTCCAGCTCCTGCGCCATGACGGAGGCGACGCCGCTCCGGCGGTCGATGTCCACCCGGGCGTGGCTCTCCGCGCCCTCGGTGTGCCGGTAGGCGGTCAGCAGAGCGGTCTCGATGGCCGCCAGGATGGTCTCGAACGGGATCTCCCGCTCGCGCTCCAGGGCGCGCAGCGCCGCGAGGTCGATGTTCATTCCCCGCCCTCCCCTTCGTCGTCGTCTTCTTCTTCGCCGTCCTCGTCACCGAAGTCGGCCTCGTCCATGCGCTTGAACTCGATCTGGACCTTGCCGGCCCCGAGATCGGCCCACGCCAGCTCCCGGGTCGTCCCGTCCACGTCCAGCGCCACACCCGTGTCGTCGACGGAGAGCACCCGCCCGGTGAGGCCGCCGACCGCCACCAGGCGGCCGATGTTGCGGCGCCAGTGCCGTGGCTCTGTCAGCGGCCGGTCGATGCCCGGGGAGCCGACCTCCAACTGGTACTCCCCGGCGAGCAGCTCGCCGCCGGACTCCTCGGCCAGGTCGAGCGCCTCGGAGATCTCCCGGGAGACCACCGCCACATCGTCCAGCCCGACGCCGCCGTCGGTGTCGATCAGCACCCGGACCACGAAGCGGCGGCCGGCCCGGGACAGGTTCAGGTCCTCCAGGTCGTAGCCGGCCTTGGCCACCACCGGCTCGATCACCTCGCGGATCCGGGCGCGGGCGGCGCTCAGATCGACACGGGGCAGGGACGGGGTACTACGTGTCTCCGGCTCCGGCCGGGAACGGCGGTTGCCGGGGCGCCCACCGGGCCGGGACCCGGCGCGACCACGCTGCGTCATCGGGCTCGACCTCTCGCTAGCTTTCTCGCAGGAACGACTATATGCCGCCGGGCACGATGCGGCCCCGCGGCTGACGCTGAGCGTAACGCGCCGGTGGGCGGGTCGGAGCAGCGCCGCACCGAATGGTGTTGACTGGCCGGGTGCTATCGACTTCACGGCGGCTGCTCCTGGGGACGGCGCTGAGCTCCGCCGCCCTGGCCGGGTGCGGGCTCCTGGACTCCGAACCCGAGCCCGAGCCGCAGCCCGACCCGCTGCAACCCCTGCTGAACGAGGCCCTGGCGCTGGCCGCGGCGTACGACCGGGCGATCCTCGCCGACGCCTCGCTGTCCGCCCGGCTGACCCCGCTGGCCGACGACCACCGGGCACACGCCGCCGAACTGTCCCGGGTGATCGGCACGGCCGCGCCCTCGGTCGCGCCGTCCTCCTCGGCCCCGGCCGGCCCCGCCGAAACCACGGCCACGCTGCGTAAGGCCGAGCAGGCCGCCCAGCGGACGGCGGTGGCGGCGTGCAAGGCGGCCACCCCGGAACGGGCCGGGCTGACCGGTTCGGTCGCGGCCTGCCGGGCCACTCATGCCGAAGCGCTGCGCTGACCGGTTACTGTCCACGGCGTGACGGAACAACTCGCCGCCGCCCTCGCCGCCGAGGAGGCGGCCATCTATGCGTACGGCGTGATCGGGGTGCACCTGACAGACGCCGACGAGGTGTCCCGGGCCCGCGCCTGTGAGCTCGAACACCGGCGCCGGCGCGACGAGCTGGTGGACCGGCTGGACCGGATCCAGGCCAGCACCGCGCCCGCGCCCCCGGCGTACCAGCTGCCCTTCGAGGTGACCGACCGGGAGAGCGCCCTGAAGCTGGCGGTGCACGTGGAGGACGGCGTGGCCCAGACCTGGCGCGCCCTGCTGCCGGTGACCGAGGGCGCCGACCGCGTCGACTCCCTGTCGTATTTGACCGACTCCGCAGTTCGTGCGACACGGTGGCGCCGGATCGCCGAGGTCACACCGTTGACGATGCCCTTCCCCGGCAAGCCGGGCTGAGGATCGGGCCACTCCGGAAACGTGAATGGCCGACAATGGGGTCGTGATCGACGAGCTCGACGCCTCCTCGCCCCGCGGTTCGCTCGCGATCCGGTTGCGTGACGCCGTCCAGGAGCGGTGGTCCGCCGAGGTGCAGGCGATCGGGCTGTCCGGCTCGATGGCGCACGGCGACGACAACGAGAGCAGCGACGTCAACGTCCTGGTGGTCACCTACCGGCCCAAGACCGGCCCCAAGCCGACGCTGCGCAAGGTCGACGGCATCCCGGTCGACCTGCGGGTGGTCACCGCGGAGGAGGGGCTGGGGCAGGCCCGGCAGCTCACCCCGAGATGGCCGCTGCTGGCCGACGCCTACCTCACCGCGTTCCCGCTCCACGACCCGCAGAACTGGTTCGCCGACCGGCGGGAGGCCCACCTGTCGCTGCTCGCCGAGGCCCGGCCGATGGAGTTCACCGGCCTGGCCCGGCAGGACTGGGCGGTCGCCAACGGCGCGCACACCCGGGCGGCGCGCCTGGTCCAGTGGTACGACACCGACGCCGCCCTGATCCTGATGGCCGAGGCCCGGCTGCACGCGGCCCTGGTCGCCGGTCTGCTCACCCGCACCCACTTCCGCAACACGGCGGACGCGGTCAAGCGCACCGGCGTGGCCGCGGCCGACATGCAGGAGCTGGGCGCGATCCTCAAATACCAGGCCGAGGAGCTGACCGCCCGCGGCCGCCCGGTGGACGGCCGGCTCGGCGCGCTCTTCGACTGAGGACGCTCGTCAGGGGAGGGTCAGGATCTCGTGACCGTCCTCGGTGACCACCAGTGTGTGCTCGAACTGGGCGGTCCACTTCCGGTCCTTCGTGACGACCGTCCAGCCGTCGCGCCAGATGTCGTACTCATAGGTGCCCAGGGTGATCATCGGCTCGACGGTGAACGTCATGCCCGGTTCCATCACCGTGGTGAGCTGCGGGTTGTCGTAGTGCGGAACGTACAGCCCGGAGTGGAACGCCTCACCGATGCCGTGGCCGGTGAAGTCACGGACCACGCCGTAGCCGAACCGCCGCGTATACGCCTCGATGACCCGCCCGATGGCGTTGATCGGGCGGCCCGGGGCGACCGCGCGGATGCCCCGCATCATCGCCTCGTGGGTGCGCTCGACCAGCAGGCGCGCCTCCTCGCTGACGTCGCCCACGCAGAAGGTGGCGTCGGTGTCGCCGTGCACCCCGTCGAGGTACGCCGTGACGTCCACGTTGATGATGTCGCCGTCCTCCAGAACCGTGGAGTCCGGGATGCCGTGGCAGATCACCTCGTTGAGCGACGTGCAGCAGGACTTCGGGAAGCCCTTGTAGCCGAGCGTCGACGGATAGGCGTCGTGGTCGAGCAGGAACTCGTGCACCACCCGGTCGATCTCGTCGGTCGTCACGCCCGGTTTGCAGTGCTCACCGGCCAGCTGGGTGGCCTGCGCCGCGATCCGGCCGGCGACCCGCATCTTCTCGATGATCTCGGGCGTCTGGACATGCGAGCCGCTCCATTCACGCGGGCGCTTCTTGCCCACGTACTCAGGGCGGACGATGTGCGCGGGGACCGACCGCCAGGGCGACTGCTTTCCCGGCACGAGAGGGGCACGTACGGTCATGACCACAGCCTAACCGGCCGTGCCGGAGCCGATCGGACCTGTCCTTGCCGCCCCCGGGACCCTGTGAAATCGTGTTCCCGTGGATCAAGAGGGCCTGGACCCGAACTTCTCGGCGGTCGGCGAGGTGACCGGTGACCGGGTCGCCGTCACGGTGACCGGTGAGGTCGACATGGCGACCGCCGACGCGCTGTTCCAGGCCGCCACCCCGGACCGGGTCACCTCCGCCTCCGTCGATCTGCGGGCCGTGACCTTCTTCGACTCGGCGGCCATCCACACGCTGATCCGCCTGGCCGACCACTATCCGGGCGCCCTCGAGGTCTACCCCTCCGACCGGGTGCGCCGGGTGCTGGACATCTCCGGGCTCGGCGACCAGCCCTGGATCAGGACGATGTGAGCGACGGGGTGAGCGGCCGCCGCAGGGTCACCTCGGTGCCGTCCACCCCACGGTGCACCGACAGTTCGGTGAGGGCGCCGATCAGGGCCAGGCCGCGGCCACGGAAGCCGGGGTCGGTGGCCGCGCGCCAGCCTCCGGTGTCGCGGACCGTCACGGTCACCGCGCCGTCGTCGAGCGACGCGGTCACGGTGATCACCGGCTCGGCCGGCTCGACCGGATGCTCGATGGCGTTCGCGGCCGCCTCGGAGACCGCCACCACCAGGTCGAAGGCGTCCGCCTCGGGCACCTGGTGTGCGGCCAGGAAGTCCTCCAGGCGCCGGCGCAGCACGGTCAGCCGGCCCGGTTCTGCGGGCAGCCGCAGCACGAACTCGCGCGGCTCGGTCACCTCCAGGGCGACCAGGGCGATGTCGTCGTGCCGGGTGTGCCGGGCCGCCTCGGCGAGCAGCGCGTCCAGCAGGTCGTCGATGTGGTCGGCGGGAACGGCCGCGTCCATGGTCAGCCCGGCCAGGCCGGTGTCGATGCCCTCCCGGCGGTCCTCGATCAGGCCGTCGGTGTAGAGCAGCAGGCGCGCGCCGGCGGTCAGGGACGTCTCCCGGGTGGGGTAGGTGACCGAGCCGAGCGCCCCGATCGGCGGGCCCAGCGCCGCGCCGTACAGGAAGGTGCCCCGCTCGCCGGGGGCGACCACGACCGGCGACGGGTGGCCGGCCGACGAGTAGCGCACCCGGCGGGTCCTCGGGTCGAAGCCGACACAGAGGACGGTCGCGAACTGCCGCCGGCCCAGCGTGTCGACCAGCCGGTTGAGCCGGGTCAGCGCGGTGCCGCAGTCGAAACCCTCCAGCAGGTACGCCCGCAGCGCGTTACGCAGCTGCCCCATGCCGGCGGCCGCCTGCACGCCCTTGCCGACCACGTCGCCGATCACCAGGAACAGCTCGCCGTCCGGGCCGGGGATCACGTCGTACCAGTCGCCGCCGACCCGGGCCTCGCTGCTGCCCGGTACGTACCGGCCGGCCACCAGGGCGCCCGGCACCCGGGGCAGCGACTGCGGCAGCAGGCTGTGCTGGAGGGTCGAGGCGATCCGGTGCTCGGCCTCGTAGAGCCGCGCGTTGGCCAGCCGCAGCCCGACCAGCCGGGCCAGCTGGGTGAGCACGGCCGGCTCGGCGGACCCGTCCGGGCCGGCCCAGACCCGCAGCTCGCCCAGGGGCGGCCCGGCGGTGTCCGGCAACGGCAGCACCACGTCCGCCTGTGCGCCCGCCACTGCGCCGCCGTCGCGCTCGGCCCGGGCGCCCGGCACGGTCAGCACCACCCGCCCGGCCGAGGTCATGGTCAGCACGTGCCGGGCCGCGACGTCGAGGACCTCGGCGGTGGTCGGCACCGCGTTGAGCGCGGCGGCCGCGTCGACCAGCCCGCGCAGCCGGCTGACGGTCCGCCGGCGCAGCTGGCCGAGTTCCAGGTTGGCCCGGACCCGGGCGATCAGCTCCCGGGTGGAGAACGGCTTGGCCAGGTAGTCGTCGGCGCCGGCGGCCAGCCCTTCGACCGCCGCCTCCTCGCCCGCTCGGGCGGACAGGACCACGATCGGCACGTCCCGGGTGCGCTCGTCGGCGCGCAGCCGGGCGATCAGGCCGAAGCCGTCCAGCCGGGGCATCATGACGTCGGTCAGCACCAGGTCGAACTGGTGCTCGGCGGCCAGGTCCAGCGCGTTCAGCCCGTCCACCGCGGTGACCACCTCCCAGTACGGCCCGAGCAGCCGCGAGACGTGTTCACGCAGATCGGCGTTGTCGTCGACGAGCAGGATCCGGCCGCCCACGCCGTGCCCCACCGGCTGCGGCGCCTTCGGGCCGTCCCCCGCCCACCAGGTCGCCTCGTCCACCCAGAGCAGCGGCTCGGCCGTCTCGCCGGGCGCCGCCGGGTCGTCGGTGATCCGGTCCGGCGGCAGGTGGGCCGTGCCGAACGGGATCCGCACGGTGAACTCGCTGCCCACCCCGACCTCGCTGGTCACGCCGACCGACCCGCCGTGCAGTTCGGCCAGCTCGCGGACCAGCGCCAGCCCGATGCCGGTGCCCTCGTGGCTGCGGGACCAGACCCCGGTGACCCGGTGGAACCGGTCGAAGAGCAGCGGCCGCTGGCCGGCCGGGATGCCGACCCCGGAGTCCCGGACGGCGAGCACGGCGTGCCCGTCCACGGCCCGGACCCGGACCTCGACGCCGCCCTCGCGGGTGAACTTGACCGCGTTGGAGAGCAGGTTGAAGACGATCTTCTCCCACAGCTCGTGGTCGACGTGGACCGGTTCGCCGAGCGGCGGGGTGTCGATGGTGAGCGCCAGCCCGGCCCGCTCGATGGCGGGCCGGAACGTGCCGGCCAGCCGCGCGGTGTGCCCGGCCAGGTCGGTCGGCCGGTAGACGGCCCGCATCCGCCCGGACTCCATCCGGGAGAAGTCGAGCACCGTGTTGACCAGCTTGAGCAGGCGCAGCCCGTTGCGGTGCACCGGGGTGAGCCGGTCACGCAACGGCCCGTCCAGCGCCGGATCGTCGAGCAGGTCCTCGATCGGGCCGAGGATCAACGTCAACGGGGTACGGAACTCGTGGCTCACGTTCGAGAAGAAGTTGGTCTTGGCCTGGTCCAGGGTGGCCAGCTCGGCGGCCCGGCGGCGCTCCTGCTCGTACGCCCGCACGTTGGCCACCGCCCGGGAGATCTGCGCGGCGGCCAGATCGAGGAAGTCCCGGTAGTCGCCGTCCAGCGCGAGGAACCGGCTCACCCCGACGACCAGCGCGCCGACCGTGTCCGCCGCCACGCCGATCGGCAGCACCAGCGCCCCCGCGGCGGCCGCCGGCCCGGGCTCGGTGAACTCGGCGAGCGGGACGAGGCCGGGACGGCCGCCGGCACGGACCGCCCGGATCGCCGGGTGCGGGTCCGGGTCGTCCAGGATCAGCGCGGCGAACGGCACGTCGGCGCCGTTCTCGGTGAGGACCGCGGCGGCCTCGGCGGCGAGGGCGCCCTGGTCCGGCGAGTCGGCCAGGCGGCGGCCCAGGGCGCTGAGGGTCCGGACGCGCCGCTCGCCGAGCACCCGGCCGGTGGTCTCGGTGACGATGCACATCACCCCGCCGGGTGTGCCGTCGTCGGCGCGGATCGGGTCGTACGAGATGTCGAAGTACGTCTCCTCGAGGAACCCGTTCCGCTCCAGCATGAACATGTGGTCCCGGGCGTAGAACGACGAGTCCTCCGCGATCACCCCGTCGAAGAGCCGGTTCAGCACGTCCCAGGCCTCGGCCCACAGCTCCCGGCCGGGACGGCCCAGGAAGCCCGGGTGCTTGCCGCCCATCGTCACGATGTAGGCGTCGTTGTAGAGGGCGGTGTACTCCGGCCCCCAGAAGATGACGATCTGGGCCCGGGAGGCCAGCATCGTGGACACCGCGCCGATCAGCTCGGGCGGCCAGGTGGACGGGTCACCGACCGGGCTCGTGGACCAGTCCAGGGCGGACATCCGGGCGCCCATCTCGCCGCCCCGCTCGAAGGCGTTGCGCAGCCGCCTCGGCAGGGCACCCATGCATGCCTCCCACGGATCACCGGACGCGGGCGGCACACCCGGTCCCGTGGCACGTTAACACCGGACCGGCCGGTCCGCTCATCAGGCGGCGACGGCCCGTCCCCGCACCGCCGCCTCGACCAGTGCCTCGAAGGACCGCAGGTCGTTGGTCCGCTCGGGGTGCCACTGCACACCGAGCGCGAACGGCTGCCCGGGGTGCTCGACGATCTCGATGACCCGGTCGTCGGGGCACCAGCCGACCGGGAGGAACGCACCCGGATCGGCGATCGCCTGGTGGTGGAACGAGTTCACCGTGAGGTAGCGGCCGAACAGGCGGTGCGCCAGCGTCTCGTCCTCGACCACCACGTCGTGCCGGCCGTAGTCGGAGGCGTTGGCGGCCAGCGGGTCGGTGCCCGCGGCGGCCCGGTGCCGCTCGTGCCCGACCAGGTCCGGCAGGTGCTGGTGCAGCGAGCCGCCGGTGGCCACGGCCATCATCTGCATGCCGCGGCAGACACCCAGCATCGGCAGGCCGGCGTCCAGGGCGGCGCGCATCAGCATCAGCTCGGAGAGGTCGCGGACCTTGTCGACCTCGGTGGCCGGGTGCGGCGGGGCGCCCCAGTTCGCCGGGTCGATGTCCCCGCCGCCGCAGAACACGATGCCGTCCAGGGCCTCCAGCACGTCGGTGCCGGGATCGTCGGGGGTGATCAGGACGGCCCGGCCACCGGTGGCGTGCACCGCCTTCACGTAGGTCATCGGCAGCATTCCGGCCAACAGGTCGTTCCGGCCGTACTGCACCTGCTCGGCGTAGGCGGTGAGGCCGATCAGCGGTCTGCGCATGTTCCGGTGCTCTCCTTCGTGGCCGCCGCCACCAGGGCGCCGAAGAGACGCCGGTCCTGGCCGACCTCCGGATGCCACTGGACACCGAGGACGAATCTCCGGTCCGGGTCCTCGATCGCCTCGGGCAGTCCGTCGGGCGCCCAGCCGGTGACAGTCAGTGGTCCGGGGTCGGCGACCCCCTGGTGGTGGAAGCAGTTGATGGTCGGGTCATCGCCCATCAGCGCGGCGATCCGGCTGCCCGGAGCGAACCGCGCGGACTGCGAACCGTAGATCCCCGGGCCCGGGCGGTGCTTCTCGTGGCCGAGCACGTCGGGCAGATGCTGGTGCAGGCTGCCGCCGGCCGCCACGGTGAGCAGCTGCATGCCCCGGCAGACGCCGAGCAGCGGCAGGTCCCGGTCCAGGGCCGCGCGGAGCAGCGCCAGCTCGGCCGCGTCGCGTTCCGGCTGGGTGACGGTGGCCGGGTGCGGCTCCTGGCCGTACCGGGCCGGCTGCACATCCGGGCCGCCGGCCAGCACCAGGCCGTCGAGCCGGTCGAGCACGTCCGTGTCGAGGTCGTCGGGCGGCAGCAGCACCGCACGGCCACCGGCCAGCCGGACCGCCTCGACGTAGTCGTGCGGCACCAGCGCGGACTCGAGATCGACCCAGACGCCCCACGTCGCGGGCAGCACATAGGACGTTATGCCGATGATCGGACGCATCGCACCACCGTAGTCACAGGCGCGCGGCGCCGGTGAACCGGCGCCGCGTCACGGGCCCCTCTGTCCCACCCACACGGGGATCTGGCCTGCGCGGGCGGGGATTCGGCCCCAACACCCCTCGCCGCCTGGCTGAGCTGGGTGTTGGGGTTTCCCTTCCCACCGTAGCGGGTCGGCAAACGTGTCACAGCGGCGTTACGTACGCTCCGGTGATCCCGCCGTCGACGACGAACTGCGACGCCGTCATGAACGACGCGTCGTCGCTGGCCAGGAACGCCACCGCGGCGGCGATCTCGGCAGGCTCGGCGAACCGGCCCATCGGCACGTGCACCAGCCGCCGGGCGGCCCGCTCCGGGTCCTTGGCGAACAGCTCCATGAGCAGCGGCGTGGCCACCGGCCCGGGGCAGAGCGCGTTGATCCGGATGCCCTCGCGGGCGAACTGCACGCCCAGCTCACGGGTCATCGCCAGCACGCCGCCCTTGCTGGCGGTGTAGGCGATCTGCGAGGTGGCCGCGCCGAGCAGGGCCACGAACGAGGCGGTGTTGATGATCGAGCCCTTACCCTGGCGCTGCATGTGCGGGATCGCGTACTTGCAGCAGAAGAAGACGCTCGTGGTGTTGACCTTGAGCACACGCTCCCAGGCATCCAGGCCGGTGACCAGGATCGAGTCGTCGTCGGGCGGCGAGATGCCGGCGTTGTTGAAGGCGATGTCGACCCGGCCGTGCCGTTCCGCGACGCCGTCGAAGAGAGCCTTGACCTGCTCCTCGTCGCTGACGTCACAGGCCACGAACTCGCCGCCGACCTCCGCGGCGACGGCCTTTCCGGCGTCCTCCGAGATGTCCACGGCGACGACCTTGGCGCCCTCCGCGGCGAACCGCCGGGCGGTCGCCAGCCCGATGCCACTGCCGGCGCCGGTGATCACGGCGATCCGGTCCTGCAAGCGTTCCACTCAGTCTCCCGTTGAGATGAATACGTTCTTCACATCCGTGAAGGACAGCAGTGCGTCCGGGCCCAGCTCACGCCCGAGACCGGATTGCTTCATGCCACCGAACGGGGTCCAGTAGCGCACCGAGGAGTTGCTGTTCACGCTCAGCGCGCCGGTCTCCACGGCCCGCGAGACCCGCAGCGCCCGGCCCACGTCCCGGGTCCAGAGCGAGCCGGACAGCCCGTACTCGGTGTCGTTGGCCAGCCGGATCGCCTCCTCCTCGTCCCGGAAAGGCAGCACGCTCACCACCGGCCCGAAGATCTCCTCGCGCCAGTGCCGGTCCGCGTTCGAGCGCGCCAGCAGCACGGTCGGCGGAAACCACCATCCGTTCGCGTCCGGCGCGGTGCCGCGGAACGCGATGTCAGAGCCTTCGAGGTACGACGTGACGGCGGCCCGCTGTCCGGAGGAGATCAGCGGTCCCATCTCCGACGAGTCATCGGCGGGGTCGAGTACCCGGAAACCCCGCACGGCCGGTTCGAGGAGCGCGAGGAACCTGTCGTACACCGACTCCTGAACCAGCAGCCGTGAGCGCGCGCAGCAGTCCTGCCCGGCGTTGTCGAAGACGGCGCCGGGCGCGGCGGCGGCCGCGGCGTCGAGATCGGCGTCCGCGAAGACGATGTTGGCGCTCTTGCCGCCGAGCTCCAGGGTCACCCGTTTCACCTGGTCGGCGCAGCCCGCCATGATCGACTTGCCGACCTCGGTGGACCCGGTGAAGCAGACCTTCCGCACCGCCGGGTGGGTGACGAACCGCTGCCCGACCACGCTGCCCTTACCCGGCAGCACCTGGAACACGTGCTCCGGGAGCCCGGCCTCGAGGGCCAGCTCGCCGAGCCGGATCGCGGTCAGCGGGGTCAGCTCGGCCGGCTTGAGAACCACCGTGTTGCCGGCCGCCAGCGCGGGCGCGAACCCCCAGCCGGCGATCGGCATCGGGAAGTTCCACGGCACGATGATCCCGACCACGCCGAGCGGCTCGTGGAACGTCACGTCGACGCCGCCGGGCACCGGGATCTGCCGCCCGGACAACCGCTCCGGAGCACCGGCGTAGTAGTTCAGCACGTCCCGGACATTGCCCGCCTCCCAGCGCGCGTTGCCGATCGTGTGCCCGGCGTTGCGCACCTCCAGCCGCGCCAGCTCCTCGATGTGCTCCTCGACCACCGTCGCGAAGCGCCGCAGCAGTCGCGCCCGGTCCCCGGGCGAGACCCGGCGCCACTCACCGAAAGCGATCCGCGCACGCTCGATCGCCGCGTCGGTCTCCGCCAGACCCAGCGACGGTACGGTCGTGAAGACCTCACCCGTCGAAGGATCGATCACCTCTGTAGTCGCCACGCCAAGATCCTCACACTCAGAGGCGCTCGAATCCACGGCGCAACTCCCAGTCCGTCACCGCGGCGTCGTAGGCCGCCAGTTCCACCCGTCCCATGTTCGCGTAGTGGGCCACGACCTCCGGGCCGAACGCGGTTTCCGCCACCGCGCTGTCCGCCCACAGCGCGGTCGCCTCCCGCAGGGTGCCGGGCACCCGGCCGGCCTCCGGGTCCTGGTAGGCGTTGCCGATGAACTCGTCCTCCAGCGACAACTCGTTCTCGATGCCGTGCAGGGCCCCGGCCACCAGGGCGGCGATCGCCAGGTACGGGTTCACGTCCCCGCCCGGCACCCGGTTCTCCACCCGCATGCCCTGCCCGTGCCCGGCGATCCGCAGCGCGCAGGTCCGGTTGTCGACGCCCCAGCGCAGTGCGGTCGGCGCGAACGACCCCGGTTGGTAGCGCTTGTACGAGTTGATGTTCGGCGCGAAGAGCAGACTGAACTCCCGCATCGTGGCGAGCAGCCCGGCCAGCACCCGCTGCCCGGTCTCGCTGAGATGGGCCGGGCCGTCGCCGAGCATCGCCGACCGCCCGTTCTCGTCGCGCAGCGAGAAGTGGATGTGGCAGGAGTTGCCCTCCCGCTCGTTGGGCTTGGCCATGAAGGTGAGCGCCATGCCCTCCTGGGCGGCGATCTCCTTCGCCCCGTTCTTGTAGACCACGTGATGGTCGGCGGCGGTCAGCGCGTCCGAGTAGCGGAAGGCGATCTCGTGCTGGCCGAGGTTGCACTCGCCCTTGGCGCTCTCCGGGGTCAGGCCGGCGCCGTACATGTCGTTGCGGATCCGGCGCAGCAGCGGCTCCACGCGGGCGGTGCCGAGGAGCGAGTAGTCCACGTTGTACTGGTTGGCCGGGACCAGGTCCCGGTAGTTCTTCTGCGACGCCTGCTCGTAGGAGTCCCGGTAGAGGACGAACTCCAGCTCGGTCCCGGCGTACGCGGACAGTCCGTGCGCCGCCAGCCGGTCGAGCTGGCGGCGCAGGATCTGCCGGGGTGAGGCCGGCACCGGCGCCCCGGACACGTCGTACAGGTCGGCCAGGACCAGCGCCGTTCCCGGGTGCCACGGGACCCGGCACAGGGTGGAGAAGTCCGGCCGCATCACGAAGTCGCCGTAACCGGTGGACCAGGAGGACATGGCGTAGCCGTCGACGGTGTTCATGTCGACGTCGACCGCGAGCAGGTAGTTGCATCCCTCACTGCCGCCGGACACCACCTCGTCCATGAAGTAGCGCGCGTGCAGCCGTTTGCCCTGCAACCGGCCCTGCATGTCGGTCAGTGCCAGCAGCACCGTGTCGATGCCGCCGTTGTCGACGGCGACGTCCAGCTCCTCGAGATCCATGCGAACAGTCCTATCAGTCGGTGGACTCGCCGTGGGCGGCCTTCTCCAGCAGGTTCTGCTTCGGTCCGGTGAACCACTTCCGGGCCCCGGCGAACCACCAGATCGCGGCCACGCCGACCACCACGGCCACCGCGACGATCGTGTAGTTGAACGTCTCGGCGGTGATCGGCGAACCGGGCGGCAGTACGAAGAGGACACAGATGATGCCCACCCAGACGATCGCGATCCAGCCGACCGGGGCGCTCCACCTCCCGAGGCTCCACGGGCCGGGCTGGAAGTCCGGGTTGAGCCGGCGCAGCAGGACCGGGCCGACATAGGCGATGTAGAGGCCGATCACCGCGATCGAGGTGGCCGCGTAGTAGGCGACCACGTTCCAGAGCGACGGCAGGACCAGGAGCGTGGAGAGGGCCACGCAGAGCCAGATGGAGTTGGTGGGCGTACCGGTGCGGGGGTTGACCTTCTTCCAGATCCGTGAACCGGGCAGCGCGTCGTCGCGGGCGAAGGCGTAGGACATCCGGGAGTTCGCGGTGACCGATGCCATGCCGCAGAACCACTGCGCGATCATGCAGATGAACAGCAGGAACGCGCCGAGGTCGTGCCCCGCCGCGTCGATGAAGATCTGCGCCGGGGGCAGGCCGAGCGGGGTGCCCAGCGAGCCCTCGTAGTCCTGGATGGACCAGGTGATCGCGACCAGCAGCACGAAGCCGGCGATGACCGACACCACCACGGACATCACGATGCCGCGCGGGGCGGCCCGGGCCGCGTCGTGGGTCTCCTCCGCGACGTGCGCCGAGGCGTCGTAGCCGGTGTACGTGTACTGCGCCATCAGCAGACCGACCAGGACGGCGTAGACGCCCGCCCCGGCGAACGTGAAGCCGGTGGCGTTGTGCACCTCGAAGAACACCTCGGAGAGCGGCTTGTGCTGGTCCGGGACGACGGCGAGGACACCGACGATCACCGCGACGCCGATCAGGTGCCACCAGGCGCTCACGTCGGAGAGGATCCGGACCAGGCTGACGCCGAAGGTGTTCAGCAGGCCGTGCACGGCGATGATGACCAGGAAGATCAGGAAGGTCTTGAGCGCCGTGACCTCCATGCCCAGGGTCAGGCTGAAGAAGGCCGCCGTGGTGATCGCGGCGCCGAAGTCGATGGCCGCGGTCACGGCCACCTCGCCGAGGAAGTTGAACCACCCGATGAACCAGGCCCAGGCGGCCTTGTTGCGTTTGGCCAGCGCGGCGGCCCACCAGTAGAGGGCGCCCGCGGTCGGGTACGCCGAGCACACCTCCGCCATCGCCAGCGCCACGAAGGTGACCATGACACCGACGCCGAGCCAGCCCAGCGTGATGGCGGCCGGTCCACCGGCCTTCATGGCGATGCCGTACGAGGTGATGGCGCCGGCCAGGATCGAGATGATCGAGAAGGACACGGCGAAGTTCGAGAAGCCGGAGAGCCGGCGGTGGAGTTCCTGTTTGTATCCGAGTTGGGCGAGCCGTTCTTCGTCGGTGCTCACGCGAGTACCCCCTACCCGAAGGTGTGTGACCTGAGCCACTAATTCCGTGATGATCGCTCCGCTGTGTTACGGACGTCAATGACAGGGGTTAATTGCGTTGCCGCGTGACCGGGCCGGTGCGAGCCTGAATGCGGGCGATTCCTCGGCCGGGTCGCCCCCGCGGGACTCACCTCCCAGCGGCGGCGCGGGGCGCGGTCACCTCTCTCTTCGGCAAGCGCCCGTCCCGCGCCGCCGCTCTCCCGGCGGAGCGTTTCCCCAGCTCAGTCAGACTTTTGCGGCTAAAAAATCTACAGCGGCGAGGCTGGCAATCCGGCTTGCGCAGGCATACATTCGATGAGTCGGCCACGGCCGACAAGCAACTGGCACAGTCGCTGAGTTGAGGAGGAGGACGAGATACCGCAGCAACGCGTAATCAAGACGTCCCCGGCCCGACAAGAGGTGATCGCAGCCGATGCCCATCACTCCGGTCGACCGCTAGCGGCACGCAGCCGGTCGACCACATGCGCCGGCCAGTGACCGGCACAAGAATTGAAAAGCCAGGGCCCCGGTTACCCGCCGGGGCCCTGGACTATGTGCGTTCCCTGATCTGAGGGGTCCGTGCGACCCTCACCGCATGCCATCGGTGAACCCCGACGAATGGCGACGGCCCGGACCGACCACCGGCCAGCGCCGCACCGACGTGTGGACCGGCCTGGCGGCCGCCGCCGTCGCCCTGCTCAACCTCTTCATCGTCCGGCACGCCGGGTTCGTGAAATCCGAGGACGTCGCGCCACTGGCCGAACAGATCTGCTGGGTGCTGGCCATCACCCTGCCGCTGACCGTGCGCCGCCGCTACCCCGACGTGGTGGCCGTGGTGATCGCGGCGGCCTTCATCGGCGGCCAGGCCCGCGGCTCCCAGGAACAGCAGGTCACCATCGGTGTGCTGTTCGCCTCGATCTACACGCTCGGCGCCTGGGGGCGGGACCGGGGCCGGTCCCGGCTGCTGCGGCTGACGATCATCGGCGCCATGTTCGCCTGGCTCGCCGCCGTCTTCGTCATCTTCGGGGGCGACTCGGTGGCCCCCGCGGTCAAGGCTTCGGCGGCGTTCAACACGTTCGTGGTGAACGCGGCCTTCTTCGCCTTCTGCCATCTGATGGGCGACGCCGTCTGGCGCGGCGTCCGGCACGGTTACGAGCTCGAGGAACAAACCGCCGAACTGCGGGCCGCGCACGCCGCGGCGGCCGAGCGGGCGGTCCTCGGCGAGCGGGTCCGGATCGCCCGGGAACTGCACGACGTGGTCGCCCACCACGTGTCGGTGATGGGCATCCAGGCGTCCGCCTGCCGCCGGGCCATGGACAAGGACCCGGCCCGCGCACGGACCGCGCTCACCGCCGTCGAGGAGGGCGCCCGGACCGCGGTCGACGAACTGCGGCGGATGCTCGGTGCGCTGCGGGCCTCCGGGGCGCCCGAGGCCGGCGGCCCGGCGGGCATCGACCGGCTGCCCGAGATCGCCGAACGGGCCGAGGAGGCGGGACTGGCCGTCCGGTACGCCGTCTACGGTGATCCGGTGCCACTGCCCGAGTCGCTGTCCCAGGCCGCCTACCGGATCGTCCAGGAGGCGGTGACGAACACCCTCAAACACGCCCGGGCGAGCGCGGTCGACGTACGGGTCCGCTATCTCAGCGGGCAGATCGAGCTGGACGTGACCGACGACGGGCGGGGTGGACCGGCCGACGGCGGCGGACTGGGCGTGATCGGCATGCGCGAGCGGGTGGCGGTGCACGACGGCACCCTGGAGCACGGTCCGCAGCCGAACGGCGGGTACCGGGTCCGCGCCCGGATCCCCTACCCGGCCAAGGCGGCGGCATGAGCATCGGTGTCCTCTTGGCGGACGATCATCAACTGGTGCGGACCGGGTTCCGGGTCATCCTCGAGATGGAGGACGACATCACCGTGGCCGGCGAGGCGGCGGACGGCGCCCAGGCCGTCGAACTGGCCCTGCGGCTGCGGCCGGACGTCGTACTGATGGATGTCGAGATGCCCGGGATGGACGGCCTGGAGGCGACCCGCCGGATCGCCGCCGCGGGAGGTCCGTCGGTGCTGATCCTGACCACCTTCGACCGCGACGACTACCTGTTCGCCGCGCTCCGGGCCGGGGCCAGCGGTTTCCTGCTCAAGAACGGAACGCCGGAGGCGCTCACCGAGGCGGTCCGGGTGGTCGCCGCCGGGGAGGCCCTGCTCGCGCCGGCCGTCACCCGCCGGGTCATCTCCACGTTCACCGCGCCGGTGGCCGCCGGTGTCCGGCTGGACCAGCTCACCCCGCGCGAGCACGAGGTGCTGGTCCTCCTGGCGGGCGGCGCCACCAACGCGGAGATCGCGACCACCCTGCGGCTCGGCGAGACGACGGTGAAGACGCACGTCAGCCGGGTGCTCATGAAACTCGGCGCGCGCGACCGCACGCAGGCCGTGGTGCTGGCGTACGAGCTCGGGGTGGTGCGGCCCGGAGGGTGAGGTCCTCCGCGAGGATGACCTACCCCAGCCGGACGACGGGGACATCGACGCGGATCTAGCGTGGTTGCCATGACCACCGTCCTGAACGTCGATGCCGTGAACCGGTCCTTCGGCGAGCGTCAGGTCCTCAAGGACGTCTCGTTCACCGTGGACGCCGGCCGGCTCACCGGCTTCGTCGGCGCGAACGGCGCCGGCAAGACCACCACGATGCGGATCGTCCTGGGCGTGCTCGCCGCCGACACCGGCGCGGTGACCTGGCGCGGCGCCCCGATCACCCGGGCGGACCGGCAGCGGTTCGGCTACATGCCGGAGGAGCGCGGCCTCTACCCGAAGATGACCGTGACCGAGCAGATCGTCTACCTCGGGCGGTTGCACGGGATCGGCGTCGCCGACGCCCGCCGGCGCACCACCGCCCTGCTGGAGCGGCTGGAGCTGGCCGAACGGGGGAACGATCCGGTGGAGAAGCTGTCGCTGGGCAACCAGCAGCGCGCCCAGATCGCCGCCGCCCTGGTGCACGACCCGGAGCTGCTGGTGCTGGACGAGCCGTTCTCCGGGCTCGACCCGATCGCCATCGAGACGGTGCTCGCCGTGCTCCGCGAGCGGGCCCGCGCCGGCGCCGCCGTGCTCTTCTCCAGCCATCAGCTCGAGCTGGTCGAGCGCCTCTGCGACGACCTGGTGATCATCGCCGACGGGACGATCCGGGCGGCCGGCTCCCGGGCCTGGCTGCGCGATCAGTACACGCTGCCCCGTTTCCGGATCGAGGTGGACTCCGACGCCGGCTGGCTGCGCGACGAGCCCGGGGTGACCCTGCTGGAGCTGGACGGCCGCCATGCCGTCGTCGACCTCGACCCCGGCGCCGACGAGCAGGCGCTCCTGCACGCCGCCCTGGCCCGTGGCCCGGTCCGCGCCTTCGCGCCGGTCCGCCCCTCCCTCGCCGAGATCTTCCGAGAGGTGATCCAGTGACCACGTTCGAAGCCGCCAAGCTGGTCGCGGGCCGGGAGATCCGGGTCAAGCTCCGCGACAAGACCTTCCTTTTCAGTACGGTCCTGCTGCTCTTCTTCACCGCGCTCGGGGTGGTGCTGCCGATGCTGATCAACGGCGGCCCGGAGAAGGTCGCCGTGGTCGGCACCACCCACGTCGCCGTCCTGGAGCGGGCCGGCCTCGATGTGATCACCGTCCCGGACGCGGCCGCCGCCGAACGGATGGTCCGCGACGACGAGGTGACGGCCGCCGTGGTCGACGGGCCGAGGGTGCTGGCCATGGAGGAGGCGCCGGGCGAGGTGGTGGCGGCGCTCAGCACCTCGCCCCCGGTGGAGTTCCTGAACCCGGACGCCCTCGACGAGGCGGCACGCTTCCTGGTCCCGTTCGTCCTGGCCACGCTCTTCTTCTTCACCACGATCTCGTTCGGCGTGCAGATCGCGCAGAGCGTCACCGAGGAGAAGCAGACCCGGATCGTGGAGATCCTGGTCGCCAGCATCCCGGTCCGGGCGCTGCTGACCGGCAAGGTGGCCGCCATGACCGTGCTCGCCTTCGGCCAGCTCGCCCTGATCGCCGCGGTCGGCCTGGTCGGCATGCGGGTGGCCGACGTGGGCGGTCCGGTGATCGACGCGATCCTGCCGGCGATCGGCTGGTTCCTGCCGTTCTTCGTGGTCGGCTTCCTGATGCTCGCGGCGCTCTGGGCGGGGGTCGGCGCGCTGGCCGCCCGGCAGGAGGACCTCGGCGCCACCACGGCCCCGCTCCAGCTCCTCGTGATGACCCCGTTCTTCCTGGTGCTGGCCTTCCAGTCGAACCCGGCGGCGATGACCGTGCTGTCCTACGTCCCGTTCTCCGCCCCGGTGGCCATGCCGGTCCGCCTGTTCACCGGCGAGGCCGCCACCTGGGAGCCGTTCGTGTCGCTGGCTCTGCTCCTGCTGACCACCGGGCTCACCCTGCTGGCCGGGGCCCGGATCTACCAGGGATCGCTGCTGCGCACCAACGGGCGGACGTCGTTCGCGACCGCCTGGCGCAACCCCACCCCGATCGGCTGATCCGGCCCGGCGGAGAAATCCCACATCCGTTCCGAGGTGGTGGACATCACGTGATCGTGAACGGCAGGATCGAGGTCATGTCGATGCGATGGGGCATGACCGTACCGTTCGGCGGCATCCCGCTGGCCGACCACGCGACCGTGTTCACGGCGCTGGCCGACGCGGGTTTCACCGACGCCTGGACGGCCGAGGTGGCCGGTGCCGACGGGTTCACCCCGCTGACCCTGGCCGCCGCCTGGGAGCCACGGCTGCGCCTGGGCACCGCCATCGCCCCGGTCTTCACCCGTGGGCCGGGCCTGCTCGCGATGACCGCCGCCGCGCTGGCCGAGGCCGCGCCGGGCCGGTTCCAGCTGGGCATCGGCGCGTCCTCGCCGGTCGTGGTCGGCGACTGGAACGCGGTGGATTTCACGAAGCCGTTCGAGCGCAGCCGGGGCGTGCTCCGCTTCCTGCGCTCGGCGCTCGCCGGGGAGCTGACCGACGGCGAGTTCGGCACCTTCCGGGTGCGCCGGTTCCGCCTCGAGCGGCCGCCGGCCGTCCCGCCGCAGGTGATGCTCGCCGCACTGCGCCCCGGCATGCTGCGCCTGGCCGCGGCCGAGGCCGACGGCGTGATCCTGAACTGGCTGTCCGCGGGTGACGTCGCCACCGCCCTCGCCGAGACCAAGGAGGCGCGGCCCGGCTTCGAGGTGGCCACCCGGATCTTCATGGTCCCCACCGAGGACGCCGCCTACGCCCGTGCCGTGGGCCGTCGCCTGATCACGTCGTACCTGACCGTCCCGGCGTACGCCGCCTTCCACCGCTGGCTCGGCCGCGAGGAGATCCTCACCCCGATGTGGCGGGCCTGGCAGTCCGGCGACCGCAAGGGCGCGCTGGCCGCCATCCCGGACTCACTGGTCGACGACCTGATCGTGCACGGGTCGCCGGACGAGTGCCGGGCCCGCGTGCAGGCCTACGCGGACGCCGGCGTCACCGTTCCGATCATGGCGCTGACCCCCACTCCGGAGCTGGAGCGGGGCGGCCTCCCGGCCCTCCTGGAGCTGATCACCGCCCTGGGCCGTAACTGACGGCCGTTTCCCGCCGGCGCAAGGAAAAGGCGCACCCGGACTGAGCCGGATGCGCCTTTCGCGGGGGTTCACTCGCTCTCGGCGAGGATGGCGTAGAGCTTGCGCCGGGTGTCGTTGAGCACCTCGAGCGCCTTCTGACGCTGCTCCGGGGTGCCGTTGAAACCGACCTGCTTGAGCGCGCCCATGATGCCGACCGCCGCGTCGCGGAAGTCCTGCACCTGGGACATGGTGTCGGCGCCGATCTGGGCCCACGGCGGGTTCTGTGCCGCGGTCTCGGCCTCGGGCCGGCCGTCCTCGGTGAGCCGGTAGCTCTTGCGGCCGCCCTCGGCGGTGACCTCGATGAGGCCCTCGTCCTCCAGCAGTTGCAGGGTCGGGTAGACCGAGCCGGGACTCGGGCGCCAGATCCCCCCGGTCCGGGAGTCGAGCTCCTGGATCATCTCGTAACCGTGCATCGGGCGCTCCAGGAGCAGCGCCAGGATGGCGGGCCGGACGTTCTGCCGGGCGCCGCGACCACCGCGCCGTGGCCCGGGCCTGCCGCCGAAGTCGGGCGGCGGGAAACCGGGGCCACCGGGGCCGCCGAAGGGGAAACCGGGCGGGAAACCGAAGCCACGCCGGCGCGCCTCGCCCATCCAGCCACCGTGTCCGTGTCCTCCGTGGGTGTGTCTCATGACCTTCTCCATACTGTCGTCGATAGGTAGACGATATATCGGCAATCTGTCGGCGACAAGGGATTCTGAGATCGCGGGGCTGCGGTACGTATCAGCGGGCGCGCATCTGGCAATGTGATACCTGTGTTGACGGTGCCCATTCGCCAGCTCGGTGAGCCCGAGCGCGCGGCCGTCGAGCGGATCCTCGACGCCGACCCCTACGCGGGCGCCCAAATCGCTGAGCGGGTGGCGGCACACGGCCTGAACTGGTGGCGGTCGGACGGGCGGATCTACGGCTACGAGCCGGAGCGCCACATCGAGTCGATCGTCTGGTCCGGGGCGCATCTGGTGCCGGTGGGCGCGACGCCGCCCGCGACGGCCGCCTTCGCCGATCTGCTGGGCGCCGAGCCACGGGTCTGCTCGTCGATCATCGGCCGCTCGGAGGCGGTGCTCGATCTGTGGAACAGGCTCGGCGGCAACTGGGGGCCGGCCCGGGACGTCCGGCCCCATCAGCCGCTGCTGGTCACCAACCGGGACGCGATGGTGCGCGCCGACCCCTCGGTCCGGCTGGTCCGCTCCAGCGAGGTCGATCAGCTCTTCCCGGCCGCGGTCGCGATGTACACCGAGGAGGTCGGCGTCTCACCGTTGCAGGACGACGGTGGGCGCGGCTACCGGCGGCGGATCGCGGAGCTGGTGAAGGCGAAGCGGGCGTATGCGAAGTTCGACGGCGATCTGGTGGTCTTCAAGGCCGAGCTGGCGATCGTCACCCGGCGGACCACGCAGATCCAGGGCGTCTGGGTGCACCCGGAGTACCGCGGCGGCGGCATCGCCACGGGCGCCATGGCGACCGTCGTGGCGGACGCCCTGCGCCGGGTCGCGCCGACGGTCAGCCTCTACGTCAACGACTACAACACGACGGCCCGCCGAGTCTACGCGCGCTGTGGCTTCGTCTCGGCGGGCTCGTTCGCGACCGTCCTGTTCTAGCTTTCCCCTAATGCACGGTGACCGTCGGGCCGGGGAGCAGGTCGCGCAGCTCCTCGGGCAGGTCGGCGCCCATCTCGTCGGCCAGGCGCAGCGCCTCCTCGACCAGGGTCTCCACGATGATCGACTCGGGCACGGTCTTGATGACCTTGCCCTTGACGAAGATCTGGCCCTTGCCGTTGCCGGACGCCACACCGAGGTCGGCCTCACGGGCCTCACCGGGACCGTTGACGACACAGCCCATGACGGCCACCCGCAGCGGTACCGGGAACCCGTCGAGAGCCGCGGTGACCTGCTCGGCGAGGGTGTAGACGTCGACCTGGGCCCGGCCGCAGGACGGGCAGGAGACGATCTCCAGGCCGCGCTCGCGCAGACCCAGCGACTCCAGGATCTGGTTGCCGACCTTGATCTCCTCGACCGGCGGGGCGGACAGCGAGACCCGGATGGTGTCGCCGATGCCCTCGGCCAGCAGGGCGCCGAACGCCACGGCCGACTTGATCGTGCCCTGGAACGCCGGACCGGCCTCGGTCACGCCGAGGTGCAGCGGGTAGTCGCACTGCTCGGCGAGCTGCCTGTACGCCCGGATCATGACGACCGGGTCGTTGTGCTTCACCGAGATCTTGATGTCCCGGAAGCCGTGCTCCTCGAACAGTGAGCACTCCCAGAGCGCCGACTCGACCAGCGCCTCGGCGGTGGCCTTGCCGTACTTCTCCAGCAGCCGCTTGTCGAGCGAACCGGCGTTGACGCCGATCCGGATCGGGATGCCGGCGTCGGAGGCCGCCTTCGCGATCTCCTTCACCTTGTCGTCGAACTGCCGGATGTTGCCCGGGTTCACCCGGACCGCGGCGCAGCCGGCGTCGATCGCGGCGAACACGTACTTCGGCTGGAAGTGGATGTCGGCGATCACCGGGAGCTGCGACTTCTTGGCGATCGCGGGCAGCGCCTCGACGTCGTCCTGCGACGGGACGGCGACCCGGACGATCTGGCAGCCCGACGCGGTGAGCTCGGCGATCTGCTGCAACGTGGAGTTGACGTCCGAGGTGAGGGTGGTGGTCATCGACTGGACGCTGACCGGCGCGCCGCCGCCGACCAGCACTCCCCCGACGTTGATCTGGCGGCTCTGCCGACGAGGGGCCAACGGCGGCGGAGGAACGGCCGGCATGCCCAGACTGATGGAAGTCATTGGAGGTTGTTCACGACCTTCCGTGAGTTGCAAGAGAGTGAGTTTCGGATCCGTGGTCTCCACCGTCGTGAACAACTTTCATAGCACTCACTTGAAGATCGTGATCGGGTTGATGATGTCGGCGGTTACGGTCAGCAGGGTGAACGCACCACCGATGAGGATGACCGCGTACGTCACGGGCATCAACTTGTAGTAGTCGACCCGGCCTGGATCAGGCCGCCGGAAACGCTTGTAGATCCACGAGCGAATTGCTTCGAACCAGGCGATGGCGATGTGCCCGCCGTCGACCGGCAGCAGCGGCAGCAGGTTGAACAGCCCGATGAACACGTTCAGCGAGATGAAGACCTGCCAAAAGACCTCGGGCACACCCTTCTCGATGGCCTCGCCGCCGATCCGGCTGGCCCCGACCACACTGATCGGGGTGTCCGGGTCACGCTCGTCGCCGGTGATCGAGTTCCACAGCGCGGGGATCTTCTCCGGGATCCGGGCCATCGCCTTGAGCGAGTTCTCCACCAGGTACCAGTTGAACTCGCCGGAGGCGGGGATCGCGCCGAGAGGACTGTATCCGACCACCCTCGGCTGGTCCGTCGTCCAGTTCACACCGGCGACCGGGACCTGGGACACCGGGCCGTCCGGGTCATCCAGCGGGGTCCGTTCGGCGCTGACCAGGTTCACCGTGGCGGTCGCGGTCTGGCCGTTCCGCACGTACTCGAACGGGGTCGGGCCGGCGGCCTGGGCCCGGATGGCGTCGGTGAGCTGCCCGTAGCTGGTCACCGTGGTGGTGCCGACCTTGGTGATCACGTCGCCGGTCTGCAGGCCGGCGGCCTTGGCGGGAGCCGCCACGGCGCCGTTCTGGCCGGGCACGCACTCGGGGCTGGTGTCGGAGAGCGAGGGGCGGACGCAGTCGCCCACGAAGATCATCGCGGGAGCGGCACGTTGCTCCTCCGGGGTGTTCGGCAGAGCGATGTTCGGCAGGCCGATACTCCAGGCCATCACCCAGGCGCCGACCAGCGCGAGCATGAAGTGGGTGATCGAGCCGGCGGCCATCACGACGGTCCGCTTCCAGACCGGGAACCGCCACATGGCGCGGTGCTGGTCCTCCGGGGCGACGTCCTCGTCCTGCGGCGTCATCCCGACGATCTTGCAGAATCCGCCGAGCGGGATGAGCTTCAATCCGTACTCGGTCTCACCGCGGTGGAACGAGAAGATCGTCGGGCCGAACCCGACGAAATACTTGGTCACCTTCATACCGAAGCGCTTGCCCGTGATCATGTGACCCAGCTCGTGCAGGCTCACCGAGATCAGAATGGTCAGCGCGAACGCCGCCGCACCCAGCCAGAACAGCATCAGGCTCCTTCAGCCACAGTCGCGATCGTCCGCTGTGCCTGGGCACGGGCCCACGCCTCTGCGGCAAGCACGTCATCGACGGTACCCGGCTCCGCGAAGTCGGGGGCCGCCGCCAGCACCCGCTCGAGGGTGTCGACGATGCCCAGGAACGGTAGCCGACCGGAGACGAAAGCGGCCACACACTCCTCGTTCGCCGCGTTGTAGACGGCCGGCAGGCAGCGCCCGGCCCGGCCGGCCTGCTTGGCCAGCCGCACCGCCGGGAACGCCTCGTCGTCCAGCGGGCGCAGCTCCCAGTTGTGCGCGCTCGTCCAGTCGACCGCGGCCGCCGCGTGGGGCACCCGCTCCGGCCAGGCCAGGGCCAGGGCGATCGGCAGCCGCATGTCCGGCGGGCTGGCCTGGGCCAACGTCGAGCCGTCGGTGAACTCGACCAGGGAGTGCAGGACCGACTGCGGGTGCACCATCACCTCGATGTCGTCGTACGCCACCCCGAACAGCTCGTGCGCCTCGATCACCTCGAGCGCCTTGTTCACCATGGTGGCCGAGTTGATCGTCACGACCGGGCCCATGTCCCACGTCGGGTGCTTGAGCGCCTCCTCCGGGGTGACGTTCGTCAACTCGTCGCGCCGGCGGCCCCGGAACGCGCCGCCGCTGGCCGTCAGCACCAGCCGCCGCACCTCGGCCGCCGTCCCGCCGCGCAGGCACTGGGCGAGCGCCGAGTGCTCGGAGTCGACCGGGACGATCTGGCCCTCCTTGGCGACCCGGCGGACCAGCGGCCCTCCGGCGACCAGGGACTCCTTGTTGGCGAGGGCGAGGATCCGGCCGCTCTCCAGCGCGGCCAGGGTGGGCGCCAGGCCGAGGCTGCCGACCACGCCGTTGAGCACCACGTCGCACGGCCACTTCGCCAGCTCGGTCATCGCGTCCGGGCCGGCCACGATCTTGGGGAGTTTGAAGTCACCGGTGGCCCAGCCCCGTTTCTGCGCCTCGGCGTAGAAGGCGAGCTGGAGGTCCTGGGTGACCGAGGAACGGGCCACGCCGACCACCTCCGCGCCCAGTTCCAGAGCCTGGGCGGCGAGCAGTTCGACGTTGCCGCCGCCGGCACCGAGGGCCACCACCCGGAACCGGTCCGGGTTGCGCCGGACGATGTCGATGGCCTGGGTGCCGATGGACCCGGTGGAGCCGAGCAGTACGAGGTCACGCATACCGCTCATCTTTCCGGACGGCCCGGGTGAGCCGGCCGCCGGATCGGGGTATCGATCCGGCGTGCGATCGATGGCTCTCCTGCGCGGGAAGGATCTGGCGCTGCACTCGGCCGCGATCACCTTCTACGCCGGGATCGCGGTGGTCCCGGTAGCCCTGCTCGCGGTCTGGCTGACCGGGCTGGCGGTGGGCGCGGACCGGGTACGCCGGCTGACCGGCCGGACCATCGCGGCGCTGCCGGACGACATCGGAGCGCCGCACGCCCTCTCCGCCCTCATCGACGCCGGGCTGGGGTTCACCCCGATGCTGGCGCTGGCGAGCCTGCTTCCGGCCACCCTGTACGGCGAGGGCCTGCGCCGCGCCTTCGCCTCGATCGCCCGCCCCGGCGAGAAGCTGGTCGGCTGGCGTGGCCGGGTGCTCTGGCTGCCGCTGCTGGCCGCCGCCCCGGCCCTGCTCCTGGCCCTGCTCCTGGCCCTGCCCACGACGAGCGCCCTGTGGCTGCGTGGCGGCTGGTGGTCGGTGCTCGGCGTGGTGCTCTCGTTCCTGGCGGTCTGGCTGGTGCTGACCCCGGTGGTGATCTGGGTCTTCCGCTATGTGGCGCCGGGTCACCCGCCGTGGGCGGCCACCGCGCTGATCGGCTCGTTCACCGCGGCGAACCTCGCCGGTTTCCTGCACGGTTTCGTGCTCTTCTGCTCCCTTCCGCTGGACCTGGGTCTGCCGTTCGGCGGATTCACCGAGATCGGCGGGGTGGTCGCGGTCGGTCTCTGGCTGTACCTGTTCCACGTGATCGTGCTGACCGGGTTCGCGGCCACGCGCTCTGTCAAGGAGCGTTCGTCCGAGGATGCCGCGCCGATCGCGAGGTAGCGTGGCAGCACATGACGCCCATTCCTGGCCGCGCCGACGTGGTGATCATCGGAGCCGGTCACAATGCCCTGGTCTCCGCCATCCTGCTGGCCCGTGCCGGGCTCGACGTCGTCGTGCTCGAGGCGGCGGGCGTGCTCGGCGGCGCCACGCGTACCGAGCATCCCTTCGCCAAGGTTCCCGGCCTCGGCCAGTCGACCGGCTCCTACCTGCTCGGCCTCATGCCACCGGAGCTGCTGACAACGCTGGACGTGGACATTCCGGTGCTGCGCCGGGATCCGCACTACTTCCTGCCGTCGCCCGGGCCGGCCGGCTCGCCGTACCTCCTCTTCGGCAGTGACGGCGAGGCCAACCGCGCGCAACTGGCCCCCCGCGACGCCGCCGCCGACGAAACGCTGGCCTGCGAGATCGGCGCGCTGCGCGCCGATCTCGCGCCCTCCTGGCTGGAGGAGCCGGGGTCCGTCGAGGAGATCGCCGACCGCTACATCCGGCCGCAGCTCCAGAGCACCTTCCTCGATCTGGTACGCGGATCGGTCGTCGACTACCTGGGCCGTTTCGGGTTCGCCAGTGAGCTGCTGGTCGCCATGTACACGGTGACCGACGGCCTGTCCGGGCTGAACGCCGGACCGGACGATCCGGGCACCGGGCACAACTTCCTGGTCCACAACATGTGCCGGCTGCCCGGCTCGGACGGGACCTGGTTGATCGCCGAGGGCGGGATGGGCACGGTCTCCCGGGTGTTCGCCGACGCCGCGCGGGCCGCCGGGGCCCGCCTCTACACGGATGCCCGGGTGACGGCGGTGACCGTGGACGGCGGGGCGGCGAGTGGGGTGGTCCTGGCCGATGGGCGGTCGGTCGCGGCGAATGTCGTTCTGGGCGGCTGTGACCCGTACCAATTGATGAGTCTTGTCCCTGAAGGTGCTCTGCCGGTCTCGCTCACCGAGCGGATGGCCGCGGTCAAGCGGCCGGGCAGCACCCTCAAGGTCAATCTGGCCCTGCGCGATCTGCCGCGTTTCTCCTGCCTGCCGGAGGGCGCGCCGTCGCCGTTCGGGTCGACCATCCACCTGCTGCCGGGCGACGCCTCACCGATGACGAACCTGCGGCGGATGTGGGCCGATGTGCAGGCCGGGGTGCTGCCGGACGAGCCGACCATCGAGTGGTATCTGCACACCACCATCGACCCGTCGCTGCGCGACGAGGCCGGGCATCACTCGTCCGCGCTCTTCGTGCAGTCGGTGCCCTTCGAGCCTGCCGGATCTTCGTGGGATCAAGAGCTTCCGGGGTACGTGGACCGCCTGCTCGCGATCTGCGACAGGTACGCGCCGGGGACGTCCGACCTGGTGGCCGATGTGATGCCGCTGACCCCGCCGGGGATCGAGGAGCACTTCGGGATGACCGGCGGGCACATCCACCACGTCGACAACACGGTCGCCTTCGACCGGCGGATGCCCTACTTCACCGGGCTGGACGGGCTGTACCACGGCTCGGCCGGCGCGCACCCGGCCGGCAGCGTGATCGGCGCGGCGGGCCACAACGCGGCCCGCCGCATCCTTCGTGATCTCGCCGTTTAGGCCTTCTTCTCGGCACGGATCTTGTGGCCGACGCCGGTGAGGCAGCGGCCACTCGGCAGGTCGAACTTCCAGCCGTGCAGCTGGCAGGTCAGCACGTTGCCCTCGACGATGCCGAACCGGGACAGGTCGGCCTTCAGGTGGGGGCAGCGGCGCTGCACGGTCCAGTCGCCGAACTCGATGTCCTCGGCGTCGACGGCCTTCTCGTGCTCGTCGTACCAGCCCTCGGCGTACTGGAGGCGCTCCTCGGAGAGGCACTTGAAGAACGCGTAGACGAACTCGTTGTACTGACCGATCCGGGCCGCCGAGAAGCGGCAGGACAGGAACAGCGAGTTCACCCAGTCGCCCTCGTCGATGAAGATGAGGTGCTCGATCAGCTCGCGCTGGGTGCGGAAGCGGTAGCGGACCTTCTCGTCGGCGTACGCCCGGACCTGCTTGCCCGGGAAGTCGACCACGATCGACTCGACCTCGTCGCCGTCGTAGGAGACCAGGTCGAAGCGGACCGGGCCGCCCACGCCCTTGGCCATGTAGATCGACTCCTCGAGCAGCGGCTCGATCCGCTTCTTCAGCTCGCCGAGCACGTCGATCTCCGGGTGCCGCCAGGACGCCTTCTCGGCCTCGATGACGGGGCGCTTGCGCTCCCGCATCTCCTCCAGGTGCGCCTTCTTGTTGGCGAAGAACTCGTCGACCGGCGTCGGGTGCGTGGTGCTCTGCCTCGTGCCCCCGTCGGTCAGCTCGGTCACGCTGCCGGGCAGCTGGACGACCGCGTTGGTGCCGCCGACCTTCGCGTACTCGGACAGGAACACCGACTGGTCGGGGAAGATGTTGCCCTCGTCGCCGTGGATGTCGTTGAACTGCCACAGCTCGTCGTCGAGGAAGCACGGCGGACCGGCGATCGGGAAGACGAAGTCCGCCTTCAGGTCGTCGATGTAACGCCAGGTGCGGTCGAACTGCCGCTCCCGCTTCTGCTTGCCGAACGCGGTCTTCGCGGTCTCCGGCAGCTCGTAGACCATCGGGTACCAGATGGCGCCGGAGAACTGGAGCATGTGAGCGTGCACGTGGCCCAGCTCGTTGAACCGCGTCAGGTCGGCGGGCCGGGCGTCGTTCTGGTTCAGCACGCGGACGCCGTCGTACTCCACCCAGAGCGACGAGTCACCGATCGGGCCGTCGGTCGGGCTGATCAGCGCCTGGATCATCACCTTCAGGCCGCCGTCCAGCTCGTGCACCTCGTCGGACTTCGTCCGCAGGAAGCTGGTGAAACCCAGCGCCCGCAGCTCGTCCTCGAGCTGGCTGGTCGGGTACTCCGGCAGGAGCACGGTGGCCTTCTTGCTGATGAATCTCTTCAGGTGCTCCGCGTCGAAGTGGTCCCGGTGCAGGTGGGAGACGTACAGGTAGTCGACGTCGCCCAGGGTCTCCCAGTCCAGCTGGGAGTTGTCCGGGAACGGGAACCAGGAGGCGAAGTACGCCGGGTTCACCCACGGATCGCACAGAATGCTGCCGGCAGCGGTGTCGATCCGCATGCTCGCATGGCCGGTGCCCGTGATCCGCACTGAATCGCTCCTCTGCTTGCGCTTTTTAACCGCCTCGAAAGTACAGCCGGGTTGGTGGGTTCCGCCCACTGACCCCGTGACAGACTGTTTTCCGATTCAACATCTGCTTGGATGCACTTGATCAGAAGGGACGCCACCGTGGCTGCGGAAGAACACCACGAGGAGGTCTACGCGCCCGACCAGCTGAAGCCCGGCAACCGCAAGCGGGCTCAGAAGGGCGCGATCATCTCGGCCGCCATCATGTTGCTCTTCTTCTGGGGCAACCAGCAGGGCAACACCGAGAAGGTCTGGCTCGCCGTGATCGCCGTGGGCCTGATCGCCATCATCATCGGCGACGCCATCCTGCGCCGCAGCGGCCTCCGGCCGAACGACCAGTAGCCCTCGGCTGACGAAGAAGAGGGGGCCATCGGCCCCCTCTTTTCGGTTTCGCTGACTCAGCGGCGCCGCAGCAGGATGTCCTTCACCTCGCGCAGCGCGGCGTCGACCTCGGCCTCGAAGTAGCCGTTCGGCACCAGACCGAACTGCAGCATGTCGAGGTCGTTCTCGTTCACCGGCATCGGGCCGCGGCCGGTCATCGCCTGGAGGATGCCCTCGAACAGCCGGTCCACCTGCATCGGGTCGTAGCCGCTGCCGAACCGGCGGGGCTGGAACGTGCGGCGCAACTGGTCCACCCGGTACAGCTCGCCACCCGGCTCACCCAGCGGCGGGCCGAGCTGCGGCTGCTGCGGGCCGTAACCCCCGCCGTACGGCGGGCCGCTCATCGGCGCGCCCGGCATCGGCGAACCGGGCATGGCCATCGGCGAACCCGGCATCGGGGCGCCCGGCATCTGGCCGTAACCGCCGCGCTGGTCCCGGTCGGGCATCCGGATCTCGGCGGTCATGTCGGCCTTGCCGTGCCGGCCGGGCTCGAAACCGTCGTAACCGCCCTGGTCGTAACCACCCTGGTCGTAGCCGGGCGGCGGGCCGGGCCGCTGCGGAGGCTGCTGCTGCGGAGGCTGCTGGCCGTAACCGGTGGGCTCGTCGTACCGCCCGTACGGGTCGGGGCCGGGCGGAAGCTGCTGCTGCTGCCGCTGCGGCATCTGCGGGGGCATCATCCGGTCGTCCCGCACCGGTGCGGGCAGCCGCTCGGTCGGCGGGGACGCCATCCGGGCCGCCGGGTTCATGGCCGGGCCGGCCGGCTGCTGCGGGCCGCCGAAGCCGCCCTGACCGGGCATGCCCTGCGGCTGCATGCCGCCTCCCGGCGGGTAACCCTGACCGGGGGGCGGGAAGCCCTGCCCCTGCGGCATGCCACCGGGGCCGCCGGGGCCACGGTCGAAGCCGCCACGGTCGAAGCCCTGGCCGGGGCCACCGGGCCCGGGGCCCATCGACGGGGGACCGGAGGCGGAGGCGGCGGTCAGGCCGCTGCGCATGGAGTCGCGCATGGGATCCGGAGCGGGACGCCCGCCCCGCTCCTCGAACTCGGCGAGCTGCCGCTCCACCCGGTCGAGGTGCAGGTCGACCTGCCACTCGTCATAGCCGCCGAAGCGCACACGGAAGACGACGTCGTGCACCTCCTGCGCCGCCACCGGCGGGCCGACCTGCTCCCCGGCCAGGGTCGCCTCGACCCGGTCCAGGAAAGCGTCGACCTCGTCGACCTTGTAGCCACGCCGCAGCGCACGCCTTCGGAAACGCTGCCCCTGACTCGTCACAACGTCTCCCACTCCGCTCGCTGGGACCTACGCCCAGTCACTGTGCCACCTCCGCGTCGGCTGCGGCGCCCCCTGCGCTCGCGTGCGTCAGCTCGCCCGCGGCCAGTTGGCCGCATGCGCCGTCGATCTCCCGCCCCCGGGTGTCGCGAACCGTCGCCGCGACGCCGGCCTCACGAAGCCGGCGGACGAACTCGCGCTCGACCGGTTTGGGGCTGGCATCCCACTTACTGCCCGGTGTCGGGTTCAGCGGGATGAGATTCACATGGGCCAGCTTGCCGTTCAGAAGGCGGCCCAGCAGATCGGCACGCCAGGGATGATCGTTTACGTCCCTGATCAGGGCGTATTCGATGGAAACCCGACGGCCGGTCTGCGCCGCGTAGTCGAACGCGGCATCGAGCACCTCGGCCACCTTCCAACGCTGGTTGACGGGCACAAGCTCATCGCGCAGATCATCATCGGGGGCATGCAGTGACAGCGCAAGAGTCACCGAGAGCTGTTCGGCGATCAACCGGCGCATTGCGGGCACCAAACCCACCGTGGACACGGTGATGTGCCGTTGTGACAGCCCGAGACCCTCCGGAGCGGGCGTGGTGAGGCGTCGCACCGCCTCGATGACCCGCGGATAGTTGGCCAGCGGCTCGCCCATCCCCATGAAGACCACCCGGGACAGCCGCGGCGGGGAACCGGTGACCGCACCGGACGCCGCCACACCGGCCAGGTAGACCACCTGGTCCACGATCTCCGCCACCGACAGGTTGCGGGTCAGGCCCTGCTGGCCGGTCGCGCAGAACGGGCACGCCATACCGCAGCCGGCCTGGCTCGACACACAGGCGGTCACCCGGTCGGGGTAACCCATCAGGACACTTTCCACGAGCGCGCCGTCATGCAGCTTCCACAGCGTCTTGCGCGTCGCGCCGTCGTCGCACGCCTGCTCCCGGATCGGGGTCAGCAGGGTGGGCAGCAGGTCCGCGGTGAGCCGCTCGCGGGTCGCGGCCGGCAGGTCGGTCATCTCGGAGACGTCCCGCACCAGGCGGCCGAAGTAGTGGGTGGAGAGCTGCTTGGCCCGGAACGCGGGCTCGCCCAGGCTCGTCACCGCGCTCTTGCGGCCGGCGAGATCCAGGTCGGCGAGGTGGCGCGGGGGCATGCTCGGACGGCGGCGGGTACTAACCGCGTCTGGCTGGTCGGGGCTGATCGGGATGACCGGAAGAATCGTCATGGCGTATCCAGTCTCCCACGTTCGCCGAGTTCCTCACCCATAGCTAGCTCGGGGCGATGATCGCGAAGAGCAGGTACGCGGTCGGAACGGCGAACAGGATCGAGTCCAGCCGGTCCATCAGGCCGCCGTGCCCGGGCAGCAGGTTGCTCATGTCCTTCACGCCGAGATCCCGCTTGAGCATGGACTCGGCCAGGTCGCCGAGCACCGCCACCACCGAGATGACCGCGCCGAACAGCAGGCCCCCGTAGACAGGCACGTCGAGCAGGAAGAAGAGCAGCGCGCCGCTGCCGATGGCGGCCGCCGTGACGGAACCGGCGAAGCCCTCCCACGATTTCTTCGGGCTGATCTTCGGAGCCATCGGGTGCTTACCGAGGAACACCCCGGCGGCGTACCCACCTGTGTCCGAGAGCACCACGGCGACCAGGGTGCAGATCACCCGCAGCGGGCCGTCGTCCATCTGCACCAGCACGGCCGCGAAGCTCAGCAGGAACGGGCCGTAGACGGCGATCAGGAGGCTGGGGGTGAAGTCCCGGCGGACCGCGGCCACCCCGTCGGCGAGCCGCCACAGGACCGCGGCGCCGACCGTGGCGACCAGGCCCAGGGTCAGCGCGTCGACGCCCTCGAACCAGGCCAGGCCGATCATCACGGTGCTGCCGGCGATCAGCGGGATCAGCGGCGGACGGGCGCCGGTGGTGGCCAGCGCGCGGGCCATCTCCCAGGCACCGACTCCGGAAGCCACCACGAGGACGGCTAGCAGGGCGATCGGCTCGATCAGCAGGGACGCCAGGACGATCAGGCCCAGGCTGAGGCCGACCGCGATGGCGGCGGGCAGGTTACGGCCGGCGCGGCTGCCACCCTGCGGTTTGCGGCCTTTCCCGGCACGGCGGCGGCCCTTGCCGCCGCTCCTGGCGGTCTCCGCCGGCTGCGGGTTACCGGGCTCGATCATCGATTCCGTTCCGGGGTACGCGGGCGGCGCTGCCGCTGGTTGCAAAGACAATGCCGACCCCTACCTCATGCTCACAGAAACCGTGCAGAGCGTACTGCAAAGGTGACGGTTGAACAGGGTTCGAGATGGCCGGGAATTTAACCATCCGTGAACCGGGACCGGCCGAACAGGCGGAAGCCCGGCACACCTGTCGGCGAGGCGGGCCGGGCTTCGTCCGATGCTCAGACCTCGAGCAACTCGGCTTCCTTGTGCTTGAGAAGCTCGTCGATCGCGGCGACGTAGCGGTGGGTGACGTCGTCGAGTTCCTTCTCGGCGCGACGGCCCTCGTCCTCACCGGTGTCGCCGTCCTTGACCAGCTTGTCGATCTGGTCCTTGGCCTTGCGGCGGACGTTACGGATCGCGACCCGGCCGTCCTCGGCCTTGCCGCGGGCCACCTTGATCATCTCTCGGCGGCGCTCCTCCGTCATCTGCGGGAGGTGGATGCGCAGCTGCGTACCCTCGTTGTTGGGGTTGACCCCGAGATCGGAGTCACGGATCGCCCGCTCGATCGGACCCAGCTGGGACGCGTCGTAGGGCTTCACGATGACCATGCGCGGCTCCGGGACACCGACGGACGCCATCTGCGTCACCGGCGTGGGCGCACCGTAGTAGTCGACCAGGATCTTGGAGAACATCGCGGGAGTAGCCCGGCCGGTACGGATGGCGGCGAACTCCTCCTTGGCGTGCTCGACCGCGCTCTCCATCTTCTCCTCGGCCTCGAAGAGGGTTTCCTCGATCACCGGCTCTTCTCGCCTCCTTGCTGTCTTCGGTGGTGCGGGATGTGGGGACGGAGCGCGATCAGTCGGCGGTGATCAGGGTCCCGATCCGCTCGCCGGCACACGCGCGCACGATGGTGTCGTCGCCCTCGGCGCCGAAGACCAGCATCGGGAGCTTGTTCTCCTCGCAGAGGCTGAACGCGGCCTGGTCGGCCACCCGCAACCCGCGCTGGAGGACGCCCTGGAAGGTGATGGTCTCCAGCTTCCGGGCGGTGGGGTCGATCCGGGGGTCGGCGGTGTAGACCCCGTCCACGCCGTTCTTGCTCATCAGCACCATGTCCGCGTGGATCTCCAGCGCACGCTGGGCGGTCACCGTGTCGGTGGAGAAGTACGGCATGCCGGCGCCCGCGCCGAAGATCACGACCCGGCCCTTCTCCAGGTGACGGATCGCACGGAGAGGGAGGTACGGCTCGGCGACCTGGGCCATCGTGATGGCGGTCTGCACGCGGGTCTCGATGCCCTCCTTCTCCAGGAAGTCCTGGAGGGCCAGGCAGTTCATCACCGTGCCGAGCATGCCCATGTAGTCCGCCCGGTTGCGGTCCATGCCGCGCTTCTGCAGCTCCGCGCCACGGAAGAAGTTGCCGCCGCCGACCACCACGGCGACCTGGATGCCGCGCCGCGTCACGGTCGCGATCTGCTTCGCCAGCGACTGGACCACGTCGGGCTCGACCCCGACCGCGCCGCCGCCGAAGACCTCGCCGGAGAGTTTGAGCACGACCCGCCGTGGCCGCATGGGCGGCGGGTCCTGGTCAACCGTGGCGGACTGCTCGGTCACCATCGTCATGAGACCCGCCTTTCCTTCGCTATCTGCAGGAGACCTTATGCGACCGGGAGGCCGGGCGCTGAATCGCGTACCCGACCTCCCGTGCCACAGCGTTACTCGCCTTACTCCTGGCCGACCTCGTACCGGACGAAGCGGGTGACCTCGATGCCGGACTCGCTGACGACCTGCTTGACCGTCTTCTTGTTGTCGACGACCGAAGACTGCTCGAGCAGGACGAAGTCCTTGAAGAAGGAGTTCACCCGGCCCTCGATGATCTTGGGCAGCGCCTGCTCCGGCTTGCCCTCCTCACGAGCGGTCTGCTCGGCCACGCGGCGCTCGGTCTCGACGACCTCGGCCGGGACCTCCTCGCGGGTCAGGAACTTCGGGCGCATCGCGGCGATCTGCATGCCGACCGCGCGGGCGTCGTTGTCGGCCGCCTCGTCGCTCTTGCCGGTGTACTGCACCAGGACGCCGACCTGCGGCGGCAGGTCCTGCGCCTTGCGGTGCAGGTAGACCGCGACGGTGCCGTCGACGATCGTGAAGCGGTTGACCACGATCTTCTCGCCGATCTTGGCGGCGTAGTCCTGGACCAGGTCGGCGACGGTCTTGCCGTCCTCGATCGTGGCGGCCAGCAGCGCGGCGGCGTCAGCGATCTTGTTGTCCTCACCGAACTTGACCAGCCGGTCACCCAGAGCCACGAAGTCGGGGGTCTTGGCGACGAAGTCGGTCTCGCAGTTCAGCTCGAGCAGCGCGCCGCCCGAGTGGCTGACGATGCCGTTCGCGGCGGTCCGGCCGGCCCGCTTGCCGACGTCCTTCGCACCCTTGATGCGGAGGAACTCGACGGCCTTGTCGAAGTCGCCCTCGGACTCCTCGAGCGCCTTCTTGCAGTCCATCATGCCGGCACCGGTGAGGTCGCGGAGCTTCTTGACGTCCGCGGCGGTGTAGTTAGCCATGACTCTTCTCTCGATGTCAGTCGGTCGAGTTACTCGGCGGGGACGGCAGCGGCCGGAGCAGCCTCGACCGGAGCGGCCTCAGCCGGGGCAGCCTCAGCCGGGGCAGCCTCGGCCGGAGCAGCCTCGGCAGCGGCGGCCGGCTCCTCGGCCTTCTTCTCGGCGCCCTCGTAGAGGTCCCGCTCCCACTCGGGCAGCGGCTCGCCGGCGGCGACGGTGCCCACCTCGGGCTTCTCGGCGTTGCCACCGCGGCCACGGCCGGAGCGGGCGATCAGGCCCTCGGCGACGGCGCTGGCGACGACCTTGGTCAGCAGCTCGGCGGAGCGGATCGCGTCGTCGTTGCCCGGGATCGGGAAGTCGACCTCGTCCGGGTCACAGTTGGTGTCCAGCACCGCGATGACCGGGATGTTGAGCTTCCGGGCCTCGTCGACCGCGATGTGCTCCTTCTTGGTGTCCACGACCCAGATCGCCGACGGCACCTTGGTCATGTCACGCAGACCACCGAGGGTCTTGGTGAGCTTCTCCTTCTCGCGGGAGAGCTGGAGGGTCTCCTTCTTGGTGTAACCGGCGGCGGTGCCGCTCAGGTCACCCAGGGCCTCGAGCTCCTTCATCCGCTGAAGACGCTTGTACACCGTCTGGAAGTTGGTCAGCATGCCACCCAGCCAGCGGTGGTTGACATACGGCTGGCCGACCCGGGTCGCCTGCTCGGCGATGGCCTCCTGCGCCTGCTTCTTGGTGCCGACGAAGAGGATGTGGCCACCCTCGGCGACGGTGTCCCGGATGAAGCTGTACGCCTTCTCGATGTAGTCGAGGGTCTGGCGCAGGTCGATGATGTAGATGCCGTTACGCTCGGTGAAGATGAAGCGCTTCATCTTCGGGTTCCAGCGTCGGGTCTGGTGCCCGAAGTGGACACCGCTCTCCAGCAGCTGACGCATGGTCACGACGGCCATGGTTGGCACTCCCTGATCTTCCCTGGTTGTCACGCCCACCGGCGGTGGGCGTCCTGGCGCCCGGTCAGCGGCCACGGTCGGACCCGAAGAAATCGGGACCAGGGAGAGCCGCCGCCGACGACCGTTACTCTGAGTGACTCAGATCACGGCACGTTCGGAGGGCACGCGAGGTCGACCGCGTGGGCGGTCGCCGCCGACAAGCATACGCCAAGCCCCGCGCCGGGCCGGTCCACCCTCTTGTCTTGGCTCGCTATCACGATCCGGCGGACGGCTGACGGTCATCCACAGCGCCGCGCGACCCACAGGGCACCGAGCGGGCCGCCGCGATCGGTGCCACGGTGCCGGGTCATGACGACTCAGCGACGAGCGGTCGGCGCGTACGGCGAACGACTGGCCGCCCGGCACCTCCAGGACAGCGGCCTGATCCTGCTGCAACGCAACTGGCGCTGCTCCGACGGCGAGGTCGACCTGATCCTGCGCGACGGCGACGACCTGGTCTTCTGCGAGGTGAAGACCCGCCGCACGGCGACCTTCGGTCCACCGGCGGCCGCGGTGGGTCACCGCAAGGTGCGCCGGTTGCGCCGGCTGGCGGCCCGCTGGCTGACCGAGACGGGGGTACGGGGAGGAAGCGTCCGTTTCGACGTGGTGGAGGTCATGCCGCAACCACGTGGCGCCACCCGCCTCGTGCACATCCGGGCCGCGTTCCGATGAGCGAGGCTGCGAGCGAATCATCCAGCTCGGTCATGAACTCATGGCGACGCCGGAGCGCAGCGGAGGTGGCGCGATGAGCTACGCACGCGTGCTCTGTGTCGGCTTGGCCGGGGTCGCCGGTCACCTCGTCGAGGTCGAGGCCGATCTCTCCACCGGTCTGCCCGCTCTGGCCCTCACCGGCCTGCCCGACACCGCGCTCAACGAGGCCCGCGACCGGGTCCGGGCCGCCGTGGTGAACTCCGGACGGGACTGGCCCAACCGGCGGATCACGGTGAACCTGCTACCCGCCGCCCTGCCCAAGCACGGCAGTTCCTTCGATCTGGCGATCGCCGCGGCGGTGCTGGCCGGGGCCGGTGAGCTGCCGTCGGCGCCGCTCGACCGGGTCGTGCTGCTCGGCGAGCTCGGTCTCGACGGCACGGTGCGACCGGTGCGCGGGGTGCTGCCGATGGTGGCCGCGGCCGCCCGGGCCGGGATCACCCGCGTCATCGTGCCGGCCGGCAACGCGCGGGAGGCGACCGTCGTACCGGGCGTCACCGTGCGGGCCGTCGACACCCTGCACCGGCTCGTCGAGTTCGCCCGCGGTGAGGCGGCGCTGCTCGATCCGCCGGCCGCACCGGAGACGGCCGAGCCGCCCGGCCCCGACCTGGCCGACGTGGCCGGCCAGGAGATCGGCCGGTACGCCCTGGAGATCGCCGCGGCCGGTGGCCACCACCTGGCACTCTTCGGCCCACCCGGATCCGGCAAGACGATGCTCGCCGAGCGGCTCCCGTCCATCCTCCCGGAGCTCGACGACGACGCCGCCCTCGAGGTCACCGCCCTCCAGTCGATCGCCGGGGTGCTGCCGCCGGACCGGGGCCTGATCCGCCGGCCGCCGTTCCAGGCGCCACACCACAGCTCGTCACTGGCGGCCCTGGTCGGCGGCGGCTCCGGGCTGATCCGGCCGGGCGCGCTCAGCCTCGCCCACCGGGGCGTGCTCTTCCTCGACGAGGTGCCCGAGATGAGCCGCGGCACGCTCCAGGCGCTCCGGCAGCCCCTGGAGAGCGGACGGGTGGTGCTGTCCCGGGCCCGCGGCACCACCGAGTACCCGGCCCGGGCTCAGCTGGTCGTCGCCGCGAACCCGTGCCCCTGCGCCAGCCCGGCCGGGGACCACGCCTGCCAGTGCACGCCCCTGGTCCGGCGCCGCTATCTGGGCAAGCTGTCCGGGCCGCTGCTGGACCGCATCGACATGAAGATCCACCTGCTGCCGGTGCGAGCCGCCCAGCTGACCGTCGCCACCGAGCCCGCCGAGCCGTCCACGGCCGTCGCGGCCCGGGTGGCCCGTGCCCGTGTGGCGGCCGCGGCCCGGTGGGCGACCGGCGGCTGGCGGGTCAACGCCGAGGTTCCCGGGCACCGGCTGCGGCGGCCGCCGTGGCGGTTGCCGCCCCGGGACACGGCCGTGCTGCACGACGCCCTGGAGATCGGGGTGCTGTCGGCGCGCGGCTTCGACCGGTGCCTGCGGCTGGCCTGGACCATCGCCGACCTGGACGGGCGGGACCGGCCCGCGGTGGGGGACGTCTGTGAGGCGTACCAGCTGCGCATGGGCGAGCCCACCACCCGCGCCGCGGCCTGAGGCCCGCTCCCGCCCGTCACCCTGATCCGCCCACCCCTCGCCCGAGTCGGGCCTCCTAGCCGTACATCCCTTTTGGAGCTTTTGATGAATCTCGCCACGGCTCGTGCCGTCACCCGTGCGGCGCTCGTCGCCGTGATCGCCGTTGTTCTCGTGATCGCCGCGGGATGTCCGGCATGAGCGGCTGCCCCGGCGCGGGTGAGCCGGCCGACCGGGCCGCCCGTGTCGCGCTGACCTGGCTCGCCGAGCCCGGCAACCGGACGGTGTGGACACTCGTCCAGCAGGCCGGCGCACCGGCCGCACTGGACCGGCTGCTCGACGGTGACATCCCGGACGCCCGACTGCGCTCGGCGGTCACCGCCCGGCTCAGGTCCGGTGATCCACGCCGGGTGGCGGAGATCGCTCTGCGCCGGGCGGACCGGCTCGGCGCCCGCCTCGTCGTACCCGCCGACGGCGAGTGGCCCACCCGGGTCGACGACCTGGCGACTCTGGAACTCGACGCCGGCGGGTACGTCAACCAGGACACCAGGCCACCTCTCTGTTTCTGGGTGCGCGGCGCGCCGGCCCTCGGCGAGACGCTGGAGAGATCGGTGGCGATCGTCGGCGCCCGGGCCTCCACCGCCTACGGCAGGCACGTCACGACCGACATGGCGTACTCGATCTCCGGAAAGGGATGGACCGTCGTCTCCGGCGGCGCGTTCGGGATCGACACGGCCGCCCATCGCGGCGCGCTGGCCGCCGACGGCCGGACCATGGCGATCCTCGCCTGCGGCGTGGACCGGCCCTACCCGGCGGGGAACTCCGCGATGTTCGACCGGATCGCCGAGCGGGGCCTGCTGGTGAGCGAGTGGCCGATCGGCGCGGCGCCGTTCCGGCACCGGTTCCTGATCCGGAACAGGGTGATCGCCGCGATCACCGCCGGCACCGTCGTGGTCGAGGCGGCGGCCCGCAGCGGCGCGACCCAGACGATGAGCCGGGTGCTGGCGCTCGGACGGCCCGCGATGGTGGTGCCGGGCCCGGTCACGTCGGCGACGTCGGTCGGCTGCCACGAGATCCTGCGCGGCCATCCGTACGCCCGGGTGGTGACCTCGGCCACGGACGTGCTCGAGGAGGTCGGCCGGATCGGCGAATACCTGGCGGATCCGCCGCGCGGCCCGGAGCACCGGCGCGACAGCCTCGACGAGGAGTCGGCCCTGATCATGGAGTCCCTGCCGTCGCGGGGAGCGCGCACCCCGGAGGAACTCGCCGTCGATGCGCGACTGAGCCTGCGGACCGTGCTGCGGCGGCTCTCCCTGCTGGAGATGGCCGAATTGGTGGTCCGCACCGGGGACGGATTCGCGCTGTCACCCGGCCAGCGGCCCATCCGTCACTCCGGCGAGTGATCGCATCCCACGTGAACGTTCGGACTATCCGGACTGATCGCCCACCTACCGAGAGGCCACGGGATACGGGACCGTCGATGACCAACATCGACGGCCGTCATCAGCCGGAGGGCACGGCCGCAACCGGCTCGTCGAGAGTGCCGGCCACCGCTGGAACGGCGGCCGGCACACGAGCCGGTCAACGGGTCACGACACGTGACCGGACGAGTCAGTCCTCAGATTCGTCCAGGTCACGGCGGTGAACCTTCATCCAGGCCTCGACGTCTTCGGTCAGCCAGACCTTGCCCTGCGCCAGGTCTGCGGCCGGCTTCGGAAAGTCCGCGCGGCTGGTGATCTGGTACGCCCGCTGGCGACTGACACCACCCAGACGGATACGGATTTCGTGCGCGCCCATGAGTCGGATCGGCTTCACTCCCACGCGATCGACCGTAGGCGCGGGTCAATTAGTCAACAATCAACTTGCTATGGGACAGGTTGTCACCAGGCAAGTAAGGTGAGCCGATGACTACTCGTCGCGATTCAGCCGAGCCGGTACCCCATCACCCTCGCCATCGACGCGATTGGCGGACCCTGTGGCGTCGCTGCATATGCGGCCTCCCCGCACCCTGCATCGACCGCATCCCACCCTCACCACCGCCGCCCTATCCGCCCCGGCCCCTGGACGTGGAACAGGAGGCGCCACGGGGCGGGCCGGGCCTCTACCGTTCGAGGGCCGCCGGTCCCGGCGCGGGCACCCCGGCCGGGCCCCAGCCTCCCACGGGAGCCGCGCCCGCACCGAGACCTCCCACTCGTCCGGGGGCCTTCGGTCCCAGGCCGCCCGCACACCCGGGTGCCTCCGGTCCCAGCCCACCCGCGCCTGCCCGCACCTCGGGAGAGTTCGACGTCGGGCGCGCCGGCCGCCTCACCCCGGCTCAGGAGCATCGGGCCCGGCAGAACGGCCGTCCCACACGCCGGCGTCGACGTCACGGCCACTGACCACCTCGGCTCGGATTCATGACTTTCGGGGGAAGGTTTGTCCACCGCACACGAGGCAGAACATCTGCACGACCGTCCGCATTGGCTCTGCCGCGTCTGCCGGGAGCCATGGCCCTGCGCCGAGGCGAAAAGGCGCCTCCTGGCCGAGTACACCGAATTCCCGTCGCTGTTGAAGATCTACCTGTCGGCGCAGATGTACGACGCGCTCGACGACTTCACAGCCCAGGGCGAGTCCGCGCCGCTGAACCTGTACGAACGCTTCATCTCCTGGACGCGCGGCCGATAGCGCGGCCGGACAGACTCCCGGAGGGGACGAGCCGGTCGCCACCGGGAGCATGGCGGTCGCGGACGGTGGCGCCCTCCCACCGCACACGCGGGCGCGTAAAGCTTGACGGCACGGTCCGGCGGTAGGACGGTCAGAGGTGATGCGGATCCGTGAGATGCACGAGCGACTGCCCCGGGAGCTGCGCGAGGCGGTGGACGAGTTCAGCCGGCACCTGGCGGTGGTGGAGGGCCGTTCGGAGCACACCGTGCGTGCCTACACCGGGGACGTCGTCTCGCTCCTCGACCACGCCGCCTATGAGGGCCGGTCCAGCGTCGCCGAACTGGACATCACGCTGCTGCGCGGGTGGCTCGCCGCCCGGATGGGGTCGGGCGCGGCTCGTAACTCGCAGGCCAGGCGTGCGGCGGCGGCCCGCGCCTTCACCGGCTGGGCCCATCGCACCGGCCGGACTCCCACCGACCCGGGCACGCAGCTCGCGACCCCGCGCGCACATCGCGGTCTGCCGACGGTCCTTCGCGCCGACCAGGCCGCGACTCTGGTGACCGCCTCACCCAGCCAGGGCCAGGCCGGCGAGCGGGACGATCCGAAAGAACACGTGGAAGGCCGTGGACGCGGCGCCGGGAGTGTGCTGGAGCTCCGGGACCGAGCCGTTCTGGAGTTGCTCTACGCGACGGGTGTCCGGGTGAGTGAGCTCTGCAATCTCGATCGCTCCGATGTGGATCACGCCCGGCAGGTGGTCCGGGTCTTCGGGAAGGGCGCCAAGGAACGCGCCGTGCCCTTCGGGCATCCGGCTCGCCGCGCGCTCGACGACTGGCTTCGCCGGGGGCGGCCCGGGCTGGTGGCGAGGGCTAGCCGGGACGCCCTCCTCCTGGGGGCGAAGGGCGGCCGCCTACAGCCGACCGTGGTTCGGCGGATCGTGGCGGGCGCGGCCCGGGCGGCGGGGCTGCCGCACACCCGGCCGCACGATCTGCGGCATTCGGCGGCCACCCATCTGCTGGACGGGGGCGCTGATCTGCGGGCGGTGCAGGAGCTGCTGGGGCACAGTTCGCTGGCGAGCACCCAGATCTACACCCATGTGTCGACCGAGCGCCTACGTACGGCGTTCAATCAGGCGCACCCGCGGGCCTGACATCGTACGATCCACAGCATGACCGCCCCGGAGATTCCGCGGCCCATTCCGGGCGCCCGTCTGCTCTTCTCGCTGGATCCGTCGGTGTCCCATTTGAATCACGGCTCGTTCGGCGCTGTGCCGATCAGCGTGCAGCGGGCCCAGCAGCGGCTCCGGGACGAGGTCGAGGCGAATCCGCTGCGCTTCTACGGCTCCTCCGGGCTGATGGACCGGATCGTCCACACCCGACGCCATCTGGCGGCCTTCCTCGGCGCCGACCCGGACGGCAGCGCCCTGGTGCCGAACACGACGGCCGCCGTCTCGCTGATCCTCCAGTCGGTGGGGCTGCGGGCGGCCGACGAGGTGCTGCTGACCGATCACGCCTACGGGGCCGTGACGACGGCGGTCCGCAGGCAGTGCAGGCGCTCGGGGGCGACGGCGCGGACGGTGGCGGTCCCGCTCGGCGCCTCCGCCGCGGACGTGACGGCCCGGATCCGGGCGGCGCTGCGGCCGGGCCGGACCAGGCTGCTGGTGGTCGACCAGGTGGCGTCGGCGACGGCGGCTCTCTTCCCGGTGCGCGAGATCGTCGCCGCCGCCCGGGAGCACGACATCCCGGTGCTGGTGGACGCCGCCCACGTGCCGGGGATGCTGCCGGTGGACGTGTCCGCGATCGGCGCCGATTTCTGGGTCGGCAACCTGCACAAGTGGGGCTGGGCGCCCCGCGGCACCGCCCTGCTGACCGTGGCGCCGGCCTGGCGCCGCCGGATCGACCCGCTCGTGGTGTCGTGGGAGCACGACGAGGGGTTCCCGCTGTCCGTGGAGTTTCAGGGGACGATCGACTACACGTCGTGGCTGGCGGCCCCGGCCGGGGTCTTCGCGCTGCGCACGCTCGGGCTGGAGGCGGTCCGGGAGCACAACGTCGCGCTCGCGGCCTACGGTCAGCGGGTCGTCGGTGAGGCCCTGGGCCTCGCGCCCGCCGATCTGCCCGGCCCTGGCGGACCGGGGGTGTCCATGCGGGTGGTGCCGCTGCCGGCCGGGCTGGCCAGCACCCCGCCGGAGGCTTTCGAGCTGCGGCTGCGGATCGCCGACAAGCTGGCCGCGGAGGTGGCGGTGAACGCCTGGGGCGGGCGCGGGCTGCTCCGGCTGAGCGCGCAGATCTACAACCGGCCGGAGGACTACCACCTGCTGGCGGAACGCCTGCCCGCCCTGATCAGGGAGATGCGGCGGTGAGCGGCAGGAGCCGGACTCGGCCGATCCCGAGCAGCGCGAGCGGGTCGAGGTAGGCCGGGCCACGGCGCAGGCCCCAGTGCAGGCAGGCGGCCTGCGGGCAGCCGGGATGCCCGGCCTGGAGGGTGCCGATGGGCTGGCCGGTCGTGACCGGCTCGCCGACCACGACCGTGGCGGTGACCGGCTCGTAGGTGGTCCGCAGACCACCGGCGTGGGCGACGCTGATCACGCCGCGGCCGGCGATGGTCCCCGCGTGGAGGACGACGCCGGCGCCCGCGGACCGCACCACCGCCCCGGCGGCGGCGCCCAGGTCGACCCCGCGGTGCCCGGCCAGCCAGGGTTGCGGTGGCGGATCGAAACGCCGCAGCACCGTCGGCGCCGTCACCGGCCAGGTGTAACCGGACGGCGCGACGAGCAGCAGCAGGGACAGGAGAGCGGCGAGTCCGGGCATGCCGGAGAGCCTGCCCGGTCAGCCGCCGGCACACGGCCGGCCCTGTGGACAGCCGCGAACTGTGGATGAGGCGTCAGCCGCCGAAGCCGGCGTCGTCGGGCAGCGAGATGTCCGGCTTCTCCAGCTCCTCGACGTTGACGTCCTTGAACGTCATCACTCGCACGTTCTTCACGAAGCGGGCCGGACGGTACATGTCCCACACCCAGGCGTCGTGCATCTCGACCTCGAAATACACCTCACCGTCGGAGTTGCGCACGTGCAGGTCCACCTGGTTGGCCAGGTAGAACCGGCGCTCGGTCTCCACCACGTAGGAGAACTGGCGGACGATGTCGCGGTACTCCCGGTAGAGCTGCAGCTCCATCTCGGTCTCGTACTTCTCGAGATCCTCTGCGCTCATCGTTCTTCGCCCTCCATGGCCTCATCTTCCCCCACTGACGGCGACGGCCGAGGCTGCTCGCCTGACGCCACGCCGACGGTACCCGCCGCCGCCTCCGGAAGCAGCAGCGGCTCGGTAACGGATACATCGTCGAACAAAGAAGGCGCCGAAGACGAAACGGGACGCCGTGCCCGCGGCGGCCGGTTGCCGCGCCCCGAGGCGGCAGCCACGTTGACGTACGAGAATCGATGCTCGGGGCACGGTCCGTGCCTGGTCAGCGCGGTGCTGTGTTCCTCGGTGATGTAGCCCTTGTGAACGGCGAAACCGTAGTCCGGATATCTCTCGTCCAGCTCGACCATGAGCCGGTCCCGGGTGACCTTCGCCAGGACGCTGGCGGCCGCGACGCAGGCGGCGACCCGGTCGCCCTTCCACACCGCGAGACCGGGCACGCCGAGGCCGTCGACCGGGAAGCCGTCGGTCAGCACGTACTCCGGGCGGACGGTGAGCGACGCCAGCGCGCGGCGCATCGCCGCGAGGTTGCAGACGTGCAGGCCGCGCGCGTCGACCTCGGTCGGCTGGATGATCATCACGGACCAGGCCAGGGCCTTGGCGACGACCTGGTCGTAGACGCGCTCCCGGGCCGCCGCCGTCAGCAGCTTGGAGTCGGCCAGGCCGGGGATCTCCCCGCGCCGGCCCTCGGGCAGGATCGCGGCGGCCGCGACCAGCGGCCCGGCGCAGGCGCCGCGGCCCGCCTCGTCGGCGCCGGCCACGTGCCGGAAGCCACGGCGCTGAAGCGCCTGCTCCAGCGCGTAGAGCCCGGCCTCGCGGCGGACCACGGTGCGTGGTGGGGCCAGCATTTAACAACGTCCATCCGGTACGGCGTCGGCGGTGTGCCGGCGCAGCAGGGCGGCCAGGTCGACCGGGAAGATCTGCTCGGCGCTCGCCTCGATCTCGGCGGCCGACCACCATCGATGCTCGGTGATGGTGAGCCGCTCGGCCTCCTCCATCCCCGCCGTGTCGACCTGCCAGTCGGCCACCCGGACCAGGAAGAAGTCCTGCTCCTGACGGTACTGCCGACGGTCGTACGAGAACTCGGTCACCTCGTGGTGGACCGGCTCCCCCAGATCGGACAGGCCGATCCGCAGGCCGGTCTCCTCGAACAGCTCGCGGCGGGCCGCGTCGGCGACCGTCTCGCCCGGTGTCAGGCCACCGCCGGGCGTGAACCACCAGCGCTGCTCCGGGCGCGCCGGGTCGCCGCCGTGCAGCAGCAGGACCCGGCCGGCCAGATCGACCAGTAGAACCCGGCCGGCACGGCGGTCAATCACCTCGGTCACGCGACCAAGCCTATGCTCGGATGGCTACTTACCCGCGTCGGGGATGGAATCGAACTCCTCCGGAACGGTCAACCAGGTCGCCCGGCTCACCGGCCAGAAGATCGTGAAGGCCCGGCCGACGACCGAGTCGGCCGGGATCGTCGCGTCCTGGATCTTGCCGGCCTCGTCGGCCGCGCCGCTCTGCTCGTAGTGCTCCAGCGAGTCACCGGACGCCTCGCGGTGATCACCCATCACCCAGAGGCGGCCCTCCGGGACGGTGATGTCGAAATTCTGGTCGGCGACCTGGTTGCGGGTGCCGTCGGCCTCGACGTACACATACGGCTCGTCGAGGGACTTGCCGTTGATGACGAGCCGCTGCTGCTGGTCGCAGCAGACCACGTTGTCGCCGGGCTGCCCGATGACGCGCTTGATGAAGTCCTCACCGTCGGCGCCGGACTGCCACGCGGTCGGCGCCTTGAAGACGATGATCTCGCCGCGGCGCGGCTCCCGGAAGTCGTAGACCAGCTTGTTGACGAGCACCCGGTCCCACAGCTCCAGCGTGTGCTGCATGGAGGGGGACGGGATGTAGAACGTCTGCAGCACGAACGCCCGAACCAGGAAGGCGACGAGGATCGCCACGCCAAGCAGGATGGGGAGCTCGCGCCAGAAAGAGCCCTTGCGTTTTTCGGTCTGCTCGTCAATCACGCTCGGAGCCTACGTCGTCGAGTCACCAACGACATGCCGGAACGCGCGGATAGCGCCAGTGCGAGCAGAACCGGGAACCCGTCCGTGGCCACCGCGGGGCGTTCCTCACGGGCCTTGACCGGGTGTGCGGCGGCCGCCGACGGGTACTGCTCGGCATACCGCTTCCACACGTCGGGGACGTTGAGGCTGGTGAACCGGTCGCTGGGCCACACCACGACGAAGGCCCGGCCGATGATGTTCTCGATCGGCACGGTCCCCTGGCAGCGGGCGTCCTGGGAGACCGAACGGTGATCGCCCATCACGAACATCTCGCCGGCCGGGACGGTCACCTCGGCGAACCGCCGGCTGGTGCACTGCCCTGCGATCGGCGGCTGGCTCAGATCGGAGTTGAAACCCTCGGCGATGTACGCCTCGTCGATGCCGACGCCGTTGACGGTGATCCGGCCCTGCTCGTCGCAGCAGGCCACCTTGTCACCCGGAAGGCCGATCACCCGTTTGATGAAGTCGCGCTCGCCGGGACGGCTGACCCCGACCAGGTCACCGATGGTGCGGCCGAGCTTGGCCATGAACGCGTTGCTGACCGGCTCGGTGACCTCGGGCGCCCAGTCGTCGGTGCCGCGGAACACGACGATCTCGCCGCGCAGCGGGTCACGCATGTCGTAGACGACCTTGTTGACCAGGACCCGGTCCTGGATCGCCAGGGTGTTCTCCATCGACCCCGACGGGATGTAGAAGGCCTGGACCAAGAAGGTCCGGATGAGAACGGCCAAGCAGAATGCCACGATCAGCAGGAGCGGCAACTCCTGCCACAGTGGCATCTCCTTGCGCCGCATCGCGGCCCGCCGTCGTTCGGACGGCCGATAGCCTTCCATCGGATCCACGCTTCGCATCTCCCGCCGCCTACCGGCCGAACCGCCCCCGGATACAGCACTACCGCCCGAGTTTCCCGGCTTAGGGAAATTTACGAGCGGTAGGACTGAAAAGGTTCACCTACAGCGCGCCAGGCACAGCCGCAAGCGTAGTTCGCCCGCACCCGTTCCCGTCGCACCGCGTGAATCAGACGGTCTGCTTCTCCCGAAGCTCCTTGATCTTGGCCTTCTTGCCGCGGAGCTCACGCAGGTAGTAGAGCTTGGCGCGGCGGACGTCACCACGGGTGATGACCTCGATCCGGTCGATCGCCGGGCTGTTGAGCGGGTAGGTCCGCTCGACGCCGACACCAAAGCTGATCTTGCGGACCTTGAAGGTCTCACGCAGACCGGCGCCCTGGCGGGCGATCACGACGCCCTGGAAGACCTGGACACGGGAACGGTTACCTTCGACGACCCGGGCGTGCACCTTGAGCGTGTCACCGGCCCGGAAGTCGGGAAGGTCGGTACGCCGCGACTGGGCGTCAAGAGCGTCCAGCGTGTTCATCGCTGCATCCTCGTCGTACTCGTTGCGCACCGGGAGTTCGGTACGCGGATGGGTGATTCTGACCCTCCATACCTTCAGAGAGTCCTCGTCCGCACCCCGCGGCGCGGGGCGTAGACGGCAACCTCACTACTCTGCCACACGCGGAGGCGGGATCTGAAATCCGGCCTCGGTGAGCGCCACCCGGTCCTTCTTGTTCAGATTCTCCGGGGGGTAGGCGGCATACATGTCGGGCCGGCGGGACGCGGTGCGCAGCAGGCTCTGGTCCCGCCGCCAGCGGGCGATCCGGCCGTGGTCGCCGGAGCGGAGCACCTCCGGCACCTCGCGATCGCGCCACGACTGCGGCTTGGTGTAGACCGGGGCCTCCAGGAGGCCGGCGGCGTGCGACTCCTCGGTGAGCGAGTCGGCGTTGCCGAGCACCCCGGGCAGCAGCCGGGTGACCGCCTCCATGATCACGATGACCGCGACCTCGCCACCGAAGAGCACGTAGTCACCGAGCGACACCTCACGCACCGGCATCCGGTCCGCGGCGTCGTCGATCACCCGCTGGTCGATGCCCTCGTAGCGACCGCACGCGAAGACCAGGTGGGGAAGCGTGGCCAGCTCGTGGGCGTCGGCCTGGGTGAACGGCCTGCCGACCGGGGACGGCACGATCAGCGTGGCGCCCGGCGAGGCGACCGCGTCCAGGGCCTGGCCCCACGGCTCCGGCCGCATCACCATGCCCGGGCCACCGCCGTACGGGGTGTCGTCCACGGTCCGGTGCACGTCGGACGTCCAGGTGCGCAGATCGTGTACGGCGAGCTTCAGCGTCCCGGCGGTCCGCGCCTTGCCGATCAGCGAGAGTTCGAGCGGCGCGAAATAGTCCGGGAAGATCGAGACGATGTCGACCTTCACAGGAGAGCCCGCACAGGGAGAGCCGCCACGGGGAGAGCCTTCACAGGTCGAGCAGGCCTTCCGGGAGGTCGACGACGACCCTGCCACCGGGCAGGTCCACGGTCGGGACGATCGCGGTGACGAACGGGATGAGAGCCGTCCCGCCGCCCTTCTTCGCGAGCACGATCAGGTCCGAGGCCGGAGCGTGCTCGATCCGCTGCACGGTGCCGTGCTCGGTGCCGTCCAGGGACTCCACCCGCAGCCCGACGAGCTGGTGGTCGTGGAACTCCTCCGGGTCCTCCGGGGGCGCCAGACCGGCGCTGTCCACCTGGAGGAAGACACCCTTGAGCGCCTCGGCGACGTTGCGGTCGTGAATGCCCTCGAAGACGGCGATCCCACGGCCCTGATGCCAGCGGATCGACTCGAGAGTGAGTTGCTTCGGGACTTCGAAACGAGCACCGGGAGCGGGAGCGGCCGCCGGGCCGGCGCCCACCCGGCGGTCCCGGGGGACCTCCGTGATGAACACCGACCCGGCGGTGAAGCGTTCCTCGGGCTCGTCGGTCCGCACGACCACCGAGACCTCGCCCCGGATGCCGTGCGGTTTACCGATCTGGCCTACGACGAGCAGCATCGATCAGTACGCGTCGACGATGTCGACCCGGATGCCACGACCGCCGATCGACCCGATCACCTGACGCAGGGCCTTGGCCGTCCGCCCGCCGCGCCCGATGACCGTTCCCAGGTCCTCGGGGTGCACGCGAACCTCGAGCCGCTTGCCGCGGCGCGAGTCGACCAGCCGGACCCGGACGTCGTCCGGGTTGTCGACGATGCCCTTGACGAGGTGCTCCAGCGCGGGCCGGAGCGCCCCGTCAGCTCGCGTCGGCGCCGGCACCGGCCGGGTCCTCAGCGGTCTCGGCGACAGCCTCGCGGTTCGGCTCGGCGGCCTCGACGGGCTTCGACGCCTTCTTCGCGGTGGCGGGCTTGTCGGCGACGCCGGCGGCGGCCTTCGACTCGGCGTCGAACACCTCGGCCTTGCTCTGCTTGCTCGGCGCGACCAGCAGCGGGGCCGGAGCGGGCAGGCCCTTGAACTTCTGCCAGTCGCCGGTCTTCTCCAGGATGCGCTGCACCGGCTCGGACGGCTGCGCGCCGACGGAGAGCCAGTACTGCACGCGGTCGGACTTGACCTCGATGACCGAGGGGTGTTCCTTCGGCTGGTAGATGCCGATGTACTCGATGGCGCGGCCGTCACGCTTGGTGCGCGAGTCGGCGACGACGATGCGGTACTGCGGGTTGCGGATCTTGCCCATCCGCAGGAGCCGGATCTTAACGGCCACGGTGTTTTCGCTCCTGATGACTGCGTGGGTGAGCCGACCGGAACCCACGTGGGGATGTGGGACCGATGCCTCGTGGACTGGCTTGCGCTGTCAGGGGTTAGAGGGCGCCTGAAGCGTGCCGGATACCAACGAGCCATTCTGCCAGACGACCAGGGCCGGATCCCAATCGGGATACGTTCACGACCGGGCCACGACCGGGCGGTCCCACCCGTCCGGTAGTTCCTCAGGGGCCGGCCAGGACGGGTCGGGGCGGAAATCGGTCCAGGTGCCGTCGAAGGGGAACTCCCCCGACTCGATCTTCTTGATCACCCGACGGCCCTCGGCCCACACCGCGGCCTCGTCGGGGACCCAGTAGAGATCCGGGTGGGCCAGGCGCTCGGCGAAGTCGTCCTCGTCCTTCCAGCGCCAGGTGCCGCCCGGCTGGGCCACGATGTCGAGATCCTGGTCGATCACGTCGATCCCGGCGGCCACGCCGTCGTCCCAGCGGACGGCGGACTCCTCCAGGTTGACGTAGTACTCGGTGAAGTGGCCCTCGTCGTCGCGGAAGAACCAGACCGAGTGGTTCTCCCCGGGCGGGAAGAACCGCAGCACGCCCGGGCCGCGCCAGCGGGCGGTCCGGGGCGACCGCTCGGCGGCCATCCAGTCGGCGAACGCGAGATCGCGCGGGAAACGGCCGTCCAGCGTCGTCTCGACCGCGATCACCGAACCGCGGGCCACCCAGATGAGCAGCCCACGGTCGTCGTCCGAGACCACCCGGCCGGGATGCACGAAGGCGATCCGGCCGTGGTGGGTGTCCCGGTGCAGGATCAGCCGGCCCGGCTCGAAACCCATCCGAGCGCTCAGTAGGAGCGGGCCAGGTAGGCGATCAGGTCCGGCTCCTCGTCCGACTCCGGCATCGAGCCGTCCTCGCGGGTGAGGCAGCGGACCGTGACGGCCTTGCCGTTCGCCTCCTTCTCGCCGGCCTCGCCGACCGCCGACCACGGCACCCTGGCGAACCCGGTCTGCGCCGCCTCGATCGCCTCGGCGAGCGTCTTCACCTCGACGGTGCGCTCCACCCGGAACGCCAGCGCGTCGTCGAAGAGCCGCTGCTGGTCGGCCTCGAGTGCGGCGACGACCTCGTTCACCACCTCGGCCAGGGCGACCGGCGACTTGGTGCCGTCGATCCGGCGGGCCACCACGGCGTTGCCGTTGGCCAGGTCACGCGGGCCGACCTCGATCCGGATCGGGATGCCCTGGAGTTCGGCGTCCACGGCACGCCGGCCGAACGGGACGTCCGCGCGGTCGTCGAGCTTCACCCGTACGCCCGCGGTCTTGAGGTCTGCCGTGACCTGAGCCGCCGCTTCCGCGACGCCCTCGCCCGCCTTGACCACCATGATCTGGACCTGGATCGGCGCGAGCCGCGGCGGAAGCCGCAGGCCGTTGTCGTCGCCGTGCACCATGATCAGGCCGCCGACCATCCGGGTGGACGTGCCCCACGAGGTGGTCCAGGCGTGCTCGACGGTCCGCTCGGCCGACGAGTAGGTGATGTCGAACGCCTTCGCGAAGTTCTGCCCGAGCTCGTGCGAGGTGCCCATCTGGAGCGCCTTGCCGTCACCCATCATGGCCTCGACGGTCATCGTGTTGGTGGCGCCGGCGAAGCGCTCGCCACGGGTCTTGCGGCCCGGGATGACCGGGATGGCCAGGAACTCCTCCATGAACGCCTGGTAGACGTTGCGGTGGATGTCCCGGGCGTGCTCCCGCGCGTCGGCCTCGGTGGCGTGCGCGGTGTGGCCCTCCTGCCAGAGGAACTCGGTGGTCCGCAGGAAGGTCCGCGGGCGCAGCTCCCACCGGACCACGTTGGCCCACTGGTTGAGCAGGAGAGGCAGATCACGGTACGAGTCGACCCACTTGGCCATGAACTCGCCGATCACCGTTTCGCTGGTGGGGCGCACGACCAGCGGCTCGGCCAGCTCCTTGCCGCCGGCGTGGGTGACCACGGCCAGCTCCGGTGAGAAGCCCTCCACGTGGTCGGCCTCGCGGCGCAGGTAGTTCTCCGGGATGAAGAGCGGGAAGTACGCGTTCTGAACGCCCTGCTCCTTGATCCGGGCGTCCATGTCGGCCTGCATCCGCTCCCAGATCGCGTAGCCGACCGGACGGATCACCATCGTCCCGCGCACCGGGCCGTTGTCGGCGAGCTGCGCCTTGGCGATGAGGTCCTGGTACCAGCGGGGGAAGTCCTCCGCACGGGGAGTGAGCACGCGAGCCATGAGGAAGCATCGTAGTCCCGCCTGAACCGCAACCGGCCGGGTGGGCATCCCGTGTCCCTCATCGGAGAAAGACGGGGTGACGGATGGACTTCGATGGCTTCTACCGGGACACGTCCCGGCGGCTGTTGCGATACGCGTACGGGCTCACCGGCGATCCGGGCGAGGCACAGGATCTCGTGCAGGAGGCGTACTCGCGGGCGTGGCAGCGCTGGCGCAGGGTGTCCGGGTACGACGACCCCGAGGCCTGGCTGCGGCTCGTGGTGAACCGGCTGTCCGCGGACCGGTGGCGCCGGCTCGGGGTCCGCCGCGCGCGGGCCGCCGCCGAACCACCGCTGCCGCCGGTCAACCCGCCGTCGGAGGACGTGGTCCTGCTCGTCCGGGCGATGCGCGAACTGCCGGACAAGCAGCGGCGCGCCCTGGCCCTGCACTACCTGCTGGACCGATCGATCGCCGAGATCGCCGCCGAATCGGGCGCCACGCAGAACACCGTCAAGTCCTGGCTGTCCCGGGGCCGTGCCGCGCTGGCGGCCGCCCTGGACGACACCCGCGCCACCGTCACCCCGGAAGGAGCCCGCCGTGCCCGCTGACCTGGACGACCTGTTCACCGCCCTGGGCCGGCAGGCCGACACGTTTCCCCTGGCCGGCGCCGACGGGGCCCGGCAGCGTGGCCGGCAGCGCCGCGCCCGCCACCGCGCCGTGCTGGCCGGCATCGCGGTGCTGCTGGTGCTCACCGGGGTCGGCGTGGCCGTCACCCGGGACCGGCACGCCGAGCCGATCCTCCCGGCCACCACCCCGTCCCGGGTCCGCGGTCTGTCGCCGGTCGGCGAGCCGCTGCGGCTCGGCGACGGCCGGATGTGGAACAACGCCCGCATCTCCGGGAACCGGGTGATCGGCTTCTCCACGGTCGGCGACGGTGGCCACGAGACGGTCGCCGTGGACACGTCGACCGGCGCGACCCTGTGGCGGATCTCCAGCCGGGCCACGTACTACCGCGGGGTGGCGGCCACCACCGCGGCGGTCATCCTGCTGCGCGAGTCGAACGACTTCTCCAAGGAGATCGACGATCCGCAGAACCGGGTTCTGGAGTTCCACGACCCGGCCACCGGCACGAAGCGCTGGGAACTGGCCCACACCGACCACGACCGGCTGGTGCTGCACGAGAAGGTGCTGGTCCGGATGATCGCCACGACCGGGGTGACCGAGGCATACGACCTGGTCACCGGGCGGCGGCTGTGGTCGGTCCAGGGCGGCGCGGACCGGCCGGTGCTGATGGACGGGATGGTGACCGAATCGGACGCCCACGAATACGGCAGCGGTAACAACGGGCTGTTCGATCCGTCGACGGAGAAGGCTTTCCCGTACACCGACGACCGCCTGGTCCAGGTGACCGGGACGGGCAGGGTGGTGATCCGGGACATCGGCACCGGCAAGGTCCGGTCGACCGCCCAGGCCTGGACGACCGCCCTGGACGTCTGGGAGCGGGGCAACGATTCGACCGGCATCGATTCGGTGACGGCTTACGAGGGGACCGTCTACCTCACCGCGTACGACGACAAGGGAACACAGATCGGCACCCCGGACCGGATCCTGTACCGCCCTCAGGAGCCTTGGCGGTGGGAGAAATTCTTCCCCTGCGGGCGCGGCCGGCTCTGCGTCCTCGAATTCCAGGGGGACCGGGAGGCCCGCCTCGTCATGATCGACGCCGCCACCGGGGAGGTGCTCCGGACCACCGGGGCGGTGCCGGGCAGCGGCATCGCCTCGATGCGGGACGACCGCCTCATGATGAGCCTCGGCGGCGGGGGCGGCACGGCCCTCTACGACCCGAACGGCCAGGCGATGTACTCCGACAACGGCTTCGGCGGCTTCCTCGACGACGGCAACGTGCTCACCCTCACCCAGGACGCGGGCGATCGGCAGTACACCGCCCGCGGCGTCTCCACCGTCGACTACAAGAAGAGCAAGATCGGCATCCTGCCGGAGGTCTCCGGGCGGTGCGACTGGGACGAGACGGTGCTGACCTGCCCGGCCGGGCGGGAGCTGCGGATCTGGCGCTTCACCCGCTGATCACCTGATGACGGCCCCGCGCAGCACGATCCGGCGCGGGGCCCGCACCACGCGCAGGTCGGCGCGCGGGTCGGCGTCGTAGACCACCAGGTCGGCGAGACCGCCCTCGACCAGGCCGGGGAAGCCCAGCCACTCGCGCGCCCGCCAGGAGGCGGCGGCCAGCACGTCGACCGCCGGGATGCCGGCCTCGTGCAGGTAGAGCATCTCCTCGGCGGCCAGCCCGTGCCGGATGCCGCCGCCCGCGTCGGTGCCCACGTAGATCGGGACGCCGGCCTCGTGCGCGGCCAGCACCACCGACGGGAACCGGTCGCGCAGCGCGATCATGTGGTCGGCGTAACCGTCGAACTTGCCGCGCGCGTTGTCGGCGATGCCCCCGAAGGTCCGAATGTTGATCATCGTGGGCACCAGCGCGGTCCCCCGCCGGGCCATCTCGTCGATCAGGTCCAGCGTGAGCCCGGTGCCGTGCTCCACCGAGTCGACCCCGGCCCTGACCATGATCTCCACCCCCTCCTCGGAGAAGGTGTGGACGGCGGCGCGGGCGCCCGCGGCGTGCGCGGCCTCGACGGCGGCGGTCATGGTCGCGGCGTCCCAGCTCGGGGCGAGATCCCCCACCGAACGGTCGATCCAGTCGCCGACCAGCTTCACCCAGCCGGTCCCGGCCTTCGCCTGCTCGGCGACGGCGACGGCGACCTGCTCACCGGCCACCTCGACGCCGATGTCGCGCAGATAACGGCGGGGCGCGGCCACGTGCCGCCCGGCGCGGGCGAGGCGGGGCACGCCCGGTTCGTCGTCCAATTCGGGGTACGGGTACGGCGAGCCCGCGTCCCGGATCGCCAGCACTCCCGCGTCCCGGTCCTGATGGGCCAGCTCACGGGCCTGGCCGACACTCTCGATCGGCTTGGCCCCGTATGCGATCCCGAGATGGCAGTGCGCGTCGACGAGCCCCGGCACGATGAACCCGCCGTCACTGATCGTCTCGGCATCGGCCACCGGCTCGAAGGTGACCTTGTCCCCCACCAGCCACAGGTCCCGGACCTCACCGTCCGGCAGAACCGTCCCACGCACATGCAACGCCATGGGTAAGTACTACCGGATCAAGCGTCGTCCTGTGCAGCGAGGTATTTATCACGCAGCGCCGTCAGCGCCGGCAGGTCGATGGTGATCTCATACGGCACGTCGGTGCTGAACACCTTGGTGGTACTGATGACACGCTCATACTTGCCGTCGTCCCCGGGCCGGAACACGGTCAACACCACGGAACCGTCGAAGGTGGGGTCAACCACCCAATAGCTGCCGACGCCCGCGGCTGCGTAGATCTCCGTCTTCGCGTGCATGTCCCGGAAGTGCGACGTCGGTGAGATGACCTCCACAACCAGCAACGCCCCGTCCACCGGCACGGGCGAACGCAACATGTATCGGTCATCAACCACCACGACGTCGGGCCGTGGCTCGTTACGGCGATCAACATCAAGTGACAGATCAGGGACCGGAACGTAGCCCAGCGGACAGTTCGGCCGCAGCATCAGGACCAGCTCGACACCGAGAAGCTGATGGAAACTAGTAGGGGACGGCAAGATCAGCCTTCCGTCGATCAACTCGTAACGGAGTCCCTCGGGAAGGCTGGCCAGGTCGTCAGTGGTCCAGTCCTGCTTGTCGAGCAGATCCGGATTACGCAGGGCCGCAGTCATGGGCACCTCCTTGTCGGGGGGTGTCATCAGACTACCTGGACCATGACTAGCCCTGCCGTCCCAAATCAGCGATTGTCATCCTTCGGAGGCTTGCTGAGCTTGTTGAAGTCGAGCTTCGGCAGCTTGAAACCGGGCGGCATCCCCTGCCCACCGCCCAGCGCACCCGGGTCGAGGCCCGGCGGCAGCTGCGGCATCCCACCCGGGAACCCGGCGGGCATCCCGCCCGGCCGCCCGCCGACGCGGGGCCGGTTGCCGCCCTTGGTGCCCTTGCGCTTGTTCTTCGAGCTCTTCGTGGCGCTGCGCCGGGCGCCGGGCAGGCCCATCATCCCGGTCATCTGCTTCATCATCTTCTGCGCCTCGGTGAAGCGGTTCAGAAGCTGGTTGACGTCCATCACGGTGACGCCGGAGCCGTTCGCGATACGCAGCCGGCGGGAGCCGTTGATGATCTTCGGGTTGCTGCGCTCGCCGGGCGTCATCGAGCGGATGATCGCGGTGACCCGGTCGAAATGGCTGTCGTCGAGCTCGTCGAGCTGGCCCTTGAGCTGGCCCATCCCGGGCATCATGCCGAGGATGTTGGCGATCGGGCCCATCTTGCGGACCGCGATCAGCTGGTCCAGGAAGTCCTCCAGCGTGAACTGCTCGCCACCGAGCAGCTTGCTGGCCATCTTCTCCTTCTGATCCTCATCGAAGGCCTGCTCGGCCTGCTCGATGAGGGTCAGCAGGTCGCCCATGTCGAGGATCCGCCCGGCCATCCGGTCGGGGTGGAAGACGTCGAAGTCCTCCAGCTTCTCGCCGGTGGAGGCGAACAGGATGGGCTGGCCGGTGACGTGCCGGACGGAGAGCGCGGCGCCACCGCGGGCGTCACCGTCGAGCTTGGAGAGGACCACACCGGTGATGCCGACGCCGTCGCGGAACGCCTCGGCGGTGCGGACGGCGTCCTGGCCGACCATCGCGTCGATGACGAAGATGACCTCGTCCGGGTCGACCGCGGCGCGGATGTCGGCGGCCTGCTGCATCATCTCGGCGTCGATGCCGAGGCGGCCGGCGGTGTCGACGATGACGATGTCCTTGGCGGTGCGCTTCGCGTGCTCGATCGAGTCACGCGCGACCTGCACCGGGTCGCCGACGCCGTTGCCCGGCTGCGGGGCGTAGACGTCCACCCCGGCCCGCTGGGCGAGCACCTGGAGCTGGTTGACCGCGTTGGGGCGCTGGAGGTCACAGGCGACCAGCAGCGGCTGGTGGCCCTGCCCCTTCAGCCAGCGGGACAGCTTGCCGGCCAGCGTGGTCTTACCGGAGCCCTGGAGACCGGCCAGCATGATCACGGTCGGCGGCTGCTTGGCGAACTGCAACCGCCGGCTCTCGCCGCCGAGGATCTGGATCAGCTCGTCGTTGACGATCTTGATGATCTGCTGGGCCGGGTTGAGGGCCTGGGAGACCTCGGCGCCGCGCGCCCGCTCCTTCAGGTTGGCGATGAACGCCTTGACCACAGGGAGCGCGACATCCGCCTCCAGCAGCGCGAGACGGATCTCGCGGGCGGTGGCATCGATGTCGGCATCGGTGAGCCGGCCCTTGCCGCGGAGCTTGCCGAAGATCCCGGAGAGGCGGTCACTCAAGGTGTCAAACACGATGCGACTTCCCGTTGGTCGTAACTGCTGGAGACCGCAAGCCTAGCCGGACCGTCGCGGGGTCACCGGTTCCGCATCCGGTACGTCCGCGCGGCCGCCTCGATCCGCCGCTGCGTCCGGGTGCCGGGGGCCAGGCCCTTCTTCACCTTCGCGTAGAGGAGAGCGCCGCCGCCGAGCACGAGAGCGCCCACGATCAGGTAGAAGAGCACCGGGCCGAGGATCGCGCTGGCCACCCAGCCCACCACGACCACTCCGGCGATCAGTGCCACCAGATATCCGATTGCCTTGCCCATCGCGGCCTCCCGCTGTCGTCGCGTCGTCGCCGCTTTCCACCATGGCCTGTCCGCGCAACCGCCCGCATCGGCCGAGACCCCGATCCGTTCCCCTAGGGGTGGGGCTTCCGCGTTTCCCCCTGATACCAGGATTAACCGGCGTATACCCCAGATAACCGGTGCAACTCCTGATATAGACCGCAACTTCCGTCTCGGCCCCGGCGTTATGTCGTCGAACGTGCGGCGAAAGGACTACGGCGTGGCCCTGCGACAGATCCTGCGGCTGACCCCCTGGTCGGTTCGACGGCGGATCTTCGAAACGGTCGAGACACGTGTCCTGCCCCGCGTCGCCCCCGAACGGCGCCTCCGGATCGCCCGGACCCTGATGCCGCTGGGACCCGGCCGGCGCCCCGCCGACGTCACCGCGCTGCGGGTCCGTACCCCGGCCGGCTGGCTGACCGCCCGCGTCGACCCGGCCGCCGCGCCGGCCGACGTCCGCCGCCGCAACCTGGACCGGGTCGTCCAGGCGCTGGACCGGGCCGGGATCGACTGGTTCCGGGTGCCGGTCCGGGCCGCGGTCCGGACCTCGGTGGCGGTCCGCCGTACCGACCGGGACCGGACCCTGCGCCTGCTCGCCGAGCTCGTCACCGGGGATCACGGCACCCTGCGGACGGTCTTCCCGGCCGGCCGGCGCGGACGGCGTGAGGCCGAGGTGGTGTCGGTGTCCTGGCCGGTCACCGACCCCGGCGGCAGTCTGGTGCTCGGCCCCGAACTGGGCTGCGAGGTCGAGTTCTGGCGGGTGACGAAGGACCGGCTGATCTCGCCGCGGCGCAATCCGGTGGCCGACGACATCCCGGCGGACGAACCGGAGACGACCGCCGCCGAACCGGTCTTCGGGTCGTTCGCGGCGCGGGACGACACCACGGAGTACCGGACCCGGCGGGTGTTCACCACGGTCGACCCGGACCGCATCGACTTCCCGATCGACGTGGTCTACACCTGGGTGGACGGTGGCGACCCGGAGTGGCAACAGCGCAAGGCCCGGGCCCTGGAGCGGAACCCGTGGATCGGCGACGTCAGCGCGCAGGCCGCCAACGACTCCCGGTACGTCAGCCGCGACGAGCTGCGCTACTCCCTGCGCGCCCTGCACTGCTTCGCCCCCTGGGTACGCCGGGTCTTCCTGGTCACCGACGATCAGGCGCCGTCCTGGCTGGACCGGGCGCACCCACGGCTCACCCTGGTGAGCCACCGGGAGATCTTCGGCGACACCGGGACCCTGCCGACCTTCAACTCGCAGGCCATCGAGTCGCGACTGCACCGGATCCCGGAACTGGCCGAGCACTTCCTCTACCTCAACGACGACGTGATCCTGGGCCGTCCGGTCGGCCCGGAGCTGTTCTTCACCCCGGGCGGGCTGGCCAAGTTCTTCGCGTCGGCGGCCCGGGTGGACACCGCGCCGCGCGGTCCCGCCGACCGGCCCGCCGACTCGGCCGCCAAGAACAACCGGCGGCTCATCCAGGAGACCTTCGGCCGGATGCTGACCCGCAAGATGATGCACACCCCGCACCCGTCGCGGCGCAGCGTCATCGAGGAGATCGAGGACCGGTTCGCCGAGCACGTACGGGCCACGGCCGGACACCAGTTCCGGCATCCGGACGACATCTCGCTGCTCTCCTCGCTCCAGCAGTACTACGCGTACTTGACCGGCCGGGCCGCGCCGGGCCGGATCCGCTACCTCTACACCGATCTGGCCCAGCCGGCCACGCCGCTGCGGCTCGCCCGGCTGCTGCGCTCCCGGGACGTCGACGCGTTCTGCCTCAACGACGTGGACGTGCACAGCGCCGCGGTCGCCGACCAGGAGGCGCTGGTCGCCGAGTTCCTTCCCGCCTACCTGCCGTTCGTCTCGCCGTTCGAGTCGCAGCACCGGGTCCTCCGGGCGATCGCGGCGCCGCGGCGGCCGAACACCGACCGGCCGGTCCCGCCCGATGTGGCGCTGCCGCCCGTCGCCTGACCAAACGTTTGAAGGAGACATCCTTGAGTTACGACGTCGTCATCCTCGGACTCGGGTACGTCGGGCTGCCGCTGGCGCAGCAGGCGATCCGGGCCGGCATGTCGGTGCTCGGCTTCGACGTCGACGAGACCGTCGTCCGGAGCCTGGCCGAGGGCCGCTCCCACGTGGACGACCTGAGCGGCACGGACGTGGAGAAGATGCTGGCCGGCGGCTTCCAGCCGACCACCGACGAGACCCTGATCGGACAGGCCCGGACCGCGGTGATCTGCGTGCCCACGCCGCTCGCCGAGGGCGACGGGCCGGACCTGCGGGCGGTCCTCGGGGCCACCTCGGCGATCGGCCGCAACCTGCGGCCCGGCATGCTCGTGGTGCTCGAGTCCACCACCTATCCCGGGACCACCGACGACGAGGTGCGCCCCCGGCTGGAGCAGATGTCCGGGCTGACCGCGGGCATCGACTTCCACCTGGCGTTCTCGCCGGAGCGGATCGACCCGGGCAACGCGGTCTACGGGGCGCACAACACGCCGAAGGTGGTCGGCGGTTACACGCCGAAGTGCACCGACCGGGCCGAGGCGTTCTACGGCCGGTTCGTGGAGACCGTGGTGCGGACCCGGTCGACCCGGGAGGCGGAGACCGCCAAGCTGCTGGAGAACACCTACCGGCACGTCAACATCGCGCTGGTCAACGAGATGGCGCGGTTCTGCCACGAACTGGACATCGACCTGTGGGACGTGATCCGCGCGGCGGCCACGAAGCCGTTCGGGTTCCAGGCGTTCTATCCGGGGCCGGGCGTGGGCGGGCACTGCATCCCGATCGACCCGAACTACCTCTCGCACAACGTGCGCAGCAAGCTCGGCTACCCGTTCCGGTTCGTGGAGCTGGCCCAGGAGATCAACACGACCATGCCGGCCTATGTGGCCCGGCGTGCCCAGAACCTGCTCAACGCCGACGGCCAGGCGGTCCGCGGGGCCACCGTGCTGCTGCTCGGCATCACCTACAAGGCCGACATCGCCGATCAGCGGGAGTCACCGGCCGCCCCGCTGGCCCGCCAGCTGGCCGCGCTCGGCGCGACGGTCGCCTACCACGATCCGCACGTGACGACCTGGGACCTGGACGGGGTTCCGGTCTCCCGCACCGAAGACCTGGCCGGCGCGACCGCCTCGGCCGACCTGGTGATCCTGGTCCAGAACCACCGCGAATACGACCCGGACGAACTGGCCCGCACCGCGAAACGCTTCTTCGACACCCGAGGGGTGACGACGATCCGCGAGGCCCATCGGTTGTAATCCGGCCCCTTCTGCTCCGGCGCCGGGCCGCTCTCTCTGTTCCGGCGCCGGGCCGTCCATTTTTCAAGATCTTTTCCGGTACGGGGTGGACGGTCCCAACCGCAGCCACCCGTCCCCTGACGCACCGCGAGCCGCGCGGGTGGTCCCGCCCGCGAGGCACCGCCGGGCTGAGATCGGTGGCCGGGCATCCACCCGGCCGTGACCGAAAGGGACCACTCACTCACGCCCGGCGGGCGCGGCATGGTCTGGACCACGCACGGATCTCGCGGTGCGCTACGGGACGTGCGGAAATGCGTTTGAGGGCGCTCCCGAGCCGTACCGGGAAAGGATCTTCAGGCGAAGGTCCAGCGCGAGTTGAGCAGGTAGTTGACCACCGGGATGAGGACCAGGGCGACGGCCTGGATCATCGGGTAGGGGGCGCCCAGCAGTTCGGCGCCGATCCACAGGACCGTTGTGTTCAGGGCGAGGGCGGCTGCCGTGACCGCGAGGAACCGCGGCGCGGTGCTCGTGTGTGCGGTGCCGGACCGGAAGACCCAGGTCCGTTGCAGCAGGTAGGACACGGCGACGCTGGCCGCGAACCCGGCTGTCGAGGCGGGCACCGGGGGCATCCCGAGACCGATTCCGGCCAGGCCCACCGTGAAGTGGGTGAACGCGCTCAGCCCGCCGCTCACGCCGTAGCGGAACAGCCGGTCAACGTTCGGCACGCTGCTCGACCACCCGGCGATCGGCGGTCTCCGGCGCCCCGGCGCGCTCCTGGACCAGGTAGCGGGGCCGGGCGCGGACCTCGTCGTGGATGCGGGCCAGGTACTCACCGATCACGCCGAGGCCGATCAGCACGAACGTCCCGGTCACCAGCAGCAGCAGGATGACCGTGGTGAAACCGGCGACCGAGCCGCCGCTGATCCACCGGACCAGCGTCTGCACGCCGAGGACCACGGCGAACACCGCGAACGCCAGCCCGGCCAGGGTGACCATGTGCAGCGGGGCCGAGGTGAACGAGGTGAGCCCGTTGACGGCGAGCCGGAACAGGCCGCGCAGGGTCCACCGGGACGCCCCGCCCTCCCGGTGGTCGATGTCCACCTCGACGGTGGCCCGGGTGAAGCCGATCCAGCTGCTGGTGCCGCGGAAGAACGTGGAGTGCTCGGGCATCCGCCGCAGCGCCTCCACGGCCGGGCGGCCGAGCAGCCGGAAGTCGGTGGCGTCGACCAGGTCGACCTTGGTGAGCCGGGTGAAGGCGCGGTTGAAGAGCCGCGACCCGAGCCGGTTGCCGAGGCCCTGTCCGGCCCGGTTGCGTTTCACCGCCTCGACCACGTGCGCGCCGTCCTGCCAGCGGCGGACCATGGCCGGGATGGCCGACGGCGGATGCTGGAGGTCGGAGTCGATCACCACGACCGCGTCGCCGGCGGCGTGTTCGAGGCCGGCCAGCAGCGCCGCCTCCTTGCCGAAGTTGCGGGACAGCCGCAGCCCGCGGACCCGCGGATCGACCAGCGCGCAGTGGGCGATCCGGGACCACGAGTCGTCGGACGAGCCGTCGTCGACCAGGACCAGTTCGTAGTCGAGGGCGGCGTCGCCGAGCACCTCGCCGAGCCGGGTCACGAACCGGTCGACGCCCGCGCCCTCGTTGAAGATCGGCGCGATCACCGAGACCAGGGGGCTCATCCGGCCCGCTCGCAGAAGGGGACGCCGGCCAGGGTGCGGGCCGCCACGTCGAGCGAGTCCCGGTAACGCCGTTGCAGGAACGGTTTGCCCCGGTTGGCGGCGATCGCCTCGTCGAGCAGCGCGCAGCGCCGGGCGTCACCGGCCCGGCTCCGGTCGAACGAGCCCACCACCGCGGCGATCCGGTTGTCGAGCTGCGCGGCACGCTGGACCGCGACGGTGCCGGCGTACGCCCGGTTGGCGGTGGCCGAGACCACGCCCAGCAGCACCAGGGCGGCCAGCGCGCTCATGGTCGCCCGGCGCCCGGCGAGCAGCACCAGCGCCACCACCAGCAGCATCCCGCCGGGGACGGTCAGCGCCGAGTCCCGCCAGCCCTGCTCCCACAGCTCCCGGCCGCTCATCGCGCTGCGCACCGCGACGCTCAGCGTGGCCAGCAGCGCGCCGCAGGCCAGGACCACCACGCCGAGCGCGGCGAGACCCAGGAGCGGGCGCGTGGCCGGGACGCCTGATTTCGGCAGGAGCATGAGGGTACGCGCGGCGAGCGCCCCGAGCAGCAGCAGCGCCACCACCGGCGCCACCCCGCGCAGCCAGTCCCCGGGCGTCGCGGCGGTGGCCGCCCGCCATTGCAGCGGCGGCAGCCAGGCCACCATCCGGACCGGCAGCAGCAGCACCGACCGCCCGTCCACGATCAGGTCCGACCCCTGGTAGCAGCCGCCCTGGGCGCAGAACCCGCGGATGATCCAGCGGACCGTCGCGAAGGCCGGCAGGAACCCGGCCCACAGCAGGCCGGCGAACCGCACCCCGGCCGAGGTGAGCAGTTCCCGCCCGGTCAGCCCGAGCACGAACCGGCCGCGGATCAGCACGGCGGCCGTGGCCAGCGGCACGGCGAAGTAGGCGGGCTCGTTGAACACCGCGAGAGCGGCCCCGGCGGTCACCGCGAGCACCCCGTTCCACCAGCGCAGCCGGTCCAGCCGGCAGGCCGTCGCGGCGACCGTGAGGACGAGCGCCGCGGTGGTCAGGTAGAGGCCGCCGAAGAGGATCGTGGTGCTGTCCTGGCCGGCCGCCACGAATCCGGCGGCGACGGCGTACGGCAGCAGCAGCGCCACCCGCGAGGGGGCGCCGCCGAACAGCCGCCCCCGGGTCAGCACGCTCTCCGCGAACAGCACCACGGCCAGGGTCAGCAGAACGGCCGCACCGATCGAGACGGCCCGCAGCGTCACGTTGACCGGCAGGCCGAGCTGCTGCGTGCCGGTGAAGGCGAGCAGGTCGAGCGACTTCTCCAGCATCCGCCCGAGCGGCCGGAAGTTGCCGAGCCGCAGGTAGGCGTCCCCGCTCGCGATGGTGTGCGACACGATCGCGCCCGGGTCGTCACGGAACATGCCGCCGTGCCAGTAGACGTTGAACCGGTGGTCCCGGGACGGCGCGACCGCCAGCAGCGGGGTCAGCACCACGATCGGCGCCAGCACGCAGCGCCGGGCCACGTGTCCCCAGAGGCGGGGTGGCGATGGCGGAGGGGCCGGCGGTGCCGCGGCGGCCAGCGCCGGAATCACGGTGGTTTGGGCCGTCATGTCTGCTGCAACGAGCCCAACGCCGACGGGGTTGTGTCGTCCAGCAGGTCGGTCAGCGCCGGAGGCCGTTCCGGGTCGACGAAGACCACGTGGGTGGCGGCGTGCTCGGCGTACAGGCGGGACAGGCGGCCGGCGAGCACCTCGTCCCAGGCCCGGTCCGGCCGGTGCCGCTCCCAGGTCGACCGGTCCGGCAGGTACTCCAGGATCAGGCCGGCCTTGCGCAGCAGCGAGAACTCCGGGTTGTCGGTGAGCACCACGGCACGGTGGTCGGGTTCGACGGTCAGCCGCCGCCGCAGGGTCTGGACGAGCTCCCGCAGCGCCGGCAGGTCCAGGCCCATCGCCACGTACAGGCGGGCCGGCAGGGGGCGTTTGGCCGTACGGGTGCGGCGTGCCGGCGCGTCCGGGCGGCGGCGGATCCGGCCGACCAGCCGCCGGATCAGCCGCGGCGGGCCCTGCAACGGTTCCCTGGCGAAGGAGACCAGGGTGCGGCCCAGCCGGTAGGAGCCGCTGCCGCGCAGCCGCCGGGCCTGCTCGCGTTCGGAGTCGCGCTCCCCCGCCAGGCCGGCGCAGCGGGTCCGCCAGGCGTCCCGCTCCTGCTCGACGGTGCGCAGCCGGACCACGAGCGCCTGCATCTCCTCGCCGCTGTCGGTCACCGTGCATCCTCCGGTCGGTCGATGAAGGCCGCCAGCCATCCGGCGGCGTCGGCGGCGCCGTTGAGCGGGGCCACCTCGGCGCAGCGGCGGCTCAGCGCCTCCCGGACGTCGGCGCGTACCGCCCGGGCCAGCACCCGGTCCAGGTCCGGGCCGTCCGGGTCCTCGATGATCAGCGCGGCGCCCGCGGCCGCCGCGAACCGGGCCCGGCTCACCTGGTCGTCCAGGGCGGTCTCCCGGTTGGGCAGGAAGACGGCCGGGATGCCGAAGGCGATCAGCTCATGGAACGAGTTGTAACCCGAGGCGCTCACCACCAGGTCGAATCCGCGCAGATACCGGCTCATCGGGTAGAGCTTCACGAGGTGTGCCCCCTCCACCGGAGGCATCGGCTCGGTGGCGATCGCCGACTCGGCCAGCACCAGCTGGAAACCGGCGTCGCGCAGGTGCCGGGCGATCCGGGCGACCGGCGACGCGATGTCGTTGATGTTGCCGGCGCCGAGCTGGAGCAGGGCGGCCGGCCGGCCCGGTTCGATGCCGAGGGCCTGCCGGGCATCCTCCGGCTCGGCCAGCTCGTCCGGGTCGAGGTAGGTGATCGGGCCGACCAGCCGTACTCCGGCCCGGTCCTCGACGGTCGGGCCCTCGTCGGCGGCGGCCGCGAACTCGCCCGGCTCCAGGACGTGGTCGAAGGCGTCCCGCCGCTCGATCCACTCGGCGCCGGTGTCGCGCCGCCACATCGGGCGGCGCACCCACACCCAGGTGATCCCGCGATGGGCCCGGGCCGCCGCGACGATGCCGTCGTGCGGCACGCTGTCCACCGCCACGACGGCCGGGCGGTGCAGCTCGATCAGGTACTCGAGGCGGCTGCGCAGCAGTTCGGCCCAACCGGAACGGGCCAGGCCGAGCACCGAACGGGACGGGATGTACTCGGTGAGGAAACCCTCCTGGTGGGCCACCAGGGCGCCGTGCGACTGGGTGGCGACCACCACCGGGGTGTCGCCGGGCAGCCGCCGGCCGATCGCCATCAGCCGGGACAGGTGGCCGAGGCCGACCCCGTTGTCACTGACCAGCAGCACCGCGCCGGGTGGCGGGGGCGGCGGCGGGGCCAGCGCCGGGGGTGGCGGGGCGCCCGGGCGTACGCCGCGGTCGGCCAGCCGGGCCACGTGTGACGGGTAGCCGAACCGGGCCTCGACGAACTCGCGGGCCCGCAGCGCCACGGCACGGTAGCGGCCGGGGTCGGCGTACAGGGCCCGGACCAGCGGGACCACGCCCTCGGGGGTGGTGTAGAGCGCCGCGTCGCCGAACAGTGGCCGGAAGTGCTCACCGATGACCACCGGTACGCCGGCCGCCATCGCCTCCATGATGGTCCGCCCGAACGCCTCGATCAGGTCGGGGTCGTGGAAGTAGACGAAGAAGTCGATCCCGCGCAGGAACTCGGCCGGCTCTCTCGTGCCGAACTCGATGATCTCCCAGTTCGCCGGGGTGCGGCCGAGCTTCTCCACGGCCAGCTCGCCGCCGCCGAGGATGCGGACCCGCATGCCGGGTGTGTCCGGGTAGGCCTGGAGCAGCTCCGGCACGGTCCGCGGCCACTTCACCGGATCGGGCCGTCCGTGCCGGCCGATCACCGGGACCGCGCTGACCGGGCCGGGCCGATCGGTCCACCACTCGGACCCGTCGATGATCTCGTGCCAGTCGGCGCCGGTGAGGGTCGCGCCCGGGTCGGCCCGGAGCACCTCGGCGCGCACCTGCGGGCTGATCGGCGCCCACTCGATGCCGGCCCCGAAGTATCCCTGGACCCGTTGCCGGACGGCCGCGAAGTCGTAGTAGCGGGCCGGGTCGCCGGCGTCGCCGGGCGCCTGGTTGAGCACCATCACGGCGCGCCCTGCCCGGATCGGCGGCACGGTCCTCAGGTCCTCGGTGAAGATCCGGGGTTGCCGGACCACCAGCAGCCGTGCGGTGACCTCCTCACCCTCGGCCGCCAGGTACGCCGACCCATCCTTGATCAGCTCGGTGAGCAGCGGATGGAACGGCCGGTTCTGTTTGAGGTGCGGCGACCTCACGTGCACCAGCACCGTGGTGAGCCCGGCCCGGGCCTGGGCGCGGATCTCGGCGGCGATGCTGGCCGAGGTGCCACCCGGGTACCGGAAATCCGAGAGGATCGCCACGTCGTGGACGGTCGCGGTCATGGTCGGATCAACGAACCGTCCACGCCCGGCGTCACGCTCCCCCGCCCCGGTGCGTTGATCCTGCCGACAGTTGAGGGGGGTCCTTGCGCAGGCAGCACACGACACCGGACGCGTACGGCAGGGAACTGCTGGAACGCTCTTGGCGGCAACTGACCGCCGTGGCGGCCACCGGGCCCGCCACGGCCGCCCTGCACACGCGGTCGGCGGCGGCCCGGACACTACTGGCGTACGCCACCGCCCGCCGCTCCGCCGACGAGCTGGTCGCCGCCGCGCGGGAGGGACGGCTGTTCCAGGACGCCGACCCGTGGACGCTCGGCGAGCTGGCCCGGGTGGTGGCGTGCCAGGATCTGTATCCCGGCGACCGGTCCGACGGGCTGGCCCTGTTCGACTCGCTGCTGCGTACCTTCGGGCCGGCCGGGGTGGCGCCCCTCCATCAGGGGCTGCACGCCCAGATCGCGTTCGCGGCCGGCGACCCGGTCCGCGTCGCCAAGCTGCTCGCCGACTATCCGGACGTGCCCGCGCCGGTCCGTGAGGCGCTGGTCGTCGACCTGGCCACCAAGGACGAGTGGCCGGGCCGGTTCGCCGGCCTGCTGCCCGCCCCGGGGCTGTCGCTGGACGGCGTGGCGGCGACCTCCTTCGACCGGATCCGGTCCGGGACGGTGACCCGCACCGGGTCGGCGCACCGGATCACCACGATCGTCACGACGTACCGGCCGGGACCGGAACTGATCACGGCGGTCCGGTCCCTGGTGGCGCAGAGCTGGACCAACCACGAGATCCTGGTCGTCGACGACGGGTCCGGGGACGCGTACGGGGCGGTGCTGGCCCGGGCGGCGCAACTGGACCCACGGGTGCGGATCATCCGGATGCCCGTCAACGGCGGCACCTACCGGGCCCGCAACACCGGCCTCGACCACGCGAGCGGCGAGTTCGTCACCTTCCAGGACTCCGACGACTGGTCCCACCCGCTGCGGCTGGAACGCCAGGTCACCCCGCTGCTCGCCGCGGACGGGCCGGTGGCGACCACCTCGGCGGCCATCCGGGTGACCGAGGACCTGGTGGTGACCCGGCCGGGGTTCGCCGAGTTCCGGTCGTACAACCTGTCGTCGCTGATGATCCGCCGGGAGGCCGCCCTGGACCGGCTCGGCTACCTCGACCCGGTACGCAAGGGCGCCGACGCCGAGTACGTGGAACGCGCCCGTGCCGTCTTCGGCCGCCCCGCCGTACGGCATCTGGACGCCGAGCCGCTGGCCCTGATCCGGCTCGGCGCCGGGTCGCTGTCCGGCGCCGACATCGGGCCGGGCTGGATGATCCCGGCGCGGCACGCCTACCTCTCCGCCTTCCAGGCCTGGCACACCCGGGTCGCCGCCGGGCAGGAACCGGCGGTCCGGCCGAGCGCGCCGGAGCACCGGCCGTTCGCCGTGCCCCGCGGTCTGGCCGGGGACGCGGCGGACCGGCGGTCCACCTTCGACGTGATCCTGGCCGGTGACTGGCGGATCCGCGGCGACCTGGCCTGGCCGGTCGCCGAGCGGGTACGGGCGGCGCTCCGGCCCGGCCGCGCGGTCGCCGTGCTGCAACTCGACGAGCTGACCGGCGTCGCGGGCCGCCCGGCCCGGATCGATCCCGGCCTGCAACAGATGATCAACGCCGGGGAGGTGGACCAGGTGGTGCTCTCCGACGAGGTGCACGCCCGGTTGATCCTGGTGCACGGCCCGGCCGGGCTCGGGTTCGCGCCCGGCACCCCGTCCGGGGTCCGCGGCGACCTGGTGGTCATCGAGTCCGACCCGGCGTGGGCTCCGGCCGCCGCCCACTGCGCCGCCGAGGCCCGCCGGCTGTTCGGCGTCGAGCCGCTGTGGGCGCCCACCGGACCGTCGTCCCGCGGCGGCCTGACCGCCGGCCCGTTCGGCGCCCGGCTCACTGCCGCCGACGTGCCCGGCACCGTCGACCTGCGCCGCTGGCAGCTGCACCGGCCCGGCCCGCGCGCCGACCGCCCGGTGATCGGCCGGATCTGCGCGGGCGGCCCGGCGGAATGGCAGCGGCTGCGCAGCATCCTGCCCCGGTCCCCGCAGGTCGACGTCCGGATGCTGGACCTCAACCGCCCGGCCCAGAAGCCGACCCGCGGCTGGCTGGTCTACCGCCCGGCCGACCTGGACACCCGCGGATTCCTCCACCAGCTGGACTTCTACCTGCATGTGCCGCCGGACGACGACCCGGCCGACCCGGGCTGCCCCGAGGTGCTGATCGCCATGGCAGCCGGCTGCGTACCGGTCCTGCCGCACCGGTTCAGCCCCGACTTCGGCCCGGCGGCGGTCTACGCCGACGCCGAGGACGTCCCGGCCGTGATCACCCGCCTGCACGGCGACCGGGCCGCCCTGCTCGCCCAGAGCGAGCGGGGCCTGGCCTTCGCCGAGTCCCGTCACGCCCACGCCCGCTACGGGGACGCGGTCACCGCCCTCCTCAAAGGGTGACGGGTCGTTCACCGCAACCGTGTGGTGACGGGAAGGCACCCGACGTAAGGATCGAGCCCGCGCGGCGGCCGCCGATGAGAAGGGGGCAGGGCCGGAACCCCCTCCCGGCCCGCGCGGTGCCCCCGCACCGCGCGCGTGCCCCCGTCCGTCACCCCACGGGCGGGGGCACGCCCCGTCTCACACCCGCGGCAGATGCGGCTCCATCAACGGGGCGACGACCTTGGCGTACGCCTCCGTCAGGTGGTTGCTGTCCCGGTAGACCAGGGTGTCCCCGACCACGAGCGGGCACTTCGCGGCACACAGCCACGGCACCGGGTCGACCACCGGGATACGGGCGGCCACCGCCGTGGCGCGCTGGATCTCCCGCCACCGCGGCTCGGGCAGCACGTCCCGGCGCGGGGCGGCGCAACTGGCAATCGACGTCGACCGGGTGCTCAGGCAGTCGGCCGGCACCACCGTGAGGAACGGCGTGTCGACCAGCATCGTCACGTTCCGGGAGGCGCGTTTCAGGGCGGCCAGGGTGCGCACCCAGCCGGTCTGCCAGACGGCGTCCGGTGCGGCCGACGGGTCGGCCAGCACCTGCCGGTAGTTGACGCTGGACGAGACCACCACGAGCCCGGGCCGTAGTCGCGCGATCCGGGTCAGCACCTCCCGCCGCCAGTCGTCGCACTCCAGGTAGCGAGCCCGGGCCCGGCGCTCGTTGACGGCGATCTCGGCCGGGCTGCACGAGCTGCGGGTGAAGTTGTAGAGCCGCCAGCCGTGCCGCTCGGCGAGCGCCTCCATGGTGGGGAACCACTGGAGGGCGTGCGAGTCGCCGAACAGCACCACCACCCGGTTCGAGGCGCGGTCGCCGTAGGCACAGTCGCTCTTCGGCCGGAACGGTCCGGACAGCCCGACGTGGCAGCCGTCGAGTTGCGGAGCGAGCCGCTGCCGGGCCGCCCCCGCCAGCGTGGGGTTCAGGTTGCGCGGCAGGTCGGTGGCGGTCTGCCCGGCGAGGAGCAGCCGGTTCAGGGTGATCGCCGGGTTCCCGGCCGCGGCGACGGCCCGCCGCGCGTCGGCGGCGGCGCCCTTGGCGGGGACGGCCGGCGGGTGGACCATGCCGGCGCCGGCGATCGCGGCGGCCGCGGCGGACAGGCCGAGGCCGAGGAACAGGCCGCGACGGGGGCGTACGGTCCACAGGCGGTGGTGGCGCACCGGGTTCTCCAGCAGGTGGTGGCTCGCGACGGCGAGTCCCAGTGCCACGGTGGCGGCGGCGGTCCGGGTGGCGAGGCCGGCGGGCGCGATCAGCAGCAGCGGCCAGTGCCAGAGGTACCAGCCGTAGGACATCCGGCCGAGCCAGCGCATCGGCGCCGTCTCCAGCAGCCGGTTGCCGTTCGCGGCGATGACGGCGACGGTGCCGGCGACCGCGAGCCCGGGGAAGGTGTGGCCCTCGTCGGCGGTGACCGCCCCGACCAGGACGGCCGCGAGCCCGGTCCAGCCCAGCCACGGCCGTTCCCGCCGGATCGCCAGGTAGCTGAGGATCGCGCCGGCGCCGAGTTCCCAGGCTCTCCCCTCCGTACCGAAATATCCGGTTTTTTCAATGCTCCAGACGAACGAGGCGACCGTGCCTGCGGTGAGCACACCCAGCGCCCACCGGCCCCGGGCCAGCAGGAGGATCAGCGGCCAGGCCAGGTAGAACTGCTCCTCCACGGCCAGTGACCAGAAGTGCTGGAACGGCGACGGCGCCGGGTCCCCGAAGTAGTCGGTCTCGGCGCCGGCGAGACGCAGGTTCATCGTGTAGGTGGCGGCGGCCAGCGCGTCGTGCGCGAACGAGGCGAACCGGATGGGCGGCGCCCAGAGCCAGGCGCCGGCCAGGCTCACCAGGATCACCAGGGTGGCCACCGGCAACAGCCGGACGGCCCGGCGCGCGTAGAACCGCACCAGATCGACCCGCCCGGTCGACGCGATCTCCCGGCGCAGCAGCGTGGTGATCAGGAACCCGGAGACGACGAAGAAGACGTCGACGCCGAGGAACCCGCCGGCCACCCCGGGCACGCCCACGTGGGCCAGGACGACGAGCAGCACCGCGACGGCGCGCAGCCCCTCGATGTCGCCCCGGTACGCCGGGTGCGCCGCGGCGGGCGCCGGACGGTTCCGGCGCCCGGGCAGCGTGACGGTCATGCTCAGCCGCGGGTGGCGGCCATCGCCGGCGGCCGGGCGAACGCCAGCACCGCGTGCCGGCCGAGCAGCTCACCCTCCCGGGTCAGCCCGTCGTACCGCTGTGTCCAGGCGGCCAGCGCGGCCTGCTCGTCGGGCCGCCCGGCGTCGTCGAAGACCACGGTGGCCCGGTCGGCGAGCCGCTTCTCGATCATGTGCAGGGCCGGGTAGCGGGCATCCGCGCCGACCGCCGCGGGCGGGCCGTCGATCAGCACGAAGTCGATGTCGTGCAGGTCGGCCAGCGCCTCCGGGTCGTACCAGGGATAGTCGCGGCCCTCGATGTTGACCGGGGCGAGCGGTGCGTCGCGCACCGTGGCGACCTTGGTCAGCCCGTGGGCGACCAGCGCCTGCCGGGTCCGGTTGGCGTACCCCTGCTCGTGGTCCAGCGAGACGAGCTTGCCACCGGACTTCTCCAGCACGTAGGCGATCCACACCGACGAGGTGCCGCTGCCCAGCTCCAGGACCAGGCGCGGTTTGCGGGTCCGGATCAGGTGGAGCAGCTCCAGCAGGCCGGTGGGGTTCAGCGCGAAGTCACCGGACGACGGCATCGGCGCCCGCGGGGTGAAGCCCTGGAACAGCTGGACGGTCGCCTCGAACTCGCGGGGCAGCGAGAGCACCTGGGCGGAGCCGGCCTTGCGCTCGGTGAGCTGCCGAACCCGGGCGACCGCCTCGGCCAGCTCCAGGTGCCGGTCACCGGCGGTGAGCCGTTCCCGCTCCACGGCGGCGATCAGGCGGCGCTGCATCTCCTCGACCGTGGTCCGCAGGTCCCGCTGGGCGGTGACGCCGGCCTTCTGCACCTTGGCGAGACGCCGGTACACCAGCAGCAGCCCGGCCACGATCACGCCGCCGAGCAGGGCGAGCAGGGCGACGGCGATCCGGTCGTACCCGGTGACCGCGGTGGCCACGGCCCCGGCGCAGAGGACACCGGCGGACACCGGCACCGCGATCTGTGGGCTGGTCAAACGTGGCAGCCGGCGACGTGTTCGGCTCAGGGTGCTCATGCTGACAACTCCTCCTGGGTGCACTTCCCCCGGGGTAACGGGGCGGGTCGTGGCCCCGTTACGCCCTCGGCCGGCGCACTCGGGAGCAGAGCGCCGAGCCGTTCGGCCAGAAGCCCGGGGCGATGGTCGCGTTCGACGGCCGTCCGGGCCCGCCGGCTCAGCGCGGTGTAACCGTCCGGATCGGACTGGTAGCGGCGCACGAGGGCCGGCACGTCGGCCGGGGCACAGGGCGTCGCGGCGTCGCCGAACGCGTACGCGAGACGCGGCGGCACCAGCACCACGCAGCCGGTGGCGGCCGCCTCCAGGGCCGGCCGGGACACCAGCTCGACCGCCTCGTCCGGAGGGAAGTGCAGGTAGAAGTCGAGCTGCGCGGCGAAGGTCTGGGGGTCCAGGTCGGCCGCCTCGTAGACCAGCCACGACGCGGGCACGGCGGACGGTCGCAGCGGGCTCTCCGGCAGCCTGAGCCGGACGTCGGCACCGGCGCACCGGCGCGGCACGTCCAGCGCCACGGCCAGGTCGGCGGGCCACTCGGCGGCGTCGCACAGGTCGGTGCCGATCACGGCCGGGCCGAGCGGGTCGGGCAGTGGACGGGCCACGTCGTGCGGCTCGACCACGACCGGCAGGTCGAAGGCGGTCAGCTCCACGCCGTCCAGCAACGCGCGTACGCCCCGGTCCTGCGGGCACCAGAGGGGGTCGGCGCCGAAGAGCCGGGCGGCCGCCGCGCCGGTCGCGTCCACGGTGTACCGGCGGTCGGCGCCGTCCCGGCGGGCCGGAGCCCGGTCGGCCACCACGAGCACCCGGCCGGGCCGGATCCGGCAGCCGTCCTCCGGCGCGAACTGGAGCACCTCCGGCTGCCGGACCAGCACCATCCCGGCCTCGACCGGATCGGTCTCCAGCACCTGGTCCAGCCGGCCGGCGTTGATCAGGCGCTGCACCCCCGGGCTGAGGCCGCGACGCTGCCGGTGCACCGAGCGCAGCGCCTCCAGGTGCAGGATCGCGACCGTTCGGCCGGCCTCGCGCAGGGCGGCGATCTCGGCGAGCGCGGACCGCTGGACCCCGGCCAGGAACCGCCAGTCGGCGGCGACCACGACGTCGTACCGGCGGGCCGCCGTGCCGCCGCTGAGATGGGCCGGCGCCACGAACGGGCGGTCGGCGCCGGACCGGGCCCGGTGCAGCGGACCGGCCGAGGCGTGCCAGCACCGGTACGCCGACATGTACGCGGTCCGCGCCGGGTGCATCCAGTAGGCCCGGATCTCGGCCCGCGACAGGGAACCCTCGGAGAGCCGGATCAGGGCCAGCGTACGGCTGACCCGCCGGACCGCCCGCTTGCCGAAGACCGTCTGGATCCGCTCCAGGAACTCCGAGTCGGCGGCCTTGCGCACCTCGTCGAACCAGCCGATCCGCCCGATCACCGGCTCCCGGCGGAACAGCAGCGACGACACGTTGACCCGGCCGCGCCGGATCCCCGGGCGGGTCATCACCAGCTGGTCGGTGACGCTGAGCCCCTCCGAGGTGGAGGCCACCACGGCCGGGTCGTCGAGCAGCGGCCGCAGTTGCAACTCGATCCGGCGCGGATGCGACCAGTCGTCGGAGTCCTGGAAGGTGACGAAGTCGCCGCGGGCCACCTCCAGCCCGGCGTTGCGGGCCGCGTAGGTGCCCCCGTTCTCCGGCAGCCGGACCAGTCGCACCCGGGGATCCAGGTCCTCGGCGGCGGCCAGGACGGCGTCGTGCTCCGGCGGCGACGCGTCGTCCACCACGATGATCTCCAGGTCCGGCCAGGACTGGGCGGCGATCGACCGGACCGCGGTGAGCAGGCCCGGCCCGGGCCGGTAGGAGGTCACCACGACCGTGACCCGCTCGCCACCCGTCTCCGCGGGCTGCCCGGCCGATCCGGCGAGCCGGTCGAACGGGGTCCGCTCGGGGGCGGCCGTCAGCACCGGCGGCGGGTCCGGGAAGAGCCGGCCGAACCGGGCCAGCCAGACCTCCTCCGGGACCGATCCACCGGCGTACGGGTTGGCCAGGTCGATCTCCAGCGCCTCCCGGGCCGGGGCCGGCATCCGCCGGTACGCCCCGAGCAGCTCCCGTGCCTTCTCCGGCCCCTGCCAGGCGTAGGCCAACTGGGCGTGCAGGGCCTGGTGCTCGGGCGGGAGGGCGGACCGCAGCAGCCCGTACAGGGCCAGCGCGTCGTCCCGGTCGCCGGGCAGCTCCTCCTGGAGGGCGATGGTCTGTGCCAGCCCGGCGAGACGTGCCGGGTCGGCCCGGCGCCGCAGCCGGCGCGCGTCGCCCGCCCGGGCCGCCTCCAGCGCCTCCTCCAGGGTGACGCCGGCCGCGCGGGCCAGGACCCGGCGGGCCGCCACCGAACGGGTGCGCATCGCCGAGTTCGGCAGCGAAACCTCCGCCCCGGCGCCCGCCAGGGCCACGTGATCGTCCAGCAATGCGACCGGCTGCGCGTCAGCCATCGGCTCTCCGTCCGTACCCGGTGATGATCCGCTCGGATCAACGCCGGGGTGACGGCCCGGGTGACGCTAGACCGCCGCCAGGACGGCCGCCGCCACCCGGTCCCGGTCCGCCGGGGACCATGTGCCGACCAGGTAGAACGCGTCCACCACGTCGGTGCCGAGCGTGGAGATGCGGGCGGCCCGGATCTCCGCGCCGGCCTCGTCGAGGGCGTGCGTCACCCGGTACAGCAGGCCGGGCGAGTCGGCCGCGCGCAGCTCCAGCACGACCGCGTCGGTGGCCACGTCACGCTGCCAGACCACCCGGGGCGAGGCGGTGCCGCCGCGCGCGCTCATCGCGCGGGCGCGGACCCGCTGGGTCACCGAGACGTCGCCGGCGCCGACTCGGCGCAGATCGGCCGCGAGAGCAACCGGATCGTACGGCGACCCGTACCGCGGTTGGGTGTAGAACTCGACGATGGCCCGCCCGTCCACCGTGACGGTGTTGGCGCCCACCACGTCGAGCCGGTGCATGGCCAGGCAGGCGGCCACCCCGGCGAGCAGCCCGCGCCGGTCGGCGGCGGCCACCGCGACCCGGTCGCCGTCCAGGTGCACCACCGGCAGCGTCCCGTCGAGCAGTTCCGGGTCGGGTTCCGGCGGTTCCGGGAGGGCGCCGGTGTCGAGGGCGGTCTGCACCTTGCCGACCAGTTCGGCCATCAGCCGGCCCTTCCAGTCCGACCAGGCGGCCGGTCCGGTGGCCCGCGAGTCGGCCCGGGCCAGCGCGTGCAGCAGGTCGACGGTGGCCGGGTCGCCGATCGCCTCGGCGACCGGGGAGATGGTCTTCGGGTCGCTCAGGTCGCGGCGGGTGGCCACGTCGGGCAGCAGCAGGTGCAGCCGGACCATCTTCTCGACGGTGGCCACGTCGGCGGGCGGCAGGCCGATCCGGGTGGCGATCTCGGCGGCGATCGGGGCGCCCACGATGCTGTGGTCGCCGGGCAGTCCCTTGCCGACGTCGTGCAGCAGCGCGCCGATCAGCAGCAGGTCGGGCCGGTCCACCTCGCGGGTGTAGGCGGTCGCCTCGTAGGCGGTCTGCACCAGGTGCCGGTCGAGGGTGTACCGGTGGATCGGGTGGTGCTGCGGGAGGCTGCGCATCCGGGCCCACTCGGGCAGCCAGGCGTCGATCAGGCCGTACCGGTCGCAGGTCTCCCAGGTGGGCAGCAGGCCCGGGCCGGAGCCGAGCAGCGAGACCAGCGCGGCGCGGGCGGCGGGCGGCCACGGGGTGGGCAGCGGCGGGCAGAACGAGGCGAGCCACTCGCTGGTGGCCCGGGCGATGGGCAGCCGGACGATGGCGGCCGCGGCGGCCACCCGCAGCGACAGGCTGGGGTCGGGCACCGGCCCGATGGCGGTCCGGGCGAGGACCAGCTCACCGTCCTGTTCGACGACGTCCCGCGCGACCGGGCGGCGGGACGGCGGACCGGACGGGCCACCCCGGCGGCGGCCGCCGCGCAGCCGGTCGATGGCGCGCCAGGCGTCGTCGACGGCGTGCGCGACGGTCCGGGCGTCACCGGACACCCGGCGCAGCAGCGTGTCCGGGTCCTCGATGTCGAGCAGGTCGGCGACGGCCTTGCGCTCCTGGGCGACGAGCCGGTCCACCCGGCGGCCGACGGTCAGGTGCAGGGCGTCGCGGGTGTCGAGCAGGCGCAGCGTGGCGGCGCGCACGGCGGGCCGCATGGTGTCGGCGATCCCGGCCCGGCCGACGCCGCGCAGCAGGGTGACGTCGCGTAGCCCGCCGGACGCCTCCTTGAGGTCGCCCTCGAGCAGGAAGGCCAGCTCGCCGTGGCTGGTCCATCGGGCGGTGGTGAGTTCCTTGAGCTGTGGCACGAGGCGTACCGCGGTCCGCCGCCACTGGTCCGAGGCGGCCGTGATCAGCTCCTCGGAGAGCGCCGCGTCGCCCGCCACGTGCCGGGCGTCGAGCAGGCCGAGGGCCACCTTCACGTCGTCGTGGGCGACGGCGAGCGCCTCGGGGAGGGTTCGCACCGAGTGGTCCAGGCCGAGGCGGGCGTCCCAGATCGGGTACCAGAGGGCGGAGGCGATCCGGTCGACACCGGCCGCGCCGCGGTGCAGCAGCACCAGGTCGAGGTCGCTGTACGGCGCGCAGTCGCGCCGGCCGAGCCCGCCGACGGCGAGCAGGCTGACCCCGGGCAGGTGGGACGGAAAAAGCTGCCTGAGCCAGACGTCGAGCGCCGCCGCCCGCTCGTCGCGGGCGGCGGCGCCGATGTGTTCCTTGAGCTTGTCGAGTGAACCGCCTGCGGCCGGGCGCGCCGGAGGGGCCGGCGGCTCACTCAACGGGTTCGTCATGGGCTCAGAGGGCGTCGAGGCCGCGCTCGCCGGTACGAACCCGGACCACCTCGTCGACCGAGGTGACCCAGACCTTGCCGTCGCCGATCTTGCCGGTCCGCGAGGCGGTGACGATGGCGTCGACGATCTTCTCGACGTCGATCTCGTCGGTCAGCACCTCAACCTTGATCTTGGGCAGGAACTCGACGGTGTACTCGGCGCCCCGGTACACCTCGGTGTGGCCCTTCTGCCGGCCATATCCCTGTACCTCGCTCACGGTGAGCCCGGCGACGCCCAGGGCGTGCAGAGCCTCCTTCACCGCGTCGAGCTGGTACGGCTTGATGACCGCGGTCACCAGCTTCATGCTCAGTCCTTCCATCGCTGCAGCCATCGGGGGAATTTAGCCGGAAACCTTCTGGCTGACGGAAGCCTTGCCGTCAGCGTCCACGGTCTCCTTGTGGCCGATGCCGGCGAGGGCGAACGCGCCGCCGTTGCCGGAGCCCGCGGCCGGGGTGAACTCGTAGCCGGTCTCACCGTGTGCGGCGATGTCGATGCCGCCGACCTCGGACTCCTCGCTGACGCGCAGGAGCTTGACGGCCTTGAGGATGAAGGCGAGGACCAGTGCGACCGCGAAGGAGTAGACCGTGACCAGGGCGCTCGCCTCGAACTGGCGGAGCAGCTGGGTGGCGCCGCCGCCGTAGAAGAGACCGTTGCTGGCGTTCAGGATCTTCTCGTCGGTGATGCCGGAGTTGACGGCGTCGGTGGCGAAGAAGCCGATCGCCAGCGAGCCGATCCAGCCGCCGACGAAGTGGACGCCGACCACGTCGAGCGAGTCGTCGTAGCCGAACCGGTACTTGAGGCCGACCGCGAGGGCGCAGACCGCACCGGCGACCAGACCGATGAGCACGGCCGGCAGCGGGGCGACGAAGCCACAGGCCGGGGTGATGGCGACCAGACCGGCGACCGCGCCGGAGGAGGCGCCGACCAGGGTCGGCTTGCGGTCCCGGATCCACTCGACGGCGACCCAGCCGAGGAGCGCGGCGGCGGTGGCGACCTGGGTGTTGATGAAGGCGATGACGGTGGTGCCGTCGACGGTCAGCTCGGAGCCGGCGTTGAAGCCGAACCAGCCGAACCACAGCAGGCCGGCGCCGAGGGCCACGAACGGCACGTTGTGCGGCCGCATGTTCTCCTTCGGCCACCCGATGCGCTTGCCGAGCACCAGCACCAGGGCCAGGGCCGCGGCGCCGGCGTTGATGTGCACCGCGGTGCCACCGGCGAAGTCGAGAGCGCGGATCGTGGTGCCGATGAAGCCGCCACCCCAGACCATGTGGGCGACCGGGATGTAGACCAGGGTGAACCAGCCGAGCGCGAAGAGGACCCAGCCGCCGAACTTCATGCGGTCCGAGACCGCGCCGCTGATCAGCGCGACGGTGATGACGGCGAACATCATCTGGAAGACCAGGAAGGCGTACGTCGGGATGCCGGTGTTGGCCCCGAAGAACAGCCACTCCTCGCTGATCTTGGCAACATCGGTACCGAGGTAGTCGAAGTTGCCGATGATGTTCTGGAGCCCCTCGCTCTCGTTGACACCGAAGGCGAGGGTGAAGCCGTAGACGACCCACAGAACGCTGACGAGCCCGATGGCGGAGAAGCTCATCATCATCATGTTCAGGACGCCCTTGGACCGGTTGAGGCCACCGTAGAACAGCGCCAGACCCGGTGTCATGAGCAATACGAGCGCAGACGACAGGAGCAACCAGGCGGTATTGCCGGTGTTGATCTCCACGCTGCCTCCTCTCGGAATTGAGGTGTCCTCTCACACCGGACCTGGGGCAACGTCGCCTGTCGGCCGGTTCGGCGGGAAGCCTTCCGGTCGGCTGTTTCGAGCACGGTCTACGCGCGATTTCCAGAACGTCACGCGTTGTTTCCGACGTGTGAAGAAAAGCTCACAGTCGATGTGATCAAGCCCTCTGAGCTGCGACGATATCGTCGTTTTCGCCCGGCTCGGGACACTTCGGCGGGGCTCAGCGCAGCGCGTACTCGAGGATGTGGCGCTCGTAGTCGAGCAGGCGGAGATCGCGCATCGGGCGGCGCAGGTGGCCCTTGTGCACGATCCGGACGAACGCCGGATCACCGGCCGCGGCCATCCGCCGGATCCCCTCGACGTGGTCGACGATCCGTTTCCGGATGGTCCGCACCAGCCGGTGCCGGTCCCGCGGGATCAGCCCGTACGCGTCCGCGAACAACCGCAGCCGCCGCGGCCGGTTGGGCCGTTTCCACCCCAGCGTGTACGAGTCCCGGTCGCTGAACAGGGGCACCCAGGTCCACGCCGCGTAGGCCACGTCGTAGAGCCGGGACCCGGGCGAGGACAGATCGAAGTCGATCAGCGCGAGTGTCCCGTCCGGCCGCCACACCACGTTGTGCGGGGCGGCGTCGTGGTGGCAGATCACCTCGGTGTCCGGCGGGGGCGGCCCGAACGAGCGCCAGACCGCGCCGGGCGGTGGGACGAAACCGTACTGCGCGTCGTGGAACATCCGGAGCATGGTGGCGACGGTGACCAGCGCCTCCTCGGTCACCCAGTGGGGCGCCAGAGGGTATTCCCCGCACTCGCCGTCCAGGTAGGAGAGGACCTCCCGGCCCTTCTCGTCCATCCCGAGGGCACGCGGCGAGCCGGTGAACCCGACCCGCTCCAGGTGATGCAGCAGGGCGTGCACGGCCGGCGTCCACGGCCCCGCGTTGCGCCGGACGGTGTCACCGATCCGGGAGACCGTGCTGACGTTGCCACCGTGCAGCGGTATCTCGCGCACCGGCTCATGCGTCACTCACGGCCTCCCACAGTCAGACCCATCCGACCGCCCCACCCACCGCCCGTAAAACGGAAGGAAAGGCCTGTTCCTCTGGGGAGCCTACGCGTCCCCACCAAGGAGGGCCTCGACGAACGCGGCGGGCTCGAACGGCGCGAGATCGTCCGGACCTTCACCCAGTCCCACCAGCTTGACCGGGATCCCGAGTTTCCGCTGCACGGCGATGACGATGCCACCCTTGGCGGTGCCGTCGAGTTTCGTGAGCACCACTCCCGTGACGTCCACCACCTCGGTGAAGACCCGGGCCTGCTCGAGACCGTTCTGCCCGGTGGTGGCGTCCAGCACGAGCAGCGTCTCGTCGACCGGGCCGTGCTTCTCCACCACCCGCTTGACCTTGCCCAGCTCGTCCATCAGGCCGACCTTGTTCTGCAGGCGGCCCGCGGTGTCGATCAGCACGGTGTCCACGCTCGTGTCGATGCCCCGCTTCACGGCGTCGAACGCCACGCTGGCCGGATCTCCCCCCTCCGGGCCACGGACGGTCTCGGCGCCGACCCGCTCACCCCAGGTCTGGATCTGGTCGGCGGCGGCCGCCCGGAACGTGTCGGCCGCGCCGAACAGCACGGTACGGCCGTCGGCGATCAGCACCCGCCCGATCTTGCCGCAGGTGGTGGTCTTGCCGGCCCCGTTCACGCCGACGACCAGGACCACGGCGGGCCGGCCGTCGTGCGGGGCGGTCCGCAGGCTGCGGTCCATCTCCGGCTCGAGGGCGGCGACGAGTTCCTCGGCGAGCTGGTCGCGCACCTCGGAGACGCTCCGGGTGCCGAGGATCCGGACCCGCTCCCTGAGCCGTTCGACGATCACCTGGGTGGCCTCGACCCCCACGTCCGCGGTGATCAGGCTCTCCTCGATCTCGTCCCAGTCGTCGTCCTCCAGGTGGTCCCGGGAGAGCACGCTGAGCAGGCCCCGGCCGAGCACGGTCTGCGATCGGGCCAGCCGGGCGCGCAGCCGGACCAGTCGGCCGACCGAGGGCTCCGGCTTCTCGAGGACCGGTTCCTCGACGACCACCGGCGCCGGCGGCTCCTCGGCCACGACCGGCGCGGGCGGCTCGATGAGCGGCGGGATCTCCTCCTCGACCGGCGGCACCGTCGGCGCGGCGGGCGGGCGCTCCAGGGTGGTGGTCGAGCCCGGTGCGGGCGGCGGCGGGAGCTCGCGGCGGCGCATCCTCGGCACCACCAGCCCGACCGCGCCCACGACCAGGACGACGAGCAGGATCACTGCGGCGACCACGTATTCCATGCCCGAATCCTGACAGATGAGCCGTCCGGCCGTGGGAGAGGTCACGCACTGGCGATTCCGGGCCGTCGTGCCGGAGGATGGGGCGCCCCCTTCGACAGCGTGGAGGACCCCCCATGCGGCACATCCCCGGACCGGTCCGGTGACCGCTCAGCTACTCATCGGCCCGGTGCTCCGCCGGGTCGTCGACGACCGCGCCACCCTCTGGCTGGAGACCAGCGAGCCCGCTTGGGTGCGGGTCGAGGTGGAGACCGCGGGCGCAGGCTCGGCACAGACCTTTTCGGCGTACGGGCATCATTACGCTCTCGTGGTGGTGGACGGCCTGTCCCCGGATTCCGCGAATCCGTACCGGTTGTTCCTCGACGACCGGCAGGTCTGGCCGGAGGCCGGCGCGGAGCACCCGCCGCCGGTGATCCGCACCCGGGCCGCCGACGACCGTGAGCAGCCGGTGAGCCTGGTCTTCGGCTCGTGCCGGGAGGCCACCCCGTCGGCGAGCAGGCGCCGGCTGCCCCCGGACGCGCTGGACGCCTACGCCCGCCGTCTGACGACCGACCCCACGCAGCGCCCCGACCTGCTGGTCCTGCTCGGCGACCAGGTGTACGCCGACGAGACCTCGGCCAAGGTGCGCCGCTTCCTGCGCCGGCGTCGCCGCGACGGGCACGCCGGCCCGGAGAACCAGGTGGTCTCCTTCGAGGAGTACACGAAGCTGTACCTGGAGTCCTGGCGTGACCCGGAGGTGCGCTGGCTGTTCAGCACCGTGCCGAGCGTCATGATCTTCGACGACCACGAGCTGATCGACGACTGGAACACCTCGGCCTCCTGGCGTGCCGACATGGCCCGGGAGCCGTGGTGGCGGGAGCGGATCTCCGGTGGCCTCGCCTCGTACTGGATCTACCAGCACCTGGGCAATCTGAGCCCGGACGAGCTGGCCGCCGACCCGCTGTTCCAGAAGGTCTCCGCCGCCGGGGACGCCACCGAGTTGCTGCGTGAGTTCGGTCACCGGGTGGACGAGCCGGAGTCGGCGGAGAACACCGACGTGCCGTACCAGTGGAGTTTCGCCCTCGATCTGGGCCGGACCCGGCTCGTGGTGCTGGACAACCGCTGCAACCGGGTGCTCACCCCGGGCGCCCGGGCGATGCTGCCGCCCGCCGAGTGGGACTGGTTCCTGGACCGTGCCCACGGCGACTACGACCACCTGGTGGTCGGCTCGTCGCTGCCGTGGCTCATGCCGCCGGCCATCCACTACCTGGAGGCGTGGAACGAACGGCTCGCCGAGTCGCACCGGCCCCGGGCGGCCGCGCTCGGCGAGAGGATCCGGCGGGCCTTCGACCTGGAGCACTGGGCCGCGTTCGGCAAATCGTTCGCGGCGCTGGGCGAGCTGTTCCGGCGGCTCGGTGAGGGCGATCCGGCCGCCGAGGGACACCGGGTCGGCGCCGGCGGGGTGTACGCGGCGCCCGCCTCGATCAGCGTCCTCTCCGGTGACGTCCACCACTCCTACGTGGCCCGCGCCGACTTCGGTCACGCCATGACGACGCCGGTGTACCAGCTGACCTGCTCGCCGATCCACAACGAGGTGCCGCTGCCGATGCGCCCGCTGATGCGGATCGCCTGGTCGCGCGCGGTCGCGCAGGTGGCTCGTGGCCTGGCCCGCACCCTGTCGGTGCACAAGCCGGCGCTGCGCTGGAAGCGGCTGTCCGGCCCGTACTTCGGCAACGCGGTCGGCACCCTCCGCCTGGAGGGCACGACCGCGTCCGCCCGCATCGAGGGCACCACGAAGGACGGTGCGCTGGTCGAGGTGGCGGCCGCCGACTACCACCCCTGACCGCGCCTCACTCCGGCAGGTCGAGGACCTTGCGCAGATAGGGGACGTGCTCGGGCCCGGCCCAGCGGTAACCGGACAGCCCGGCCGAGCGCGCCCCCCGGATCACCCGGTCGTCGTCGTCGACGAAGAGCACGTGCTTGGGCAGTTCGCCGATCGCCTGACAGGCCTGCTCGAAGTACTCCGGGGCCGGCTTGTGGACCTTCAGCTCCCATGAGCTGAGCACCAGGTCCACCTCGGCGGTGAGCCCGAGGGCGTCCAGGTCGCCGCGGAGCCGGTCGGTGGCGTTGGTGGCGATCGCCACCTTCCGGCCGCCGGCCCGCACCTCCCGCACGAAGGCGAGCACCTCCGGGTCCACCTCGCCCCGGTACGCCTGCCAGGCCGCGACCGCCGCGATGGACTCGTCCGCGGACAGCGGCAGCCGGTCGGCGACCAGCCCCATCCACTCGGCGTCGGTGATCTCCCCGGCCATCGCGGGCCGGTAGATGTCCCACGACATCGCCGTCTCCAGCAGCGAGGCGGGTTTGAGCCCGTACTCGACCTCGACGGCGATCATCGGGGCCGGATCCCAGCGGCGCAGCACGCCGTCCAGGTCGATCAACAGGGCCTGGGCGCGGTCGCGCATGCTTTTCCCTACTCCTCCGGGTCGCGGACAAGGCGCTGGCTGATCACCTGGGTGACGCCGGCGCGCATCGTGACGCCGTACAGGGCGTCCGCGACCTCCATCGTCCGTTTCTGGTGCGTGATGATGAGCAGCTGGCTCTTCTCACGGAGCTGCTGGAAGAGGGTAATCAACCGGCCCAGGTTGACGTCGTCGAGGGCCGCCTCCACCTCGTCCATGATGTAGAAGGGCGAGGGCCGGGCCCGGAAGATCGCGCAGAGCATGGCCACCGCGGTCAGCGAGCGCTCGCCACCGGAGAGCAGCGACAGCCGCTTGATCTTCTTGCCCGGCGGCCGGGCCTCCACCTCGACGCCGGTGGTGAGCATGTCCTCCGGGTCGGTGAGGATGAGCCGGCCCTCACCACCGGGGAAGAGCACCTGGAAGACGGCCTGGAACTCACGTGCGGTGTCCTCGAAGGCCGACGTGAAGACCTCCAGGATCCGGTCGTCCACGTCCTTCACGACGGTGAGCAGGTCCCGGCGGGTGGCCTTGAGGTCCTCCAGCTGGTCGGAGAGGAACTTGTACCGCTCCTCCAGGGCCGCGAACTCCTCCAGCGCCAGCGGATTGACCTTGCCGAGCAGGGTGAGGTCCCGTTCCGCCTTGTTGGCCCGTTTCTCCTGGGTGGGCCGGTGGAACGGCACCGGCTCGGGCGCCGGCTTGCCGTCCTTCTCGGCCTGCGCCACGTCGGCCTGGGTCGGCGGCACCAGCTGGTCCGGGCCGTACTCGCTGATCAGCGTCTCGACGTCGAGCGAGAAGTCCTCGGCGGCCTTGGCCTCCAGCTGGTCGATGCGCATCCGCTGCTCGGCGCGGGCCATCTCGTCCCGGTGCACCTCGCTGGTCAGCCGCTCCAGCTCGGCGACCAGGCGCTTGGCCGTCGCCCGTACCTCCTGGAGCTCCGCCTCCCGGCTGGTCCGCGCCTGCGCGAGCTGGTCGCGGTGCTCGGCCGCCGCGACCACGGAGACCGCGACCCGTTCCAGCGCGGCGGCCGCACCGAGCGCGACCGCGCGGGCGATCTCGGCGCCTCTCGCGCGCGCGGCCCGCCTCGCGGCGGCCCGTTCCCGGGCCTGCCGCTCCGCGTTGGCCTGGCGCATCAGCGAGTCGGCCCGGCCCGCGATGGAGGAGACCCTCTCCTCAGCGGTACGGACGGCGAGCCGCACCTCCATCTCGTTCTGCCGGGACTGCGGCACCAGGGCGGCCAGCCGGTCGCGTTCCTCGGTGGACGGCTCCTCGTCGAGCGGGGTGTCCTCGGCCAGCCGCAGCCGCTCCTCCAGCTCGGCCACCCGCATCAGGTCGGTCTCCCGGGCGGCCTGCGCCTTCTGGAGGGAGGCCCCGAGCCGCTCGGTCTCCGCCCTGGCGGACCGGGCGGCGGCGCCCAGCTCGGCGAGCCGGCGGGCGGCCGCGTTGCGCTCGCCCTCGGCGGCCCGCTTCTCCTGGGCGGCCACGCCGACCGCCTGCTTGAGCTCGGCCACCTCGGCCCGGGCCTCGCCCAGCCGCTCCTTGATCTCGGCGATGCTCTGCTCGGCGGTGGCCCGCCGGGCCTTGGCCTCGTCGACCGCGGCCTGCACCTCGATGTAGCTGGTGGCCTTCGCCGAACCGCCGGCCGCCGCGTGGGCGCCCAGCACGTCGCCCTCCGGCGTCACGGCACGCAGCTCGGCGTTCGCCGCGATCAGGCGCGCGGCGGCGGCCAGGTCGGGGACCAGCACCACGTCGCGCAGCGCCCGGTTGAGCGCGGGCCGGATCTGCTCCGGGCAGTCGATCACCTCGGGCGCCCAGACGGCGCCCTCCGGCAGGTTCGGCCGCAGGCTCGCGAGCGAGCCCCGCATGCCCGGCCCGGCGGATCCGGCGACGACCAGGTCGGCCCGGCCCGCGTCGGCGATCTTGAGGGTACGCATGGCCTCGATCGCCTCGTCCACGCCGGCCAGGGCGACCGCGTCGGCCAGCCCGCCCAGCGCGGCGGCGAGCGCCACCTCGTGACCGGGCCGGACCGTCAGCATCGAGGCGAGGCTGCCCAGCAGCCCCGGCACCTGACCGGCCCGGGCCAGCAGCGCCCCGGCGCCGTCCTTGCGCTTGAGGCCCATGGCCAGGGCTTCCTCGCGCGCCTTCCAGCTCGCCGCGTCCTTCTCGGCGGCCCGCTCGGCGTCGTTCAGCTCGCGGACCACGGCCGCGGCCCGGTCGTGTGCGGCAACCGCCTCGTCGTGCCGCGCGTCCAGGTCGGCGTTGTCCCGGTCGGCCTCCGTCGACTCGGCGGAGACCAGGTCGACCTCGGCCTGGGCGGCCTCGGCCCGCATCATCGCGTCGTCGTGCGCGGCGGCGAGCCGCTCGATCTCCTCGGCCGCGCTGCTGGTACGGGCACGGGCCGCGTTCACGTTGCCGGCGAGCTTGGCCAGGCCCTCGCGCCGGTCGGCGATCGCCTTGGCGGCGGTCCGCAGCTCGCTCTCCGCGGCGGCCAGCTGGCGCTCCAGATCCTGCCGGTGCTCCACCGCCTCGGCCAGGCGCATCTGGTCGTCGGTGAGCGCCTCGCGGAGCTCCTCCTCCTGCTCGCGGACCTGCTCGGCCTCGGCCTCCAGCATCTCCGGGTCACGGCCGGGACGCTCGTCGTCGGGGGTGGCCGCCAGGTGCCGCAGCCGCTCGGTGGCCAGCTGCTCGGTGGACCGGAACCGCTCCTGGAGGGCGGACAGCTTGTACCAGGTGTCCTGCGCCGCCTGGAGCAGCGGAGCGTCCTCGGCGTGCGCCAGCTCCAGGTCGGCCAGCCAGCGCTGGACCTCGCGGTTCTCCTCCTCGACCTGGCCGCGCCGCTCCCGCATCGCCGACTCGTCGGCGATCTCCCGGTCCAGGGTGGTGCGCAGGGTGTGCAGGTCGTCGGCCAGCAGGCGCAGCCGGGCGTCGCGCAGGTCGGCCTGGATGCCGGCCGCCCGCCGGGCCACCTCGGCCTGCTTGCCGAGGGGCTTCAGCTGCCGCCGCAGCTCGGTGGTCAGGTCACCCAGGCGGTTCAGGTTGACCCCCATGGCGTCCAGCTTGCGGATCGCCTTTTCCTTGCGCTTGCGATGCTTCAGTACGCCGGCCGCCTCCTCGATGAAGGCGCGGCGGTCCTCGGGCTTGGCGTGCAGCATGGCGTCGAGCCGGCCCTGCCCGACGATGATGTGCATCTCCCGGCCGATGCCGGAGTCACTGAGCAGTTCCTGAATGTCGAGCAGCCGGCAGGAGTTGCCGTTGATCTCGTACTCGCTCGCGCCGTCCCGGAACATCCGGCGGGTGATCGACACCTCGGTGTACTCGATCGGCAGAGCGCCGTCGTTGTTGTCGATCGTGAGGGTCACCTCGGCCCGGCCCAGCGGCGCCCGCCCGGCCGTGCCGGCGAAGATGACGTCCTCCATCTTGCCGCCGCGCAGCGCCTTGGCGCCCTGCTCGCCGAGAACCCAGGCGATGGCGTCGACGACGTTGGACTTGCCGGAGCCGTTCGGCCCCACCACACAGGTGATGCCGGGCTCCAGCCGCAACGTGGTGGCGGAGGCGAAGGACTTGAAGCCCTTGACCGTCAGGCTCTTGAGGTGCACGGATCTCCGAGAAGGGTCGGCCGGGTACGTCTGCTGGGAGGCAGGCTACCCGCCGGTGCTGTCCAGCAGCGGAATCACGTGGGTAAAAAGCTGCGCGCCGCCACGGGAGTGGAGGCGCGCTTTTTCTTCGGTGCGTCTGGTGTGCGAGGGGATGGTGACGCCGGCCGGACTACCCCGCAGTACCCACCGGCATCAGGATGGAGCTCAGGTCAGGGCGGGCTCGGTCAGCCGCGCGAAATCGTCTGCCTCCACCGCTGCCGCGGCGAGACGATCATTCTCCGCCCTGAGGCGGGTGACCTCGAACTCCAGGGCCTGCACCCTGGAACGCAGTCGGGTGACCTCGTCGAGGAGGCGCCGGTCGGGCGCCGCACCTACGTGGCCAAAGAGGGCCTTCGCCATCGTGACTCCTTGTGACGCGCTGCGTCTCGATTTGTGATGCGTTGCCGGAAAGGCCGGCCAACGTGGCGCCCAGCGAGCTGACTCAGTACGCAGTAACCAACTCAGTGCGAACTGAACGCACCACATGTTCACGGGCACGCGTGAACACAGAATCCCGCCAAGAACACAGCGAGGCTCTAGATGGTGCAACGACCCAAGCCACGAATGATCCGGGGCATGAGTGGGCGCGACTGGCGACAACTCCATAGTCCGCCGATACCCACTCTCCGTCAAGCCGGGGCCGAGCCGGGGGCGTGCCGGAGTCGGGTGAGTCACGCCACCACAGCGCTTCAGCAGGGATTATGCCCCGCCGACGGGGATCTCGATCCCATCGGGCACCGCCATTTTCCGCAAGATCCGACGGTTCGGAACACGGGTCGGGGCGGAGCGCCCGAAGGGGTTCACGAGCCGGCGGCACGGCCACACCGCGGGCACGGACGGGTGGAGATCGACGGACGGTACGGGCACGAGCGCGGGAAGTAGGCGCGCACGTCATGGCCTTTCGGGTAAAACCGGGCAAAGCTGGCCGACAAACCGGTACAAATAGTACGTAATTGTGTCGCCTAGCCGACATGCTCCGGTGACTTCGGCGGTTTGTGTCGTTGCCTCCAGCGTGAATCCGACCCCGTCACGCGAGCGCATCTGTCTGCTCACCGGCGGCGGGTACCCGTACCGGCGGGACGCCCTCGGCGGATGGTGCCGGACCCTCGTCGAAGGGCTGCGCCGGTTCCGCTTCGAGTTGCTGACCGTCACGGACCGTGAACCACCGTCCGCGCCGGCGTACCCGCTTCCGTTCAATGTCGGCTCGGCGCGTGCCATCGCGCTCGGCCGCGACCCGGCACGTGCCGACCGGCGGCGCGGAGCCGCCGCCGACGACGCCGCCGACGCCGCCACCCTGCTCTGCCGGGGCCTGCTCGGCGACGCCGCCCCGATCGCCGCACTGTTCGGTGAGGGCCTGCGCCGCATCACCGGGCTCTGCCCGCCCACCGAGGACTCCGGCCGCGCCGGCGCCCTGTCGTCGCTGCCGCTCACCGAGGCGCTGCTCGAGGCGTGGCGGCAGCGCCAGGCCGACGCCTCGGACGGGCAGCCGCTGATGCCCCGGCTCAGCGTGCGCGACGCCCGGACCGCGGCCACCCTGATCCGGCACGCCATGCGGGCGCTGGCCGTACCGCTGCCCGAGGTGGAGCTGGTGCACTGTGTGGGCGGGACCACCCCGCTGCTCACCGCGCTGGCCGGGCGCTGGCGTACCGGAGTTCCGCTGCTGCTCACCGAGGCGCGCACCGCGGTGGTCCGGCAACGGCCCGCCGAAGAACGGCTCTCCCCCGGGGTGCGCACCCTGCTGCGCCGGTTCCGCACGTCGGTCGCCCGCACCGGGTACGCCGAGGCGGCACTGATCGCGCCGCTCTCCACCTATCACCACGGCTGGGCGCTGGAGCACGGCGCGCAGCCGGGCCGGCTCGTCCAGGTACCGGCCGGGGTCGACCCGCGGGAGTATCCGGGGGCCGCCGAACCCGCCGGGACACCGACCGTGGTGTGGGCCGGCAGCGGTGGGCCGGACAGTGGGCTGTCCTGTGTGCTGGAGGCGTTCACCGAGGTGGCCGCGGCCGTGCCGGGGGCGGTTCTGCACCTGGTCGGGATCACCGCGGCCCACGAGGAGCAGTGCGCTGAACAGATCGAGCGCACCGGGCTCGGCCGGGCCGTACGACTGCACCACCTGCCCGCCGATCCGCGCGACCGGTACACCGTCGGGCAGGTGGTGGCGCACGTTCCGGGGCCGGCGGATCCGCCGTACCGGCTGGTCGAGGCCATGATGTCCGGCCGCGCGGTGGTCGGCGTCGACCTCGGGCCGGCCGGCGAGACGCTCGGCGACACCGGTCTGCTGGTGCCGCCCGGCGATCCGTCCGAGCTGGCCATCGCCATCGTCGGGCTGCTCCGCTCCCCCGGTCGCCGCCGAGCGCTCGGGGAGGCGGCCCGGCAGCGTGCCCTCACCCATTTCACCGTCGACCGGGTGGTGCGGGTGTACGGCGCCCTCTACTCCGACCTGGCCGCGCCACCCCCGGCGCCGGCCTTCGAACTGGCACTCACCGTTCCCGCGCCCCGGATCACCACGCCGGCGACCGTGCGCTGGCTAACCCGGGAGAAGGTATGAGGATCACTCCGCCGCGCGGCACGGGCGGGACGACGACGACGCGTTCCGTACGGGTCCGCAACCGCCGTCGGCAGAACGCCGCCACCGACGCCCGGTATGTCGCCGGGAACCAGCCGGAACTGGCGCCGCCACGACGTCGCGCCGGCCGCCACGCCGCCGAACCGGAGGTGGAGACCCCCACCGGACCGGCGCTCCCGGATGTGGAGTCCCGGGCTCCGGAGTCCTGGGACCCCTGGGCCGCGGCCGAGAAGAAGCTCCCGGCCGCGAGCATCACCGACCCGTTGGAGGGTTCGGGGGTCGTGGACGGGCGGGCCTTCTGGTCCGGGGCGTCCCCGGCCGCCGGTTCCACCCAAGGATGGACCCGCACGAGCGGGACCACCTCCCAGGAGTGGGCCGGCGCCAGCGGGCACACCACGCCGGAATGGACCGACACCAGCACGGACGCCGCCCCGGGATGGGACGGCAGCAGCGGGAACGCCGCCGAGAGCTGGGCCGGGGCGCCGGAGAGCGGCTTCACCGGTGGGTGGGAGACGGCGGACGGAGCCGGCGACAACCTGACCGGCTCCTGGGTCTGGCCCGCGGGCGCACTCACCGGAACCACCGCCGCGCCCGACGCCTGGGCCACGGGCACCGGTGCGGTCGAGGGCCTGCCGGTACGGGGGTGGGAGAGCGACGGGACGCCCGCGGCTTCGGGACTCCGGGACGAGCCGGCCGGGAGTGTCTCCCTCCGTGGTGAAGCGGGCGCGCGGGACGCGTACCCGGAAAGGAGTGAGCGGGAGCTCCGGTCGGCCGGACGGCGGCGCTCGGCGCGAGTGACGCGTGCCCGGCGCGCTCCCGGCGGGTATCTGGTCGCCGCGCTCGTCCGGTGCGGCCTGTATCTCGGGCCGCTCAGCCTGGCCGTCGCCGGGGCGGAGTCGCTGGGACGGGTCGCCTGGCAGGTTCCGGCGGTGACGCTCCTGCTCGGGTGGACCGCCGCCCAGGGGCTGGCGGCCGTGGGGGTCAGCGTGGCCCGCCGGGGTGGTCCGGCCGCCGCGGCACGCATGGTGGCCTCCGGGTTCGCCGCGGTCATCGGACTCTGGTTCGCGCTCGTGTGGGTCGCGCCGGGCGTGCTGCTCGGACCGGACCGGGCACTGGCCGCCACGGTGGGACTGGGTGGGCTGATCAGCCTCGGCTGCGTCACCGCGGCGCTCGTCACCCGGGCCGAGGCCTCGGTGGCCGCCTGGTTCACGCCGTGCTGGCTGCTCGCCGCCGCGACCCTGGCCGATTCCGCCGGGCTGGACCGGATCGCCGCCGTGCCGGTGGAGACCCTGCTTCCGGCCGCGATCGTGGCGGTGACGGTGCGCGCCTTCCGCCCCGCCGTGCTCGGCCGGACCGCGCGGCCCGCCCGGCTCAGCCCGGCCGAACGGCGGCGCGGTGTCGCCTACCTGGTGATCGGGGCCGCTCAGGCGGTCAGTGTGGTGCTGCTCTGGCGGGGCGGGCCGGCCGCCATGCCGGTGCCGGCGGTGCTGCCGTTGCTGGTGGCGGTACCCGTGTTGGAGGGGCTGATCGGCTGGCACACCGCCCGGCTCGACGCGGGGCTGGACTCGGCCGAGACGCCGGAGGAGTTCGACCGCCACGTCCGCAACGTCACCGCGATCACCCTGGCCGGGCTGGTGCCGCCGCTGGCCGCCGGATGTGGGCTGCTGCTGGCCGCGTACCGGCTGCCGTACGGGCTCGCCGGAGTGCCGGGAGCCAGTGACGCGGTGCTGGCGCTGGCCGCCGGCACACTGCTCGGCGGAGTGTTCGCGGTCACCTTCCTGCTGGCGGCCCGGTCCCGGCACGGGATCGCCGCCGTCCTGGCCGCCTTCCCGCCGATCGCCGCCGCGGTGCTGGCCATGTCCGCCCCGCCGGAGGGGATGCTGCCCGCCGCCGTCGCCGTACTCGCCGCGACGCACCTCGCCGGCCTGCTCATCGTCGCCCTGACCGCTGCCGACCTTCGGAGAACGCCGTGAAGACCCTTTTTCCCCCGTACGCCCACCCGTCGCCCTACCTGGAGCTCGACGCCGACACCTGGATCGTCCGGGAACAGCCCGGCGACCGGCGGACCCTGCACCAGTCCCTGGGCCGGATCGACCTGGACTGGGGCAGCCGTTCCCTGGCCGACGTGCTCTCCGACGTGGACGCCTGGCGGGCCGATGGGGTGGAGGGGCTGTTCCTGGACCGGGCGCCGGCGGGCTCGGGCGGCGTCGGGCCGGTCGCGCTGACCGTCCGGCTGGCCGCCCGGCGCGGGCTGCACCGGGTGGTGCTGAATCCGGGGGTGCCGACCCATCCGCTCTACCGGGACCTCGGGGCGCGGATCTGCACGTTCGAGGGGCCGTGGTCGGCCTACCAGAGCTGGGACGGCGACGGGGTGCGCCCCGGCGACGGGCACATCGTCCACGGCGTGCCGGCCCCCCTGCTCACCGCCGCCCGCCGCCTGATGGGCCGCCGGGGCGCCGGTTTCGGCCTGGCCACCGACGCCGCCCCCCGCATCAGCGCCGCAACCGCCTCCCGCGGCTAGGCCCCTTTCCGCGCGCGATCTTGGACGATCGGCCACCGAATCGGGTGGGAGGACGTCCAAGATCGCGAGAGGGCGGGGTGAGGGTGAGTGGGCAGGTCAGCCCGGCGCGGGCGGCAGACGGGTGCGGGGGCAGGTGGTCGCCGGCAGGGCGGGACGGCGAAGGTGCGGTTGAGGGCGGCTTCGCGCGTACCGATCAAGGGGTTTTGCGGGGTTTCGGCTGGCAGCGCGGGCAGCTGAACGAGGACCTGTTCATGAACTGCTCACGGCGGATGATCGCGCCGCAGCGGTGACAGGGTTCGTTCTCGCGGCCGTAGGCGTTGAGGGAGCGGTCGAAGTAGCCGCTTTCGCCGTTCACGTTGACGTAGAGCTCGTCGAAGCTGGTGCCGCCGGCCACGATGGCCTCGGACAGGACGTCGCGGACGTGGCCGAGCAGGCGCTCGACCGCGGGGCGGGTGAGCTGGTCGGTGGGGCGGGCGCCGTGCAGCCTGGCGCGCCACAGGGCCTCGTCGGCGTAGATGTTGCCGATGCCGGAGATCAGGGTCTGGTCGAGGAGGGCCCGTTTCACCTCGGTGTGGCGGCCCCGGATGCGGGCCGTGAAGGCCACGTCGTCGAAGAGCGGGTCCATCGGGTCGCGGGCGATGTGGGAGATCTCGTCGGGCAGCTCGGCGCCGCCCTCGGAGACCGCCAGGCCGCCGAACGTGCGCTGATCGACGAAGCGCAGCTGGGGGCCGCCGTCGGTGAAGGTGAAGCGGATCCGCAGGTGCTTCTCGTCGGCGGCCTCGGCCGGCTGCATCAGCAGCTGGCCGCTCATGCCGAGGTGGCCGACGATCGCGTCGCCGGAGTCCAGGGGCAGCCACAGGTACTTGCCGCGGCGGGAGATGTCCAGCACGGTCCGGTCGGCGAGCACCGCCGAGAAGTGGGCGTCGCCGGGCAGATGGCGGCGGATGGCCCGGGGGTGCAGCACCTCGGCGGTGGCGATGGTGCGGCCGGTCACCCACTTGGCCAGCCCCATGCGGACGGTCTCGACCTCGGGAAGCTCGGGCACTGGCGGTGTCCTTTACAACGTGTACGGCCAGACGGTCACCAGGTAGGCGCCGTAGTAGAGACCGAACAGCGCCCAGGCGGTGATCGCCAGGACCGCGACCCGGGGGCGGGCGCGGGCGGCGGCCACGACGGCCGGCAGCAGCGTCAACAGTACGGGCAGCAGCAGACGTGGCTTGGAGTGGTAGAAACCGGCCTGCCCGTAGACGAGGATCATCGCCACCACGCCGTAGACGACCAGCGGCGGCCACGGTTTCCGCGCGAGCGCCACCCCGGCCGCGGCGAGGGCCGCCAGCAGGATGAACGCGACACTGAGCGGGATCCAGCCGTCGCCCTCCCGCAGGGTCGTCCAGAGGAATTTGCCGGTGCTCTCGCCGTAGTCGAACGAGGTGCCCCAGCCGGCCGTCTGGATCTTGAACCAGGCGTTCAGCTCGCCCACCCGGTAGGCGACCCAGCCCAGGTAGAGCGGCACCCCGGCGAGCGCGGCGCCCGCGGCGGCCAGCGGCTTCCATTTCGGCTGGTCACCGTCGCGGATCGCGAGCAGGGCGGCCACGGCGAGGCCGAGCGCGGCGGCGGCGCCGGTCGGGCGGGTCAGCGCGGTGGCCAGGCCGAGCAGGCCGGCGGCCCACCACACCCGGCGGTGCGCGGCCACGAACATGCCGGCGACCAGGGCGATGAAGAGACTCTCCGAGTACGCCATGGACAGCACCACGGACGCCGGCGCCGCGCAGCAGATCGCCACCAGCGCCCAGCCCGCCCGCTTGCTGTAGAGGCTGGTGCCGAGCAGGTACAGCCCGATGGCGGCGGCGATCGAGGCGAGCCAGGCCACGCCGAGGGCGGCCGCGCTGGGTTCGATGCCGATCGCCGCGCCGGCCCGGATGAGGATCGGGTAGACCGGGAAGAAGGCGAGCTCGTTGCCTTCCAGCTGGCCGGTGTTGCTGTAGGTGTAGCCCTCGGGGTAGCCGTCGACGGCGACCCGGAGGAACCAGCCGGCGTCCCAGACGAGGAGCCGCTCCCGGACTGATCGTGGCTGTTCGGTGGCGCCGCCCAGCCAGGCGATCATGATGAGCTGACCGACGCGGGTGAGGGCGAGGATGCCGACGGCGGCTCCTACCCCCGGCCATCCGCCCGCTTTGTCCCACAATCTTTCTGTCGTGGGTTTCTCCAGCACCGCGGTCACGGCTCGGTCTTCTCGGCCTGCTCGGTCAGGGTCCGCCAAGCGGCGGCGGCGGCCCGCTGCTCGGCCTGCTTCTTGCTGCGGCCCTCGGAGCCGCCGTACCGCTCGCCGGCCACCACCACCCAGGCCGTGAAGGTCTTGGCGTGATCCGGGCCGGAGTCCTCGATCTCGTAGTCCGGCACGCCCAGGCCGAGCGCCGCGGTCAGCTCCTGGAGGCTGGTCTTCCAGTCCAGGGCCGCGCCCCGGCCGGCCGACTCGGCCATCAGCGGGTCGAACAGGCGGTGGATCACCTCGCTGGCGATCTCCAGGCCGTGCTCCAGGTAGATCGCGCCGAGCAGGGCCTCCAGGGTATCGGCCAGGATGCTCGCCTTGTCCCGCCCGCCGGTGGTCTCCTCGCCCTTGCCGAGCAGCAGGTGCGGGCCGAGCCCGGCCGGGCCCAGGCCGCGGGCCACGTCGGCGAGCGCGTGCATGTTGACCACGCTGGCCCGCAGCTTGGCGAGCTGCCCCTCGGGCAGATCCGGGTGGTTGTGGAAGAGCGCCGACGTGATCACCACGCCGAGCACCGAGTCGCCCAGGAACTCCAGGCGCTCGTTGGTCGGGAGACCCCCGTTCTCGTACGCGTACGACCGGTGGGTCAGCGCCCGTTCCAGCAGCTCCGGTTTGAACGGGACACCGAACGCCTCCTCGAGTGGCTCGGTGGACGGACGACGGCGCTTGTCAATCATGCGATACCTCGCTGTACCTCAGCAGATCGGCGATCGCCGCGACCGAGGCGCGGCGGTGCAGGTCGGCCGCGAGCGCGATGCCCGCGGCGAGATCCGGGCCGGCGGCGGCGCCGTGGCAGACCACGACCGTGCCGGACACCCCGAGCAGCAGCGCGGCGCGGGGTGGTGGAGTCTTGTCCGGGGAGGGTGGCCGGGTCAGGGCGTACGCCGTCTCCAGGCCTTTGAGAAGCACGTTCCCGGTGAAACCGTCGGTCACCACCACGTCGGCGGCGCGGCCCAGGACGATGTCGCCGCCCTCGACCAGTCCGGCGTAGCGGGCGCCGCCGGGCAGCGGCAGATCGACGAGCAGGTTGGGCAGGGCGCGGCGCAGGCGGTCGCCCTTGCCGGGCTCGGTGCCGATGGTGAGCAGACCGACGCGGGGAGCGGGGACCTGGTGGACGACCGCGGCGTACGCGGCCCCGAGCCGGGCGTGCCAGGCGAGGGTCTCCTCGTCCGGGTCGACGCTGGAGCCGACGTCGAGCAGGACCACCCGGCCGGCCACGGTGGGCAGCACAGCGGTCAGGGCGGGGCGCCGGATGCCGGGCCAGCGGCCCAGCTCGCGGGCGGCGGCGAGAACCGTGGCCCGGGTGTCGCCGGCGGAGACCAGCGCGTCGGCGCGGCCCTGGGCGACGGCGGCCACCGCACCGCTGACGGTGTCGGTGGGTGTGATCGCGGTGGTGATCCGGCGCCGGTCGCCCGGTTTCAGGGCGGCGAGCACCGCGTCGGCGGCATCAGCCGGACCGACGAGAGTCAGGTGGAGGGACGGATCGGCCCGGCAAGCGCGCAGAGCGCCGTCAACCACGACGGCGGGAGCTTGGTCCCCGCCGAGGAGGTCGACGGCGATCCGCGCGGTGCCCGGCTCCCCGACAGTGCGCTGTCCGGGAGCCGTGGCACCGGTGGTTCGCCACCGCTCGGGCACGACCCGCCCGATGATCGGGCGAGTCACGCGCGACGTCAGACCTCGAGGACCTGACGGCCGTTGTAGGTGCCGCAGACGCCACAGGCGGCGTGCGGCAGCTTCGGCGACTTGCACTGGGAGCAGGCCGCGGTAACCACCGCGGTCGCCTTCCAGTTCGCCCGGCGCGAGCGGGTGTTGCTGCGCGACATCTTGCGCTTGGGGACGGCCACGGTTCCTACTCCTCGTTTTTTGACAGATTGCGCAAAGCGGCCCAGCGGGAGTCGACTTCCTCATGGCTGTGATCAGCCGGGAGTTCGTCGAAATGCACCCCACACTCGGGGCACAACCCTGGGCAGTCCGGCCGGCAGAGCGGATTGGCCGGCAGGGTCAGGACGATCGCGTCCCGCACCACCGGCTCCAGGTCGAGCAGATCGCCCGACATCCGGCCGACCTCGTCCTCGTCGGTGGTCTCCTCCGTGGTGCTGTCCTCGTAGGCGAACAGCTCCGCGATCGAGACCTCGAACGACTTGTCGATCTCGTTGAGGCAACGCCCGCACTCGCCGGTGAGCGAGCCGCTGACGGTGCCACTGACGTAGACCCCCTCGGAGACCGATGTCAGGGTCCCGTCGACCGTGAGATCGGAGCCCTCAGGGACCGAGATCAGCTCCAGACCGAGGTCCGCCGGGGCCGGCACCACCCGATTCAGGGCACGCGTCGCACCAGGCTGCCGGGGGAGCTTCGTCGTGTCGACGACCAGCGGCTGCCTGGGGTCCAGGTGACTCTGCGGTGACTTGGGCATCGTGATTCCTCAGCCATGGTAGGCCGACCGAAAACATTACCTGAGCTTGTAGGACGTCGTCGAATCGGGCTGCTTGCCAAACGTGGTCAGAACGGGAGCGGGCGCTCGGCGTCCTCCCCCTGGAAGTTGCCGATCTCGCGGAGCGCGTGCATCTTGTCACGGCCCCGCTCGATCGATGCCAGCGCCCGGGTCAGGAACTGCTCGAAGTTGGCCAGCGCGGTGTCGACGTAGTCGTCGACCTCCTCACGCAGACGCTGCGCCTCGGTCCGCGCCTCGGCGATGATCCGGGCGCCCTCGTGCTCGGACGAGACGGTGATCTCGTTCACCGACACGAGCCGGGCGTGTTCCGTCTCACCCTCGCTGACGATCCGGTCGGCCTCGCGGCGGCCGGCGTCGACGATCCGGTCCCGCTCGTCCAGGACAGCGGCCGCGCGGCGCAGCGCCTCGGGCAGCTCGGAACGGAGGATCTCGAGCCGGTCGATCATCTCGGCGCGGTCGAACATGAAGTTCGTCCGGGACATCGGCACGGAGCGTGCGTCCTGCACAAGGTCGATGATCTCGTCGATGCGGTCGAGCGGATCCACCGTGCCTCACTCCCGTCGTCGAACCGCCACCCAGCGTGGTGCGATCACGTTACTTCGCGCCCGCCTAATTCTGCTTCAACCGACCCACCAGGCGAGCCAGCACATTGTCCGGGAGGTACGACGAGGCGTCCCCACCCCACTTGACCACGTCTTTGACCAGGCTCGACGACAGGAACGAGTAGAGCGGGTTGGTCGGCATGAACAGGGTCTCCACACCGGAGAGCCCGATGTTCATCTGCGCCATCTGCAACTCGTAGTCGAAGTCGCTGACCGCGCGGAGGCCCTTGACGACCACGGCCGCGCCCTGGTCCCGGCAGAAGTCGACCAGCAGGCCGTGGAAGGACGCCACCCGGACGTTGCTGTACTGCGCCGTCGCCTCGCCGAGCATCTCGAGGCGCTCGTCGATGGTGAACAGGCCGGTCTTCGACTGGTTGATGAGGACTCCGATGATGACCTCGTCGAAGAGCCGGCTGGCCCGTCCGATGATGTCGAGGTGCCCGTTGGTGACCGGGTCGAAGGAGCCGGGACACACCGCTCGTCTCATGATCGGCGACCGTACCAAAGCGTGGTCTCGCCATAACGCCGGGTACGGTCGCCCGCCAGACCGTCCACCCAGCTCAACGGTCCACCCCGGGTGGACCTCTCGAAGATCACCACGGCGCCGGGCGCCAGCCAGCCGTTGGCCACCAGTTCCTCCTGGACGGTGTCGATCTCGTCGTCGCCGAGCGCGTAAGGAGGGTCGGCGAACACCACGTCGTACGGCCCCCCGGCCGGCGGGTCCCCGAGGACCTGCACGACCTTGCCGGTGATCAGCCTGGCGGCCGAACCGACCCGCAGCGCCACGATGTTGTCACGCACGACCCGGGCGGCCTTGGCGTCCGACTCGACGAGCAGCGCGTGGTCGGCGCCGCGGGACAGCGCCTCCAGGCCGACGGCGCCGGATCCGGCGTACAGGTCGGCGAACCGCGAGCCGGACAGATCGGTCATCGTCTCCAGTGCGCTGAAGAACGCCTCCCGGACCCGGTCCGATGTGGGCCTCGTGTGCGCGCCGGACGGAGCGGACAGCCGACGGCCGCCGTGCGCACCCGCGATAATCCTGGTCATCAGTGCCGACGCTACTTCACCACCTCGCGTGAGCCACCTTCGCGTGAACAATTCCCTCGTCACGGGCACGACGCGCGACGATACGGTTCCGTTCGGTAAAGCGAAGATCACAGATCCGCAACAAGCTCCTTAGCGGGCGCTGAGACGTTTCTTTGATCTCCGGGAATGGCTAGGGTCGGGCAGCCGCGGGGTTAGGCGTCGTCTCTGGACCCGGTTCCATCCACCAGCGACAGTCGGCCGCCTCCCACGCGCTCCCGAACCCCTTTCACAGGAGAAGGCGTGAACCTGTCTAAATCCCCGCTCCGCCGCGTGGCCGGTCTGGCTGCCGGCGCCGTTCTCGGCCTGGCCGGTGTCGCGGTGGCCGCCTCCCCGGCGTACGCCACCGACAGCGTCATCGGTTACTCGGCGGACTGCGACACCAAGACCGGCGACTGGGTCGTCACCTGGACCGTCACCGGCAACGCCCCCGACGGCGTCGAGAAGTTCCGCTTCAACGCCGTGAAGGCCGAAGAGGGCACCCCGGTCAAGGAGGTGGAGCTCCCCGAGTACAAGGTCGGCAACGAGTACACCTACGACACCAACAAGGCCATCACGGCGGTCCAGCGCGTCGAGGGCACCAAGACCTTCGCCCGCCTGGGCGTCGAGGTCGAGTTCGACAACGAGCACAAGGACCTCCCGCGGGAGAACACCGCGAACTTCGACGGCACCTGCGACAAGGAGAAGGAGCAGCCGCCGGTCTCGCCGTCGCCGTCCTCCCCGTCGCCGTCCCCGAGCCTGCCCGCCGAGGAGCCGGAGCTTCCGGACGACCTGCCGGGCGAGCCCGAGCCGATCTTCGAGCTCACCTGCGACACGATGACCATCGGGTTCGACAACCCGAAGGACAGCCTGCCGATCAAGCTGGGCTACGAGACCAGCAAGGGCGAGAAGCGCGAGCGCACCGTCGCCCCCGGCACCAAGGGCTCCGAGACGTTCTCCGCCAAGGAGGGCTTCTTCGTCAACCTGACGATCACGGTCACCTACGAGGGCGAGACCTACTCGGAGACCGTGAAGGTCGACTACGTCGAGCCCGCGGGCTGCGAGGACGGCAGTGAAGAGCCGGAGCTGCCGCTGACCGGCGCCGCCGCGGGTGGCATCGCCGGCGGTGCCGCCGCGCTGCTGGCCATCGGTGGTCTGCTCTTCGTCATGGCGCGTCGCCGCAAGGTGAAGTTCACCGCCTGATCAACCTGAACCACCTGCAACACCGGGGGCGCGTCGACTGTGGTCGGCGCGCCCCTTCCGTTCCCCACCCCAGGAGCAGCACTTGCGCACAACCCCTCGGGCCGTCGCTCTGGCGGCCGGACTCCTCCTCGGCCTCACCGGCCTCGTCGCCCTCGGCTCGCCCGCCACCGCGAACCCGGCCACCCCCTGTACGCCCGTCGCCGAGGCGAAGTACCAGCACACCTTCGACGGCCCGGGCGGCACCGCCACGATCGAGCTGCTCAACGGTCCGCTCTGCGGCGAGCAGTCCCTCGCCCTCGTGTCGTACACCGCCCCGTCGGCGAAGTTCGCCACCCCGCAGTACGTCCTGGACAGCTCGGTCAAGAAGTTCGGCCCCGCCGCCAAGGGTGAACTGACCGTCAGCAAACTCGACTTCAAGGTCGAGGTGCCGGAGTGCTTCACCCAGGTCGACTTCGTCTTCGGCGACAGGATCATCGACCCGCTGACCGACGACAGTGACCGTTACAACGACCGCAAGGTCGGCAGCGACCGGGGTGAGGGCTCCCGGTCCGTCCCGGTCAAGGGCACCCCCAAGCAGGCCTGGTACAACGGCGGCGCCGGCACCTGCGCCGCCGAGCCGGTCGTCGAGGCGCTGCCGGACTGCGCGGGCAACGTCCAGCTGACGCTGATCAACCGGAGCACGTTCAGCCAGCCGTTCGTGATCACCGCGGACGGTGGCTTCACCAAGAGCGAGACGGTCAAGGTCCGCCAGGAGCCGGTCGTCGTCACCGTGCCGGCCGCCAACGCGAAGAACATCGTGGTCAAGTCCCGCGGCAACGAGCTGTACCGGGGCGACTGGAGCAAGCCCGGGGACTGCCAGGTGCCCGAGGTCGGCGCGCCCGAGGCGAGCGTGGCCAGCACCTGCGACGCCCTGACCTTCACGGTGAAGAACCCGGAGAACGGCGCAGCCCTGGAGGCCGTCTTCACCCCCAGCACGGGTACGCCGCAGACCCTCGCCCTCCAGCCCGGTCAGACCAAATCGGTCGCCTTCCGCGCCTCCGCGGGCCTGAAGGTCACCGTGAGCGGCGACCTGGACGTGCTGAAGGGTGAGGTCGCCTGGGAGAAGCCGGGCGACTGCGACACCCCGCAGCCGCCGGCCGAGACCACCGCTCCGCCGGCCGAGGAGGAGACCACGCCGCCGGCCGAGCAGTCGCCGAGCGCCCCGGTCACCACCGCCTACACCTCGGTGGCCGACGGAGGCGACGACGACGGCTCGCTGCCGCTGACCGGCTCCGCCGCGGCCAGCATCGCGGGCGGCGCGTTCCTGCTGCTCGTCGTGGGTGGCGTGCTCTTCTTCCTGGCCCGCCGCCGCAAGGTCGACTTCACGGCCTGACCCATTCCGGGAAAGAACCGTCCGGGCGTGGTGGATAGTCGTGAACGGCTACCACCGCGCCCACGTTCATCCCGCCGTAGATGTGCGGGAACTGCCGTCCGTCCGGCTCCGGTGGGACACCGTCCTCCCAGACGACCGGCACGTCGAGCCGCTCCTCGTCGATCTCCAGCAGCAACAGATCCGTACGCCCGCGGAAGCGCAGCGTGGCCGGCATGTGCACCCAGTCCGCCGGGGAGCAGTGGATGAAACCCTCCGGCCCGACCGGAACGAAACCGTCGGCGGCCGCTGTGGCCCACGCGTCGCGGGGGCAGATATGAAAGATCAACCCTTCTCCAGGTACTCGGCGCGATCCTCGTCGACCAGCGCGGCGACCGAGGCCGCCAGCGCCGGGTAACGGGACAGGTCGGGGTCGTCGCCGATCAGCGCGGACGCCTCCGCCCGCGCCTCCTTGATCAGCTTCTCGTCCCGCAGCAGCGACAACAGCCGCAGGTGCGAATGCTTGCCGGACTGCGACGCGCCCAGCACGTCACCCTCCCGGCGCTGCTCCAGGTCGATCTCGGAGAGCTTGAAACCGTCCGTCGTGGAGGCCACCGCGTCCAGCCGCTCCCGGGCCGCCGAACCCTCCGCGGCCTCGCTGTGCAGCAGGCAGATGCCGGGCGCCGAACCCCGCCCCACCCGGCCGCGCAGCTGGTGCAACTGGGAGACGCCGAAGCGGTCGGCGTCCAGGATCAGCATCACGGTCGAGTTCGGCACGTCCACGCCCACCTCGATCACCGTGGTCGCCACCAGCACGTCCAGGTCACCGGCCGCGAACCGGCGCATCACCGCGTCCTTCTCGTCCGGCGGCATCTTCCCGTGCAGCATGTCGATCCGCAGACCGTGCAGGTACTGCTCGCGCAGCAGCGGCAGCACCTCGGTCACGGCCAGCGGCGGGCGGCGGGCCGGCTCCGCGTCCTTCGGCGGGGACTCCTCGTCCTCCGGGCCCTCGCCGATCCGGGGACACACCACATACGCCTGGTGGCCGGCCCGGACCTCCTCCTTGATCCGCTGCCAGGTGCGGTTCACATACGCCTGGTTGTCGCCGGGGACGACGTGCGAGGCGATCGGCGAACGGCCGCGCGGAAGCTGCGACAGGATCGAGGTCTCCAGGTCGCCGTAGACCGTCATGGCCACCGTGCGCGGGATCGGGGTGGCCGTCATCACCAGCACGTGTGGGGGCCGGGCCGCCTTGGCGCGCAGCGCGTCCCGCTGCTCCACCCCGAACCGGTGCTGCTCGTCCACCACGACCAGGCCGAGATCCTTGAAGTCGACACCCTCGTACAGCAGAGCGTGCGTGCCCACGACGATGCCGGCGCGCCCGTCCGCCACCTCGGCCAGCGCGGCACGCCGGGCCGCCGCCCCCAGCGACCCGGTGACCAGCGTCAACCGGGTGCCCTCCGGATCACCGTCCAGCTCGCCCGCCCGGCCCAGCGCGCCGAGCTGGGCGCTGATCCCACGGAAATGCTGGGTGGCCAGGACCTCGGTCGGCGCGAGCAGGGCGGCCTGCCCGCCCGCGTCCACCACCTGGAGCATCGCGCGCACCGACACCAGCGTCTTGCCCGACCCGACCTCACCCTGCAACAGGCGGTGCATCGGATGCGGCCGGGACAGGTCGGCCGCGATCTCCTCACCCACCTCACGCTGACCTTCGGTCAGCTCATAGGGCAGACCCGCGTCGAACCTCTCCAGCAACCCGGCCTCCGCGCGAGGCCGGGCGGTGCCGGGAGCCGCGGCCGCACGTGCCCGGCGTTGCACAAGCGTCAGCTGTACGGCGAAAGCCTCGTCCCACTTGAGACGGTGCTTCGCCCTGTACAGCGCCTCCTCGGAGCTCGGCCGGTGGATCTCCCGCAACGCCGTACCGATGCCGGTGAGGTTCCGTTTCACCCGCACCTCGGCCGGCATCGGGTCGGGCGGCGGCTCGAACGTGTCCAGCAGGGTCCGCACACACTTGGCGATCACCCAGGTCGGCACCGCCTGGGCCGCCGGATAGACCGGGATCAGCGCACCCGCGAACTCCTCGATCTCGGCGGCCGCGTCGTCCTGCGTGGCGTCGGCGCTGAGCAGCTGGTACGCCGGACCGTTCAGCTGGCGCTTGCCGCGGAACTCGGTCACCTTCCCGGCGAACAGCCCCCACACGCCCTTGCGCAGCTCCCGCTCCCGCCACGCCTGGTTGAAGAACGTGCAGGTCAACGTCGCACCGGAACCGTCACCGATGGTCACCTCGAGCATGTTGCCGCGGCGCTGGCGCATCGGCTTCACGTTGATCCCCTGCACCTGGGCCAACAGGGTGACCTGCTCGTCCACCTTCAAGCTGCGCAGGTCGGTGTGCTCGCCACGCTCGTCGTACCGCCGTGGGAAGTGGTAGATCAGATCACCGGCGGTGTACAGCTCCAGATGCTGCTCCAGGGCCTTGGCGGTCTTCGCACCCAGAACCTTGGTCAGCGGGGTGTCCGTGGTGGTCATTCGACTCCTGCCAGCAGGTGGTACCGGGGCTGGCCGCCGGCGTAGCACTGCAACTCGATGAACGGCCAGGTGCGGTGCACATGGCCGCGCAGATCCGCCTCCAGACCGGGCGGGGCGGCCGCCCCCAGGACCAGGGTGACCAGCTCGCCGCCCCCGCCCAGCATCCGGTCCAGCAGGCGGTGACTCACGTCGGTCAGGTCGCCGCCGATCACGTGCACCTCGCCGTCGACCAGGCCCAGCAGGTCACCCGCCCGGCACGGGCCGGCCACCGTGAGAGCGTCCCGCTGGGCGGTGCAGACCTCGCCGTACCGGCAGGCGCCGGCCGCCTCGGCCATCGCGATCACATCATCGGCGAACAGGCGCTGCTCGTCCCGCACGGCCAGCGCGGCCAGCGCCTGCACCGGCGAACGGGTGGGCACCACGCTGACCCGGATGCCGGCGGCCTCCGCCTCCCGCGCGGCCGAGACGGCGACCGCCTGCGTGTTGGCGTCGTTGGGCAACAGCACCACCGAACCGGCGCCGGTCTTGTGCACGGCCGCCAGCAACTCGGCGGTCGACGGATTACGGTCCACGACGGTGGCGCCCTCCCCCACGAAGAGAGCGGTCAGCCCGTCCCCCGCGGCGACCACCACGGCGGCCCGCCGCTCCGGGCCGGGGCGGTGGCCCACCAGCGGCGTCACCCGGATCCGGAACGGGCGGCCCGCCTCGATACCCGCCTCGATCGCCGGGCCGACGTCGGTCACGTGAACGTGCACGTTCCACGTCGGGGGGTCGCCGTCGCCGGTGCCCACTACGACGAGGGAGTCACCCAGGCCGTCCAGGGTGCCCCGCAGCCGGGTGACGGCCTCCTCGGTCGCCTCCAGCAGGTACTGCACCTCGAACCCGTAACCGGCGCACTCGTCCTCGTGCCCCGCCGGATGGCTGAGGTCCGCCCGGTCCTCACCCCTCCAGACCGCCTGCCCCTCGCCGACCCGGCCCGGGGTTGCCCGGTCCGCCGGCTGGCCGGAAATCGGCAGCACAGTGGTTGCCGCCGGGCCGCCGATCGGGGTGATCGGCGTGGTGCCGGCGGCCGGATCGGCGTCCGCCGGGCCGCCGCTTCCGGAGCCGGGCACCGCTGGGCCGCCGGCGGCCATCGGCTGCGTGCCGCTGCGCGCGGACGCCAGAGGCATCTCGCCGTCAGGCACCACCGCGGGCCTGTCACCGTCAGGCACCACCGCGGGCCTGCCACCGTCAGGCACCACCGCGGGCCTGCCACCGTCAGGCACCACCGTGGGCCTGCCACCGTCAGGCACCACCGGGGGCCTGCCACCGTCAGGCACCGCCGGGGGCCTGTCACCGTCAGGCACCGCCGGGGGCCTGCCACCGTCAGGCACCACCGTGGGCCTGCCACCGTCGGGCGCCGCCGGGGGCGTTTCGCCGGCGACCACCTCGACCAGGGCATCGAGCAGCAGGCAGAGGCCGCGCCCGCCGGCGTCGACCACGCCCGCCCGGGCGAGCACCGGTAGCTGCTGCGGGGTGCGATCGAGCGCCTCGGCGGCGGCCCGCGCGGCCGCCTTCGCCACCGTGGCCAGGTCGTCGGACCTGGTCCGCCCGGCGCCCTCGGCCGCGGCGGCCACCACCGACAGCACGGTGCCCTCGACCGGACGGGCCACCGCCGCGTAGGCGGCATCCGTCGCAGTCCGCAAGGCGCGGGCCAGCTCACCGCCGCGCACCGCGACGGCGGCCGCGAAGGCGTCGGCCATGCCGCGGAGGATCTGCGAGACGATGACGCCGGAGTTTCCCCGGGCGCCGAGCAGGGCGCCACGCGCCATCCGGCGCATCAGCCGGGCCACCGCGGTCATGCCCTCCGGCCCCGGCTCCGGCTCCAGCGGACCGGCCACCGCCTCGTGCGCGGCCGTCAGGGTGAGGACGAGGTTGGTGCCGGTGTCGCCGTCGGGCACCGGGTAGACGTTCAGATCGTCGATCTCACGCTGATGCGCCCGAAGTGCCTCCAGCCCACCATTGCACCAGCGGCGTACCGCGGCGGCATCGAGGGTCTCCAGCACGCGAAAATCGTACTTGCGACCTCCGACAAACGCCGGGCACGCACGCTGACCGGGGGCGATTGGCTCCCCCGGCCGGGGATCGGGTAACCTTGCCGGGTTGCCTGGGCGATGCTTGCTTCCCTGGGCGCCTCCAGTTTCTGGATCAGATCAGTTCCGGTTGCTGGATCAGGTCAGTTTCGTATCAAACCCAGGAGTATCCCGTGGCTAGCGTGTGCGACGTCTGTGGCAAGGGACCGGGCTTCGGCCACAACGTGTCCCACTCGCACCGGCGGACCAACCGCCGCTGGAACCCGAACATCCAGTCGGTGCGCACCCCGGCCGGTGGCGGGACCACCAAGAAGCTCAAGGTCTGCACCTCGTGCATCAAGGCCGGCAAGGTCGTCCGCGCCTGACCGAGCCTTCTGGCTGATCGGATAGCCGCTGAACCTCCGGGTTCAGCGGCTATCCGCTGTTCTGCCGCCATTCACCGCACGATGTACCACTGATCCACCGGCACCGCCCTCTGATCGCGTGGCCCGCCTCCACCAGGCCCGCCCAGCCCTCCGGCAACGCCACCCCCATCAGCAGGCCGCCTCGCGCGGCCGCCGAACCGCGAGTCGAGCGCGCGCCCAGGCAACACACCCCGGCCTACCCAACCGGCACACCCCGGGCCCGCCCAACCAGCACACCCCGGGCTGTCCAGGCGGCGCACCCGGGTCCGGCCTTCAAGGTGACCTCACGACGCCGACCAGTCCTCACTTGACTCGGTTATCCACAGGAAGACCCCGTCGGGGACCGGCGTCCACAGGGACAGTGGAATCCGTTGGTCCGGTACGGCCGGGAACGGCAACATCTCGGCCATGTCCGCCGAGACCGATCCCCTACTGCTGGAACTGCTGGCACGACAGGCCGGCGTACTCAGCCGCTCACAAGCGTTGCGGCATCTCTCCGCCCGAATGGTGGAGCGGCGCCTCGGTTCGCAACGATGGCAACGCGCGCATCGCGGCGTCTACGTCGCGCACACCGGCCCGGTCGGCCGCGAGGCCCGGCGCTGGATCGCGGTCCTGAGCACGGGCGATGACACCCTGCTCGGCGGCCTGTCCGCACTCGAGACCGTCGGGTTCCGTGGTTTCATCACCGACCGGATCGATGTGCTGGTTCCAGCCGATAAGACACCCAGCGGTCCCCCGCCCGGGGTCGTGGTTCACCGAACCGGCATCCTGCCCCGAGCGGACATCCACCCGATGGGCCGACCGCCCGGAACCATGCCGGCCCGGTCACTCGTCGACGCGGCCCAATGGGCGATCTCCGATCAGCGGGCCTGGGCCATCATCGCGGCCGGATTCCAGCAACGCCTGGTCTACGCCGATGACGTCCGAACAGTTCTCGCCCGAATGCCCCGGGCCAAACGCCGATCGCTGATCTCCGAGGCGGTCACCTGGTCCTCGGGTGGAGTGCATTCGGCGGCCGAAGCCGACTTCCTCCGCCTATGCCGCCAGGCCGGACTTCCCGAGCCGCTCCTCCAGCATTCCCGCCGAGACGCACACGGGCGGCGGAACTACCTGGACGCGTATTTCGAGGAATGCAGGCTGCACGTCGAGATCGACGGTGGCCATCACATGGACGTCGAGCATTGGTGGGCCGACATGCGCCGCCAGAACGACCTGTGGATTCCCGGCGATCGCGTCCTCCGCTTCCCGGCCTGGGCGATCCGCCACCGCCCAGCCGAGATAACGGCCCAACTCCGCGCCGCCCTCCGACCCATCCCGTTCTTGAACGCTTCACCACCCCTCCCGGCGACAAAAGGTCCAAGATCCAAAAGCGAGTAGTAGGCAGGACGTACCCCTAAACACCCCTCATCAGATCTTGGACGCCACCACTGCAAGAGGTATCAAAACACCCAAAATTGCCAACGGCGCACCGGCACATCGGCGAGCCGGGCGGCGGGCGGCGGGCGGCGGGCGGCAGGCGGCAGGCGGCAAGACGGCGGGCGGCGGGCGAGGCACCACACGGTGCAGGGCGCCGTTCTTGAACGCCTCCCCACCTCGAGAGGTGGCAAAACACACAAGATCGCCAAACGGCGCATCAGCGAGCCGCGCGAGGTTCGGGATGCCGCAGGCGGCGCGGGGTGCGAGGCGCCGTTCTTGGACGTTTTGCCACCTCTCGCGGTGGCAAAACGTCCAAGATCGCCGCAGCGCGCGCGGGCGTGCAGCGCGGGCGTGCAGCGCGGGCGTGCAGCGCGGGCCGCGCGGGGTGGTGGGGTTAGAGGGGTTTGGCGTAGGAGAGGACGCCCGGGTGGCCGGCGTAGTGGCCGAAGTCGGGGATGCGGACGTAGCCGGCGGACTCGTACAGGGCGATGGCCTCCGGCTGACGGTCGCCGGTCTCCAGGATCATGCGCTTGCAGCCGGCCGCCGTGGCGGAGGCCTCGACGGCGGCGAGCATGCGGCGGGCCAGGCCGCGGCCGCGGGCGGCGCCCGTGGTGAACATGCGCTTGAGTTCGGCGTCGTCGCCGTGCCGCCGCCAGCCGGCGCTGGCGATCAGCCGATCGTCCTCGACGGCGACCAGGAAGTCGCCGTTCGGCGGGGTGAAGTCGGCTGCCGTGATGGGGGTGTCGTCGCCGCTGCCGCCGTACCGTTCGGAGAGGTCTCGCAGGTTTTCGGCGACGAGTGACTGGACCGCCGGGTCACCGAAACCCGCGGATTTGATCTTGATGTCCTGCACGCGGGCAAGACTAATCGAGGTCAGCGGAAGTGGTCCCAGCCCGTGCCGCCGGTCCAGGGCTTGCGGTCGACGGTGACTCCGGCGCCGTCGAGCACCGAGCCGATCACCCGCCAGTGTTCGGGGAGGGTCACCCCGGGCGGGAAGGTCGCGGCGAGCGGATGGTCGTCGCCTCCGGCGAGGAGCCAGACGTACGGGTCGACGCCGAGTGCCTTGGCCGCGTCCAGCATCTGGGCGGGCGGCTCGAAGGTGTCCCGCCGCACGTCGATCCCGACCACGCTGGCCTCCGCGATGTGCCCGAGGTCCTGGAGCAGCCCGTCGGACACGTCGATCATGGAGGTGGCGCCGAGCCGGGCCGCCTCGGGTCCGGCCGGGTACCGGACGTCCGGCCGCCGGTACGCGTCGACCAGCAGTTTCGGCGTCCGGAAGCCACGGGACAGCACGGTGAGGCCGGCCGCCGCGTACCCGATCCGCCCGCACAGGGCGACCACGTCCCCGGGCCGGGCCCCGTCCCGCCGGACCGGCGCCACCCCGCCCAGGTCACCCAGTGCGGTGACGGCGATGGTGAGCGTGGGGCTGGCCGAGGTGTCCCCGCCGACCACGGCCGCACCGACCAGCCCGGCCTCGGCGGAGAGGCCGTCGGCGAGTCCTTCGGCCCAGGTGACGTCGAGCCCGGTGGGTACGCAGAGCGCCACCAGCAGGGCGGTCGGGGTGGCGCCCATGGCGGCGATGTCGGCCAGGTTGGCGGCGGCGGCGCGGTGGCCGATGTCCTCGGGCCCGCACCAGTCCCGGCGGAAGTGGCGTCCTTCGACCAGTACGTCGGTGGAGGCGACCACCCGTCCGTCGGCGGCGCGGACCACCGCGGCGTCGTCGCCGGGACCGAGCAGGGTGGCGGATCCGGAGCCGAGCCGGGAGACGATTCGGCCGATCAGCCCGAATTCACCGGCCTCTGCGATGCTCACGTCTAAGTCCTTCGATGGTGGCGACCCGCTGCCGGGCCGCTTCGTACGGTAGTTTCACGACCGGGGATCACCGACGAACTGGCGGATAGGAGTCGATCGTGGTCCAGGCATACATCCTGATTCAAACGGAGGTCGGGAAGGCGCGTGACGTGGCCGCCGCGATCGAGAAGATACCGGGGGTGGTTCGGGTCGACGCCGTGACCGGTCCGTACGACGTGGTCGTGCTGACCGAGGCGCACACCGTGGACGAGTTGGGTGGCCTCATTGTGAGCAAGGTCCAGTACGTGCCGGGCATCACGAGGACGCTCACCTGCTCCGTGGTAAACCTCTGACATGGTGGACCTCGAGACCTCGAAGATCGACGAAGCTCCGGACCGGACCCGCCGGGCCGCCGCGCTGTGGGCGACCGTTGTGGCCGTACCGGTGACTTTGATCGTAGGTCTCGTCGCCTTTTTCTCCTTGATTCCGGAGAAAACGGATGAACCGGCCAAAGTTCCACAGGCGGTTCCGAGCACCCCGGTTCAGGTCGACGCCCCTCAGCTGGACGAGAAGGCCGCTCAGGTCTGCCTCGCGGTGACCTCCCAGCTGCCCGCGAAGATCCGGGATCTGGAGGCGCGCAAGGTCTCGGCCGGCCCGGAACAGAACGCGGCCTACGGCGAGCCCCCGGTGGTCGTCTCCTGTGGCGTCCCGCAGCCGGCCATGTGCACGAGGCTCGACGACCGGACCCCGGGCTGCGTCCCGATGGACACCGAGCTGCTGCTCATGGACGGGGTCTGCTGGTTCGGGAAGAACGACGGCGGCACGGCCGTCCTCACCACGATGGACCGTGAGGTCCCGGTGCGGGTGACCGTGCCGTCGGCGTACGAGAATCCGGCGCAGTGGACCAACGAGTTCTCCGAGACGGTTGTGAAGACCGTGAAGTCGAAGCCCGAGGAGGCCATGCCCAGCGGCTGCGCCTGAGCCCTAGTGCAGCCCGGTCCCCCGGCGCAGCGCGGTCCGGATGAGACGGTCCACCACCTTGGGGTATTCCAGGCCGGTGGCCGCCCACATCTGCGGGAACATCGAGGTCGGCGTCATGCCCGGCATGGTGTTGATCTCGTTGAGGAAGATCTCGCCGTCCGCCGTGACGAAGAAGTCGACACGCGCCAGCCCGGCACAGTCCAGCGCGGTGAAGGTCCGCAGCGCGAACTCCCGCACCCGCCTGGTCAGCTCCTCCGGCAGCGGCGCCGGGATCGTGTAGCGGCTGCCGACCAGGTACTTCGTCTCGAAGTCGTACCAGTCGGCGTCGTCGACGTGGATCTCGGCGAGCAGCGACGCCTCGGGCGCGCCACCGGCCTCGCCCTCCAGCACCCCGCACTCGATCTCGCGGCCCACGATCGCGGCCTCCACCAGCACCTTCGGGTCGATCTCGCGGGCCGTGGCGATGGCGGCGTCCAGGTCGGCCCAGTCGCTGACCTTGGTGATTCCGGTCGACGACCCGGCCCGGGACGGCTTCACGAAAACCGGCAGGCCGAGCCGCTCCTTGTCCGCCTCGGACAGCGACGTCCCGGCGCGCAGCACCGCGTACGGCCCGACCGGGATGCCCTCGGCGGCCGCCAGCTTCTTCGTGAACTCCTTGTCCATGGCCGCCGCCGAGGCGAACACGTTCGCGCCCACGTACGGGATGCCGGCCATCTCCAGCATGCCCTGGATGGTGCCGTCCTCGCCGTACGCCCCGTGCAGCACCGGGAACACCACGTCCACACCGGCCAGCTCGGAGACGCCCTCGGCCGGGTCGCGCACGATCAGCTCGGTCGCCGTCGGGTCGGCCGCGAACACCACGGCGCTACCGGACTCTGCCGTGATCTCCGGCAGCCGCCGGTCGCTGATCGAGAGCTGGGAGGCGTCACCCGAGGCGAGGACCCAGCGACCCTCACGGGTGATTCCGACCGGCAGCACCTCGTACTGATCCGGGTCCAGGGCACCCAGGATCGCACCGGCGCTGACACAGGAAATAGCGTGCTCAGTGCTGCGACCACCGAACACGATCGCGACGCGGGTCTTGCGGGGGGACGTCACTCTTCTCTGCGCCTTCCAGCTAGCGGGCATGCCGGGGGTGACCCTACTCTGCGTAAGCCAGAATCGGGATTCGTGGCGGTACCCGTGAAGACGTGCAAGGCAGGGAGGACGAAGCGTTCATGGCTCCAGCACTCCACGTGATCGCCGGACCAGGTCCGGGGCAGCTGGCGACGATGGCTCACCCGGCCGACGAGCCCTGGTCACCGCAGGAGCTGAGCGCGCTCGCCCGGGCCGGGGTGCAGATTCTGGTGTCGTCCGCCGAGCCCGGCCCGGACACCGCGGGCATCGAGGTGGTGCCCTTCCCGATCTCCGACGGAACCGCCACCCGCGACGAGGCCAACCGGGTGGTCGCGCTGGCCGTCCGTCTCGCCCGCGAGGTCCGCGCGGGCCGTTTCGTGGTCACCCAGGCGGCGGCCGACAACGGCCGGTCGACGCTGCTGGCCACCATGACGCTCGCCCTGCTCGGCATCCGCCCCGGCGAGGCGCTGCGCCGCACCGGCCCGTCCGGCACCCCCATCGCCCCCGACTGGCTGCACGACTTCGTCGCCACCCACGGCTGATCATCCGGCCGCCGGCTCCCGGTCAAACCCTTCAAACCCGTTTCCGGTACGCGGTGGAAACCCCCCGAAGAATCCACCCCGTCCCGCCCGTCCAAGGCGACCTCAGCGCGGCGCGCGCCTTTGCCGCCCGCGCCGGGCTCAGATCAGTGCTCGGGCAGGCCCGGCCGGTCGCCGCCACCGGTGTCTGCCGCCGGTCACGGCCGTCCCTGGTTTCGGTCGACTCGCCGCCCTGCTTTCGGTTCCGCTGGGCGGGTAGTCGCGGTCTTGCTGGCCAGGCGCGGGGGTTGCCCGCTCTCGGCCGTCACGCCGGTCGCCCGGGGGCGCGTGGTCGCGGTTCCACCAGGGGTGGGCGCACACGATGGCGGCGTCGTGGTCGTCCACATGGCATATAGCCGTGGTGATCGCGCACGCGACGGCTTCCGTGAGCGGCCACCACGGCTTCGACCGCCCGACCGTGTGCGCCCGCCCGCCGAATAGGCCGAGCGTGTGCGCCCGCCGGCCCGGCTAGGCCCTGCTGAAGGTCTGAGGGAGGGCTCCGGCGTCCCAGAGGGAGTCGAGGTGGGCGAGGAAGCCGGTCAGGCTGCGTTCCAGGGTGCGCCGCTCGTCGGCGGGGAGCGTGGCCAGCGGATCGGAGAAGATCAGGCCCTCCGGGTGCTTGGCGCGGGTGCCCACGAACTTGTCGCAGGCGCCGCACCACACGTAGCTGATCAGGGTGGGCCGCTTCGCGTTGAGCGGCGTCGTGAAGTAGGCGCGCAGCCGCCGCCGGCCGCAGGCCGGGCAGTCCCGCTCGCCCGGGTCGGCGAAGAAGCTCGGCCCCTGGGTGAGCGCCGCCACCTCGTCACCGCTGAAACCGCTCCAGGCCGTCACGGCAGGACCAGCGCCCGGCCGGCGAATCGGCTACCGCAGAGGACAGCCGGGCGGCCGGGAGCGGTAGCACTGAAGAGGGCCGGACCGCCGGGAGGGGCAGCGGGGAAGAGGGCCGCGGGAGGGACGGTCACGACGACGCGTCCAGTGCGGCGGTGATGTCGGCGAGCAGGTCGACGGTGTCCTCGATGCCGCAGGAGAACCTCAGGAAGCCGGGCGACGTGTCGTCACCCCACTGGGCCCGCCGGTCCGCCGTGGTGTGCACCCCGCCGAACGACGTGGCCGCGAACACCAGCTTCGCCGCCGACAGGAACCGCCCGGCCCGCTCGGCCGAGCCCAGGTCGAACGACACGATGCCGGGCACCCGCCGCATCTGCGCCGAGGCCACCGGGTACGACGGGTCGCCTGGCAGGCCCGGCCACCGTACGCCGGTCACGTCGGATCGCGAGAGCAGCAGCTCGGCGACCGCGGCCGCGTTGGCGCTCTGCCGGGCCAGCCGCAGGTCGAGCGTCGCGATGGACCGGTGCGCCAGCCAGGAGTCGAACGCCCCGGGCACCGCGCCGGTCTGCTTGCGCCACGTCTCGACCTTGGCCAGCAGCTCCGGGTCACCGGCGGACACGTAACCGAGCAGCACGTCGGAGTGCCCGGTCAGCGCCTTGGTCCCGGACGCGACCACCAGGTCGGCGCCGAGCGCGAGCGGCGTCTGCCCGAGCGGTGTGGCGGTGGTGTTGTCGACCGCCACGAGCGCACCGGCCTCGTGGGCGGCGGCGGACACCGCGGCCACGTCGCACACGTCGAGTCCCGGGTTGGCCGGTGTCTCCAGCAGCACGAGACGCACCCCGGTGAAGTTTGGGTACGGTCCGGCGGTCGGCACCAGGATCGTCTTCACACCCAGGTCACGAAGGGTGCCCTCGGCGAATGCCCGTACCGTGAAATAGCCGTCCGCCGGAAGGGCGACCGTGTCGCCGGCGCGCAGCACCGCGAGCAGCAGCGCCGTGATCGCCGCCTGGCCGCTGGCGAAGACCAGCGTGGGCGCGCCCTCCAGGGAGGCGATCGCCGCCTCCAGGGCCCGCCTGGTCGGGTGCTCGGTGCGGGCGTACCCGTTCTCTCCCGGCCCTGTCACCGGGTCCAGGTGGTAGGGCGCCGCGAACACCGGCCCCGGGAGGAACGGCTCGCCGACCACCGGAGCGGGCAGCCCGGCGTGCACCGACCGTGTGCCGTCGGAGAGGGAGTCCGAAAACGAGGAGCTCACTCGGGTTTCATCTCCCGTGTCATCAGCAGTTTCACCGCGACCCGCGGGTCCACGCCCTCGTGGCACACCCGCTCGACCTGTTCGACGATCGGCATCTCCACGCCGTTCGCCCGGGCCAGGTCGCGGATGGACAGGCAGCTCTTGACGCCCTCGGCGGTCTGCCGGGTGGCGATCTGCGCCTGTTCCAGGGAGTCGCCGCGGCCCAGGTGTTCGCCGAAGGTGCGGTTCCGGGCGAGCGGCGACGAGCAGGAGGCGACCAGGTCGCCGAGGCCGGCCAGGCCGGCGAAGGTGAGCGGGTCGGCGCCGAGCGCCACGCCGAGCCGGGCGGTCTCGGCCAGGCCGCGGGTGATCAGCGAGGCCCGGGTGTTGTCGCCGAGGCCGATGGCCACGGCCATCCCGTACGCCAGGGCGATCACGTTCTTGCAGGCGCCCCCGAGTTCGCAGCCGATCACGTCATCGCTGGTGTAGGGGCGGAAGTGGGGCGTGGCGAGGGCGTGCTGGACCTGCCGGGCACGGCTCTCGTCGGAGCACGCCACCACGGTCGCGGTGGGCTGCCCGGCGGCGATCTCGGGGGCCAGGTTGGGCCCGGAGACGACCACGACGCGGTCCGGGGCGACACCGGCCGTCTCCACGATGACCTCGCTCATCCGCTTGAGCGTGCCGAGTTCGATGCCTTTCATGAGGGAGACCACGGTGGCGTCGCCGGGGAACGAGCCGGCCCAGTCGGCCAGGTTGCCGCGCAGGGTCTGGGCGGGCACCGCGATGGCGATCAGCTCGGCGCCGGTGACGGCCTCCGCCAGGTCGGTGGTCCCGGTGACGGTCGGCCCGAGGCGGATGCCGGGGAGCGAGCCCTCGTTGGAGCCCTTCTCCCGGATCTCCGTGGCGACCGCCTCCCGCCGCGCCCACATGCGCACCTCCGACCCGGCCTCGCCGAGCACCTTGGCGAACGCGGTGCCCCAGGATCCGGATCCGATGACGGCCGCCTTCATGGCGCATCCTCCGAGGTAGTGGCCCGACGCGCGGGCCGGTCGTAGAGCGCCGGCGGTTCGCCGTCGCGGATCTCAGCGAGCAGGTCCCGGATGCCCAGCATGATCACCTCGGTCATCTCCTCGAGCACCGCCCGGGTGGGTTCGACGCCGGCCCAGCGACTGAGGTCGATCGGCGCGCCGGTGGTCACCGTGACGTGCGAGCGGCGCAGCTTGAGCTTGTTGGTACGCGGGTCGAAGATCGTCTGGGCGCCCCAGTTCGCGATCGGCACCACCGGGGCGCCGGTCAGCAGCGCGAGCCGGGCCGCGCCGGTCTTGCCCCGCATCGGCCACAGCTCGGGGTGCCGGGTCGTCGTCCCCTCCGGGTAGATCACCACGGCACCGCCCTCGCGTAGCGCCTCGACCAGCGTGTCCAGCGACTTCACCGCTTCCACACTGCCCCGTTCGACCGGGATCTGCCGGGTCTTGCGCAGCAGGAACCCGATCACCGGCACCTTCCAGACGCTGGCCTTGCCGAGGAACCGCGGCCACCGGCCGGACCGCCAGACGTAGTGCGCGACGACCAGGGGGTCGAAGTGCGACACGTGGTTCGGGACGAGGATCACCGGCCCGGTGGCCGGGACGTCGTCCATCCGGTGCCAGGTCTTGCGGGTCAGCACGGTCATCACCGGGAGGACCAGCATCACCGCGAGACGCTGCCAGAAACCGAGCCTGAGCTGTGCCACGGCATCCCCCGTCCCTCGATCGGCGACGCCCCTGCGTTCACCTGCGACGAAATCATGCCCGCTCCCGCCCGGTGGAACCAGGCAGGGGTCGAACAGCCGCGTCGCAGGTGACGGACACACCAGGCGGAACGGCCCGCTCGCGGCGGGGCGGGCCCGCCGGGTACGGCAGACTGGCCGGGTGGTGGTGCGGAGTTGGACGGTGGTCATCCCGGTGAAGCGGCTGGGCCTGGCGAAGACGCGGCTGCGCGGCGCGGTTCCGCCGGACCGGCACCCGGATCTGGCGCTCGCCATGGTTCGCGACACGGCCGCCGCGGTGCTCTCCGCCACCACGGTCGCCGGGCTGATCGTGGTGACCGACGATCCGGCGGTCGGCGGCGCGGTCCGGGAGCTGGGCGCCCGGGTGGTGCCCGATCCGGGTGGCGGGCTGAACGCGGCGATGCGGTACGGCGCCGACCAGGCGGCCGGGCTCGGCGCGTACCGGGCGGTGCTGGCCGGTGATCTGCCCGCGCTGCGCCCGGAGCAACTGGACGAGGCGCTCGGCCGGGTGTCGGCCCGCAGCTTCGTGCCGGACGCCGCGGGCATCGGGACGGTGCTGCTCGCCGCGCCGCCCGGGCGGCCGCTCGACCCGCGGTTCGGCGGTCCGTCGGCGGCCGCGCACGCGGCCAGCGGGGCGGTCCGGCTGGTCCGGGAGTGGCCCGGTCTGCGGCAGGACGTGGACACCGCCGCCGACCTCGACGCGGTCCTCACTCTGGGTGCGGGCCCCCGGACGTGTGGCCTGTTGCGTGATCTCGGACTCACCACGGAGTGCGCGCCGGCCGCCTGAAACGGGTAGCGTGCGATGTCATGCAGGGCACGATCGCGACCTTCGACCCGCAGACCCGCAGCGGCTCGCTGCTGCTCGACGACGGAACGCCGCTGGTCTTCGGCCCGGAGGCGTTCGACCGCTCCGGGCTGCGGCTCCTCCGCCTCGGTCAGCGGGTCACCATCGAGCCGGATGAGGCGGGAGCGGTCCGCCGTGTGTTGATTCCCGGAGTCGCCTGAATTGATCATCCGCTAGTTCGTTTCACGTTCCGCCGAAAGCGGCGATGATGGACGCATGCAGACCCCGCCCCGGACCCCCGAGACCCGCCGGCGTGGCCCCAACGGCCGCTTTCTGCCCAGGCCGGAGCAGACAGAGGCGCAGCCGATCGAGGCCCCCGATCCCGTGACCGCCCCTGAGCCGGCCGCCACCGAGCTGGTGGTGACCGAGCGGGTCGCCGCGGCGGAACCGGTGAGCCCGGCGGCTGTGGCCCAGGTGGTGATCACGGAGCGCGAGGTGTCTGAGCTCACCGGGAGTGAGATGGTCGCCGACCTGAACGACGACGAGGACGACGAGGACCTCGACGAGACGCCCGGCTATCTGCTGCCGGAGGACCGGTTCCACAACCGGGAGCTGTCCTGGCTCGACTTCAACGCCCGGGTGCTGGCCCTGGCCGAGGACCCGGGGACGCCCCTGCTGGAGCGGGCGAAGTTCCTGGCCATCTTCGCCAGCAACCTCGACGAGTTCTACATGGTCCGGGTGGCCGGCCTGAAGCGCCGGCTGAGCGCCGGCCTGCCGGTCCGCGGCGGTGACCGGTCCCCGCTGCGGCACCAGATCGAGATGATCACCGAGCGGACCGCCGACCTGGTCACCCGGCACGCCGCCTGCTTCGCCGACGAGGTCCGGCCGAAACTCGCGGCGGAGAGCATCGAGCTGGTCTCCTGGAAGGAGCTGGACGCTGCCGAGCAGGGGCGGCTGCGGACCTTCTTCCGGGAGCAGGTCTTCCCGGTCCTGACGCCGCTCGCCGTCGACCCGGCGCACCCGTTCCCGTACATCTCGAGTCGTTCGCTCAACCTGGCGGTGGCGCTGCGCTACCCGGAGGGCGACTCGCCCGAGCTGTTCGCCCGGGTCAAGGTGCCGAACAACGTGCCCCGCTTCGTGACCGTGCAGAACGACAGCCGCGGCGTGCGCTTCCTCCCGGTCGAGGAGCTCATCGCCGTACATCTGAATCAGCTCTTCCCGGGGATGCAGATCCTGGAGTGGCACCTGTTCCGGGTGACCCGCAACGCCGAGCTGGAGGTCGACGAGGACCGCGACGAGGACCTGCTCCAGGCCCTGGAGCGGGAGCTGGCGCAGCGCCGGTTCGGTCCGCCGGTGCGGCTCGAGGTGGCCGCGTCGATCAGCGATCACGTGCTGGACCTGCTGGTCCGCGAGCTCGACATGGACAGCCAGGACGTGCTGCGGGTGCCCGGCCTGCTGGACCTGTCGGCGCTGTGGCAGGTGTTCGGCGAGTGCGACCGCGACGATCTGAAGGATCGCCCGTTCGTGCCGGCGACCCACCCGCACCTGGCCGACGGCGAGGTGCCGCGCAGCGTGTTCAACCGGCTGCGCGAGTCGGACATCCTGGTGCACCACCCGTACCACTCGTTCTCCACCAGCGTGCAGCGGTTCGTCGAGCAGGCGGCGGCCGATCCCAACGTGCTGGCCATCAAGCAGACGCTGTACCGGACGTCCGGCGACTCCCCGATCGTGGACGCCCTGGTCGACGCGGCGGCCGCCGGCAAGCAGGTGGTGGTGCTGGTCGAGGTGAAGGCCCGGTTCGACGAGGTGGCCAACATCGCCTGGGCGCGGACCCTGGAGCGGGCCGGCTGCCACGTGGTCTACGGCCTGGTCGGCCTGAAGACGCACTGCAAGACCGCTCTGGTGGTGCGGCAGGAGGGCAACCAGATCCGGCGCTACTGCCACATCGGCACCGGCAACTACCACCCCAAGACCGCCCGGCTGTACGAGGACTTCGGCATGCTGACCGCCGACCCGGAGGTGGGCGCCGACGTCACCGACCTGTTCAACGTGCTGACCGGATACAGCCGGCAGACCACGTACCGGCGTCTCCTGGTGGCGCCGCACGGTGTCCGCAAGGGCCTGCTGGAGCGGGTCGACGAGCAGGCCCGGATCGCCCGGGAGGGCGGCGAGGCGCTGGTCCAGTTCAAGGTGAACTCCCTGGTCGACGAGAAGACCATCGACGCGCTGTACCGGGCCTCGCAGGACGGGGTCAAGGTGGATCTGATCATCCGGGGCATGTGCTCGCTGCGGCCCGGCATCCCCGGCCTGTCGGAGAACATCCGGGTCCGCTCGATCGTCGGCCGGTTCCTGGAGCACTCGCGGGTGTTCCGGTTCGGTCCCGGGCCGGACGCCGAGTACTGGATGGGCTCCGCCGACCTGATGCACCGCAACCTGGACCGCCGGGTGGAGGCACTGGTCAAGGTGACCCTGCCGTCGGCCCGCGAGGAGCTGCGGCACGTGCTGGAGTTCTCGATGGCCGAGCAGACCGAGGGCTGGGACCTGGACGCCGACGGTCTCTGGCACCGCAGCGCCGGCACCCCCGGCCGTCCTCAGGTGCACCTCCAGGCGGCCATGCTGCGCCGGATCATCGGCAAGAAGCAGCACTGATGCCGGTTGGTTCCACCGGGGCCGTGGAGCGGGCGGCCGGCGGGGTGCTCTACCGCCCGGCCGCTGCCGGTCTCGAGATCTGTGTGGTGCACCGGCCGCGGTACGACGACTGGAGCCTGCCCAAGGGCAAACTGTCCGACGGCGAGCCGCCGCTGGTCGCCGCGGTCCGGGAGGTCGAGGAGGAGACCGGCACCGCCGGGATACCGCAGCTGCGGCTGCCCGACGTCGACTATCCGCTGCCCGGCGGGCGGCCGAAGAACGTGGCGTTCTGGCTGATGCGGGCCGGTTCGGACGGTCCGGTGCGGGACACCGACGAGGTCGACGAGCTGGCCTGGCTGCCGTTGGACGAGGCGGCCGCGCGGCTGACGTACGCCGATGAACGCGGCATCGTGGCGCATGTCGCCGCTCTGCCGCCGGTGACCGCGGTGATCGCGCTGGTCCGGCACGCCCGGGCCGGGGAGCGGAAGAAGTGGGCCGGCCGTGACGAGCTGCGGCCGATCGATCCGGTCGGCGCGCAGCAGGCGGACCGGATCGCCGCACTGCTCACCCCGTTGCGACCGCGGCGCCTGGTGGCGGCGCCGCCGCTGCGCTGCGCCCAGACGCTGGAACCGCTGGCCGCGGCGCTCGGCGGTCTGCCGATCGTGCGGGACAGCGCGGTCGCCGAGCCGCCCGGCCCGGACCGGTTGCCGGCCCGGCTGGCCGCGGCCCGGTCCCGGCTGGCCGAGCTACGGGCGCACGAGCGCGTGGTGGTGTGCAGCCAGGGCAAACTGATGCCGCAGCTGCTCGCGTCGCTGCACGACGACGACGCCACCGAGCGGTTCAGAACGCCGAAGGGCGACGGCTGGCTGCTGACCTGGTCCGGCGACCGGTTGCTGGGCGCGTCCCGGCTGTGACGGCACGGCCCGGTGGGTCCGCCCGCCAGAGGCCGATCTGGTCGCCGGTCAGCCAGCGGGCCCGCCACAGCTCGTCCCGGCGGGGTTCCCAATCCCGGTGGGGCAGCAGGGCGAGGCGCCAGCTCAGCACCCCGGCCAGGTACCACCCGTAGAGCGGGACGGCGCCCAGCCATCCGTCCAGCCTCCGGTACGAGCACCGCGGCGCCGCCCAGCAGACCGCGATCCCGGACCATCCGCAGGTGACCAGCCAGTCCAGCACCGGCCACCCGGTACGGTCCTCGGCCAGGTCGCCGAGAGTCCACCCGGGTACGACCGCGACGGCGAACAGCGCCGCCGCGACGGTTGCCCGGGCGGTCAGGCCACGCGGTCTCGATCGGTCCATGCCCGGACCGTAGGCCGCCGGAACCGAACCGCGTGGCCACACGGAAAAGGCGTCCACCCAACGGTGGACGCCTTTTCGTCGCCTCGGCTCAGCGGGCCTTGCGTGCCGAGGCGGTACGAGCCCGGGCCGGTGCCACGGCCGGGGTGGTGGTCTTACGGGCGGTCCGCTTGGCCGGGGTGGCCTTCGCGGTGGTCGCCGTCTTCTTCGCGGGCGCCGTGGTGGCCTTTCTGGTGGCCGTCTTCGTGGCCGGCGCCGTCTTGGTGGCGGTCGTCTTGGTGGCGGTCGTCTTCTTGGCGGCCGCGGTCTTCGCGGTGGTCGCCTTTGTGGCCTTTGTGGCCTTTGTGGCGGCCGTCTTCGTGGCCGCCTTCGTAGCGGTCGTCTTGGCAGGCGCCGTCTTGGCAGGCGCCGTCTTGGTGGCGGTCGTCTTCTTGGCGGCCGCGGTCTTCGCGGTGGTCGCCTTTGCGGCCTTGGTTGCCTTGGCGGCGTTGGTGGCGGCCGTCTTCGTGGCCGCCTTCGTAGCGGTCGTCTTGGCAGGCGCCGTCTTGGTGGCGGTCGTCTTCTTGGCGGCCGCGGTGGTCGCCGTCTTCTTGGCGGCGCCGGCCGCCTTCGCCGGCTTTCCGCTCGCCACCAGTTCGCGGAATGCGCTGCCCGCCTTGAAGACCGCGACCGACGTCTTCTTCACCTTGACCGGCTCACCAGTCCGCGGATTTCGCGCGGTGCGCGCATTGCGTGCCCGCTTCTCGAACGAACCGAATCCGGTGAGCGCGACCTTGTCACCCTTGGCAACGGCGTTCTGCACCTCACTGATGAACGCGTCCAAAGCCAGGGTCGCCGTCTTCCTGTCTCCCAGCCTGCCGGCGAGCGCCTCGATGAGCTCGGCCTTGTTCACGATTTCCTCCTGGACGTGACGTGAGAACTGGCCCGTCGAAGGCCATTCTGCGCGCACGGTATGCCCTGTGACCCGGTTACAGAAACATTCAGGGGAAAAATGCGTTGTGTCCCAACGAATTCGCCCCTGCCGGGTGACCCGGCAGGGGCGAATTGGCGAAGAGGAACTAAAGAACGACGGCCGGCTTGAAAGCGGGGCGGCCCTTCTCGTACGCGGTAATCGCGCCTTCGTGCCGCAGCGTCAGTCCGATGTCGTCGAGGCCCTCCATGAGGCGCCAGCGACTGAAATCGTCGATCGGGAAGCCGTAGGCGGCGTCGTCCACCCGGACCACGCGGCCTTCCAGGTCGACGGTGATCTCCTTCTCCGGCTCGCTCTCGGCCAGGTCCCAGAGGCTCTCCACGATCTTCTGGTCCAGCTGGATCGGGAGCAGGCCCTCCTTGAGGGAGTTGCCGCGGAAGATGTCACCGAAGCGGGAGGCGATGACCGCCTTGAAGCCCCAGTCGCGCAGCGCCCAGACGGCGTGCTGCCGGGACGAGCCGGTGCCGAAGTTCGGTCCGGCGACCAGGATGGTGGCGCCCGCGTGCCGCGGCCGGTTCAGCACGAAGTCCGGGTCCTCACGCCAGGCGTTGAAGAGCCCGTCCTCGAAGCCGGTCCGGGTGACCCGCTTCAGGTAGACCGCCGGGATGATCTGGTCGGTGTCCACGTCGGAGCGGCGCAGGGGCATGACCTTGCCGCTGTGGGTGACGAACTTGTCCATGGCTGATGTCTCCCGGCTGGTCAGAGGTCGGCGGGGGCGGCCAGCCGGCCGACCACGGCGGTGGCGGCGGCGACCTGTGGCGAGACCAGGTGGGTGCGCCCGCCCTTGCCCTGCCGGCCCTCGAAGTTGCGGTTGGAGGTGGACGCGGCGCGCTGGCCGGGGCTGAGCGTGTCCGGGTTCATGCCCAGGCACATGGAGCAGCCGGCGAACCGCCACTCGGCGCCCGCCTCGGTGAAGACCTTGTCCAGGCCCTCGGCCTCGGCCTGCTCACGCACCTGGTAGGAGCCCGGCACGATCATCATGCGGACGCCGTCGGCCACCTTGCGGCCACGGATCACGTCGGCGGCGGCGCGCAGGTCCTCGAGCCGGCCGTTGGTGCACGAGCCGACGAAGACCACGTCGACCGGGACCTCACGGAACGGGGTGCCGGGGGTGAGGTCCATGTACGCCAGCGCGCGCTCGGCGGCGCCGCGCTCGACCTCGTCCAGGAAGTCCTCCGGGTTCGGCACCACGCTGTTCAGCGCCGCGCCCTGGCCCGGGTTGGTGCCCCAGGTGATGAACGGGCTGATCTGCGAGGCGTCCAGGACGATCTCGGTGTCGTACTCGGCGTCCTCATCGGTGGCGAGGGTCTTCCAGTACTCGACCGCGGCGTCCCACTGCTCGCCCTTCGGGGCGTGCTGACGGCCCTCGAGGTACGCGAACGTGGTCTCGTCCGGCGCGATCATGCCGGCCTTGGCACCCCACTCGATCGACATGTTGCAGATCGTCATCCGGCCCTCCATGGAGAGCTTGCGGATGGCCTCGCCGCGGTACTCCACGATGTGGCCGTTGCCGCCGCCGGTGCCGGTCTGCGTGATCAGGGCGAGGATCAGGTCCTTCGCGGAGACGCCCGGGCCCAGTTCGCCGACCACGGTGACGGCCATCGTCCGCGGCTTGGCCTGCGGCAGCGTCTGGGTGGCGAGCACGTGCTCGACCTCGCTGGTGCCGATGCCGAAGGCCAGCGCGCCGAACGCGCCGTGGGTCGCGGTGTGCGAGTCGCCGCAGACGATCGTCATGCCGGGCTGGGTGAGACCCAGCTGCGGGCCGATCACGTGCACGATGCCCTGGTTCACATCGCCCAGCGGGCGGATCTCGACACCGAACTCGGCGCAGTTCTTCCGCAGCGTCTCGATCTGCGTGCGCGAGGTCGTGTCGGCGATCGTGAACAGCTCACCGCGCTTGGTGTTGAACGCGGGGTCCGCATACCCGGTCGGGGTGTTGTGGTCCTCCGTCGCGAGCGTGAGGTCGGTCCGGCGAACCGGCCGGCCGGCCATCCTCAGTCCGTCGAAGGCTTGCGGGCTGGTGACCTCGTGCAGCAGGTGCAGGTCGATGAAGAGCAGGTCGGGCTCACCCTCGGCCGTGCGCACCACGTGGTCATCCCAGACCTTCTCGGCCAGGGTCCTGGGTTTCCCGCTCTGGGGAGTGACTCCCACCATCTGGACATCCTAAATTCTGGAATGTATGTTTCGGCTTGTGGGACACAGTATGAGCGGTGTAGGCGTTCTCGACAAGGCGGTAGTCATCCTCGCCGCGTGTGTCGATGGCGCCAGCCTGGCCGAACTCGTCGAGCGCACCAAGCTGCCGCGGGCGACCGCACATCGCCTGGCCCAGGCTCTGGAGATTCATCGGATGCTGGTGCGGGACACTCAAGGAAGATGGCGTCCAGGACCGAGATTGGGCGAGTTGGCCAATGCCGCCCCGGACGTTCTGCTGACCGCCGCCGAGCCGTTGCTGTCCGCACTGCGGGACGCGACCGGCGAGAGCGCTCAGCTCTACCTGCGCCGTGCCGATGAGCGCATCTGCGTCGCCGCCGCCGAGCGCGCCAGTGGCCTGCGCGACACCGTGCCGGTCGGGTCGGTGCTGCCGATGGTCGCCGGTTCGGCCGCCCAGATCCTGCTCGCGTGGGAGCCGCCCGAGGCGGTGATGCCGCTCCTGCCGCGCTGCAAGTTCACCGGCCGCACGCTGGCCGAGGTGCGGCGCCGCGGCTGGGCACAGAGCGTCGCCGAACGCGAGCCGGGTGTGGCGAGCGTCTCCGCGCCGATCCGCGACCGGACCGGCCGGGTGATCGCGTCCATCTCGATAAGCGGTCCGATCGAGCGACTGGGCCGCCGCCCCGGTGAGCGCCACGCCATGGCCGTCGTCCGCGCCGGCCAGCGCCTGTCCGGCCTCTGACCCGCCCTCCCCTTCTCCTTCCCCTCCGCCCGCCCCGCCACCGCGCGGGGCGGCTTCGTTTCCGGCGAGAGATCTCGATGAGTGGATAGGCTGCCGCCGTGAGGCTCTTCGGACAGGGCGATCGGCTCTTCGGGCGCGAAACCGAGTGCGCCGTCCTGGACGGCCTCCTCTCCGGGGCGCGATCCGGGCACAGCGCGGCCCTGGTGCTGCGCGGCGAGCCCGGCGCGGGCAAGACCGCACTGCTCCGGTACGCGCTGAGCACGGCAACCGGCGCACCGGCCGGAAGCGGCGCCGGGACGCTCGTCATCAGCGGTGTCGAGGCGGAGGCCGGGCTGCCGTACGCCGGACTGCACCGCCTGCTCATCCCGCTCCTGCCGGAACGCGGCCACCTCCCGCCCGCCCAGCGCGCCGCCCTGGAGGTGGCCTGCGGTCTCACCGACGGCCACACCCCCGACCTCTACCTGGTCAGCCTCGCGGCGCTCACCCTGCTGGCGGCCGCACCCCGGCTCTGCGTCGTCGACGACGTGCACTGGCTCGACCCGGACTCGGCCCGCGCCCTCGCCTTCGTGGCCCGCCGCCTGCACGCCGAGGGTGTCGTCCTGCTCTTCGGCCAGCGGGTGGTCGCCGAGGATCCGGGGCTGCTCGCCGGTGTGGACGTGCTGGAGATCACCGGCCTGGCCCGCGACGCCGCCATGGCGCTGCTCTCCGACGTGGTCACCGGCGACCTGGACCTGGGTCTGGCCGAGCACGTCGCGGAGAGCACCGGCGGCAACCCGCTGGCCCTCACCGACCTGGGCCGGGAACTCACCGCCGAGCAGCTGCGCGGCGCCTCCCCGCTGCCCGATCCGGTGCCGATCGGCAGCCGCCTGGAGGCGCACTACTCGGCGCGGGTCAGCGGTTACCCGGAGGCCACCCGGACCTGGCTGGTGCTCGCGGCGGCCGGTGCGGGCGCCCGTCACGACCATCTGCTGGCCGCCGCCGGGCTCCTGGCCGTACGACCGGAGGACGCCGCGCCCGCCGAGTCGGACCGGCTGGTGTCCGGCATCCCGCCGGTGGTGTTCCGGCATCCCCTGGTCCGCTCGGCGGTCTACGGCGACGCCCCGCCCCCGCGCCGCCGGGCCGTGCACGCCGCCCTGGCGGCCGCCATCACCGGTGACGCCGACGCCGACCGTCGCGCCTGGCACCTGGCCGCCGCCACCGCCGCGCCGGACGAGACGGTCGCCGCCGAGCTGGAGCGCCGTGCCGACCGGGCCGGCGCCCGCGGCGGGCAGGCCGCCCGGTCCACCTTCCTGAGCCGGGCGGCCGAGCTGACCCCGGACGAGACGGTCCGCACCGGACGCCGGGTGGAGGCGGCCGCCGCCGCGATGGCGGCCGGCGCGCCCGTCCGGGCCCTGCTGCTGCTGGAGACCGCCGGCGACGATCACCTGTCCGGGCCGGCCCGCGGGTCGGCGCTGCTCACCCGGGCCCTCGCCACGGTCAACACCGGCGCGCCCACCGCGCTGCGGGACGCCACCGCCCTCTGCCTGGAGGCGGCCGGCGCGTTCGGCGCCGACCACGGCCGGGCCCGGCGGGCCGCCGTGCAGGCCGTCGACCACGCCATCGGCGCGGAGCACCTGTCGTCGGTGAGCGAGACCACGGTCGCGGCCGAGGCCGCCCGGCTCGCCGCCACCGATCCGGACGGGCTGGACGGGCTCCTGCTGGCCGGTTACGCGTCGTTCGTCCGGGACGGGTACGCCGCCTGCGTACCCCTGCTGCGCCGGGCGATCGCCGCGATCGCCGACCCGGCCCTCCCGGACGAGACGCTGCGCCGCCGGTTCGTCGTCGGGATCAACTACTGCAACCTGCTCTGGGACGACGACACCAAACTGCTGCTGCTGGACCGGGCCGAGGCCGCCGCCCGGCGCACCGGCGCCCTGCACACACTGGACCTGGTCCACTTCGTCGGCGCGATGACCGACGCGACGCTGGGCCGGCTGCGGCACGCCGACCGGCACGACGCCGCCGGGCAGCGGCTGCGCCGGTCGATCGGCATCACCGCCGAGCAGGAGCAGGTGTGGCGGCATCCCGAACTGGTGGCCTGGCGCGCCCCGGACGGCTTCCGGGAGACCGTTCCGCAGGCCCTGGGGGTCTTCGAGATGCTGCACATGGGCGGCATGCACGCGGTCACCCGTCTCGCCGTGGCCGGGCTGGAGATCGCGAGCGGCGCCTATCCGGCCGCCCGTGGGCTGCTGCTGGACATCGTCGACCTGGGCCGGCCCCGCCGGTACGCCTGGGCCCTGCCCGATCTCGTCGAGGCCGCCCTCCGGTCCGGCGACCGCGCGACGGCCGAACTCGCCTGTGCCGACCTGACCTCGGCCGCCGGCAACAGCGGCACACCCCGGGCCCTGGGCCTGCTCGACCGGTCCCGGGCCCTGCTGGCCGCGCCCGAGGAGGCCGAGGAGCACTACCGCGCCGCCGTCGAGCGGCTCGCCGCCACACCGGCGTGGGGCGACCTGGCCCGGGCCCGGCTGCTCTACGGCGAGTGGCTGCGCCGCCGCCGGCGCCGGCGTGACGCCCGGGACCAGCTCGCCACGGCGCTGGAGATGTTCGAGGAGGCCGGGGCCACGGTGTTCGCCGGGCGCGCCCGTGCCGAGCTGGGGGCGACCGGGGAAAGCGTGCGCTCACCCGTACCGAAGGAGAGCGAAACGGCCTTGACCCCGCAGGAGGCCGCCGTGGCCCGCCTGGCTGGCGCCGGGGCGACGAACGCGGAGATCGCCGCGCACCTCTACCTGAGCCCCAGCACGGTCGACTACCACCTGCGGAAGGTGTTCCGGAAGCTCGGCGTCACCTCGCGGCGGCGGTTGCGCGGCGTGCTGCACGACTGACTACGAGTTCCACGGGATTCGCTGGTGGGCACGTTCCCACCAGGATCGTAGGACATGAAGCCGATCGTTCTTGTGCACGGATTCTGGGTCACGCCGCGGAGCTGGGAGAACTGGGTCGCCCACTACGAGGCCAAGGGCCACCGGGTGATCGCCCCCGCCTACCCCGGCTTCGAGGTCGAGGTGGAATCCCTCAACGCCGACCCCACCCCGGTCCTGAACGTCACCGTGCCGCGGATCATCGCGCACCTGGAGGAGCAGATCCGGGAACTGCCCGAGGCGCCGATCATCATCGGTCACTCGGCCGGCGGCGCGTTCACCCAGATCCTGCTGGACCACGGGTACGGCGCGGCCGGCGTGGCGATGAACTCGGCGCCCACCGAGGGCGTGCGGGTGGTGCCGCTGTCTCAGGTGAAGTCCACCTTCCCGGTGCTGAAGAGCCCGGCGAACCGGCACCGGGCGGTGCCGCTGACGCTGGAGCAGTGGACCTACGCGTTCACCAACACGTTCACCCCGGAGGAGTCGAGGACCCTCTACGAGCGGTACGCCGTCCCGGCCAACGGGGGCATCCTGTGGGGCAGCGTGCTCGCCAACTTCCAGCCCGGCCACCAGGACACCTGGGTCGACTACCACAACGACGAGCGGGCGCCGCTGCTGTTCGTCTCCGGCTCCGAGGACCACATCATGCCGCCCGAGGTGCAGCGGTCGAACCACAAGCACTACCGGTCGAACACGGTGACCGAGATCCGCGAGTACGAGGGCTACGCCCATCTGCTGCCCGCCCAGAAGGGCTGGGAGCAGATCGCCGACGAGGTCCTGGACTGGGCCCTGCGGCACGCCCGGTGAACGACCTGCGGATCACCCACATCGGCGGCCCCACCACCCTGATCGAACTGGCCGGGGTACGGCTGCTCACCGACCCGACCTTCGACGAACCGGGCCGGCGGTACTCGTTCGGCCTCGGCACGTCCTCGGTCAAGACGGCCGGCCCCGCGGTGGCCGCCGGCGAGCTCGGGCCGATCGACGCGGTGCTGCTCACCCACGATCACCACGGGGACAATCTGGACGGCGCGGGCCGGGCGCTGCTGCCGTCCGTACCGGTGGTGCTGACCACGGTGAGCGGGGCCCGCCGGCTCGGCGGCAACGCCACCGGGCTGGCGCCGTGGCGGTCCGCCGGAGTCGGTGAGATCGAGGTCACCGCCACCCCGGCCCGGCACGGCCCGCCGCTGAGCCGGCCGATCGTCGGCGAGGCGATCGGGTTCGCCCTGCGGCCGCCGGGCAGCACCTCGGTGATCTGGATCTCCGGGGACACCGTGCTGTTCGGCGGGGTCCGGCAGGTGGCGTCCCGGTTCACCGTCGACACCGCGATCCTGCACCTCGGCGAGGTCCGGTTCGGGCTCACCGGCCCGATCAGCTACACCATGAACGGCCGGGACGCGGCCCGCCTCGTCGAGTCGCTGCGGCCGCGGAAGGTGGTGCCGGTCCACTACGAGGGCTGGTCCCACTTCCATGAGGGCCGTGCCGGTGTGGAGGACGCCTTCCCGCCCGGCACCCTGACCTGGCTCACACCCGGCGTCCCCACCACGCTTTAAAGCAGAGCGGCCCGCACCTTGATCGGTGCGGGCCGCTCTCGCTGTAGTCCCGAAGGGATTCGAACCCTCGCTACCGCCTTGAGAGGGCGGCGTCCTAGGCCGCTAGACGACGGGACCAGGTCTTGCCAAATCTCAATTCGCCTCCGGCTTTCCCCGGTGGCGCGCTGAACTCTATCAGCCCGCGGTCCGCAGCCGAAATCGGATATCCACCCACCTCAGAGCGCCGGCCCGGCCTCCCGGGTGTGCTCACGTCGTACCGGGAATGGGTGGGGAAAGCGAAACGGCCCGCATCCGAGGATGCGGGCCGTTTCTGATGTAGTCCCGAAGGGATTCGAACCCTCGCTACCGCCTTGAGAGGGCGGCGTCCTAGGCCGCTAGACGACGGGACCAGAACGTGCTGTTTCACTGCTTCCAGCACTGCCCTCCCGGAGGAGGGCCGCGCTGGGGTACCAGGACTCGAACCTAGACTAGCTGAACCAGAATCAGCCGGGCTGCCAATTACCCCATACCCCATTTGGCCCGGCTTGCCGCGCCGGAGAGAACTTTACCTGAGGCCAACCGGCCCGCCAAATCGGGTTACCCGAATAGATCAGCGTGATGCCGCGCCCACTCCACGTAGGCGGTCGCGGGACGGCCGAGGAGATCGGCGACCGTCGACACCGCCCGCTGGGGATGTGCCGTGAGCTGGGCGAGCCCGTCCAGGTACCAGCGCCCGTACTCCCCCATGGCCAGCTCGAACTGGGCGACCGCCGCATCGCCGGTCAACTCGACGTAGGCGAGGTCCCGGCCGAGACCCTCGGCCAGGGCGGCGACCTTCTCCGGACGGCTGAGCGCCTGCGGGCCGGTCAGCTCATAGGAGCGCCCCTCATGACCGTCGCCGAGCAGCACCTCGGCGGCGACCGCGGCGATGTCCTCCTGGGCGATGGGTGCGTTGATCGCGCCGGGGAACGCGTCCCGCACCTCGTCGCCGGCCCGGATCTGCGCGGCCCAGATGGTGGCGTTGGCCATGAACTCGCCCGGCTCCAGATGGGTGAACGGCACTCCGCTGGCCTCCACGCCGTCCTCGACCGCCTGCCAGTGGTCGCCCTTCGCGCCGGCCATGTCGACGATCCGGCGCACCCCGGCCTCGGCGGCCATCCGGCAGACCTCGAAGACGGTGGCCGGGTCGGGCGCGAGGTACACCACATCGGCGCCGGCCAGGGCCGTGGCGACCGTCGCCGGCCGGCGGAAGGAGCCGCGCACCACCTCGACGCCGGGCGGCAGCGCGGCCCGCTCCGGATCGACGGTGAGCGCCCGGACGTCGTCCGCGCCCCTGGCCAGCAACTCGTCGACGACCATCCGGCCCACGTTCCCGGTGGCGCCGGTGACAAGGATCCTCATTCTCGTACTCCCTACGGAAACTATTTCCCGTAGGGTATACGGAATCATGGAGAACTACCCCCTGCTCTGGCGCGGAAATCTGCCCGCGAAGAAGGCCGCCGGGCGCCCGCCCCGGCTCAGCGTCGACGCGGTGGTGGCCTCGGCCGTCCGGATCGCGGACGCGGACGGCCTGGAGGCGGCCTCGATGGCGCGGGTGGCGGCCGATCTCCGGGTGGCGACCATGACGCTGTACACGTATGTGCCCTCCCGCGCGGTCCTGGTCGATCTGATGGTCGACCAGGTGCTGCTGACCCGGCGGCTCGGCGCGGACGCGGCGGGCTGGCGCGAGCGGGTGGCGGTCTTCGCGGCGCGGACCCGGGAGATGTTCGTGGCGCACCCCTGGCTGACCGAGGTGTCGCTGGTGCGGCCGCCGCTGGGGCCGGGCACGATGGCCGAGCGGGAGTACATGATCGCCACGCTGAGCGGCCTGGGCCTGCCGGTCGGGGAGATCAACCGGGCGGCGATCACGGTGACGGCCTACGTCTACGCGTTCGCCCGGGAGGCCGGTGAGGACGCGCGGCTCAGCCGGGTCAGCGGGCAGTCCACCGAGTCGTGGTGGTCGGAGCGCGGCGAGTTCTGGGAGAAGTGGTTCGACGTGGAGGCGTACCCGGCGATGACCGCGCTGTGGAACGCGGGCGGCTTCGAGGACCAGGCCGCGTTCGATTACGGCCTGGCCCTGCTGCTGGACGGGATCGAGCGCTCAGTCGAGTGACACGACCGGGTTCCGCAGCTCGCCGATGCCCTGGACACTGACCGAGACGGTGTCCCCCGGGACGATCTTGCTGACCCCGGCCGGCGTGCCGGTGAGGATGATGTCGCCGGGCAGCAGCGTCATGACGTGCGACACGTAGGAGATCAGCGTCGGGATGTCGAAGACCATGTCCTTCGTACGCCCGATCTGGCGGACCTCCAGGTTCTGCGGGTCCTGGCCGACCTCGCAGCGCACCTCGACGTCGCTGACGTCCAGCCCGGTGACGATCCACGGGCCGATCGGGCAGAACGAGTCGAAGCCCTTGGCCCGGGTCCACTGCGGGTCGCTGCGCTGGAGGTCACGGGCGGTCACGTCGTTGCCGCAGGTGTAGCCGAAGATCGCCTTCTCGGCGCCGGCCCGGTCGACCCGGCGGGCGCCGGCGGCCCCGATCACCACGGCCAGCTCGGCCTCCTCCTCGACCTGGCTGGTCACCGAGGGGATGCGGATGGCGTCGCCGGGGCCGATCACCGAGGTGGACGGCTTGATGAAGATCAGCGGCTCCTTGGGCACCTCGTTGCCCATCTCCTTGGCGTGGTCGGCGTAGTTGCGGCCGATTCCGATCACCTTGCTGGAGAAGATCGGGGCGAGCAGCCGGACGTCGGCCAGGGCCCACCGCTGCCCGGTGAAGCGCACCTCGTTGAAGGGCAGGCTGTCGATCTCGGCGACCGTCAGGCCCGAGGAGCCGTCGCCCTCGACGACGCCGAACGACACTCCACCGGCATGAACAAAGCGGGCGAAACGCACGGGTAATCCCATCTGTAGCGGTGCGGGCGCCCGGCTGGTTGCCGGGGCTGTCCCGGCACCGCTGAGACAGCCCCGGCAACCAGCCGGGCATTCCCCTACAACCTATGCCGATCGGGTTTCCGCACCGAGCCGCGGGAATGGTTCCAGGGCGAACACCACCTCGACCGGCACCTCGAAGTAGGTGCAGATCCGCAACGCCAGGTGCAGGCTCGGGCTGAACTCGCCGCGCTCCAGGTAGCCGACCGTCTGGTAGTGCACCCCCAGAGCGTCGGCGAGCTGCCGCCGGGTGATGCCGCGCTCGGCGCGCAGCATCGCGATCCGGTTGTAGGTGACCTCACTGGCCATGCCTCTTCCGCGCTCCCTCAGACGGTCATCCGGGTCATCGCCCGCTCGCGCCGCGCCGCCACCGCCGAACCGGACTCCCGGCGGGCCATCCGGCGCAGAATGCCCGGCGCCAGCACCAGCCCGGCCACCGACCACGCCACCAGCACCCCGGCCGTCTGTGGATGGCGCCAGGAGCCGCCGATCTCCGCGGCCGCAAGGGCATCCGGCAGGAAGGCCGATCGCAGGCCCAACCCTAGCCAGTAGACCGGGAACACCTGCGCGACGCCCTGCACCCAACCGGCCAGCGCCGTGACCGGGTAGAAGATGCCGGAGACCACGGTGAGACCGATGATCGGCAGCATCATCAGCGATGCCTGGCGCGGATTCTCGAAGAGCGCGCCGAGCACCGCACCGAGCGGCATGGTCGCCACGAACGCCAACGGCAGCAGCCAGAGCAGGACCAGCACACCGTCGATGCCCAGGGTCAGGCCGTCCACCAGGAAGAGCCCGGGCACCAGAACGAACAGGCAGCTGACCACGGCCACCCCGGCGACCAGAACGATCTTGCCGATCAGGTAGCCGGTCATCCCGTTCGGCGTGGCCTTGGCCCGCAGCAGTGTGCCGTCCTCCCGGTCCATCGTGAGGTACTGCATCATCGTCATGAATCCGCTGATCACGATGAGCATGGCGAGCGAGCCGACCAGGCTGTGCGCGCCCAGCCCGAACGCGGTGCCGGGAATGGTGCTGTCGCGCATCCAGATGAGCGCGATCACCAGGAAGAAGGCGGGCAGGAAATACCCGAAGAGGTCGGTCCCGCTGCTCATGCTCTGCCGCAACTCGATCAGGCCGCGCCGTAGACCAAGCCCCACCACCCGCATCATCGCGCGCCTCCCTCGGCCTCCTGGACCAACTTCATATACGTCTCCTCGAGGCTGCTCGGCCGCACCTCCAGGTCACCGATCGCGTCGCCGTGCTGGTGGAACAGCTCCCGCACGAAACCGGTCGCGTCCGCCGCCGAGTGCACGAACCGCTGCCCCTCCCGCGTCCAGCGGATCTCCGTCTCGCCGGCCACCTGCCGGGACAGCTCGTCGGCCGAGCCGTCCGCGACGATCCGGCCCTTGGCCAGGATCAGGATGCGGTCGGCCAGCTTCTCCGCCTCGTCGAGGTCGTGCGTGGTCAACATGATCGTGGTCTCGTCCACATCGGTCAGCCGGTGCACCAGATCGTGGAACTCGCGCCGCGCCTCCGGGTCGAAGCCGACCGTCGGCTCGTCGAGGAAGAGCAGCTCGGGGCGCCCGACGATGCCGATCGCGACGTCGAGGCGGCGCCGCTGGCCGCCGGACAGCCGGGCGATCCGGGTGCCCGCCGACCCGGTCAGCCCCACCACCTCGAGCAACTCGTCGACCGGCCAGGGCCGCGGGCGGTCGGCCGTCGAGAACTCCGCGTAGTAGCCGCCGAGATGGTGCAGCAGCTCCCGGACCTTCCATTTGCTGTGGTCGCGCCACGATTGGAGCACCACGCCGAGCCGGGCCCGCCACTGCTCGGCCCCCTGCTCCGGGTCGACACCGAGCACGCGCACCTCGCCACCGGATCGCCGGCGGAAGCCCTCCAGAATCTCGATCGTGGTCGTCTTGCCCGCGCCGTTGGGCCCGAGCAGGACGAGCACCTCGCCGGCGGCCGCCGTGAAGTCGACGCCGGCCAGCACTTCCTTGTCGCCGTAGGACATGCGGAGATCGCGGACCTCGATGACCGGCTCCGCTCCCGGCGTGTCGGCCACGGCGCCCGCGGCCAATACCGATCCCGTCATGTCGAGCACACTATCAAAGTCGTAGTACATGTACTACACATCAGCGCATGTCTTTAGTGCCACTTCTGGTGGCGGAACTCATTCGCGCCAAACGGTGATCGTGTTGATCGCCTTGGCTAGATACATTGGTGCGATGGGGATCAAGCAGGTGAGGGCACTCACCACCACGCTGCCCTCGGTCACCTGGATTCCCCTCGCCCGGGCGCACACCGAGCGCGCCGACCAGATGACCGCGGGCCACCGTGCCCGTCGCGCGACGGGCGACAAGCACGCCATCGAGGACTTTCTGTACGACTACTACGGGACCCGCCCGTCGCTGCTGCGCCGCTGGCATCCCGGAGTCGGCACCGGCCTCTCCCCGGCCCCCGACGGCCTGGCCGAGCACGCCGGCTGGAAGTTCTACATGACGTACGAGGGCGGCGTCGTCACCCTCGACCAGGACGCGTTCATGCACGCCCGCGCCGAGAGCGTCCGCTACATCCACGGTCTGCTCACCGCGACCGCGTCCCGCCCGGTCTTCTCCGGCTGCTTCGGCCTGCACGAGTGGGCCATGGTCTACCGCGACGCGGAGCACCGCCACGAGCTGCCGCTGCGCCTCGGCCAGGAGGGCACCGACCAGGTGGTCGAGCAGCACAGCATCCGCTGCACCCACTTCGACGCGTTCCGGTTCTTCACACCCGAGGCGGTCGGGCTCAACCGGTTGCAACCCACCCGCGCCACGCAGGTCGACCTGGACCAGCCCGGCTGCCTGCACGCCGCGATGGACGTGCACAAGTGGGCGCAGAAGCTCGGGCCAGCCGTCCCGGGCGCGCTGGCCCTGGACTGTTTCGCCCTGGCCGGCGAGATCCGGCTGCTGGACATGCAGGCGAGTCCGTACGATCTGACGTCCTACGGCCACCCCCCGGTCAAGATAGAGACCGCGGAGGGCAAGGCGGAGTATGTGGCTCGTCAGCGTGAGCTGGCCCGCCGGGCGGCCGGTCTGCGCAGCCGGCTGATCCGCGTCTGCGAGGCTCTGCTCGGGCCGGAGGCCGCCGCGCAGAACCGCGAGGCCGTCGCCCCCTTCAATCAGCGCTGATCAGGGAGGACCCGGCTCGGGCGGCTCCGCGCTGAACCACCCGAGCCGAGCCGGCGGCCGTGTCGGAGACCGCCTCCAGCCGGCCCGTCACCTGGGGACGCACTCCACGTGGGCCGCAACTGGGGCCCGGCCTGGCTGCCACATATCGGGTAGTTGCCACCAGGCCGGGCATGACGCTGAGCATACCGCCAGTTGCGTGACGACAGGTAGTCCAGTGACAGGTGCTAAGTACCCGAACGGGTGAGCAGGTGGGATCGCAGAGCCGCCAGCTCGTCGTCGGTGAGACCGATCTCCTTGACGTAGGACTCGACCGATCCGTGCAGCTCACGGAGGTCATCGAGGAACAGGTGCATGGCCTCGGCCGGTGAGTCGAACATGTGGTCCTTGCCCTGGATCGACTCCGGGCTCGTCAGGCGAATGGACTCGGTCAGCGGGCGCATCGCCTCGGTGGTCAGCGCGTAGTCGGCGGCGATGTCCTCGTCGGACACCCCCAGCAGCGACAGGGTCAGCGCGCACACCGTGCCGGTCCGGTCCTTGCCGGCCATGCAGTGCACCACCACCGGCGCGGCCTCCCGGTCGGCGATCAGGCGCAGCGACTCGGCGATGCCCTCCCGGCCGTCCTCGGCGAAGTTGAGGTAGCGGTCGGCCAGCCAGCGGGCGCGCACGGCGTCCTCCGGGTGCTCGAGCCCGTCCCAGTCCACGTGCCGGAGCACCAGGTTGTGGTAGTCGACGCCGTGCGACTCGGCGACCCGGCCGAACTTCTCCACCTCGAGCGGACGCCGCAGGTCGATCACCGTCCGGACCCCGAGAGCCGCGAAGATCCTGGCGTCCTTCTCGTCCAGGCTGTGCAGCGCGTCGGCCCGGAACAGCCGTCGCCAGCGCACCCGGCGCCCGTCGAGACCGGCGTAACCGCCCACGTCCCGGAAGTTGTAGGCCTTGGAGAACGGCAGGTTTCGTGAATACGCTTCGGCCACCACGCCTCCAACCTATCCGCCGGCGCCGATCGCCTCACCGGTCGATCTCGTCACTCTTGCCGGTACGTTGCGTCTCAGCTATTGGATTTCCGGCGTCTACTGCGGTAGCCCGTGGCATGCTTCCACCCGTGACCCACTCCGTGCTGATTATTCGCACCTAGCGCGCCGGCTGACTCTCTCGCCGACGCGCAGACCTCCCGCATCCGCGGGGGGTCTTTTTGTTGTTGCTGTGGGTGACCGACCGAAAGGACATCCCCTGATGGAGTACCAGGTGTTCGACACGACGCTGCGCGACGGTGGGCAGCGCGAGGGAATCAGCTACACGGTCGCCGACAAGCTCGCCGTCGCGCGCCTGCTGGACGAGTTCGGAGTGGGCTTCATCGAGGGCGGCTGGCCCGGCGCCATGCCCAAGGACACCGAGTTCTTCGAACGGGCGAAGACCGAGCTGGAGCTACGGAACGCGGTGCTGGTCGCGTTCGGGGCGACCCGCAAGGCCGGCGTCGACGTGGCCGGCGATCCCCAGGTCAAGGCGCTGCTGGACGCCGGGACCCCGGTGGTCTGCGTGGTCGCGAAGTCCGACATCCGGCACGTCGAACGGGCCCTGCGCACCACCGGCGACGAGAACCTGGACATGGTCCGGGACACCGTCCGGCACCTGGTCGCCAACGGCCGGCGCGCCTTCGTGGACTGCGAGCACTTCTTCGACGGCTTCCGGTACGACCCGGAGTACACCGCAAGCGTGGTGAAGGCGGCCATCGAGGCGGGCGCCGAGCGGGTCGTCATGTGCGACACCAACGGCGGCATGCTCCCTTCGATGATCACCAAGGCGATCAACGAGGTGGTCGAGCGGACCGGGGTGACCCCGGACCGGCTCGGTATCCACTGCCAGAACGACACCGCCTGCGCGGTCGCCAACACGGTCGCCGCGGTCGAGGCCGGGGTCAGGCACTTCCAGTGCACGGCCAACGGGTACGGCGAGCGCCCCGGCAACGCCGACCTGTTCGCCACGGTCAGCAACCTGCAACTCAAGCTCGGGCTGAAGGTCCTACCGGACGGATGCCTGGAGAAGGCGACGCGGGTCTCCACCGCGCTCGCCGAGATCGCCAACATCGCCCCTGACACCCACCAGGCCTATGTCGGGGCCGCGGCGTTCGCCCACAAGGCGGGCCTGCACGCGAGCGCCATCAAGGTGGATCCGCTGCTCTACAACCACATCGACCCGTCGGTTGTCGGCAATGACATGCGGATCCTGGTAACCGAGATGGCCGGCCGGGCCAGCATCGAGCTCAAGAGCCGTGAGCTCGGACTGGACCTGGCCGGCCACCCCGACACCCTGTCGAAGGTCACGCAGCGGGTCAAGGACCTGGAGGCCGAGGGCTGGTCCTTCGAGGCCGCCGACGCCTCCTTCGAGCTGCTGGTCCGCAACGAGCTGCCCGGCGCGGACGTGGCCAGGCCGTTCACCCTGGAGTCGTACCGGGTGCTGGTCGAGCACCGCGAGGACGGCACGGTCATCTCCGAGGCCACCGTCAAGATCCGGGTCCGCGGCGAACGGGTGATCGCCACGGCCGAGGGCAACGGCCCGGTCAACGCCCTGGACGAGGCGCTGCGCACCGCCCTCGGCAACCACTACCCGCAGCTGAAGACGTTCGAGCTCTCCGACTTCAAGGTGCGGATCCTGGAGGGCAGCCACGGCACCAACGCGATCACCCGGGTGCTGCTGGAGACCAGCGACCACAACCGCGAGTGGACCACGGTCGGCGTCCACGAGAACATCGTCGAGGCCAGCTGGACGGCCCTCGTGGACTCCCTGACCTACGGTTTGGCCCGAACCGAGCCGGCCGGCTCCGCTTCGGGCCGCGGGTAATCGCCCTGTAACCGCTGAGTTGGCAGACGGCTGCCAACTCAGCGGCGGCGATCACCGATTGCGGCAGCGACCCTGTCCATGATCAGTTCGATCGCGGCCGCCCCGGGCATCGGGGCCAGTTGACGGCCGTCGCGCAGCCGTAGCGCCACGCTGCCGTCGGCGGCCTCCCGGGCGCCGATCACCGCGAGGTACGGGACCTTCCGGCACTCCCGGATCCGGGCGCCGACCGAACCGTCGTGCAGCACCTCCACCCGCAGGTCGGCGGCCCGCGCGGCGAACTCCCGGGCCGCCTCGTCCTGGTCGGCGCCGACCGGCAGGATCGCCAGCTGGACCGGGGCGTACCAGACCGGGAACGCGCCGCCGTGCACCTCGATCAGGTGCCCGAAGAGCCGCTCCATCGACCCGGCCAGGCTGCGGTGCACCATCACCGGACGGGACCGGCCGCCGCTCGCGTCCACGTACTCCAGCTCGAACCGCTCCGGCTGGTGGTAGTCGACCTGGACGGTGGCGAGGGTCCACTCCCGGCCGGACGGATCGGCCACCTGAACGTCGATCTTCGGGCCGTAGAACGCCGCTTCGCCCGGCGCCTCGGCGTACGAGATCCGCTCCTGCGAAAGCGCGGCGCGCAGCAGCCCCTCGGCCCGCGCCCACATCGCGTCGTCGCCGCCGTACTTCTTCCCGGGCCCGCGCAGCGACAGCCGGTAGGAAACCGGGCCCATGCCGAGGGCGGCGTGCGCCTCGCGCATCAGCCGCAGGACCCCGGCCACCTCGGCGCCCGCCTGCTCCTCGGCGCAGAACACGTGCGCGTCGTTGAGCAGCATCGACCGGACCCGGGACAGGCCGCCGAGAACCCCCGAGCGTTCCGCCCGGTACATCGGTCCCAGCTCGGCGATCCGCAACGGCAATTCCCGGTACGAACGACCGCGCGACCGGAAGATCAGGGCGTGATGCGGGCAGAGGCTGGGACGCAGCACCAGCTCGTCCGCACCGACCCGCATCGGCGGGAACATCTCGTCGGCGAAGTTGTGCCAGTGCCCGGACAGCTCGTACATCCGGCGTCTGCCCAGCGCCGGGGAGTGGACGTGCCGGTAGCCGGCGCGGCGCTCCAGGTCGTACAGATAGGACTCGACCTCGTGGCGGGCGGCCGCGCCGGCCGGCAGCCAGAACGGCAGGCCCGCGCCGATCAGCGGGTCGGAGTCGAACAGGTCCAGCTCGCGGCCGAGCCGGCGGTGATCTACGGACATCGTGGGTCTCCCTCGAGAAACGGGGACCCCGGAACGACACAGCCCCGGGCAGGTCGCCCGGGGCCGTGGTCGTCGCTGTCAGCTCAGCGCGATCGGACGCCGGGACATCCCGGCGTGGTCGTGATCGAGCTCGGCATCATGCCCACGAGGTTAGGCGGCGCCGCCGCGCGCGGCGAGCCAGTTTCGGCGAGTGATCATGCGGCCGGCACCGTCACCCAGGCGATCACCGCTCGGTGGTCCGACTCGGCCACCGGATGGACCTTCACGTCCTTCACCCCGATCCGCTCGTCGACCAGCACATGGTCGATGGTGACCGGTGGGATCGGATCCCCGTCGTACGGCCCCCAGCTACCCACCAGGCCCTCGCCGACGGCGTCGGCGGCGTCCCGGTAGCCGGTGCCGATCAGATCGCGCAGCTGACGGTGATCGAGAGTCGCGTTGAAGTCGCCCATCAGGATCTTCGGCAGCCCGCCCTCGGCCGGCACCTGCTCCCCCAGGTCGGTCGACCAGCCGGGGATCCGGTCCCGCTCCGACGGGGCGAGCGGGTGCACCGACTCGACGTAGATCGTTCCGGCGCCCGGCACCTGGACGGCGGCGTGGGCCTGCTGGAAGCCGCCGGTGTTGCGCTTGGCGGCCTGCTCGGCGAACGGGTAGCGGGAGTAGAGGCCGGAGCCGCTCGCACCCCACTCCGGGGCGAACTGGCGATGGGGCAGGATCTCCTCGATCCCGGCCACCTGCAACGCGTTCTGCCCGCGCTCGGTGAACTCCTGCACGGCCAGCACGTCCACCCGCTGCTCCCGGACCAGCTTCACGACCGCCTCCGGGTCGGCGCCGCTGAACAGCAGGTTCGCCGTCATCACCCGCAACTCGACGCCGCTTTCCGGGCCCTTGTCCGAGTCCGGCACGGCGCGCGGCACCACGGCCACCGCGAAACCGAACGCGATCAGCGCCGCCACTGCGGCGGCCGCCCACCGGCGGGCGATCAGCGACGCGGCGAGCGGGATCAGGGTCCACACCGCGACGTACGGCGTGAACGCCAGGAACATGACCCAGTGGCCGGCCTCCCACCCGAAGGTGCGCCCCAGCAGCCAGACGGCGGCCGGGATCAGCGACAACCAGAGCAGGACGGTGAGAACGATGCGGCGGCGCCGGGCCGGGCGGACCGCCGGCGGCGCGTCGGTGATCGTCATGGCCGCGACGTTATCCGCCCGCCGCCACCGGCCGACGGTCAACGCGGTCCACGTCACATCATCGACGACGGCGGTCGCCGCCCGGGGCGCTGGGACAGTCCCGACAACCAGCCGGACTCCCCCGGCCCCGGGCGGCGGGACGTCAGACCTCGGCGTCGGCCAGGTCGCCGAACTCGGCCAGCTCGTCGCGGATCACCGCGCCGTCACCCTCGACGACCAGGGTCAGCCGGTCGGTCGACAGATGGTCGACGGCCGCCCGGGACACCTGCTCGACGGTCGCCTCCAGATACTCCCGGCGCAGCGTCTCGTAGTAGTCGTCGGGCAGGCCGTGCACCACCAGGCTGGCCAGCGCGCCGGCGATCGCGCCCGGCGTCTGCATCTCCACCGACAGCTGGCCGGCCCGCCAGGAACGCGCCACCTCCAGCTCCGCCTCGGTCACCCCCTCGGCCTCGGTACGCGCGATCTCGCCGAGGGTGTCCCGGATCGCCGGGGCGGTCACCGCGGTCTGCACCCCGGCGGCCACCTCGAAACGGCCGGACCGGCGGGTCATCGCGTACGAGCCGCGGATGCCGTACGTGTACCCCTTCACCTCGCGGATCAGGTGGTTCAGCCGGGACGTGAAGGCGCCGCCCAGCACGGTCGCGGCCAGCGTCATCGGCACGTAGTCGGGGGTCGCCCGCTCCGGTGCCCGGTGCCCCAGCCGCAGCGTCGACTGCACCGAGCCGGGCCGGTCCACCAGGATCGTGCGCCGCCGGTCGGGCAGCACCACGCCGAGCGGGCCGGCCGGCTCCAGCGGCTCCCCCGAGGTGCCCTCGAAGGCGGCCTCGGCGAGCGCGTCCAGATCCAGACCGTCCAGGTCACCGGCGACCAGCAGCACGCCCGGCCGCAGCAGCCACGCCTCGTGGAAGGCGAGCACGTCCTCCACCGTCACCGCGGCCACCGAGGTGGGGTCGCCGTGCAGCGGGCGACTGTACCTCCCGTCGGCGCCGAACAGGTCGCCGCGCAGGGCCGCGTCGGCCCGCGGACCGGGCTGCGCCCAGTCCATCCGCAGCGCGGTCACCTCGTCGTCGCGGACCCGGGCCACGTCCGCCGGGTCCAGCTTCGGGGTCCGGGCGGCCTCGGCCGCCAGACGGACCGCGCCGGCCAGCAGCGGGCCGGGCGCCGACACGCCGACCCGGAAGGCGTCCCAGTCCACCGACGGGGCGAGCTCCGCGCCCAGGCCCTCCAGCGCCAGGGCGTACGCCGCCGAGTCACGCTTGCGGGTGCCCTCCTCCATCGACTTGGCGAGCACCGTGGCGGTGCCCTCCCGGCCGTCGGTCTCCCGGGCGGCGCCGGCGTCCAGCAGCAGGACGGCGCTGGCCAGGATCTGGCCCGGCAGGTGAGCGGCGATCACGGTGCCGCCGTGCGCGGAGATCCGGCGGACGGCCGGGAACGCGTACGGCCGGGCGGCGCCCGGGGCCGGGCGGGACGTGACGAGGGTCATGACTGCTCCCCGGGAACGTAGGTGAGGGTGACGCGGGACTCGGGGCGCAGCACTTCCTTCGCCGCCGCGGTGAGGTCCTCGGCGGTGACGGCCAGCCACTGCGACAGGCGCTCGGCGGCCGCGGCCGGGTCACCGAACTGGGTGGCGTACCGGCCGAGGGTGTCGGCCCGGCCGCCGGCCGTGGACACCTGCCGCCACCAGGCGGTGGTGAGCAGCGCCTTGGCCCGGTTCAGCTCGTCGTCGGTGACCGGCTCGTCGATCAGGCTGCGCATCACGTCGGACAGGCCCGCCTCCAGGGTCTCCAGGGAGACGCCGTCCTTGGCGGTGGCGGTGACGATCAGCGGGGCGGGGGCGTGTGCCAGGTCCACGCCGTACGCGCCGACGTAGTCCGGCTGGGCGATCCGGGCGCCGTCGGCGAGGCGCTGGTAGAGGCGACTGCCCCGCCCGTTGCCGAGCACCGTGGCGAGGACGGTCATCGTGTCGTACCCCTTGGTCCCGAACGGATAGGTCCGGTGCGAGAGGTAGATCCGCGGGGCCGGCACCGCGGCCGTCACCTCCTCCCGGGCCGGCTCGGGGGCCGGGGCGGGCAGCGTGCCGTCCGGCGCCGGCGGGATGTCCGGCACCGTGGCGATCGCTCCGAAGTACTTCTCCGCCAGTGCGAACACCTCGGCCGCGGTGGTGTCGCCGACGACCGTGAGGACCGCGTTGTTCGGCGCGTAGTACTGCTGGTGGAACGCCTTGAAGGTGTCCAGGTCCGCCGCGTTCAGGTCCTCCATCGACCCGATCGTGGCGTGATGGTACGGATGGCCCTGCGGGTAGAGCAGCGGCAGCAGGCGCAGCCAGGCGTCGCCGTAGGGCACGTTCTCGTACCGTTGACGCCGCTCGTTCTTCACCACCTCGCGCTGGTTGTCCAGCGTCTCCTGGGTGAGCGCCGGAACCAGCCCGCCCATCCGGTCCGCCTCGAGCCACAGCGCCAGCTCCAGGTGCTCGGAGGGCATGGTCTCGAAGTAGTTCGTCCGGTCCGGGTTGGTCGTCGCGTTCAGCGAGCCGCCGTTGCCCTGCACCAGCTTCATGTGCTCGGTCTTCTTCACGTGCTGCGAACCCTCGAACATCAGGTGCTCGAAGAGGTGCGCGAACCCGGTCTGGCCCGGCGGTTCGTGGCGGGAGCCGACGTCGTACCAGAGGTTGACGCAGACGACGGGCGCCGTCCGGTCCTCGCTGACGACGACGCGCAGGCCGTTCGCGAGCCGCGTGGTTTCGATGGGCCACGGATAACCGGTCGTGGCGACCGGTGCGATTGGTGACGTCACCCGACCAATCTTGCCCTGTCCTGGACGATTCCGGCGCGACCGGATGTCAATCTCGATGGCGCGTGATCACGGCGGGTGCGATGCTGGGCGCCGTGTCCGAGGACGTGCCCCAGGGAGAATGACCAGATGGCTGACGTATCGATCCGGCCCGGCCTGGCCATCCCCGAGGCCGAGCTGAGCTGGCGGTTCTCCCGCTCCAGCGGCCCGGGTGGGCAGGGCGTGAATACGACGGACTCGCGTGTTGAGCTGTCCTGGGACCTAGCGGGGTCCGACCTACTCTCGCCCGGGTTGAAGGCCAGAGCCGTCGAGCGGTTGGCCAGCCGCCTGATCACCGGGGTACTGACGATCACAGCGTCGGAGCACCGCTCCCAGCTTCGCAACCGAGAGGCTGCCGAAGCGCGGCTCGCGTCCGTCGTCGCGGCGGCCGTCGCGCCGCCGCCGCGCGCCCGGCGTGCGACGAAGCCGACGCGTGGATCGGTCGAGCGGCGCATCGCCGAGAAGAAGCGGCGTGGCCAGGTAAAACGGGGACGACGTGGAGACGTCGACTGAACATGCTCGACTGCGTAGAAGCCCCGTCCCGCGATTTCCTTGGACGGGGCTTCTACGCAGTCGAAGAGGGCCCTGATCGCGGCTACTGCCGCAACCGCGGCGAGGACTGTGCTTGAGACGGTGAGCGCGTAGGTCCGGCGCGAGGCGATCGGTTACCTGCCGTGTCTCGTGGATCTCCTCGAGCAAGCGCGCCGCTGCACGGGTGGCCGGCGGTGCTCGTCGGTCAGCCTGCCGCCTGGACCGTTCCGTTGGCGTTCGTCGTCATGGTGGGCGTCTCCCTGTGCACCGCGGGTCGCGTGCCCGCCGACGTGGGCGCCACGATGTTGCGCCTGCACGCACCCGAGTCCCTGCGGGGTTGAAGCATTTAAGGATCTTTAAGGTACGAACCCCGTCCGCTGGCGAACGAGGCACGTAAACACGGGCATGAGGAGATCACGCAGCAGTGCATACCGGCGGCCGGGCAGTGGACTCACCGGGCGCAACCGCAAGATCGCCATAGGACTTGCCGCTGCGGCTCTGGCCGGCACCGCGTTCGCCGTCAGCACCGGCATGAGCAACGCCGCCACGAACGCCGGAGCCAGCTCCGGTAGCATTGACGCTTTGGTGCCGGCGCTGGGTTTCAGCCCGGGCAATCCGAACGCGACGGCCGACCGCGTGGGCCCTACCGGGGTAAACGTTCCCGGTCGCTGCCCACCCACTCAAGCCCAAGTGAACGCGCAGGTAGCGCTCAAGAATGCGAACTTTCCGAGTGGAACGGACCTCGAAAGCCGCATCCAACGTTTTGAAAAAACCTTGTCGGCGATTCAAGACTTGAAATGCCCCGCATCTTCCACGACTTTGCTGGGCCGCTTGAACTCCTTGACCGCGCTGCGCGGAAACGCGAACCGCGATAACATCCTGCGTGGTTTGGGTTTGAACGAAACGCCAGCGGACAAAGCCGCCGCCACAGGATCCGGTGACGCGGCCGCGAGTGGAGCGACGGGGAACGCCGGAGCCAGCTCCGGTAACATTGACGCTTTGGTGCCGGCGCTGGGTTTCAGCCCGGGCAATCCGAACGCGACGGCCGACCGCGTGGGCCCTACCGGGGTAAACGTTCCCGGTCGCTGCCCACCCACTCAAGCCCAAGTGAACGCGCAGGTAGCGCTCAAGAATGCGAACTTTCCGAGTGGAACGGACCTCGAAAGCCGCATCCAACGTTTTGAAAAAACCTTGTCGGCGATTCAAGACTTGAAATGCCCCGCATCTTCCACGACTTTGCTGGGCCGCTTGAACTCCTTGACCGCGCTGCGCG